>NZ_JAAAJC010000001.1:361215-961215 GCF_009900715.1 Halococcus salsus
TGAGGCCGCAGGCCGAACGAGCGGCCTTTTTAGTCCAGGTTTTTCAAGGAGCGGTGCGCGAAGCGCACCCGACGCAGAAAAAAGTGGGAGAGTACAAGTCGATCGCTGGCCAATCCTCCGGTATGGCCGAACCCGAACTCGCCGAACGCGAATGTGTCGCCTGCACCAGCGACGACGACCCGCTGACGGGCGCTGAGCTCGCGGAACTCGCCGAGGGGATCGACGGGGACGTCTGGGACGTCGTGGACGACCACCACCTCGAAGGCACCTACGAGTTCGCGGACTTCCGCGATGCGCTCGAGTTCACCTACGAGGTGGGCGAGCTCGCCGAGGCGGAGTGGCACCACCCCGACATCCACCTCTCGTACGGCGAGGTCGTCGTCGAGATGTGGACTCACAAGATCGACGGCCTCTTCGAGACCGACTTCGTCATGGCCGCCCGGATGGACCGGATCCACGACGACTACGAACCCGGGAAATGACGGACAGAAGCCTCGAACGGTGGCACGACGCCGCCACCGTCGGTATCGGGATCGCGGTCGGCATCGGTCTCCGACGGTGGAAGGGCGACGCGTTCGAGTCGAACCTCAGAACGCAACTCGCGATGCAGGTCGGTCTCGCCATCGGCTACTTCCTCGTCGCCGACCAGTCGACGGACGAACCGGACGCCGTCGAATGAGCCCTGCCGTCGCTCATCGCCATCAGTGTCGACCACGATATCGATCCATATGAACGAGACTCGCTACCGGATCCTCGACGCTATCGCGGAGGAACCAGTCTCGGGCCCGGAGCTCGCGGCCTCCCTCGGGGTCTCGCGCACGGCCGTCTGGAAACACATCGAGGCGCTCCGCGAGGCCGGCTTTTCCATCGAGAGCGACGGCGGTTATCGACTGACCGGAGTTCCGGAGTACGGCGGGCCCGCGATCGAGCTCGGGCTCGATGCACCCTTCACGGTCGAGTACCACGACAGCCTGCCGAGCACCAACGCCCGCGCACGTGAACTCGCCGAAGCGGGCGAGACCGACCGCGTCGTGGTCGCGAACGAACAGACCGGCGGTCGCGGCCGGCTCGACAGGGAGTGGGCCTCGCCGCCGGGCGGGATATGGTGTAGCGTGCTCTGCCGGCCCGCCCTCCCGCCGGCCCACGTTCCAGTCCTCACCCTCGCGGCGGCGGTCGCGGCCGTCGAGACCGCCCGCGAGGCCGGCGTCGATGCCGGTATCAAGTGGCCGAACGACGTTCTCGTCCCCACAGAAGACGGCGAGGAGAAACTCGTCGGCATCCTGACCGAGATGGAGGGCGAGGCCGACCGGGTCTCGTGGGTGGTCGTCGGTATCGGGGTCAACGTCCGGTCCGAGGGCCTCCCCGCGGGCGGAACCGGACTGCTGGCTCACACCGACGACCTCGACCGCCGAGCCTTCGTCCAGCGCCTCCTCGAACGGTTCGACGCGCTCCGAGGGGAACCGGAGACGGTGCTCTCGATGTGGCGCGAGCACGCGCTCACCCTCGGCAAGCGTGTTCGTATCGAGACGCCCGGCGGGGAGGTCGTCGGCGAGGCGGTCGACGTCGAGTTCCCCGGCAGCCTCGTGGTCGAGACCGACGAGGGAACACGGCGGGTTCACGCGGGCGACTGCGAACACCTCCGACCAGTCTGATCCCAGGATCAGTCGTCGTCGTCCACGTCCTCGCGCTCGACACGAACCGTGAGCACGGGCACCGACGAGGTGCGGACGACGCGTTCGGCGACGCTCCCGAGCAGCAGACGGTCGATGCCGCCGCGGCCGTGGGTCCCCATCACGACGAGGTCACAGCCCTCGCGCTCGGCGTACTCGACGATCCGCTTGCTCGGTGCGCCCTCGACCAGCACGCGCTCGACCGTCACGCCGCTCGCGAGCTCCTCGACGCGGTCGAGCGCTCCCTCGCCCTGGTCGTTCAGCATCGTCCCCAGTCCCTCGATCGCCGAGTCGGCCGGCAGGCTGGCGTAGCCGGCGGTGTTGACGACGTAGATCGCGTGGAGCTCGGCGTCGTGGACCCGCGCGAGTTCGACGGCGTGCTCGACCACGGGGTCGACTTCCGGCGAGCCGTCGGTCGGAACGAGGATACGGTCGTACATGACTCCCTCTCCTCTTCGCGGCCCGCGGCCTAATCGTTCCCGGTGGTTCGTCCGGGCAACACGACGCGCTCGATATCGGCGACGCCCGCGCGCCGGACCACCCCTCGAACCGGGTCCTGAACGCCCGCGAGGTTGTTCGAATCGCCGTCGAGCACGCAGAGCCGTGCCTCGCGTCCGGGTTCGACGACGCCCGCATCGAGCCCGAGGAGGTCGGCTCCGTTGCGCGTCGCCATCCGGAGCACGTCGCGCGCCCGGCAGTCGGTGAGCTTCGCGGTGAACTCCATCTCGCGGAACATCGAGGGCGAATCCAGCATCGCGTTGTCGGTCCCGAGCGCCACCGTCGTTTGGTCGGCGAGGCGTTCGATGGGCGGGAATCCCACGCCCGTCACGAGGTTCGAGCGGGGGCAGACCGCGACCGGGATGTCCTCCGCCGCGAGCCGGTCGAGGTGGTGGGACTCGGCGTAGACCATGTGCACGAGGAAGTCGGGGTCGAGCGCGAGCGCGGGCTCGATGTCGGTCGCGTCGCGCTCGCCGGCGTGGATCCCGAACAGCTTGTCCGCCTCGCGGGTCGCCGCCCGCTCGTCCTCGAAGTCGGCGTCGCGCGCGCCGCTCGCGCCGAACCCGTCCGCCGCCGCCATCGCCTCGACGGTCTCGCGACCGAGGACCGTCGCGTCGATGGCCGAGTCCGCGAGCGCGTCCTCGATGGCCCGGACCCCCTCGACACCGCCCTCGCGGAACTCACAGAACGCGCCGGTCCCCGACTCGACCATGAAGTCGATGGTGCGTTCCATCCCCGCGACGAGGTCCTCGCGGCTCGCCGCCCGGAGCAGGCGGTGTTTCAGGCCGTCGGGCGGCGCGACCAACTCGTCGAGGCTCAGCCCGCCGCCGGCCTCCTTCGCGATCGAGTCGCCGATGTGGGTGTGGGCGTTGACGAACGCCGGGAAGACGATCCGCGAGGAATCCGTCGCTGCCTCCTCGACCACCTCGATCCGGCCGTCCTCGACCACGACGCGTCCCTCGATCGGGTCGAAGTCGTAACCCGCGAGTATCGTGCCCTCGATCTCCATGGTCGGGGTCGGTGGCGAGTCGCCTTGAATGGCTCCGTCGATGGACGAGTCGTGTGTCTCGATTGTGGTTGAAACGGTCGGCGCGCGGCCTCCGCGCCGCCCGAGGGGCGGCGCGAAACGCCCGTGCGAGGGATGAGCACCGGAGTGAGCGAACGGAGTCGTTCGAGACGGCGAAGCCGTCTCGTGATGACGAAAGACGCGAAGCGTCTTTCGAACCACGAGCGAACGAGGAGCGCAGTCGGCTGGGGAGGCGTGTGGCCGTCGCGGAACGGTGGCGGAGCGGGAGAGTGAGGAGTTGTACCGTGAGTGAGGCCAAAGGCCGAACGAGCGGCTCTTTTTAGTCCACCGGAAGACGCGAAGCGTCTTCCGAGCCTTGCTTCGTTGCACTCAGCAAGACAGGTTTTCCTTCGTCGGGTTGGCTCGCCTCGCTCGCCAACCACTCCTCGAAAAAAGTGGGTCGCTATTCCCCGGCGAACTCGTCGAGCGTGGTGTGGACTCCGGGCCGGACGTCCGAGACCAGTGCGCCGTCGATGTCGAGCCCGAGGACGGCGGCGGCGGCGTTGCCGACGCGCTCGGCCGCGTCGTGGGGAGCGTAGACCCCGAGCCGCCACTGGTCGCGCTGGATGGCGTCGAGCGCCTCGACGAGCGTCGACTGCCGACCCAGGGGGCGGATCTCGCCGCTCACCACCACCCGCGAGGAGGACTCGGTCATGCCGGGTCGCGAGGGCACGTCGAGGATCACGTCGTCGGCCTCGACCGCGGCCCGGTCGGCGATGGTGCGTTCGCGCTCGCGGATGGTGTCGTGGTCGGCGTCCACGAGGTCGTCGGGGGTGTCCCGGAGTTCGGCCCACACCGCGCGTTTGTAGAGGTCGCGCCGGTCGAGGCGGGCGGCGTCGGCGGCGGTCGCTTCGTGCTCTCTGAGCGCCACGATGAGGTCGGCGTCGTCCATCCGTCGGAGGTCGTCGGCGGCGAGCCCGTCGTCGAGCAGGCGCTCGGCCGCGCGCCGGAGCATCGCCTTCCCGATGCGGGCGACCGGGTGGCTGTAGACCACCGGGTTCATCAGCGCGCGCGCGACCAGCAGCGACTCCGCGGTCTGGACGTTCCCCTCGTCGAGCACGAGTTCGCCGTCGAGATACCGGAGTTCGCGCACGAGACGGTCGTGGTCGATGGTGCCGTAGGGAACCCCGGTGTGGTGGGCGTCGCGCACGAGGTAGTCCATCCGATCGATGTCGAGTTCGCCCGAGACCAGCTGGCCGAGTTGGCCCTCGCCCGCGACGAGGCCCGCGATCCGCTTCGGGTCGAGGTCGTGCGATTCGAGGATCGCGGCGACCTCGCCGCCCGCGAGGAGTTCCTCGACGTCGTCGTGCTCCGCGCCCGTGTGGCGGTAGACCAGGGTTTCGAGGTTGTGGCTGTAGGGGCTGTGGCCGACGTCGTGGAGCAGCGCGGCGGCTCGGACCCGTTCGGCTTCCCGCCCTTCGATCCCGAGGTGACCGAGCGCGCGGTCGGCGAGGTGGTACACCCCCAGACTGTGCTCGAAGCGGGTGTGGTTCGCCGAGGGGTAGACGAGGTCGACGGTCCCGAGCTGGCGGACGCGTCGGAGGCGCTGGACGAGGGCGGTGTCGAGCAGGTCGCGCGCCACCCCCCCGACCTCGATGTGGCCGTGGACGCTGTCCTTGATGGTCTTCATTGGGCTCCCTTCGGCGCGTTCGGTCAAGTAGTTTCACTTCCCTGTAGTGAATCGGGTCCATCGGCGCTCGTCGCGATGGCCCACGATCTGTTACCGACGGTAAACACATCGATGGTTCAGGACAACGTCGATCACGATGGGGTTTATTAGCGCGCCATCGGTAACGGTCGATGTGATGGAACCCACCACGCGGAGGCGGCGATGACGACCGACCAGTTCAGCGTCGCGGGCGACGTCGCGGTCGTGACGGGTGCGTCGAGCGGTATCGGGCGAGCCATTGCCGAGCGCTTCGCCGAGGACGGGGCGGACGTCGTGGTCTGTTCGCGCGAACAGGCGAACGTCGACCCCGTGGCCGAGGGGATCGAGGAGTCGGGGGGATCGGCGCTCGCGGTCGAGTGCGACGTCCGCGACCGCGACGCCGTCGAGGCGCTGGTCGAGGCAACAGTAGCGGAATTCGGCGGGATCGATTGCCTCCTCAATAACGCCGGCGCGAGCTTCATGGCGAACTTCGAGGGCATCAGTGAGAACGGCTGGAAGACCATCGTCGACATCAACCTCCATGGGACCTACCACTGCACCCAGGCCGCCGGCGAGGTGATGCGCGAGAACGACGGCGGGACCATCGTCAACTTCGCGAGCGTCGCGGGCCAGGACGGCGCGCCGTTCATGAGTCACTACGCCGCGGCGAAGGCGGGGATCATCAACCTCACCTCGACCCTCGGTTACGAGTGGGCGAGCGACGGGGTCCGGGTGAACTGCATCGCGCCGGGGTTCGTCGCCACGCCGGGCGTCGCGAGCCAGATGGGTGTCACGGCCGACGAGATCGATCGGGATACCGTCGACCGGAAGATCGGAACGCCCGCGGAGATCGCCGACGTCGCGCAGTTCCTCGCCAGCCCCGCCTCGTCGTACCTCACCGGCGAGACGGTCACCGCCCGTGGCGTCCCAGACATCATGGAATCGCCCGAGTGATGGCGTGCGAGGTCTTCCTGCCGGTGGCGGCCCAGCCCAGCGTCGACGCGCTCTGCGAGCAGGCCGAACGCGCCGAGGGGCTCGGCTACGACCGGGTGTGGCTCCCCGAGACGTGGGGCCGGGACGCCGTGACGGTGCTAACGAGCATCGCCCACCGCACCAGCGAGATCGGGATCGGGACCTCGATCGTGCCGGTCTACTCGCGCTCGCCCGCGCTGATCGGGCAGACCGCCGCCACGTTGCAGGAGGTCTCGGACGGTCGTTTTCGACTCGGCCTCGGTCCGTCGGGCCCCATCGTGGTCGAGAACTGGCACGGCGTCGACTACGGCAACCCCCTCAGGCGAACCCGCGAGACCGTCGAGGTCGTCAAGCGGGTTCTCTCGGGCGAGGCGGTCAGCTACGATGGCGAGTACTTCGACCTCGCGGGCTTCCGGCTGCGGTGTGAGCCACCCGAACCCCGTCCACCCGTCGATGCAGCCGGGATGGGCCCCAAGAGCGTCGAGCTCGCGGGTCGGTTCGCCGACGGCTGGCACGCGCTCCTCCTCACGCGGGACGGGCTCCGCGACCGACTCGACGACCTCCGGCGCGGGGCCGACCTCGCGGGTCGGGATCCCGACGAAATTCGCGTCACGCTCTCGCTGACCTGCGCCGCGCTCGACGACCCCGACCGGGCGCGCGAGTCGGTCCGCCAGCACCTCGCTTTCTACGTCGGCGGGATGGGCACCTTCTACCGCGACAGCCTCGCGCGCTCCGGCCACGAGGCGACCGCGAACGAGGTCTACGAGAACTGGCAGGCCGGCGACCGCGAAGCCGCGACCGCGGCCATCGACGACGGCCTCCTGGACTCGCTCGCGGTCGCGGGCACGCCCGAGACGGCGCGCGACCGCCTCGAATCGTTCGCCGCCATCGACGGTGTGGATCGGGTCGCGGTGTCGTTCCCGCGCGACGCGAGCCTCGCGGAGATCGAAGCGACTATGGCGGCGCTCGCGCCCTGAGACGCCGATTTCGACATCACAGGGTTTACCCGTCGGAGTACGTTTAGCCGGGGCACCCGTGGCTTGGACACCGGTCGTCTCGACGACAGCGACGATGGATCGGCGCACAATCGACATTCGTGCCGAGAGGCGCTCTGGCGGCGACGGTCTCGCCGTCGGGGCGATCTGATGGGGATCGCGTACGCGTTCGGGCTCGACGACGCCGACTGGAGCGAGATCGGGCTGTTCTTCGTCACGATCTGCGCGCTGGTCGCGCTGGTCGTCGTCGGTATCCTGAACCCGCCGCTGTTGAGCAACACCCTGACCGGCACCTACGACTGGGTGATGCACTACTTCGGCTGGTGGTTCATGGCGCTCGGGGGCGTCCTGCTCGTCTTCGGGCTGTTCATGACCCTCTCCAGATACGGAACGATCCGTATCGGCGGCGAGGACGCCGACCCCGAGTTCGGTTTCTACTCCTGGATCGCGATGGTGTTCACCGTCGGGTTCGGGAGTTCGATCATCGTCTGGGGGGTGGGCGAACCGATCCAGATCGTCAACAGCCCGCCGTCGACGCTGCCGGTCGGCGGCACCACGATCAAACCCCTCTCGCTCGCGTTCATGTTCCTCCACGAGTCGTTCCCGGGGATGGCGATGTGGTACATCCCGGTGGCGCTCTCGTTCGCGCTGATGGTCTACACCGGCTCGGTCTCGGAGTACAAACTCAGCTCGATGCTCGACGTGGCGCTCGACCGCGAGGACTACGGCTGGCTCTACTGGCTCGTCGACCTCTCGGCGCTGGTCGCGATGGTCGGCGGGATCGCCACCACGCTCGGGTTCACCGCCCAGCAGCTCTCGACCATCCTGGACGTGGTCTACGGGCTCCAGGCCACCGCGCTGACCTACGGCCTCCTTCTCGCCATCGGCCTCGTCTTCCTCGCGGACGTCTGGCTCGGGCTCAGAAGCGGGATCCAGAACGCCGCCCGGGTGACGATCGTGTTGATGGTGCTCGCGGCAGCCATGCTGTTCGTAGTCGGTCCCACGCTGTTCACGCTCAACATCTGGATCGACGCCACCGGGATCTGGCTCAACAACCTGCCGCGACTCATGTTCTTCACCGCGCCCACGAGCGGCGGCGACTGGCCTCAGCAGTGGACCAGCTTCTGGTGGGGCTGGTGGGCGGCTTGGGGGCTGTTCGTCGGGAGCTTCGTCGCGCGCGTCTCGAAGGGACGCACCATCCGCGAGACCTTCTTCGCGTTGGTGGTCGTGCCCTCGGGGCTCGTCTGGGTCCAGCACGCCATCATCGGCGGCTGGGTGCTCTCGCCCGAGTACTTCGGCCCCGTCAGCACCGCGCTCTCGAACGGCGACATCCCGGCCGCGGTCGCGACCGCCATCTCGATCACGCCCTACGGCAACGTTTTGGGGCTGTTGCTCGTGCTCGTGATGGTCGGCTACATCCTCACGACGCTGGACTCGGCGGTCTTCATGCTCTCGGCGATCACCCTCGGCACCGAGGACCCCAACGCACGCAATCGCGCGTGGTGGGGCGTGCTACTCGCGTTCCTCGGCGTCATGACCCTCAACCTCCCGTCGTTCAGCGCGATGCAGTCGTTCTCGCCGGTGATGGCGCTGCCCTTCTCGCTCTACTTCCTCGTCCTGCTCTACGCGAGCTACGTCACCGCCCGCGACTACTACCACGAACACCTCATGGGTCCGGACGAGGAGCCGTTCTTCACGGTGAGCCACCGACCGGACCCGGAAGCCAGCGAGACGACCGGCGGCAACCGGGCCGCGGGCGAGAACGACGACTGACCCGCGGTCTTCGCTCGAACTGAAGCGCTGTTTTTCCCGTGCCGTGGCTCAGGAGTCGGTCGTGGCCGGTTCGTGAACCGCTCGGTAGCCCCCGTCGATCGCCTCGACCCGGTCGACGGTTCGCAGCGCCATCGAGCGCTCCTGCTTGGTCGTCACGGGAAAGTCGTAGCGTTCGGCCTCGTAGTCGAACCCCTTGCCCGTCGCCCGTCTTCGCTCGACGAACGCGCGGTGGGCGTCGAGTCGGTCGCCGACGACCCGCCGGGAGAGGGCGGGAACGTCCGCGACCCGGTCGTCGAACCCCTCGACGAGGCCGGCATCGAGCTCGTAACCCACCGAGCTCCGCCCGGCGACCATCGCGGCGAGACCCGTGGTGCCGGTGCCCCAGAACGGGTCGAGCACGGTGTCGTCGTAGACGGAGTACATGTTGATCAGCCGGTAGGGGATCGCGAAGGGATAGGCCGCCGAGCGCTCCCGCGAGTCGTCCCGATCGAGTGTCTGGCGCTCGCCCCGGACGTCGGTCCAGAGGTCCGAGAACCAGCGGTTGCGCTCCTCCCAGAAGTAGGCCGCCTCGTAGCGGCGGTCGGCGTGGGGTTCGAACCCGCGCCGTGTCGCGCCGTTCCGGAAGACCAGGATGTACTCGTGTTCGAGGGTGGCGTAGGCGTTCGGCGGGAGCATTCCGCTGCCCATGAACTTCGCGCCGGCGTTGGTCGGTTTCCGCCAGAGGATCTCGGGCAGCGGGTCGAAGCCGAGTTCCTCGAAGGCGTCGATAATTCGGGAGTGGTTCTGATAGACGCGAAAGCTCCCGTCCAGGGTGCGGGTCGCGTCGCCGACGTTGACGCAGGCGATGCCGCCGTCGACGAGCACGCGGGCCACCTCGCGCCACACCCCGTCGAGGAGGGCGTGCATCGCCTCGAACGCGCCGCGACCGTCGGCCGCCGCGAGCCGGTCGTCGATCTCGGGGTCGAGCTCGGCGAAGGTGTCGTCCCAGAGTTCGATCATGGGGTACGGCGGCGAGGTCACGACGAGTTCGACGCTGTCGTCGGCGACCGCGTCGAGATCCCTCGCATCCCCAACGACGATGCGGTGGCTGGTTTCCACTACCCGAGACAGACGGCGCGCTCGCAAGAAAGCCCCGATGGAGAACTCAGGCGGTGATCTCGCCGAACTTCTCCCTCACTTTCTCGATCTTCGGCTGGGCGTGGAACGAGCAGTAGGCGTCGCCGGGGTGCTTCGCGTAGTAGTTCTGGTGCTCCTCCTCGGCACGGTAGAAGGTGTCGAGCGGTTCGACCTCCGTCACGACGTCGTCCTCGTAGCCGCCGTCGCTGTCGAGCGCCTCGACGTAGGCCTCCGCGGTCTCCTGCTGGGCCTCGTCGTGGGTGAAGACCGCCGAGCGGTACTGGGTTCCCACGTCGGGGCCCTGCTTGTTGAGCTGGGTCGGGTCGTGGACGGTGAAGAAGACCTCCAGGAGGCGCTCGTAGGTGATCGTGTCGGGGTCGTACTCGACCTGGACGACCTCCGCGTGGCCGGTGTTCCCCGAGCAGACCTCCCGATAGGTCGGGTCTTCGGTGTGGCCGCCGGCGTAGCCGGAGGTTACGTCCTCGACGCCGTCGAGCTCTTCGAGTGCGGCCTCGGTACACCAGAAGCAGCCGCCGGCGAGCGTCGCGCGGTCCGTGTTTGATGCCATACCCGGAGTAGGGAGCGCAGCAACGAAAGCCCGTTGCTCGTGTGGACGGGTTCAATCCTCGTGGTGCGGCGGGCGGTTCGGATCACGCGCACCCAGCCGTTCCCCGCAGTGCGGGCAAGTCATAGGAGTCGCCTCGCGGTCTTCGAGGAAGCCCGAGGCGAGGATGCTCGCCGGCAGCGCGAAGAAGGCGACCCCGCCGACCATCGTGAGACCCGCCAGCGCCTTCCCGAGCGGGGTAACTGGAACCACGTCGCCGTAGCCGACGGTCGTCAGCGTCGCGATCCCCCACCAGAGGGCGGCCGGGATGCTCGAGAAGGCCTCGGGCTGGGCGTCGTGTTCGGCGTAGTAGAGCAGGCTCGACGCGATCACCAGCAGGACCGTCGCGCCCGAGAGCGCGATCGAGAGGTCCTCGCGTTTGGCCCAGATGACCCGTTCGAGCGTCTGCATCCGGCTCGAATACCGGGTGAGGCGGGTCAGTCGGAGGAGCCAGATCGGCCGCATGAGGAACAACAGGTCGACGTTCCCGAGGGCGGCCGCGAGGTAGAACGGGGCGATGGCGAGCAGGTCGATGAGCGGGTACGGCCGGGCCATGTAGCGCAATCGCCCGATCACCGGCCGGGTGTAGGTCTCGCCCGCGGTGGCCGCCCAGACCCGCGCGACGTACTCGACGGTGAAGGCCGCGATCGAGAACAGCGCGAACGCCTCGAAGAGGTGGCCGTACTGGGCGTCGAGCGACCCGACGGTTTCGAGCATCACCAGGAGTGCGTTCAGGACGATCAGCGCCATCACACACCAGTCGACCAGCTGTCTGGGGGTGCCGCCCTCGCCGGTCGCGAGCAACGTGGCGAGACGGTGCTTCGGTGGCGGGTCGTCCGTCGTGTCGTGCATACCCGATCCTCGACCAGGGGGACCAAAAATCGACGTGGGCCGGCGCTACAACACTTATGCCGACGGCCGGAGTGTGTGTGAGGGATGACCGATCCGACTCGGACGGGGGCCGAACTGTTCGTCGAGGCGCTCGCCGACTACGGCGTCGAGCACGTCTTCGGCAACCCCGGGACCACCGAGCTCCCGGTGGTGCACGCCATCGCCGACAGCGACATCGAGTATATTCTAGGACTCCACGAGGACATCGCGGTCGGGATGGCCGGCGGGTACGCCCAGACACGGCGCTATCACGCACACCACGACGATTCCGTGACGCCGCTGGGGGTGGCGAACCTCCATCTCGCACCCGGCCTCGCCCACGGTCTCGGCAACCTCTACGCCGCGAAGGTCGCCGGCGCGCCGCTGCTCGTGACCACCGGCAACCACAGCACGGACTTCCGCCACGAGGAACCCATTCTCTCCGGGAACCTCCTCCGGATGACCCGCCAGTTCTGTAAGAGTAGTCACGAAGTGCTCGACGTGGCCGCGCTCCCGACGATGATCCGGCGGGCCGTCAGAACGGCACTCACGCCGCCGACGGGCCCCGTCTTTCTCGGGCTGCCGCTCGATACGATGCTCGCCGAGACCGACGCGGCCCCCGAACGCCTCGGCCCGATCCCGACCGCCGGGAGCGGTGACCCAGTCGAACTCGACCGCGCCGCCGACCTTCTCGTCGCGGCGGATTCACCCGTGCTGGTCGTCGGCGACCACGTCGCGCGCGCCGGCGGGGTCGAGGCGGCCGTGAGGTTCGCCGAGGCCGCCGGGACCCGCGTTCACAGCGAGATCCTCGCCAGTGAGACCGACTTCCCCGGCGACCACGACCAGTGGGTCTCGCCGATCCCACCCAACGAGGACCTCGCGGCGACACTGTTGAGCGCCGACACAGTGGTTTTCGCGGGCTGTTCGACCAACACCACGCTGACACGCCACGAGCGCGAGCTCGTCGACGACGACACGACCTGCATCCACCTCACCGACGCGCCCCACGAACTCGGGAAGAACCAACCGGCCGACGCCGCCGTTCTCGGCGACCCCGGGGCGGTCTTGGACGAACTCGCGGACCGGGTTCGCGACCGGCTCGACGAGGGAACCAGGACCGAGCGCCTCGACGCGGTGGCCGCGACGAAGGAGATGGTCGCGGGGCAGATAGCGGGGATCGGCACCGGCGACGAGGAGAGCCCACACGCCTCGAAGGCCGAGCTCGTGGACGCGCTCTACGAGGCCGCCCCCGACGCCTTCATCGTCGACGAGGGGATCACCGCGAAGTACGCGATGCTCGCCCGCTGGCCGCTCGGGCCCGAACAGTACATCTCCAACAAGGGCGGCGGCCTCGGCTACGGCCTGCCCGCCTCCGTGGGCGCGGCGCTGGCCGAGTCCCTCCGGGACGAACCCCGGGACGTCATGGGGTTCGTTGGCGACGGCTCGTATCTCTACTACCCCCACAGCCTCTACACCGCTGCGCGCTACGACCTCGATCTCACCGTCGTGATCCCCGACAACCGCAACTATCGAATCCTGAAGGACAACACCCTCGACCTGCTCGGTGGCGACGAGACCGACTACGACTGGACCGACATGGAGTTCGCGCCACCGGTGGATATCCCGACGAACGCCGAGAGCCACGGCGCACGCGGGGAGCTGGTCGAGTCACCCGAGGATATCGCCGCCGCCGTCACGAGCGCGCTCGACCGGGACGGCCCGGATGTGCTCGACGTGCTGGTTCACGACTGAGACCACCACAACGCACATATCGCTGGTTTGCCGAGATGTGAACGAATGGCCCGTTCGGTTCCGGTTCTGGTCCTCGTGCTGGCGCTCGTTCTCGCGGGCTGCAACGGCTTCGTCTCCGATGACGACACCCCCACGGAGACGGTCACGCCGGTCGCGGTGCCCACCGACGAGCCAACGCCGACGCCGACCCCACAGCTCGCCCCCGGTCTCGACGAAACGGGCGTCACCGACCCCGTCGAGCTCGGCGAGGCCCACGCCGCCGTGCTCGACAACCGCTCGTTCACGGTCCACAGCGAGACGACGGTCCGCTTCGCCAACGGCAGCATCTACCGACACGACGAGCGGATCGGACGGTTCGCGGCGAACCGAAGTCGGTACCACGTCTCGTCGAACGGCTCCGGGTCGGTACCGATTCGCAACGCCTCGTGGTACAGCGTCGAAGCCTGGTCGGACGGGTCGCAGGTCCTCACCGCACAGCGGATCGACGGGGACACGTCCTACGACACGCAACGCGGTCTCGACGGGAGCCCGGCATCGGTTCGCGAGGGCTACAACGGGTTCTTCCGGTTCGAACCGGGGACCGGACAGGCGGTCTACACGGTGTTCGGCGCGACCGAGACCCGGTTCGTCGGCGAGACGCGTCGAAACGGGGATCGGTTCTATCAGGTCACGGCGACCGACGTGACGAACCCGGACGCGTTCGCCGACGGGGGCGTCGAGGAGCTCCGGTATCCCTCGCTTCGCGCGCTGATCGCGCCCACTGGCCTCGTTCGCGAGTACCGCCTCGATTACACCGCGACGCTCGACGGCTCGGGGGCCCCGAACGAGACGGGGCGAACGGTCCACGTCGACCGCTGGGTGAGCTACACCGACATCGGGACCACAACGGTCGAGCGCCCGTCGTGGTACGACGAAGCCGTCGCGAATGCCTCGACGACCACGGAATCATAGTCTACTCGGGTGGGTCGACCCACAGCCGCTCGCCGTCGAGGGTCTCGGGGAAGATCTTCCCCGGGTTGAGGGTGTCCGTTGGGTCGAGCGCGTGCTTGACCGTGCGCATCGCCTCGACGCCCGCCTCGCCGTGTTCGGCCACGAGGTACTTGCGCTTTCCCTGGCCGACGCCGTGTTCGCCGGTCGAGGTGCCGCCGAGTTCGATCGCGCGCTCGACGATGGCGTCCGAGACCGCCGTGCCCGCCGCGCGTTCGTCCGGGTCGTCGAGGTCCACGAGCACGTTGTAGTGGACGTTGCCGTCGCCCGCGTGCCCGAAACACAGCACGTCGAGGCCGTGCGCCGCGGCCTCGTCCTTCGCGAACCGAACCATCGCCGGGTAGTCGCTGATGGGGACGGTGACGTCGCCGGGTTTGACGGGTCGGCGCGGCGGGTCGTAGGCGACCATCGCTGGGGCGAGGTCGCGGCGGGCCTGCCAGAGCCGCTCCATCGCCTCGCCCGCGCCGACCTCGAACCCCGTCGCGCCGCACCGTTCGAACACCTCGCGGCAGGTCTCGACCTCGGTCCCGACACCGTGGTTCGCGTGGAATTCGAGGAAAACCAGCGGCGATTCGGGGAGATCGGTACCGGAGTAGGCGTTGGCGACCGCGGCGCTCAGCGGGTCGAGGAGTTCGATCGTGGCGACGTCGACCCCCGCTTGCATCGTCGCCGAGACCGCCTCGGCCGCGGCGTCGAGGTCGTCGAACGTCGCCCGCCCGCCGCGGACCTGTTTCGGTCGGCGGGCGAGCTCGAACGTGATCCGTGTCACCACACCGAGCGTGCCCTCGCTTCCGACGAGGAGGTCGGTCAGATTGTAGCCGCTGGAGGTCTTCTTCGCCCGACTCCCGGTCTCGATGACGGTCCCGTCAGCGAGCACGGCTTCGAGCCCGAGCACCCAGTCGTGGACCTCGCCGTACTTCACGGTCTTCGCCCCACTGGCGTCGTTCGCCACCATCCCGCCGACCGTCGAGATGTCGGCGGACTGCGGGAGCGGCGGGAGGAAGAGGTCCGCTTCGTCGACCGCGTCGTTTACGGCGGAGCCGAACACGCCCGGCTCGACGTCGACCTGAAAGTCCGCGGGGTGGACGTCGAGCACCGAGTCCATCCGCGTGAGGTCCATGCTCACGCCGCGATGGGCCGGCAGCGCGTTACCTTCGAGCCCCGTGCCCGCCGCGTAGGGCGTCACCGGAACGCCTCGCCGGGTGGCGGCCGCGAGCACCGCGCTGACTTCCTCGGTGGCCTCGGGCCAGCAGACCGCGTCGGGCATGACGTCCTCGCCGGGCGGCGTTCCCCAGTCGGCGGCGTGGTCGCCGCGCTCGTCGTCGCCGAACGAGACCCGGTCGTCCGGGAGGTGGTCGGTCAGAAACGAACACTCGTGAGTCATGCCGGTCGTCCGTCCGCCGCGGGCATAAACCTCAAGGGAGAGGTGGCGGGCGGACACCGCTCGAAACGGGCTCGGACCGTGCTCATCCCCCGAGTAACCACCGCCGGAGACGCACGAGCGCGCCACCCCGCGCCGTCGTTCGGGTCGTGAGCTCGTCGACCGCCGCCTGCACCCGTTCGACCGGGTCGGTGTCGAACACCTCGTCGGCGAGCCGGGCGAGGAGCCACTCGGTCGCCTCGACGGCGTCGGCGAGGTCGTCGTAGGAGCCCACCCTGAAGTCGTGGGTGACGGGACCGCGGTCGGCCAGGCGCATCGAGAGGTGGAGGCGGAAGACGTCCGGGCCATCCGACCCTCGCTCGCCGAGCCGAACCTCGATGGTGGTCGTCTCGGACGGCCGGTACCGATAGCGATGCCAGCGCATCCCGCCGGCCTCCAACGTCGCCGGCGTCGCCCACCCTGCCGGCGGCTCGACCCGATCGTCGACCATACCGGAGGGAACACGGCCCGTCCTTATCAAACCGATTCCCCGGTCCCCGGATGCAGCCTCGGCGACCGCGACGGGGACCACCGACGCCGATGGCTCCGACGACTGACGGGATCGTCCGATCCCAGTTTGGGTCCGTCCATACCCGGTAACCGTGCTTTCCGGTTCTGGATCGAACAGTCTCTCTCCTATCCGATGTCCATCCGTTCGAACCGAACCCGACTGGCGAGCACCAGCGCCGCCGTGATGCCGAGGAGGACCAGCGCGCCAGCGAGGTCGTAGGTCCCGCCGACCAGGATCGCGTTCGGGTCGAAGTACGCCATCGGCGCGAGGGTGCCGAGCCACGAGACGTCGGAACCCACTACGAGCGATTCGAGGAGGTAGAGACCGAACAGTGTCCCGACCGCGGCGTTGCGCGCGGTCTCGACCCGGTCGAAGACCACCGAACACCCCAGTCCGATCGCCCCACAGCAGAGCAGATACGGGATCGAGAGCAGGTGGAGCGCCGCGAGGTCGGCGACCGCGACCGGCTCCTCGACCAGCCACGACCCGGCGACGAGCACCACGGGAACCACCACGCTGGCGACGAGGACGGGAACGAGCAACGAGAGGAACTTCTCGACGAGCACGCGTGAGCGCGGGACCGGAGCCGCGAGCAGCGTCTCCATCCGGTGGGTGTCGACGTCGCCCGCGACCGACTCGGCGGCGCTGTAGGCCAGGTAGATCCCGAAGAAGAGCCCCCAGAACAGGGTGTAGTACTCGCCGGCGAGCAACCCCTCGACGCTCGTGAGGCTTTCGAGACCGAAGGCCGCCCGGAACTGCGGCGGGAGCGCGTCCGCGAGGCTCTGGACCTCGCTTCCGGCGACGATCTGCGGTGCGAGCGCGAGGAAGACCAGCCCCAGCAGCGAGAACGCGGCGCTGACGCCGAGCGCGCCTCGAACCCGGTGACGAGCCTCGTAGCGCAGGATCTCGAAGGTCATCCCAGATCCATCCTCCGGAAGCGGAGCTGACTCGCGACGACGAGCACGAGGGTAGCGGCGAGCAGGACCGCTGCGCCCCCGAGGTCGTAGGTGCCGTCGAGCAGGATCGCGCTCGGGTCGAAGTAGTGCATCGGTGTGAACCGTTCGACGACCGCGTAGTCGGTGCCGGTGACCAGGGTCCGGGCGAGGAAGGCCACCACGAGCGCGCCGACGGCTCCGCGCTGGGCGAGGCGCTCCTCGGGCAGGAACACCGAGAACGCGAGCCCGATCGCCGCACAGCACAGTAGATATGGAACGGCGAGGACGTGCAGTGCGATCAGGTTCTGGGTGTTCACGGGGTCGTCGATGAGCCAGCCACCGACGTATATCACCACGGGTGTGACCGCGTTGACCGCGAGGATCGGGACGAGGATCGAGGCGAACGACTCGGCGACGACCCGTGCCCGGGAGACCGGCGTGGCGAGGAGGGTGTCCAGCCGCCCGCTCTCGACCCCGCCCGCGACGAGTGAAGCCGTAGTGTAGGCGAGGTAGAGCCCGAGCACCAGCACCCAGCCGAACTGGTAGAGCTCGACCGACAGCAGCCCGGCGAGGCTGTCGAGGCTCTCGATCCCGAAGCCGACGACCAGCTGGTCGGGATAGCTCTCCAGGATGGCGTCGAGGTCGACGTTCGTGAACGAGGGCGTGAGCGCCACGAACATCGTGCCGTAGAAACACGCCGCGGCGGTGATCGCGCCCGCCACGACGAGCCGGCGTTCGCCTTCGTAGCGTGCGACCTCAAGCATCTCCCTCACCGCCGTTCGGTGGCTCGACCTCGCCGTAGAACCGCATGAAGACGTCTTCGAGCGGTGCGTCGCCGATGTCGAGGTCGAGGACGTCGTAGCCAACGAGCCGATCGAGGAGCGCGTTGTAGTCGCCGGTGTAGGTGAACCGGACGGTGGTTCCTGTGCGACCGCCCGACGACTCTGCTTGGCCGTCGCCTTCGACATCGGCTTCACTTGTTCGTCCCCCGTCGGCCGACGCCCCCGTCACCGACCGGTCCGTGCCGACGACCTCGACGTCGTGGGCTCCATCGAGCGCGAACGCCGCCGGGTCGACGGACTCGCTCACCCGGACCGAGACCCGCTTGCCGCCGCGGTCGAGCAGGGTCTCGACCGTTTCGAGTTCGACGAGGGTCCCGTTCCGGATGATCCCCACGCGGTCGCAGATCTTCTGGACCTCGCTCAGGACGTGCGAGGAGAAGAAGAACGTCACGCCGCGGGCCTGCTCGTCGCGGACGAACTCGTAGAAGCGCTCCTGCATCAGCGGGTCGAGCCCCGACGTCGGCTCGTCCATGACGACGAGGTCGGGGTCGTGCATGAACGCGAGCACGATCGCGAGTTTGCGCTTGTTGCCCGTCGAGTACTCGCCGATCTTCCGCTCCATCGGCGGGTCGAACAGCTCCAACAGTTCCTCGCTCCGCTGGTCGCCCTTGAGTGAGGCCTGATATCGGAGGAACCGCTCGCCGGTGACGCGCTCGTCGAAGCCCATCTCCGCCGGGACGTAGCCGAGGTGGCGTTTGGCCTCGATCATCGCGGCCTCGTCGGTCACGTCGTGGCCGAGCACGGTCGCGCTCCCGCCCGTCGGCGATTGAAACCCCATCAGCGTCCGGATGGTGGTGGTCTTGCCCGCGCCGTTCGGGCCGAGAAATCCGAAGACCTCACCCTCGCGCACCGAGAACGAGAGGTCCTCGATCCCACGGGTCTCGCCGTAGTACTTCGTCAACCCCTCGGTTCGTAGTGCGGCCATAACGACACCCGATGGAACTACGCCGGAAAATTGCATGAAGCTGTCGGGACCCCTGCACGCGAACGGGAGCGAAAGAATCCTGTCGGTCGCGGTGGGAGGGTACGCATGACGGGGTTCGACGCGACGCGAGCCGCCGCCCGGGAGCGCGACGAGGCCGACCCGATCGCCGGGTTCGCCGACCGGTTCTCGCTCCCCGACCGGCTCTACTTCGACGGGAACTCGCTCGGGCCCGCCTCCGAGGACGCCCACCGGACGCTCGATCGCGTGGTCGAGGAGTGGCGCGAGCTCGGGATCGGGGGCTGGACCGACGCCGACCCGCCGTGGTTTCAATACGGTGAATTCCTCGGCGACCGGCTCGCGCCGCTGGTGGGTGCGGGTAGCGAGGAGGTCGTCGCCGCGAACGCCACCACGGTCAACATCCACACCCTCGTCGGGACGTTCCTCGATACCCGCGACGATCCAGTCGTGCTGATCGACGAGCTCAACTTCCCGACCGACGGCTACGCCGTCCGGGCACAGCTCCGCCAACGTGGGCTCGACCCCGAGACCCACCTCGTGGTGGTCGAGAGCGACGACGGGCGCACCATCGACGAGGCGCGCGTGGTCGCCGCGCTCGAAGCGAGGGATATCGACCTGGTCTTCCTGCCCTCCGTGCTCTACCGGAGCGGCCAGTTGCTCGATATCGAACGGCTCACCGCGGCCGCCCACCGCCACGACGCGCTCGTCGGCTTCGACCTCGCGCACTCCATCGGGGTCGTCCCCCACGATCTGTCAGCTCACGGCGTCGACTTCGCGGTGTGGTGTTCGTACAAGTACCTCAATGCGGGGCCGGGAGCCATCGCGGGTCTCTACGTCGACCGGGAGCACTTCGGGACGCCGCCGGCGCTCGCGGGCTGGTGGGGTCACGAGAAGGAGACGCAGTTCGAGATGAACCCTCGATTCACGCCCGCCGGGACCGCGGGCGCGTGGCAGGTCGGCACCGTCCCGATGCTGAGCGCCGCGCCGCTCGAAGGCGCGCTCGACCTCGTCCACGAGGCCGGGATCGACGCGATCCGTGAGAAGTCGCTCGCGCTCACCGACTACCTGATCGCGCTGGTCGATACCCGCCTCGACGACGAGTTCACCGTCGGCACGCCGCGCGAGCCGTCGCGCCGCGGCGGGCACGTCGCGCTCGAACACCCCGACGCCCGCGGGGTCGTCGCCGCGCTCGGTGCCCGCGACGCGGTGGTTGACTTCCGACCGCCGGATGTCGTCCGTGTCTGCCCCGCACCGCTGTACACGAGCTACACGGACGTCTGGCGGTTCGTCGACGTGCTCGAAGCCATCGTCGCGTCGGGTGCGCACACGGACGCCGACGTCGATGGCGAGGTGACGTAGCGCCTCACTCCAGAACGGTCATCCCGTCCCCGGCGGGTTCGACGTCGGTCGGACGAACCCGGACCGCGGCGGCGATCTCGGCGGGGAGCGACACCGTCTCCTCGCGTCCCTCGGGCAGCACGGTCACCATCCCGAACGGTGCGACCTCGCGGACTTCGAGCTCTGTCTCGGGTGTGAGGCCGGCGTCCGAGAGGTACGCCAGGATCTCGGGGTCGGTGTCGGCGACCTGGGTCACGACGGCGTGCTCGCCCTCGCCGTACTCCGAGAGCGGGTCGTCGTCGGCCCCGGTGTGTTCGAGGTCCGCGGTGGGGATCGGTGCGCCGTGTGGGTCGGCGGTCGGGTCGCCGAGCACCGCCGCGAGTTCGGTTTCGAGCCGCTCGCTGATGTGGTGTTCGAGGGTGTCGGCCTCGTCGTGGACCTCCGTCCAGTCGTAGCCCAGATGCTCGGCGAGGAAGAGTTCGAGCAGTCGGTGGTGGCGGATGGTTTCGAGCGCGATCAGGTCGCCCTCCTCGGTGAGGCGGACGCCCTTGTACTCCTCGCGCTCGACCAGCCCGTGGCCTTCGAGGCGCTTCATCGTCGCCGTCACGGTCGGCGGCGTGACGTCGAGCGCGTCCGCGATGGCCGACGTCGGCACCGGCTCGTCGCCGTCGGCGAGCTGATAGACCGTTTTGAGGTAGTCCTCGGCCGTCGCGCTCGGCAT
The DNA here is from genome assembly GCF_009900715.1 of Halococcus salsus. Classification (NCBI taxonomy): domain Archaea; kingdom Methanobacteriati; phylum Methanobacteriota; class Halobacteria; order Halobacteriales; family Halococcaceae; genus Halococcus; species Halococcus salsus. The sequence goes on from NZ_JAAAJC010000001.1 coordinate 381,877, forward strand.
ACCTGTTCTACCTCATCGACCTACAAAATCGTTGCGTCGGCCCTCGATCTCGGCCTCGGGACCGCTGGAAGAAGTTTAAGCGCAGGCGGTAGGGGTGTGCTGGGCGTCGGTCTCGCCGGCCACGTCCATGAGCTCGTGGTAGCGGTTCCGGATCGTGACGTTGCTGACCTCCGCGACCTCGCTGACCTCGTCCTGGGTGAGCTTGCGGTTGGTGAGGATGCCGGCGGCGTAGAGCGCCGCCCCCGCGAGTCCGACGGGACTCTTCCCGGAGTGGATCGCCTGCTCCTCGGCGGTGGTGAGGAGTTCGCGTGCGCGTCGCTCGGTCTCCTCGTCCACGTCGAGGTCGGAGGCGAACCGCGAGAGGTACTGCTGGGGTTTCGGCGGGGCGATCTGGAGGTCGAGCTCCTGGTTGATGTAGCGGTAGGCCCGCTTGAACTCCATCTCGTCGACCCGCGAGACCGCGCCGACCTCCTCGACGCTTCGCGGGAGCCCCATCTGCCGGATCCCGGCGTAGAGCGCGCTGGTCGAGACGCCCTCGATCGAGCGCCCGGGCAGGAGGTTCTCCGAGAGCGCGCGACGGTAGATCACCGAGGCGGTCTCGCGAACGTCCTTCGGGACGCCGAGTGCGCTCGCCATCCGGTCGATCTCGCCGAGGGCCTGTTTGAGGTTGCGCTCCTTCGAGTTCCGGGTCCGGAACCGTTCGTCCCAGGTCCGGAGGCGCTGCATCTGCTGGCGCTTGCGCGAGCTCAGGGCGTTGCCGTAGGCGTCCTTGTTCTGCCAGCCGATCTGACTGGAGAGCCCCTTGTCGTGCATCATCTTCGTGGTGGGCGCGCCGGTGCGCTTCTTCTCGTTGCGCTCGGCGGCGTCGAACGCCCGCCACTCGGGCCCGTGGTCGATCTCGTTCTCGTCGACCACGAGACCGCACTCGGTACAGACGGTCTCGCCGTGTTCCGTATCGGAGACGAGCCGGCCACCACACTCCGGACAGACCTGTTCGGTCTCGTCGGTCGTGGTCTCCTCGACCGTCCCCTGGGTCGTTCGTTCGTTCGATTCGTGCGCTCGGATGCGTGTCGTGTTACCTTCCAATATCGTGTGGGTGAGCGGATGCTCGAATGGTGATGTTCGCTGGCGGTACAACGGGGGGTTTCTACAGTGTACGGTACGGGACTGAGCTATTTAAGGGATCCGGCCGTTTGCCGCCCGAAATCGGTATCGAGACGAGGTGAGACGACGATATCGGGTGTCGCGTCGACGGAAAAAGATCGGTACACGAACGGCGGCGACAGACCGGCGTGCGTTCCGCCGGTCTACGGGGGGCGCGAGCGTTTCCACGGCGCTCGTCGACCGGTCCGTCCGAATCCTGCGGAAACCAGTAGGTTGAGGTTCGGTCGGCGTCGAGCGGGTGTATGAGCCTCGAACGCGAGCACGACTGTCCCGACTGTGGCGAGCGACGGCAGTTCTATCGCGCCGCGAGCACGACGCTCCACCTCGGCGAGAAAGTGAAGTGGCGCTGTCCAGACTGTGGCTACGCGTTCGTCACCATCGGCGACGACATCAGCTCCGCGCCGGACCCGGCCTAACGACCGCCGACACCGAGTCACCCCGGCGACGAGCACGGCTCGCGGTCGGTAACAGATCTTTTTATACGCTGAGCACCAACGCCCGCCCAACGATGTACACGTGTGGTGTGGACGTACGTGCGGACGACGAGGAATGATACGGCCCTCGTTCGAACCCGTCGATACCGGCATCGCGGTCATGGACCCGATAGAGCGCCACCAGTACACGCTCTCGACGCCAACGCCGGTCACACCCGACCCCGCCGAGACGGAACCGTTCCGGTTCCCGGTCGAGACCGCCGTCTCGATCCAGACCAGCGCGTTCTCGCTGCCGAGCGTCGTCACGATACACGTTCGCGACGGGAACGGTACCCCGGTCCGGACGGCCGAACACTTCGCGGACGAGCACCTGCCCGAAGGGACCTACGGTATCGAACTGAACACGCCGGTGAAGCTCTACCTCATGGTCGAGGGGTCGGTGGACCTGACCGCCGACGCCGAACGGATGTCGATCGAGTTCGGCGAGGAAGTCGACGTACTGGTGGGCGCGCGCTCACACCACGACCGGCCGGCGGCGACGGTGACGACGACGTCGGACCCGGAGCACATGATGCAAGCGATTTCGACGTTCGGCTCGGCACTCAAGACGACCTCGCCCGAGCGCTCGTATCCCACGCTTCGAGGCCACCCGCCCACGGTCGAACTCGGCGAGGAACTCGACCTCGCGGGGCTCGAACCGCCCGACACCGGCGTGATGATCGAGGTACCCCCCGACCTCCGGTCGGTGTTCGTGGTCGCGCCGCTGGCGTACTACCTCGGTGCGCGGGTGGTTCCGGGCGACCCGCCCCGAATCCGGACCGAGACGGGGTTCGACTACTCCTTGGACGGTCCCGCCGGCTTCGAGACCACCGTCGAACGCACCCTCAAGCGCGCCTTCTTCCTCGACTGTCTCACCAGAACGGAGGGGTTGTACCCCGTGGCGCTCCACGAGCGGTCGGCGCTGGAGTCGACGCTAGGGCTCGATTTCGGGGCGCTCTACGACCGTCCGCTGGCGGCCCGGCTCGAAGCCGCCCTCGATATCCCTTTCGAGACCATCGAACCACACCTTCCCCAGTGGAAGCTCACCGCCCACGTCGAGCCCACGCCCGACAGCGTCGAGATGCTCCCCTTCCTCGTCGACGACCTCGCCGTCGTTCGCTGTAGCGAGACGGAGGCGACCGCGGACCAAGCCGAACCCGTTCCGGCCGACGGCCGGACGACCGACCGTTCCGGCGTGGTCGGCGCGTTCACCCGGAGCACGAGCCGTGGCGAACCGGCTCGGCACACCGCCCGAACGCGGTTCGTGAAACCCGACGCCGGCACGTCGCTCGAACAGACGTGGGTCGGCGACGGCACGCCGCTGGGTGCGAGCAAGGCCACGGTCGAGGCCTACCGGAACCGCCTCGACCGCACGCCGACCGAGGGCGACATCACCGTGCGGGTGGTCTGTAACGACCCCGCGATGGACGAGGAGCGGGGCTTGGTCGATACGATCTACGGCGACCGCGACCTCCCGTTCGACGTCGCCGTCGAGCGCGACCTCACCATCCGCGAGCTCCGGGACCTCCTCGCGGAACGGACCGACTTCCTCCACTACGTCGGCCACGTGGACGACGGCGGCTTCGAGTGCGTCGACGGCACCCTCGACGCCGCGACGCTGGATTCGGTCGGGGTCGACGCCTTCCTGCTCAACGCCTGCCAGTCCTACGAACAGGGGATGAGCCTGATCCGGAAGGGCTCCATCGGCGGCATCGTCACCCTCGCCGACGTGCTCAACGCCGAGGCCGTCACGATGGGGAAGACGCTCGCGGGGCTGCTCAACGCCGGCTTCCCGCTGCGCGCCGCGCTCGAAGTCGCCCGTGACGAGAGCATCATGGGCGAGGAGTACCTCGTCGTCGGCGACGGCGGCTTCGCGCTGGCTCAACCGGCCGGGAGCTTCCCGAACCTCTGTCGCATCGAACGGACCGGCGAGACGTTCACCGTCGACTATACCATCTTCTTGACCTCCAGACAGGGGATCGGGAGCCTGGTCGTTCCCTTCTTCAGGGAGAACGACCAGTACTACATCTCCTCCGGGCTCGTACAGACGTTCACGGTCACGGAGGAGGACCTCCAGGCGTTTCTGGAACTGGAGGACGCCCCCGTCCGGGTCGGGAGCGAGCTGCGCTGGAGCCAGCGGCTGGACCTCGATACGCTCTGACCTACGGGCCGCTGATACCGCCGTTGTTGCCGGCGGCCACGGGCCCGACCTGCGTCAGGAGGACCATCAGACCGAACAGCGCCGAGAGGGTTCTGGGGTGGTTCTGCAGGTACGTCCGGAGTTCGTCGGTGTCGGACATGACGTCCTACCCAAGACACGCCACCGATATGAATATTTTCGAAGATATCCTAGATCAACAATTTAGGTCTAATTCGTTGAATAGACGGCACAAAACCACTGAATCAACTCGTGGCGTAGAAAATGCATGAGGGAAAAGGGATGGCTGATAAACGACGTAAGTTGGAACGATATCGAGCGCTCAACGGACGTTCGAGCCGGCGGCTCGTGGGAGAGGCGTGGCTCGACCGTGGACGGTTTTCGAGAACGGTGTTCCGAGGGCTACGAGAGCTCTGTTTCCAGGTCGTCCCAGCAGTCGGGACACACCTGCTGGTCGACGCAGTACCGCCTGATCTGGGTTTCCTCCGCCGTGATCTGCTTCGACGACCGGGTGGTGTCCTCGACCTCGAGCACGACCCGATGACGGGGGCGGCCATCCGGAAGCGGTTCCTCACAGAGTGGACACGGCTTCATTTCATGGTGTTTCGCGTGATACGTACATAAACCTATTCACCCATCCCGAGGGATAGAGTGACGTACGGCACCGCCAAGCAGCGGTTTCGGGGACACCCACCCCAACGGTTTTGGCCCCCGGTCGACAGACCGAACCGTGAAGGGCGTCGTGCTCGCCGCCGGCGAGGGAACCCGCCTCCGACCGCTCACCGCCGCAACACCGAAGGGACTGCTCGACGTCGGCGGCAGGCCGATCCTCACCCGCTGTTTCGAGCGGCTGGTCGACCTCGGAGTGACGGAGCTGGTCGTGGTCGTCGGCTACGAGGGCGACCGGATCCGCGAGCGCTACGGCGAGGCGTTCGCCGGGGTCCCCATCAGCTACGCCGTCCAGCAGGAACGCGACGGGATGGCACACGCCCTCCTCGCCGCCGAGGACCACCTCGACGGGCCGTTCGTGCTGATGGACGGCGACGGCGTCGTCTCGTGCGACCTCCGACGGCTGGTCGAGCGCCACCGCGACCCGGCCGTGGACGGGACGGTCCTCGTCGAGGAGGTCCCCGCGAGCGCGGCGCGCGAGAAGATGGTCTGCGTCCTCGACGAGAACGACGAACTCGTCGGCTGGGAGAACAAACCCGAGGAGCCGGCCGACCCGAGCCTCGTGGCCGCGAGCGTCCAAACCGCGACACCGGCGCTCCTCGACGCCTGTCGGGCGGTCGAGCGCTCGCCGCGCGGCGAGTTCGAGATGAGCGACGCCATCGGCCACCGGATCGCCGACGGCGCACGGATCGTCGGGATTCGGTGTGATGGCTGGCTGGTCAACGTCAACACGCCCGCCGACCTCGCGCGGGCGAACGAACTGGTTTGCGAGCGGGACTGAAGGGTTACTCGTCGAGCGCCTGCCAGGACAGCCGTGGATTCCGGGCGGCGCTCGCCTGGTCGATCCGCCGTGCCGCCGTTCGTTCAGGGGCGGCTTCGAGGGCGTCGTCGCCGTCGGCCGCGGCTTGGTCGAACGCCCGCGCGAGGTGGTCGAGCGAATCGCGGGTCTCGGCCTCGGTGGGTTCGGTCATCAGCGCCTCGTCGACGGCCTCGGGCCACTTCGTGGTCGGCGGGTGAACCCCGTAATCCAGCATCCGCCGTGCGACGTCGGCGGCATCGCGGCCGGCGCTCGCGACGAACTCGTGGTGGAACGGCGAGAAAGGGATCTCGTAGTCGATCCGGCTCGCGAGGTAGTTCGCGTTCAGCACCGCTTTCGCGCTCGCGTCGGCGAGCCCCGCGTCGCCGAGCCGGGCGATGTAGGCGTAGGTCTTGATCAACACGAGCCAGTTGCCGGCGAAGCCGTGGACCTTACCGACCGTCCGCTCGGGTTCGACGGTCTCGTAGCCCGAATCGGTCTTCCGAACCTGTGGAGTCGGGAGGAACGGCGCGAGTTCCTCGACGACGCCGACCGGTCCGGCACCCGGGCCGCCGCCGCCGTGGGGCGTCGCGAACGTCTTGTGGACGTTGTAGTGCATCACGTCGAAGCCCATGTCGCCCGGTCTGGCGCGACCGAGCAGCGCGTTGAGGTTCGCGCCGTCGTAGTAGAGCAGTCCACCGGCCTCGTGGACGACCTCGGCGACCTCCTCGATGTCGCGTTCGAACAGTCCCAAGGTGTTGGGGTTGGTGAGCATCAGCGCCGCGGTGTCCTCGCCCACCGCCGCCCGGAGCGCCTCGACGTCGACCCGCCCGTCCTCGGCGTTCGGGAGTTCGACCACGTCGTAGCCCGCGAGCGCGGCGCTCGCGAAGTTCGTGCCGTGGGCGCTCTCGGGCACGATGATCTCGCTTCGCTCCTCGCCGTGGTGTTCGTGGTAGGCCTTCGCCACGAGGATCCCCGTGAACTCGCCGGCCGCCCCGGCCGGCGGCTGGAGGGTGACGCTCTCCATTCCGCCGATCGCCGCGAGATACTCCTGGAGTCGATAGCGGAGTTCGAGGTTGCCCTGCACCGTCCCCTCCGACCGGTCGGGGTGGGTCCCGGCACCGGGGAGGGCGGCGACGTCCTCGGTGAACGCCGGGTTGTACTTCATGGTACAGCTCCCGAGCGGGATCGGCCCGCTCTCGACGCCGTAGCTCATCTGCGACAAACGAGTATAGTGGCGCGCGAGTTCGGGTTCGGCGAGGTCGGGGAGGTCGAGCCCGTCCCGCGTGAGGTCGTCGGGCAGCGGGGAGTCCTCGACCGCGACCTCGGTCGAGCGCTTCTCGGCGAGGAGGGGTTCGTAGCGGTCGTCGTCCTCGGTCCACCGTGCCTGGTCGTAGTTCACGCGAGACACCTCCGGTGTCGAGCAGCGCGGAACCGTCGGTTCCGCGGACTATGTGAGCGGCGGCTACGCCGCCGCGAGCAGACGTGAGTAGAGAGCGGCTTCGCCGCGACCGTGGTCATGCGACCACCTCCAGCGCCTCGGCCAGCTCGTCGGCGTGCTCGACGTTCGTCTCGGTGACACAGACCTGGACCAGGTGGTCGTCGATCGCGTGGACCGCGAACCCCCGTTCTTCGAGGTCGGTTCGAACATCGGAAGCCGGGCGGTTGGTTCGCGCCGCGAACTCCCGGATGTGGTGGCGGTCGTGGACCGGCGCGGTGATTCCCTCGATACCGTCGAGCCGTTCGGCGAGGTCGCGCGCGTGTCGCACACAGTCCTCGGCGAGGTTCACCAGCCCGTCGGGACCGAGCCACGCGGCGTGCATCGCGGCCCGGAGCGCGACCCACGCCTGGTTGGTGCAGATGTTCGAAGTCGCGCGTTCGCGCCGGATGTGTTGTTCGCGCGTCTGGAGGGTGAGGGTGTAGGCCCGTCTCCCGCTCCGATCCTCGCTCGCGCCGACGAGTCGTCCGGGGACCTGGCGGAGGAAGTCCTCGCGGCAGGCGAACAGCCCGAGGCCCATCCCGCCGCTGGTCCCGAGGCCGAGCGCCGCGTCGCCGACCACCACGTCCGCTCCGACCGCCGCGGGTTCGGAGAGGAGGGCGAGCGCGACCGCGTCCGAGCCGAGACAGAACACCGCATCGTCGTCGGCCGCGAGGTCGCCGATGGTCGAGAGCTCCTCCTCGATGGTCCCTCGTACAGTGGGGTTCTCGGCGTAGACCATCGCACAGTCCTCGTCGAGCGACTCCGCGAGCGCGTCGATATCGACGTTGCCGTCGTCCATCGGATAGGATTCGACGACCGCGTCGGTCCCGGTGAGGTAGTTCTCGAGTACCTCTCGCCGGCCCGACTGGAGCTGTTCGGGGACCAGGATCCGCGTGCCCGACACCGACCGCGAGCGGAGCGCGAGCGTCGCGGCCTCGCCGAGCGCGCTCGCGGCGTCGTACATCGAGCAGTTCGCTATCGCCAACCCCGTCAGTTCGACCAGCATCGACTGGTACTCGAAGAGCGCCTGGAGGAACCCCTGGGCGACCTCGGGTTGGTACTGGGTGTACGACGAGAGGAACTCGGACCGGTCCGAGAGGTGGTCGACCATCGAGGGGACGTAGTGGTCGTAGTGGCCCCGACCGAGGAATTCGGTGAGGTCGTCGTTCCCGTCGAGCAGCGACGCCAGCTCGCCTCGAAGCTCGCGTTCGCCGCGTGGTTCGATCCCGAGGTCGCCCTCGAAGCGGACCGCTTCGGGGATGTCGAACAGGGCTTCCTCGCTCTCGACGCCGACGGCGTCCAGCATCGCCGCCGTCTCCTCGGCGGTCTGTGGAGCGAACGGACTCCCGGTTTCGGCAGCCGGACCGCGTCGGTCGTGACTCATCGGCGAGAACACCCACCAGTGGCGTGAGACGGCATTGGTAGACCCTTCGTGGGTGGGCATATCAGACCGTCGTTCGAGGCGGGTCGACCCTCCCGAACGAACAGTTAAGACCGTGGCGAGCCATCGTTCCGCCCCGCTCCCGAGGCCGAGCGGGGGAGAACCCTGAGACCATGAGCACGACCGAAGACGTTCTCGACCACCACTTGGAAGCGTTCGGCGACCAGGACATCGAGGCCACGATGGCGGACTACGCCGACGACGCCGTCGTCATCACCCACGGCGACGTTCACCACGGGCGCGAGGCGATCGCTGACTGGTTCGAGACCGAGCTGTTCACCGAGTTCGAACAGCCAGACGTAACGTTCGATCTGACCGAGAAGACCGTCGAGGGCGAGTACGCCTACATCACCTGGGAGGCCGACACGCCGGACACCGATTACGAGTTCGCGACCGACACGTTCGTGGTCCGGGACGGGAAGATCGTCGCCCAGACGCTCGGCGTGAAGGCCACGTCGAAGCACTGAGATCGATGAAGCCCGACTAGGGCTACCTACTCGATCTGGTCGCGGTAGGCCTCGGCGTCCAGCAGGTCGTCGAACTCGCTCCCGTCGTCGAGGTCGACTTCGAGGAGCCAGCCGTCGCCGTAGGGGTCGTCGTTGAGGAGCTCCGGCGCGTCGAAGACGTCGTCGTTGACCGCCGAGACGGTGCCCGAGACCGGTGCGTAGAGGTCCGAGACCGCCTTGATCGACTCCACCACGCCGAACTCCTCGTCGTGTGCGACCGCGTCGCCTGCCTCGGGGAGTTCGACGAAGACGATGTCGCCGAGTTCGTCCTGGGCAAACGCGGAGATACCGATACGGGCGGTCTCCCCGTCCTTTCGCGCCCATTCGTGACTCTCCAGGTAGTGCCGGTCCTCGGGAACTTCGAAACTCATCGTTGGTAGAACGGGAGCGGCCTGATACGTGCGTCTTTCGGCTCGCCGCGGATCTCGACCCCCACCTCGGTCCCCGGCTCGGCGAACTCGCTCGGGACGTAGCCCATCCCGAGCGGGATCCCGAGTGTCGGACTCATCGTGCCGCTCGTGACCGTTCCAACGGTTTCGCCCTCTGCGCTGATCTCGTAGCCGTGGCGCGGGATGCCGCGCTCTTCGAGTTCGAAGCCCACGAACCGTTCTTCGGGGCCCGACTCCGCGACCGCCGCGAGCGCGTCCCGACCCACGAACTCGGTGTCGAGGTCGACCGCGAAGCTCACGCCCGCCTCGACGGGGTTCCGGGGGTTCGTCTCGGCGTCGAAATCCTGGCCGGAGAGCAGGAAGCCCGCCTCGATCCGGAGGGTGTCGCGCGCGCCGAGGCCGCAGGGCTGGCAGTCGAGGGCGTTCCAGACCGCCGCCGCCTCGTCCCACGGCGCGAGGAGTTCGAAGCCGTCCTCGCCCGTGTAGCCCGTGCGCGCGACGAGACACTCGACACCGTCGAGGCTCGTGGCCCCCGCCGAGAACCGCCCGAGGTCGGCGATATCGCCCTCGACCGCTTTCCCGAGGAGGTCCACCGCCTCCGGCCCCTGAACCGCCACCATCGCGTAGTCGGTCGTCCGGTTCTCGACGGTGGCGTCCAACCCCCACTCGTCGCGGTGGTCGACCCATCGGTCCTCCATCTCCTCGTCGTGACCCGCGTTCGGGATGAACAGGAAGTCGGCGTCGTGCTCGGCGGGGAGCCGATAGACGACCGTATCGTCGAGGATCGTTCCTTCGGTGTCGGTGATCATCGCGTACTGGGCTTTGCCCGGGTCGAGGCTCGCCACGTCGTTGGTGGTGAGCCGATTCAGGAGCTCGACGGCGTCGGGCCCCGACACCTCGATCTGGCCCATGTGCGAGACGTCGAACTTGCCGGCCGCCTCACGGACGGCCGCGTGTTCGGTGCGGATGGAGTCGAACTCGACGGGCATTGCCCAACCGCCGAACTCGGTGGTCTTCGCGCCACTGGCGGCGTGTTCGTCGCCCAACGGTGGGTCACGGAGGTCCATGTCGAGGCCGTCGTGCCGCGCGACCTAATCGTTTCCACTTCCACTTTTTTCCTCGTCCCCGTTCGCTCGCTCGTTCCACTCGCTCACTCAGGGTCCTCGCAAAAACCTGTTCTGTCGAGTGAAGCGAGACAGAGCTTGGAAGAGCGCAGCTCTTCCAGCGGACTAAAAAGGCTGCTCGCTCCCTCGCTCCGCTCGGTCACTCGCAGTACAATCACTACATCCCCGCCACCGCTCCCGCAACGCGCCACACGCCTCCCCAGCCGACTGCGCTCCTCGCTCGTTTCACTCCCTGCGGTGCTCATCCCTCGCACAGTGTTCGCGAGCGGTGCTCGCTGTCGCTCGTCACCGCTCGCAAGCGCGCGCCGACCACACCCGGACTGACGAGATGCCACCGCGACTTGAACCTTGGTCAGAACACCCGGGAGCGGCGCGTCCCCCGCGAGGCAGTATCGTAGTACTCGTTGACGAACTCGCGTCGCCACCAGTCGCCGGTCTCGCGCTTCTCGGCGCGCGAGGTGAACTCGTAGCGGTAGCGCCGAACCCGGATTCTGCTGGGCGGTTCGTCGGGGAACGGGTCGTGTGCCAGCAGCGATTCGACCTGGTCGTTGCCGTCGAGGAGCTTCTCGACGAAGCGTGGGAACCACTCGCGACGCGGGCGCGCGCTCATCGCCGCGAACCAGAGCTGCCAGTCGAGCCGAAGGTGGTAGGGAGCCCACTGCGGCGGCCGCTTCCCCGGATCCGTGGGTTTGCCTTTGAACTCGTAGGTCCGCCACTCGGGGTCCTCGCCTTCGTCGCGTGTTCCCTCGATGACGAGCTCGTAGCGCTCCCTCGTTATCGACCCGAACGCGCCGTAGGTGTTCACCAAGTGGAGCGGGTCGAAGCTCCGGTTCATCGACTGCGAACTCGATATCAGGTTCCGAACCGGCCAGTAGCTCAGGACGACGACCAGCAGGAGCAATCCGTAAATCACGACCTGGTGTGGCGTCCCGACGGGTACGGTAGCCGGGGTGGTGAATCCCCCAAGTCCCTCGAAGAGCGCGTCGTCGAAGGTCGAGAGCGCGAGCACGATGGTGAGGGCGTTGAGCCACGCGAAGTTCCCCGAGACCATCAGCCAGGCCTGATAGACGATGGTCAGCAGGCCAGCCAGCGCGGCGACCCACGCGAACGGTCGCGGCGCGAAGTAGAAGAAGGGGACCACGAGTTCGATGACGTGATGCACCCCGATGCTGGCTCGGTGGAGCGGTTTCGGGAGCTTGTCGAAGGACCAGCTCAGCGGGTTCGGCATCGGCTGGGTCTCGTAGTGATAGAACATACACGTGAAGTCCCGCCAGCAGGGGTCCCCACGAAGTTTGATGAGGCCCGCGCCGAACATCACCCGGAAGAGCACCCACCGGAGCAACCAGACAACGATGTCGGGCGGGGCGGTGTGCATCCCACCGAGGAAGACCGCGAGGAAGCCCGTTTCGAGCAGCAGCGACTCCCAGCCGAACCCGTAGAACGTCCGGCCGGCGTTCACGAAGGAGAGGTAGAGCAGCCAGAGCGCACCCCAGACGACCATCGAGAACGGGGTACCGAACGCGTCCGCGAGTCCCGTAACGGCGAGGGTCGAGAGGCCGACGCCGGCCCACGCACACACCTTGAGAGCCCGATCGCTCGCGTCGAGCTGGAAGAGGCCGGGCGCGTCGCGAACGGCCACCCGGTCGAGGAAGTCGGCGGCGGGGAGGATACCGTCCTCGCCGTGGAGCGCCGGGTACTGGTTGACGGCGACGAGGAACGCGACGAGGTAGACCAGCCCGAGGGCACGCCGGAAGCAAAAGCGGACGAGCCAGTAGTCGCCGAGGTCGAGCATCGGGCCGGCGTTCGCCAGCGAGGGATAAAACTGGCCGGGACCGTGGACCGCGGGCGAGCCACAACCGACGGTTTTTGCCCGCGTGCGGCCGAGCGGGTTGTATGACCGATACGGACCGACGGGCCGACCTCGCGGTGCGGGCGGCGGAAGCCGGCGCGGCCCTCGCGCTCGACTCGTTTCGCGGGGAGCTCTCGGTCGAGACCAAGACCGGCAAGACCGACCTCGTCACCGCGACCGACCGCGCGGCTCAGGACCGCGTCATCGAGACCATCCGTGAGGGGTTCCCGGACGATGCGATCGTCGGTGAGGAGGACGACGCGCTGAAACGAGTCCCCGACGAGGGACCGTCGTGGGTCATCGACCCCATCGACGGCACGAGCAACTTCGTTCGTGGGCTCCGGATCTGGGGGACGAGCGTGACGGCGGTCCTCGACGGCGAACCGGTCGCCGCGGCGACGGTGTTGCCCGCGCTCTCCGACACCTACGTTGCCGACGGCTCGGGAACGCGGCTCAACGGCGACCCAGTGCACGTCAGCGACCGTGAGGACCCGGAGACGTTCGCGGTCGTCCCGATCCTGCTCGGCGAGCGCCGGCTCGAGGACTACACCGCCACTATTGGGGCGCTCGCGAGCCGGTTCGGCGACATCCGGCGATTCGGCTGTTCACACGCCACGCTCGCGGCGGTCGCGGGTGGCTCGCTGGAGGCCGCGGTCGCGACCGCCGGGATGAGCCCGTGGGATACGGTCGGCGGCGCGCACATGATCCGCCAGGCCGGCGGCACCGTGACCGACCTCGCGGGCGAGCGGTGGCGGCACGACAGCGACGGCCTCGTGGCCTCGAACGGCGCGGCCCACGAGGAACTGCTCGCGGCCGTCGGTCGCGAAGAGTAAGCATCGTCGTCGGTCGCGAGCGGTCGGTTCGCCCGCGCGGTCAGCTGTTGTGGGGCTGTTCGTCGCGGTGGTTGTCGGGGTTCTCGGCCTCGCGGGCGGCCGCCTCGCGCTGTTCGGATTCGATTTCGACCTCTCCCTCGGCGGCCTCCTCCTGTTTCCGTTCGGCTTCGGCCTCGCGGGCTTCCTCCGCCTCGTCGGTCTCCTGTTCGGCCTCCTCCTTCTCCTTCGCGAGCGTCACGTCGCGTTCGTGGGGGTCGTCCTCGGACATACCCGCCCGTTGGGCCATCGCGACTATCAACCGTCCGCTTGCCTGTGATGGGCGACCGGCTGGAGAACCGTTACGCGGGATCTACGCCGACTCGGTGATCGTGAGGGTGTACGCGCCGGAGCCGTGGTACGAATCGACGCTGACCTGCACCGCGGTCGAGTCGTCGGGGTCGTCGATAGTGAGCGTCTCGTCGTCGTCGATCGACCGCGAGGTGTAGTCGTGGTTCCCCGGGCTAGCGGTCCGGGTCGTGCCGGTGTTCACGTAGACGTCGAAGTCGCTATCGCTCGGGCCGTCGAGTTCGATCCGTAACGTGCTCGGCGAATCGTACGTCCACGACCACGTGTGGTCGTTGGCGTCGCGGTAGCCCGAGAGGGAGCCGCCGAACGAGTCCATCGTGGATTCGCTGCCGGTCCCCGGTTCCGTGGTGAGGGCGTTGCCGGCGTCGACTCGCCCCGAGCCCTGTTCGGTATCCGCGAGCCCGACGTCGACGGCGGTGTTCTTGAGGTGGTCTCGAAGTTCGGCGTTGGTGAGGTCCCACTTCGCGAGCGCGAGCCCCGCCGTGCCGGCGACCACGGGCGTCGCCATCGAGGTCCCCGAGATAGAATCGTAAGGGATCCCGGGTTCCGACCACGTCGAGAGGAGGTTGGTGCCGGGCGCGGCGAGCTCGACCGAATCGCCGTACTGGGAGTACGACGCCAATGACTCGTCGGGGTCGAGCGCCGACACCGCGAGCGATTCGGAGTATCCAGCAGGATAAGAGACGCCCTCGATACCGTCGTTGCCCGCTGCGGCCACTACCAATGCGCCTTCATCGGTGGCGTAGGACACCGCGTTCTTCATGGTCTGAGTGTACCCGCCACCACCGAGTGAGAGGTTGATGACGTCCGCGCCCTGGTCGGCAGCCCACTGGATCCCGTCGGAGATATCGCTGGTCGAGCCTCTCCCGTCCTCGGCCAATGCACGGCCCGCGATGACCGTCGAGTTGCCAATGCCCGTCACTCCGGTCTCGTTGTCGACGCTCGCAGCTGCGATACCCGTAACGTGAGTCCCGTGAACCTCCTCGGAGAGGCTGTCGGGGTAAGGGTCCGAGTCCCCGTCGGCGAAGTCCTCGCCGGGGTCCGCGGCCACGTTGTCTTCGAGGTCCGGGTGGTCGTACTTGATCCCCTCGTCGATCACGGCGATGGTGACGTCCGAACTCCCGAGGGTCTCGTCCCAGGCCGTCGGGGCGTCGACCTGCTGGTCGGCGTACTGGTCGTCGTAGCGTGGGTCGTTCGGCCGGTAGAGCGCCTCGTAAGTGGCGTTGGGCTCGGCGTACATGATGTAGTCCTCCTTCGTGACGGCCTCGATGAAGTTCGTGCGAGCGGCCGTCGTGGCCTCGTCCGGGAACTTCACCGCGACGTAGCTCAGCTCCTCGTTCTCGTGGACGACTTCGGCGTTACCGGGCACGGACCGTTCGACGGCGGTCCGTATCCCGCCCTCGGCCTCCGAGACCCCGACGAGGATCTCGTCTTCCTTCGGTCCCGACTGACGACCGGGCGCTGCCGAGGCGACCCCACCGAAACCACCGATCAGTGCCCCGGCACCGAGGGCTTTCAAGAACGTTCGCCGACCGTGTCCAGATCGTTCGGCCATCGAGGATCGGTTCCCGCCTCTTCGAGTTAACCGTTTTCTAAGGAGATATGAAGTATATCTCTTCGCCCCGTGAAAGGATGGTTCCGTGGCGGATCGACGATCTGCAACTTCAGTCGTGGTTCGAACCTCGCTGGAGTCGAGGACGACCCATACACCGCCACGGTACGCGGATAGGTCGAGAGTTCGGCGGACGAGACCTATGTCGACTCGGTGATCGTGAGGGTGTAATCGCCGGCACCGCTGTAGGAGTCGACGTCGATCTGGAGCGCTGTCGACGCGTCGGGACCGTCGATGGTGACCGTCTCGTCGCTGCCCGGCGAGCGGGAGGTGTAATCGTAGTTCCTCGGTCCGGCGGCCGAGTTCGTGCCGGTGTTGAGGTAGAGGTCGAAGTCGGTCCCGCTCGGACCGTCGAGTTCGACCGTTACCGTGCTCGGCGCATCGTAGGTCCACGACCAGGTGTAGTCGTCGTAGTCCGCCGACCCCGAGAGGGAGCCGCCGATGGATTCGGTGGTCGACTCGCCATCACCCCCGCCGCCGCCACCGTCACCACCGTCGCCGCCGTCACCGGCATCCGCGGGGTCGGTCGTGACGGCGTTGCCGGCGTCGACCCGTCCCGAACCCTGCTCGGGCTCCGAGAGCCCAACGTCGACGGCGGTGTTCTTGAGGTGGCTCCGGAGTTCGGTGTTGGTGAGGTCCCACTTCGCGAGCGTGAGTCCGGCCGTGCCAGCGACCACGGGGGTTGCCATCGAAGTTCCCGAGATCGCGTTGTAGGGGGTGCCGGGCTCGGGCCACGTCGAGAGGACGTTGGTGCCGGGCGCGGCGAGTTCGACCGCGTCGCCGTACTGGGAGTACGACGCCAGCGATTCGTCGGGGTCGAGCGCCGACACCGCGAGCGATTCGGAGTACCCGGCAGGATAGGAGACACCCTCGGTTCCGTCGTTGCCCGCGGCCGCCACCACCAACGAACCCTGGCCGGTGGCGTAGGAGACCGCGTTCTTCATGGTCTGGGTGTAGCCACCGCCACCCAGCGAGAGGTTGATGACGTCGGCACCCTGGTCGGCCGCCCACTGGATGCCGTCGGCGATGTCGCTGGTCGAGCCTCGCCCGTCCTCGCTCAGCGCGCGCCCCGAGATGACGGTGGAGTTGCCGATACCCGTCACCCCGGTCCCGTTGTCGACGTCCGCGGCCGCGATGCCCGCGACGTGGGTGCCGTGGATCTCCTCGGAGAGACTGTCGGGAGAGGGGTCGGCGTCCCCGTCGACGAAGTCCTTGCCCGGGTCCGCGGCCACGTTGCCTTCGAGGTCCGGATGGTCGTACTTCACCCCCTGGTCGACCACCGCGACGGTGACGTCGGAGCTCCCGAGGGTCTCGTCCCAGGCCGTCGGGGCGTCGACCTGCTGGTCGGCGTACTGGTCGTCGTAGCGCGGGTCGTTCGGCCGGTAGAGCGCCTCGTAGGTCGTGTTCTCCTCGGCGTACTTGACGTGGTCCTCCTTCGTGACCGCCTCGATGAAGTTCGTTCGGGCGACCGCAGCGGCCCGAGCCGGGAACTTCACCGCGACGTAGCTCAACGCCTCGTTCTCGTGGACGACTTCGGCGTTGCCGGGAACCGACCGTTCGACGGCGGTTCGCATCCCGTCCTCGGCCTCCGAAACCCCGACGAGGACCTCCCCCTCCTTCGGTCCGGGTTCGCGCCCCGGCGTCGCCGACGCGACGCCACCGAGACCGCTGAGCAGTGTGCCGGCACCGATGGCTTTCAGAAACCGTCGTCGACCGCGATTGGGTCGTTCGACCATTGTTCCACCCCAGCCGATGGACGTGTCGGTGTTAAATATTACTTAGAATTTTCTAAATAATACTCTGAACGGAGGGAAACTAGCGGGCCGAAGAACGGTTCGGCGAGGCTGCGGCCGTGGCAGTGCGGTTCCGATAAGGTCGTCGAGGGCGGCGCGCGAACTGGGTGAGGGGGACCGACTGCTGGAACCGATGGCGCAGATCCGGTGACGGACGCGGGCGAACACCGGCACGGCTTTGAGCGGGGGGCAGCGATCGCGTGCAATGCTCGACTCCCTTCGGGAGGCGGTGTCGACGGGCGAGCGCGAGCCATCGGTCGGGCTGTTCGTCGACGGCCCGAACGTCCTCCGGAACGAGTTCGACGTCGACCTCGACGACGTTCGTGCCGCCGCGCTGGAGATGGGGACCCTCGCGATCACCCGACTCTACCTCGACGAGCACGCAACGCCCGGACTCATCCAGGCCGCCGAGGCGCGCGGGTTCGAGGTCCGAGTGACGAGCGGCGACGTCGACGTCAAACTCGCGGTCGACGCCACCGCCGCGATCGACGACCTCGACGTGCTCGCGGTGGCCTCACGGGACACGGACTTCAAGCCCGTGATCGAACACGCCGCCCGCCGAGGGGTGGCGACGTTCGTCATCGCGCCGGGCGAACACGGGCGCTCGGACGCGCTCCGAAACGCCGCCCACGACGCGGTCACGCTCGGCTGAAGGGAAATCGACTTCTCCGCGCCGACGGTGGGTCACGTATGAATCCCGATACCCCGATCCTCGACAACCACCTCCACCTCGACCCCGACCACGGGCAGGGTCTCGACGCGGTGGCGGACTTCGCGAACGTCGGTGGCACCCACCTCCTCGTGGTCAACAAACCCTCGTGGACGCTCGGTGTCGAGGTCGAGGATGCCGACGATTTTCGAGCGGCGTTCGAGACCACCATCGAGGTGGTCGAGGAGGCCACCGAGGTTCTCGACGGACGCGCGTGGCCCGTCCTGGGTGTGCATCCGGGGCTCGTGACCCACCTCACGGACCGCGGCTTCTCCCCGGAAGCGGCGGGCGAGCTGATGCAGGCCGGCCTCGATGTCGCCGCCGAGTACGTTTCATCTGGGGCGGCGCTCGCACTGAAGTCCGGCCGGCCCCACTACGAGGTCAGCGATGAGGTCTGGGACGCCTCGAACGCAGTGCTCCGGCACGCGCTCGCGCTCGGGGCGGACCACGAGTGTGCGGTCCAGCTCCACACCGAGGCCACCGACGATCTCACCGAGGTCGCCGAGTGGGCCGAGGAGCGCGGGCTGCCGGCGCATCGCGTGGTGAAACACTACGCGGACGGGCGACTCGCCGGCCCGATGCCGAGCGTGATGAGCGAGAAGGACCGGTTGGAGACCGCGGCCGAGGCGGGCGCACCGTTCCTGATGGAGACGGACTTCATCGACGACCCCGACCGGCCGGGAGCGGTTCTGGGGCCGAAGACGGTGCCGCGACGGGTGCGATGGCTGCTCGAAAACGGCCACGACGAGGCCGTGCGACGTGCCCACGTCGAGACGCCGGCACAGGTGTACGGCATTGACACGGGCTCGGGCTAACGAAAAGGCCTATCAACAGCAACGCGTTCGTGGAGGTATGAGCGAACCCCCAGTGGCGTACTACACCGACGAACGCTGGCAGAACTGGCTCGACCGCCTGCGCGAGGCCGAGCTCGACCCCGAGGACGAGGACGCCGCGCGCCTGCTCTGGAACCTCCAGGAGGACGCCGCGATCGCGGTCACGAAGGTCATCGCCGACTACGACGACGGCGAACTCGACGACGAGGCCGCGATCGCCGAGCTCGCCGACATCCGGGAGATCGTGCTCTCGGAGGTCGAGATCGAGGACGAGGAGACGCTCCTGCTGGTCGACGGGGTCCAGACCTCCCTCGTCTGCGTGTTCTACGCCGCCGAACTCTACGTCGCCGAGGGGGTCGACGAGAACCCGATCGACGAACGGCTCAGCGCCGCGAGCGCCGCCGAGGAGCGCGAGGCGTTCGACGACGCGCTCGAACACTGTGCGCAGGCGGGAACCCGGATCATCGACGGCGCGGCGCTCGAACCCGAGACGGTCGAGGAGATCGGCTACGGGCCGGTCGCCGAGTGGCTCAACGGCCTCGGCAGCCTCGAAAGCGCCTTCGCCGACCCCGAGTTCATCGAGGAAGACGAAGAGGCCGCGTAGTCCCCCGAACCCCTCTCGACAACCCCGACGACTCGCCATGAACGACGACCAACCCCCGCAGTGGTCCCGCCGAACCGCCCTCCGAGCCCTCACCATCGGGAGCCTCGCTGCAGCCGCCGGCTGTCAGTTCGGGACCAACGACGACGGCTCCGGGAACGGAACGAACACGACTCGCTCGGCACCGACGGGGACACAGTCCGAGCGCACCGACGCGGGCGGGACGACGGCCGTCCAGGAACAGACCATCATCTCCGGGTCGCCGGCGGCGACGGCCGGCCGACGAGCCGCCACGACCGACGGGCGACCGTCGTCCACCACCGGGTCGGCGACGACCGCTCCGCGAACCGCGTCGTCCACGTCGTCCGCGCCGCGGACCGAAACTTCGTCGACGACCACCGGGACCCCGACCGCGACGGCCACCGAAAGTGCAACGGGGACCGAAACCGCGACGACTGCCGAGACTGCGACGGCTACCGAGACCGCGACCGCCGAACCGACCGCCACCGAGACCGCGACGTCGGCCCCGGAACCCTCTGACGGTTCGTCCGGCGAGTGGCGCGAGCAAGCGCCCCTGCCGGTCGTGGGCAGCGACGCGGGTGGCGGCGTGCTCGACGGCAAACTCCACTTCTTTGGGGGGATCGAGACCGCGGTCGAACTCAACGCGACCGCGCACGCGTTCGTCTACGACCCCGCGGCGGGTTCGGAGGGGGCGTGGGAACGCCTGCCCGACCTCCCACGGGCGCTCTGGGGGCTCTGCGGTGTGGCGACCGACGACGCGGTCTACAGCTTCGGCGGCGCGCCCGACAACAGCCCCTACAGTTCGGGTTCGCCGAGCGACGCTATCTTCCGTTATCGACCGGATGAGGGCTGGACGGATCTCACCGAGTCGGCGGGCGTGCGGTGTCCCTACCCCAACTGGGTGATGGGCGGGCTCTACAACCCCCAGGATGGGCTCATCTACTGCGTGGGCGGCGGCACCGGCGACCACGACGCCGACACCGCCTCCGACCACGGTCTCGACGGCGAGGGGGTCCCCGGCACCTACGACGAGCGCCGTCTCTGGACGTTCGACCCCGAAGTCGAGCGGGTGGCCGACCCCGACCTCGCCCGGATGCCCGAGGCCAAACGCTGGCCGACGGTCGCGCTGTTCGAGGTCGATGGGACCCAGTACCTCCACGCCATCGGCGGTCTCCGCGGAACCACCGGCCCAACGGACTCGAACTTCCGCTACGACATCGCGGCGGGCGAGTGGGAGTCCGCGACCCCGACGCCGATGGCGGGCACCTACGCGACCCACTCGAACCCCGTGATCGACGGTCGGGCGTACCTCACCCACGGGATGTTCTGGCAGGGCGAGTCGACCATCGACCGCTACAAACCCATCGCCCACCGCTACGACCCCGCGAGCGACACGTTCGAGACCGACCTCCCGGAGCCGACCCACCTCCGCGGCGGGGCGGTCTCGGGCGTGATCGACGGGACGCTCTACGTCGTCGGCGGCCACCTCAAGCGCTTCGGCGAGGACGACCTCCACGACTGCGTGGCGCACAACGAGGCCTACACGCCGGCGCGCGAGTGACGTCGGATCGGCACGAAGGGCGAGCCGCCCGCCGTCGTTTCGAGACCTCCTTCTACTCGCGGGCGTCGCCGTAGGTCCCGGCGAGCGAGTCGAGCGCGTCGTGACGGTGGGTGGTGTGCGGCGCGGTCAGCGGCGAGACGCTGACCCGGCCCTCCACGATCGCTCGACGGTCGCTACCCTCCGGGTCGGGGATGTCGCCGTCGGCCATCAGGCCCCAGATCCGGTCCCTGAAGACGATCGCGTCGTCCTCGTGTTCGGCCCCCATCTCGTAGACGTCGGAGGGATGGGTCACGGTCATCGACGGTGGGCTGTCGTCGCATCGCTCGGGGATCGGCGCGTTGACGTTGAGGTAGTCGGCCTCCTCGAAGACCCCGGAATCGAGCGCGCCGTCGACGAGGTGGGCCGTGGCGCGGACGGCCTCCGCGTACTCGCTCTCGCGGGCGGCGTACTCGTGGAAGTCGAGGTCCTGTCCAGGGATGTAGAGCGAGACCGCGATCGCGGGCGTCTCGAAGAAGGTCGCCTCGACGGCGGCGCTGATCGTCCCCGACCGCCCGAGGACGTACTCGCCGAGGTTCGCGCCCTGATTACAGCCCGAGACCACGAGGTCAACGTCCGGACAGAGGGTGCCGAGTCCGCAGACCACGCAGTCGGCGGGGGTGCCCTCGACGGCGTAGCCGAGGTCGTGTTCCGTGACGGTGACCTGCTGGGAGAGGGTTCGGCCGACGGCGCTCTGGTCCTCCGCGGGCGCGACCACCGTGACGTCGGCGATCTCGGTGAGCGCGTCGGCGAGCACCCGGATCCCCGTGCTCTCGATGCCGTCGTCGTTCGTCAGGAGCACGTCCATGGGTCGTCTGCGATGGGGGGTCGCAAAAACACACCGTTAGCGGCCACGCCAACCATCGATAGCCGACTCCCCAACCGTGATGTGGCTCGTGGCCGATGCGGGCGTATGCAACGTTCCCGGGGCCGCGAGGCGGGATTTCGAGCCGTCCCATCGACGGGCACCGACGGTCGGAGGGGTCCATGACCGAGGTCGCGATAGTGGGCGCGGGCGCGGCGGGTGCGGCGGCGGCGTACGCACTCGACGAGGCGGCGACCGTCACGGTCTTCGAGAAGAGTACTGGTGTGTGTGGGCGGGCCGCGACACGCCACGAGGCCGACTGTCACTACGACTACGGCGCGAACTACTTCAAGGACGAGGACCCGGCCGTGACGGAGATCGTCACCGAGGTACTGGATGCCGACGGGCTCGTCGACATCGAGGACCCGGTCTGGACGTTCGATGGAGAGGGAACCATCAGCGAGGGCCGGGACTCGGACGAGCGGAAGTGGGCCTACCGCGAGGGGATCGACCGGCTCGCGGCCCGACTGTTCGACGAAACGGACGCGACCGTCGAGTTCCGAACCAGAATCGAGACCATCGCGCGCGAGGGCGAACACTGGCGACTCACGGACACCGACGACGAGGACCTGGGGACCTTCGACGCCGTCCTCCTCACCCCGCCCGCCCCGCAGACCGCGACCCTCCTTCGCGAGGCCGAGTGGGACGCGAGCCTCCGGACGGAGCTCGCCGAGGCCATCGGGCGGGTTCCCGATCGAACCACCCTCACGGCCGTGTTGCACTACCCCTTCGAGGTCGATCCGCCGTACTACGCGCTGGTGAACACCGAGGGCGAGCACGACATCGGCTGGCTCTCGCGTGAGGAGTGCAAGCCGGGCCACGTCCCGGACGGCGAGTCGTTGCTGATCGTCCAGATGGCCCCCGGTTGGTCGACCGAGCGCTACGCCGAGTCCACCGAACAGATCGCGGACGCGGCGGCCGACGCCACCGCCGACCTGCTCGACGACGACCGGCTCGCGGAGCCCGACTGGGTGGATTCGCAGGGCTGGCGGCTCGCCCAACCGGACGACGGCGTGGACGAGGACGTCCTCGACCGAGCAGCGGACCACGACCTCTTCTTCGCGGGCGACTGGGTGGCCGGCGAGGGACGGGTCCACCTCGCACTTCGGAGCGGGCTCGATACGGGCGAACGGATGGCGGCCCGGTTGGGCGCGTGACGGGGGATTCAAGCGCGGTCTCGTTCTATCGGGCGTAATGGGAAACGCAGACCTCCGCCAGCTCGCCGCCATCGAACCGGTCGGGTTCTCGGAACTCGCCGGCGCGACGGTGGCCATCGACGCCCACAACTGGCTCTATCGCTACCTCACGACCACCGTCAAGTGGACCAGCGACTCGGTCTACACGACCGCTGCGGGCGAGGAGGTCGCGAACCTAATGGGCGTCGTTCAGGGGCTCCCCAAGTTCTTCGAACACGACATCACCCCGGTGTTCGTCTTCGACGGCGGCGTGACGGAGCTCAAGACCGACGAGATCGAACAGCGGCGCGCCGAGCGCGAGCAGGTCGAGGAACGCGCGGCGGAGGCCCGCGAGGCCGGAAACGCCATCGAGGCCGCCCGGCTCGAATCCCGCACCCAGCGCCTCACGGACACGATCCACGAGACCACCCGCGAACTCCTCTCGTTGCTCGACGTGCCAGTGATCGAAGCCCCCGCCGAGGGCGAGGCCCAGGCCGCCCACATGGCCCGCTCCAATACCGTGGACTACGCCGGTAGCGAGGACTACGATACGCTCCTGTTCGGGTCGCCACGAACCCTCCGGAAGCTCACCTCCAGCGGCGACCCCGAGTGCATGGATTTCGAGGCCACGCTCGCCGAGCACGACCTCACGTGGGAGGGCCTCGTGGACGTCGGCATCCTCTGCGGAACCGACTTCAACGAGGGCGTCTCGGGGGTCGGGCCGAAGACCGCCGTCAAGCTGATCCGCGAACACGGCGACCTCTGGGCCGCGCTCGAAGCCGAGGACGAGTACGTCGAGAACGCCGACCTCGTTCGCGAACTCTTCTTGAACCCCGACGTGACCGACGTCGCGTTCGATTCCGACATCTCGCCGGACCTCTCGGCGGCCCGGTCCTACGTCACCGACGAGTGGGAGATCCCCGAGGGCGAGGTCGACCGGGGTTTCGAGCGGATCGAGGAGTCGGTCGTCCAGTCGGGCCTCGACCGCTGGACGTGAGGGTTTTAGGCCCGGCGCGCTCCCGATCCCTATGGACACGTCCGAAGTCGAGCGACTCATCGAGGAGGGTATCGAGGACGCGGAGGCCACCGTTCGGGGCGCGCGTGCGGTCGAGGACGACCACCTCGCGGCGACGGTTGTCTCGCCCGCCTTCGAGGGCGAGACGCTCGTCGCCCAGCATCAGATGGTCTACGACGCGCTCGGCGAGCACATGACCACCGACATCCACGCGCTCGAGATCCAGACCTACACGCCCGAGGAGTACGACGAGTAGGACGAGTCCGAGTCGCCGGTTCCAGTGGGTTTAACCATCCCGCCCGACAGCGGCGAGATATGAGCAACGAGGACTATCGCACCGAATCGGACAGCCTCGGCGAGATGGCGGTCCCGGCCGACGCCTACTGGGGCGCACAGACCCAGCGCGCGGTCGAGAACTTCCCGATCTCCGGGTTCACCTTCAGCCGACGGTTCATCAGCGCGCTCGGCGTCGTGAAGAAGGCCGCCGCGCAGGCCAACGGCGAACTCGGGCTGGTCGAGGCGGAGACCGCCGAGGCGATCGCCGACGCCGCCGACGAGGTCATCGCGGGCGAGCACGACGGCCAGTTCCCGGTCGACGTCTTCCAGACCGGCTCCGGGACCTCGACCAACATGAACGCCAACGAGGTCATCGCGAACCGCGCGAGCGAGATCGTCGGCGACGAGGTCGGATCTCAGGCTGTCCACCCCAACGACGACGTCAACTTCGGCCAGTCCTCGAACGACGTGATCCCCACGGCGATGCACATCGCCACGCTCGAAGCCATCGAACGGGATCTGGTCCCGGCGCTCGAAACCCTCCGGGCCTCGCTCGGCGAGCGCGAGGCGGAGTTCGACACGGTCGTGAAGACGGGTCGAACCCACCTCCAGGACGCCACTCCCGTCCGACTGGGCCAGGAGTTCGGCGGCTACCGCAGCCAGATCGACAAGGGCATCTCGCGGGTGAGCCGCACCACGCGGAACCTCTCGGAGCTCGCGCTCGGCGGGACCGCCGTCGGCACGGGCCTCAACACCCACCCCGACTTCCCCGAACTCGCGGCCGAGTACATCTCGAACGAAACGGGACTCCCCTTCGAGGAGGCCGTCGACCACTTCGAGGCCCAGGCCGCCCACGACGCGATGGCCGAGGCCCACGGCGCGCTCAGGACGGTCTCGGGTTCGCTGAACAAGATCGCGAACGACCTCCGGCTGCTCGCCTCGGGGCCTCGCAACGGCCTCGGCGAGATCGACCAGCCCGAGAACCAACCGGGGTCGTCGATCATGCCCGGCAAGATCAACCCCGTCGTCGCCGAGTCGGTGAACCAGGTCCACGCCCAGGTCGTCGGCAACGATGCCACGGTCTCGACCGGCGCGGCGGGCGGCCAGATCGACTTGAACCTCTACAAACCCGTCATCGCCTACAACACCCTCGAATCCATCTCGCTGCTCGCCAACGCAAGCGAGACGTTCGCGGAGAAGTTCGTCGACAAACTCGACGCCAACCGCGAGCGGTGTGAAACCCAGGTCGAACAGAGCATGGCGCTCGCCACGGCGCTCAACGCCCACATCGGCTACGACGACGCGAGCAAGGTGGCGAAACAGGCGCTCGCCGAGGACAAGACCATCCGCGAGGTCGTCGTCGGCGAGGGCTACCTCGACGAGGACGAGGCCGACGAGGTGCTCGACGCCCACGCGATGACCGAGCGCGGGATCCCCGGTCGCGAGGAGTAAGGGATTAGATGGGTTTCGAACGGCGATCAACAATTTGAGGTCCGGACAGTCGGCGATCAACCGGAATTTGTGACGAGAGCTGGTTCGTCTACGGCGAATCCCGACGCAACTGAGAGACCGCCACCGCTCCGCCCCGCACCGGCCACACACCTCCCCAGCCGACTGCGCTCCTCGCTCCCGTTGGTCGCTGCGGTGCTCATCCCTCGCACAGTGTTCGCGCTGGATGCTCACTTTGTTCCCATCCAGCGCGAGCGCGCGCCAACCGCACCGCACCGCCACAGCATCCGCACCGAACCGCGCCGCCGGACGGAACGGCAGCGGCGCGCTCGATTCAGGGCCAGTCGGGGTCGACGCCGACCATCGCGGCGCTCTGGGTCCAGAGGCGCTCGCGGAGCCGTTCGTCGTTGGCGCGCGGGTCCGGCTCGGTGGGTCGGGTGCCCTCGTAGTAGGCCCCTGAACGGGTCGCGGCGGCGGGCGCGACGGCGGCGTAGACCAGCCCGTCGGCCCCGTCCTCGACCGAGGTACCGACCCTGGGAAGGCGGGCCGCGAGACGGGTGCCGGTCCGAACCCGGAGCGAGGCGTCGCGGTAGAGCCCGCTTCCGGGGACGAATCCGGGGTGTACGGCGCTCGCGGTCACGCCCTTGCCGAGTCGTGCGGCGAGTTCGGTCGTGAAGAGCACGTTCGCGAGCTTCGAGCGGGCGTAGGCGTCGAGCGCGTCGTAGCCCGAATCCAGCCGGAGGTCGTCGAAGTCGATCTCCCCGCGGCGATGCAGGGTCGAGGCGGTCGTGACCACCCGCGCGGGCGCGCTCGCGGCGAGTAGGGGAAGCAAGTCGTGGGTCAGCCGGTACGGCGCGAGGTGGTTGACCGCGAACGAGCGCTCGTGACCGTCGTCGGTGAGCCGGCGCTCGCCCGGCGAGCACGCCGCGTTGTTCACCAGCACGTCGAGCCGGTCGTAGCGATCGCGCACGGCGTCGGCGAGCGCCGCCACGGTCTCGGTTTCGGCGAGGTCCGCCCGGAAGAACGCGCCCTCGCCACCCACCTCTTCGACCTCCTCGACGGTGCGTCGGCCGCGTTCGGCGTCGCGACCCGTCACCGCGACGCGCCAGCCCATGCTCCCGAGTCGACGCGCCACCGCCCGCCCGATACCGCTGGTCGCGCCGGTGACGAGCGCCACCCGTTCCGGATCCGTGTTCATGTCGACGGGGGGTGCGCGCGGCGGATAAGCGCCCGGAACCGATAGACCGTAGTTTCCCCGGACCGTAGACGGCGCAATGAGTTCGCTGGCGGACGACTGGCGGGCCGACCTCGACCCCGTCGACGTCCGACTGATCGACGAGTACCAGAGCGGCTTCCCGGTTCGCGAACGGCCGTTTCGGGCGGTGGGCGCGGAGCTGGGCGTGAGCGAGGACGAGGCGCTCGCCCGCGTCACGCGTCTGCGCGAGGCGGGCATCTTCCGACGGTTCGGCGCGGTGTTGAACCCCCCCGTGATCGGGTCGTCGGCGCTCGCCGCGGTCCAAGCCCCCACCGAACGATTCGACGAAGTGGCGGCGGTCGTCAACGAGTACCGCCAGGTCAACCACAACTACCGTCGCGACCACGACTGGAATCTCTGGTTCGTCGTCACCGCGGGCACGCGCGAGACCCGCGACGCGATCCTCGCCGAGATCGAGGAGCGAACTGGCTGTCCCGTGCTCGCGCTCCCGATGCTCACGGACTTCTACATCGATCTGGAGTTCCCCGTCGTGAACGCCGACCGCTTCGCCCGCGAGTCGGCCGTCGGACAGGATGCGGTCGAGGCGACCCGGATGAGCGAGTCCGCGGCGGGCGACCTCTCGGCACTCGACGCGAAGCTCCTGCTCGCGATTCAGGAGGGGTTCCCGCTGACGACGACGCCCTACCGCGACATCGCGACCGAGATCGACGCGCCGGTCGCGGACGTGCTCTCGGCGATCGAGCGACTCCTCGAAACGGGCTGTCTCAAGCGGGTTGGCTGCGTGGTGAACCACGTCGCGACGGGGTTCGACGCCAACTGCATGGTCGTCTGGGACGTCCCCGACGACGAACTCGATGCCAGGGGAACGGAGGTCGGCGCGCTCCCCGCGGTGACGCTCTGCTATCACCGGCCGCGCCGCCCGGAGCTCGACTGGCCCTACAACCTCTTCACGATGATCCACGGCCGCGACCCCGAGGCCGTGGCCGAACAGATCGACCTGCTCGAACGGGAATACCTCCCCTACGACCACGAACGCCTTCGCTCGACGGCGACCCTGAAACAGACCGGCGCGCGCTACGACGAACTCCTCGGCGCGTAATCCGATTTCTGCCGACAGCTCCTCCCTCGCCGGGAGCCGCGCGAACCGTCGTCGGTCTCGGCCCACACGACTCGCTCATCACGGATTACATCGATCCCTGTCGACGGTGTCGTATCGAAAAACGACCGATTCGGCTCCGCTCTACAGGTTTCGGAGACGAACGTGCTCGTCGCTGACCGTCTCCACGTCGTCATGGCGGAGTTCGTGCGTCTCGTCGTCGTCGCTCCAGCCGAGCGCCAATTTGACCGTGTCGAGGACGCCCGAGTCGCTCCCGCTCGTGTCGACGAGCGCGGTGTCGTCCCGAACGTCGTCGACGGTCCCGACGCGATTGCCGTCGTGGTCGACGACCGAGAGACCGCGGTCGTCGTCGGTGAAGTCCCGTGCCATCGCTATCGATCGTCGACGGCCGTGGGGAACTACGTTGGCCACGCGAGGGCAAGCTACCGAGGGGCACGCGTAGGAACCCCACAGCTTGTCGCGGTCGTGAACGCCGATTTCGGGGGCGTTCTCCAGTTCTACGATTCTACAGTCCCTTGCCCATCAGGTGGCTCCGGAGGATGTCGTCCTCCTTGTTGCCGGTCGCCGTATTCATCAGGACCACCGTGTCGTCCTCACCGAACTCGCCTTCCTCGGCGAGCTTCCACGCGCCGCTCGCCGCCG
Organism: Halococcus salsus; assembly: GCF_009900715.1. NCBI lineage: Archaea > Methanobacteriati > Methanobacteriota > Halobacteria > Halobacteriales > Halococcaceae > Halococcus > Halococcus salsus. Next base: position 410,025 of record NZ_JAAAJC010000001.1, read on the forward strand.
CCGCACACGTCGCGCCCATCTCCAAGCCCGTGTGCTGGGCCACCGTGATCGCGCTGTCGAGGATCTCGTCGTCCGGCGTGGCGACCGCACCGCCGTCGGACTCGCGGAGCGCATCGAGGATCAGCGGGCTCGCGCCCGGGTCGGGGATCTCGATCCCGCCACAGATCGTGTCGGGGACGTCCCACGTCTCGTGCCGGTCCGACCCGTCCGCCCACGCCTCGACGATGGGGGCACAGCCGCTCGACTGGGCGGCGTACATCGCGGGCAGCTCGTCGATGAGGCCCAACTCGTGGAACTCTTTGGCCCCTTTGTGCATCCCGACGAGCCCGACCCCGCCGCCGGTCGGGTAGACGATGCTATCGGGGACCTCCCAGTCGAGCTGTTCGACGATCTCGTAGAGCATCGTCTTCTTGCCCTCGTGGCGATACGGTGTGCTGAACGAACTCGTCGAGTACCAGTCCTCGTCCGCCATCGCGTCGGTGCAGGCCGCTGCGGCGTCGGTGAATCGCCCTTCAACGACGGTCATATCCCCACCGTGGACGTTGATCATCGCCTTGTTGACGAAGCTCGCGCGCGAGGGGACGAAGACGTGCGAGTCGAGCCCCGTACGGGCGGCGTAGGCTGCGGCCGACTGGCCCGCGTTGCCGGCGGAGGCGAGCGCGACGTCGCTCGCGCCGTGCTGGACCGCCGCCGAGACCGCGAGCGCGTGGCCGCGGTCCTTGAAGCTCCCCGTGGGGTTCCGACCCTCGTCCTTCACGACGACGCGCCCGACGCCGAGCTCGTCGGCGAGTTCGGGACACTCGACCAGCGGGGTGGTGCCCTCGTCCATCGTGACCGCCGCATCCCGAGGGAACGGCAGGAGGTCCTCGTAGCGCCACATGCCGTCGAACGGCCGGGATTCCAGGTCCGCGCGCGAGAGATCGACCACGTCGAGGTCGTAGGTCGGGTTCAGTATCCCGCCGCAGTCGGGACAGCCGTGGGTCGCCGTCGCCGCGTCGAGGTCCTGTCCGCAGTCGGTGCAGACGAGGCCGGTGAACGCCGCCGTGGTTTCCATGCCCGGCCTTCCGCGGCGAACGACTAATCGCTTCCCGTCCCGGCGACGAGGACCCCCAAGAATCCCCATCGACCGCCAGCGGTCGTGGCGCGGTTGCAGTTCGGTACGGTTGTGGTGTGGCTGCGGTACGGTTGCGGTCGGAGCGGTTGGTGCGCGCTCGCGGTCGTGTGCGAACGAAGTGAGCACCGACCGCGAACACTGTGCGAGGGATGAGCACCGGAGCGACCAACGGGAGCGAGGAGCGCAGTCGGCTGGGGAGGCGTGTGGCCGAAGCGGGGCGGAGCGGTGGCGGTCTCTCAGTTGCGTCGGGATTCGCCATAGACGAATCAGTCACCGATGCAACCCAACGCTTCAGTCGCCCGCGTGAACCGAAGCGCGTCACATGAGGCTTCGAGTATGCCAGCGGTTTTGCCCCTCCCACCACGAATTCGTCCATGAACGTCATCGTGGTCAGCGGCGGGCTCGCGGGGTTGGTGGCGGCGCGCCACCTCGCGGCCGGCGGGCTGGACGTCGAACTCATCGAGCGCCACGACACCGCCGGTGGGCGGGTCCGAAGCCGCACCGTGGACGGCTACACCCTCGACCGCGGGTTCCAGGTGTTGTTCACCGCCTATCCCGGGGTGCGACGCGAACTCGACCTCGCATCCCTCGACCTCCGGGCGTTCACCCCCGGCGCGACGCTCGCGCGTCCCGGCTCCACGCGCCCCCTCGCGGATCCTCGGCGCGACCCGCGGTCGCTCCCCGCGACCGTGGCGGCTCCCGACGCGACCCTCGGCGACAAACTCCGCGTCGTCCGACTCTGGCGTGCGCTCGCCGACCGCCGGGAGAGCGAGGCGTTCGCCGGTCCGGACCAGTCAGTCGCCGACTACCTCGACGAGTGGGGCTTCTCGGAGCGGTTCGTCGAGTCGTTCTTCGCGCCCTTCTACGGCGGCATCACGCTCGACCGCGACCTCTCGACCTCGGCGGCGGTGTTCGAGTACACCTTCCGGATGCTCGCGGCGGGCGACATCGCGGTACCCGCGAACGGGATGGGCGCGGTCACGACCCAGCTCGCCGACGGCGCACGGGCCGCTGGTGTGAACCTCTCCCTCGGGACGACCGTCGAATCGGTCGAGGCCACCGACGACGGTGCGCGGGTCGAGCTCGGGACCGAAACCCGCGAGGCCGACGCGGTCGTGGTCGCCACCGACCCGCCGGCGGCTCGCGACCTCACCGGTGTCGAGTCGATTCCCACCGACGCGCGCGGCTGTGTGACCCAGTACCTCTCGTATCCCTCGGACCAGCGGCTCCCCACCGGCGGAAAGCTCCTGCTCAACGCCGCCGGCGACGAACCGAACCACGTCGCTCCGCTCTCGAACGTGGCCCCCGAGTACGCACCCTCGGGTCGGGACCTCCTCAGCGCGACGTTCCTCGGGACGTCCGATGAAAGCGACGACGCCCTCGCGAACCGCGTCCGCCGGGCGCTCGCGTCGTGGTACCCCGACCGTCGCTTCGACCTCTCGCCGGTCGCCACCGATAGGATCGAGTTCGCGCAGTTCGCCCAGCCGCCGGGGTTCTATCGGGGGCTTCCAGCGGCCGACGCGCCCGATGGCCCGGTCTTCCTCGCGGGTGACTACACCGACTGGTCGTCGATCCACGGCGCGATAACGAGCGGGCGGACCGCGGCGCGTACGGTACTCGATCTCTAAGGAGGAGCTGACCTGCTTCGTTTGCTTTGTGCCTTCGAACAGTTGTCTGGATCAGCCACGATACGAGTGCTGCGGCAATACCCGATTCAAACGAGAACCGCCCCGCACCGCCACCGCCCCGCATCAGCCACGAGCCTCCCCAACCGACTGCGCTCCTCGTTCGCGTCGCTCACGGGTCACTTCGTTCCCCGTTCGCAATCGAGGTTCTCCTTTCAGTCGAACCTCGCACCGCTCACTCCGGTGCTCATCCCTCGCACAGTGTCCGCGACCGGCCCTCACTATCGTTCGGACCGGTCGCGAGCGCGCGCCGACCGCTCCGATCGTTCTCGATTCGTTTTCGCGGTTCAGTCCGCATCGGGTGTGAAATCGCCCTCGAAGACGACTTCGTCCAGCGGTTTCCGGTCGTTCGGGTGTTCGTCCGCGTCGTCCGAATCGTCGTGGATACCGACGGCGACCATCACTTCCACGTCGTACTCCTCGTCGAGGTCGAAGCGGTCGGCGGCGGCCTCGTGGTCGAACCCGCCCATCGCGTGGACCGCGAGCCCGCGGCGCGAGCCTTCGAGCGCGAAGTTCTCCCAGGCGGCACCGGCGTCGAAGGAGTGACTCGCGACCGGCGCGCCGTTGTGGTCGAAGGTGGTCTTCGAGAGGATCACCACGAGCGCGCCCGCGTCGGCCGCCCACTCCTGGTTGTGGTCGTTCACGAGCGCCAGGAAGTCGTCCCAGGCCTCGTCGTCGCGGGCGGCGTAGACGAACCGCCAGTGCTGGTTGTTGTACGAGGAGGGGGCCCACCGCGCGGCCTCGAAGAGGGCCATGAGGTCGGCCTCCGCGACCGGTTCGCCGGTCATCGCGCGCGGCGACCACCGGTTGACGAACAGCGGGTCCACGTCGTAGCTCGGGTCGCGGTGTGCCTCGACTTCCGGGCGAAGGTCGTCAACGGTCGACTCGTCGGGTGTCGCCGTGGTTTCGCTTCGCTCCATTGATCGAAGCTGGGTACGTCGTTCCGACGAACAAACCTACCGGATGGTGGACGCGAACCGCGACGGTTTTTGGTCGTCCGCGCCGCAGGGCCCACAATGAGCACGTCGCCGTTCGACTACGACGAGCTGGGTCTCGTCGCCGGCCTCGAGATCCACCAGCAGCTCGACACCGACTCGAAGCTGTTCTGTGGCTGTCCGACCGACCGGCGCGAGCCAGAGGAATCCACCCACACCTTCGAACGTTTCCTCCACCCGACCAGCAGCGAGCTCGGCGAGGTCGACGTCGCGGCGCTCGAAGAGGCCGCCGCCGAACGTGAGTTCGAGTATCTGGGCTTCGATTCGACCTGCCTCGTGGAGGCCGACGAGGAACCGCCCGGCCGGCTCGACGACGAGGCGGTCGAGGTGGTCCTCGAGATCGCCGCCCTGCTCGACATGAATCCTGTAGACCAGGCCCACGTGATGCGGAAGATCGTCGTCGACGGCTCGAACACGTCGGGATTCCAGCGCTCGGCGCTCGTCGCGGGCGACGGCGCGATCAGCACGGACGACGGGCCGGTCTCGATCGTCGACATGGAACTCGAAGAGGAGAGCGCCGCGCGCGTCGAGGAGACCGACTCGGGCGTGCGCTACGCGCTCGATAGGTTGGGGATCCCGCTCGTCGAGATCGGCACGGGGCCCGACATCCGCTCGCCCGAGCAGGCAAAGGAGGCCGCCCAGCGGATCGGGATGCTCCTGCGCTCCACTGGAAAGGTCAAGCGCGGCCTCGGCACCATCCGCCAGGACGTCAACGTCTCGATCGCCGACGGCGCGCGGGTCGAGCTCAAGGGCGTCCAGCGCCTCGACGACATCGACGACATCGTCGAGAACGAGGTCCGCCGCCAGGTCGAACTCGTCGCGGTCCGCGACGAACTCGAAAGTCGAAACGCTGGCGTGAGCGACCCCGTCGACGTCACCGAGGTCTTCGCCGACACCGACAGCGGCGTGGTCGGCGGCGCGCTCTCGGGCGATGGCCGCGCGATGGCGGTCCGACTCGATGGTTTCGACGGGCTCGTCGGTCGCGAGCTCCAGGACGACCGTCGGCTCGGCACCGAGTTCGCCGACCACGCCAAACACCACGGCGTCGGCGGGATCTTCCACACCGACGAGCTCCCGGCCTACGGCGTGACGGGCGAGGAGGTCACAGCGCTCGAAGACGCGGTCGACGCGGGCGAGGAGGACGCCGTGGCGATGGTGGCCGCCGACCCCCGCAGCGCGACCGCGGCCATCGACGCCGTGGCCGACCGGGCGCGAACCGCGCTTTCGGGCGTCCCCGAGGAGACACGCGACGTCACACCCGACGGCACCTCGCGTTACCTCCGACCGCTCCCCGGCGCGGCCCGGATGTACCCCGAGACCGACGTGCCACCCGTCGAACTCGACTTCGAGGGTATCGAGACCCCGGAACTCCTCACCGAGAAGGTCGAGCGCTATCAGTCGGAACTCGACCTCGATCCCGGCCTCGCGCGTCAGGTCGCCTACGGCCGGCGGATGCCGCTGTTCGAGGCGGCCGTCGAGCGCGGTATCGACCCGACGCTCGCGGCGGGCACGGTGGAGAGCACCGCGACCGAACTCCGGCGCGACGGGGTCCCGGTCGACGACGTGAGCGACGAGCGGTTCCTCGATCTGTTCGACCTCTACCGGGAGGGCGAGGTCACGACGGAGGCCATCGACGACCTCCTCGTCGTGCTCGCCGAGAACCCTGAGCGCTCGGCCGCGGCGGCCGCGGAGCAGGAAGGACTCGGGAGCGCCGGTGACGACGAGGTCCGGCAGGCCGTCGTCGAAGTCGTCGAACGGAACGAAGAACAGGTGCGAGAACAGGGGATGGGCGCGTTCTCGGGACTCATGGGCGAGTGCATGGGCGCGCTCGGCGGTCGCGCGGAGGGCGACGAGGTGAGCGAGCTGTTGCGTGAGGAGATCGGGAAACGAAGCTGATCACTCCGTCTCGCGGTCGGGGCTCAACACCTTCGGGCGCAGGCCGAAGAAATCCGGGACGGGAAGTACGCGTTCGGGGTCGACCCGCCGGGAGATGACGTAGGCGACGCCGACGAGCACGAGCGCGAACGCGGCGTCGACGAACCAGTGGATGCCGAGGTAGAACGTCGAGAACACGACGGTCGCGGCGAGTCCGGTGGCGAAGACGGTGTAGCGCCGGCTCGCTTTCCTGGCGTAGAGCACCGCGAGCGCGGCGAGCCCGGTGTGGAGGCTCGGGAGCGCCTTCACCATCGTGTCGGTGGCGAACATCCCCGCGGTGATGACCGGGTCGACCCCGAACGCGAGCGGTCTGACCTCTGCGGGGGCGTAGAGCGACGGGATGCCGACCGGGACGAAGATGAAAAAGGGCACTGCGAGCGAGACGAGCGTGAGGTAGCCGAGGGCGTAGCGTCTGGATTCGTGCTCGTCGTGGGCCTTCACCTTGAAATAAGTGAAGAGCACGATGGTCGGGAGCCCGATGAGGTATATCGCGACGAAGAACGCCGTGAGCGCCGGGTTCGCGATGGTCTGGACGTTCGCGACCAGCGAGCCCTCGACCTCGTAGATGACCCAGGTGAACGTCCCCGGGGCGTGGAACTGGTGGGCGACCTCGTTGACGCCCGCCGTCACGAGCCACGCGACCCCGAGGTACTTCCAGTCGGTGCGCACGAGCTCCTTGGCGAACGCGACCGGCCGGCGGTCGGGGAGGAACACCGCCGCACAGCCGACGAGCGCGAGGATCGACCCGGTGGCGACGAGCAGCGTGTACGCCATCGCCGGTGGAACCGCAGGGACCATTGGGAGACCACTACGACCGATAGCGCACAAAGCCGTTGTGATACGACCCCATACGGAGCTCACAACGGTTCCGGGACCGACCGGCGGGGGGCTTATTAGCCGCCGTCGGCTATCGACCGCGTGTTTCACGAGGTGGTCGGCTCGCAGCCCGAGTGGGTCGTCACCGCCGGCCTCGGCGTCGCGGCGTTCGTCGCGGTCGCCTGCGTGTTCGTCGCCGGCGCGCGGCTGTTCCCCGACCCGCCGAACCGCTCACGCCACGTGAGCGGCGAGGAGAAACGCCGTCGCGAGATCCGCACCTACCTCGGGGCCGTCGACCAGCCGTTCGTCGAGGACCACTCGCTCGACGGCCTACAGGTCGACTTCTACTTCCCCGACCACGACGTCGCGGTGACGTTCGACCCCCGAACGTACTACCGGCTCCAACGAACGCCGACCACCGCCGTGCTCGTCGAACACGAACTCCCCGGATCCCACCTCGGCGCGCGCTTGCCCTTCGACGTCCCCACGCTCGGCGGGCCGGTCGACGACCCCACGACCGCCGCCTTCGCCGTGCTGGGACTCCCGGTCGAGGCCAGCCTCGCGGACGTCAGAGCGGCCTACCGGGAGAAGGTGAAGGAGGCCCACCCCGACCACGGCGGCGACCGCGACGAGTTCCGCCGGGTTCGCGAGGCCTACACCACCGCGAAGGAACACGCCGGCTGAGGTAGTAGCTGCTACGCGTTACTCGAAGACCTCGACCACCGCGTGTTCGAACAGGAGGAAGACGTTGTAGAGACACGTGGTCTGGAAACCGACGAGCACGAACGGGACGGGTTCGGGGAGCCCGACGCGTTCGACGAGCACGACCAGGGCGTAGCTCACGACGAGGTTGCCGCCGGTGGCGAGGATGTGGACCATCGAGGCCGCCGCGACCCCCTGCCCCTCGCGCTCGCGTTCGGTGAGCACGCCGCCGAACGCCACCGCCGTCAGGACGGCGATGGCGGCGAGCGCACCGCCGACGTAGAGGGCGATCTCGAAGGCATCGGGCGTGCCGAACTCGTGGATCAACAGCGCACCTGCCCCCCAGATCGCCAGCGTGTAGCCGTACGCCTTCGACTCGGCGACGAGGTTGTGGGCGAGACGCTGGGACGGCTCCATTCGACACCGTGTTCGCGCGCTCGGTCGAAAAACGACCCGGTCGTCGGTCCCCGACCACCGCCCCGCGTTGGCAACACGAGGATTATACTATCGGGTGGAGTAGCCGACGCCGATGAGCACGATCGCCGAAGTCAGTCTCCCGGGGGCGGAGTTCGCCCTCCACGAAACGCTCGAAGCCCACCCGGACGTCGAGTTCGAGATCGAGCGTATGGTCGCCCACGAGACCGACCGCGTGATGCCGTTCGTCTGGGCCACCAGCGAGCGTGTCGACCGGGAGACCCTCGACGAGGCGATGGCCGACGACCCGAGCGTCGACAACGTGACGCGACTCGCCGCCTACGACGGGGAGTGGTTCTACCGGATGGAGTGGGTCACCGACATCCGGGTGGTGCTCCACGTCCTGCTCGAACAGGGGGCCACGGTCCTGAACGCCAGTGGCCGCGACGACGAGTGGAAGCTCCGGATCCTCTTCCCCGACCGCGACTCGCTCTCGGCGACCTACGACTACTGCACCGAGGAGGCGCTCACGCTCACGGTCAACCGGATCCACGAACTCGACGGCGAACACCGCGACGAGTACGGGCTCACCGAGACCCAACACGAGACCCTGGTCGCGGCCGTCGAGGCGGGCTACTTCGACATCCCACAGAAGGCGACCCTCGACGAGCTCGCCGACGAGATCGGCATCACCCACCAGGCGCTCTCCGAACGCCTCCACCGGGGCCACAAGACCCTGATCGAGAACGCGCTTATCATCGGTCGGATGGGACGGTGAGCGCCGCGGTGACGGCGGCGCTGGACCGTCGTGGTCGATCCGTTACTCGCCGCCACCGCCGTCGAGGCTGGTTCGCCAGATGACCGAGGACTGGCCGTCGCCGGTGTAGATCACCCTCTCCGCACCCGTGTCGCTCAGTTCGGCGACTTCGGTGCCGGCCGTGATCTCGCCGGTGGCGCTGGAGGAGGCGACGCCGTCGCCCTCGACCGCGATGTTCTCGCCGTCGAGCGTGTCGCCGCCGCTCATCACCAGCGTTCCGTCTTGGACGCTGAAACTCGCCTGTGGCGTCGTCTGTTGCTCGCCGCCGAGCCCCAGCACGAACGCCCCGATAACGGCCGCGAGTATCACCACGACCGCGACCATCAACACGACGCCGATCACCGGACTGACACCGCGCGTCGCTTCGCCGAACCGCTTGTGTATTCCGTTCATATTCACGTGTTGTCGTAAACCCACCAGCGAGGGGTTCGACGAGCGCACGGCACGACCGCGCCCCGGCCCCGAACTGGTGCGTTGCCGTCGGTGGTTCCGTTATCCGATATAAACGTTCAGAACGTATACCGACGATATAGCTCGCTTCGGCGAACGATCTCCTTGATTCATCGAGCGCGGACACCGAACTGATCGATCGCCCGTGGCCGATCCCCCGCGAGGATTTTGAGAACGGTTAAGTCGGGGGGAAAGCGATTACTAACGTGTTCTCCGTGGCGCTCCCGACGGCGGTCGCCGGTGGTGTTCCGACGGTGGTCGGGCGTCCCGGATCCGGTGGCATCGCACTCACGCTGGCCCAGACGGGGACGGATCCCAGTAGCATGGCGCTGTTCGCGGCGCTCGGGCTCCCGTTCCTCGCCGCGCTCCTCGCGCCGCTCGTCTACCGTGCGCTCGGCGAGCGGACGGCGTGGTTCGCCGCGCTGGTCGCGCTGGTCTCCTTTGGACTGGTCGCGAGCCAGTACGGCACCCAGGGACCCGTCACGCTCCCGTGGATCCCGACGCTCGGGATCTCGCTCACGCTCTACCTCGACGGTCTTTCCCTCCTGATCTCGCTGCTCGCGAGCGGCGTCGGCGTTCTGATCTTCACCTACTCGGCGGGCTACATGCACGACGAACCCGGCAAAGCCCGCTACTACGCCACCCTGCTCGCGTTCATGGGCTCGATGCTCGGCGTCGCGCTCGCCTCCGACCTCATCGCGCTGTTCGTCTTCTGGGAACTCACCTCGATCACCTCCTTCGGCCTCGTCGGCCACTACCGCGACTCCGAGAGCGCCCAGTCCGCAGCCCGCCAGGCGCTCATCGTCACGGTCTCGGGTGGGCTCTTCATGCTCGTCGGCTTCATCCTGCTCGCGTACGCCTCCGAGGTCGCCTTCGGCGCTCCCACCTTCACCCTCATCGGCGGCCCGGACTCGATGATCGCGAACGCCGAGGCGATGCGGACCGCCCTCCGCAATACGGGACTGTTCCTCCCGGTGCTCGGGCTCGTCGCGCTCGGTGCGGCCGCCAAATCCGCCCAGGTCCCGCTCCACTTCTGGCTCCCGAGCGCGATGGAGGCTCCAACCCCAGTCTCGGCCTTCCTCCACTCCGCGACGATGGTGAAGGCCGGTGTCTTCCTCGTCGGCCGGACCCGCCCGCTGCTCACCGGCGAGGAGTGGATGGTGCTCTTCGCGAGCCTCGGCCTGCTCACCATGACCGTCACCGCGATCCGCGCGCTCGGCGCGACCGACATCAAGGAGCTCCTCGCCTACTCGACGGCCTCCCACCTCGGGCTGATCACCGCCGGCTTCGGCTTTACGAACCAGCTCGGGGCCGAGACCGGTGCGTTCCACATCCTGAATCACGCGCTGTTCAAGGCCACCCTCTTCCTCGTCGCCGGGATCATCGCCCACGAGGCGGGGACCCGCGCGCTCGACGAGCTCGGCGGCCTCCGGCACGACCTCCCGCTGGTCGGCGTGATCACCGCCATCGCGGCGCTCGGGATGGCCGGCGTCCCGCCGTTCAACGGCTTCTACTCCAAGGAACTCCTCTACGAGGCGGCCTACGAGACCGCCCACGAACTCGGCGGGCTCGCGTGGGCCTTCCCGGTGGTCGCCGTCGTCGGCAGCGTCTTCACCTTCCTCTACTCCATTCGCTTCCTCTGGCTGTTCATGGGCGAGAAGCCCGATTCGCTCGGTGCGGTTCACTCGCCCTCCTACGCGCTGGTCGCGCCGCCGGCCGTCCTCGCCGGGCTCGCGATGGTCGTCGGGATCGACCCCCAGCTCGCCGTCGACACCATCGTCCAGTCGGCCTTCGCGAGCACCGTCGCGGGCGAGGCCCACTCGATGAGCGTCTACCTCCCGACCTACCTCTCGCCGGCGGTCGCGATGAGCGCGGTCACCATCGCCGCGGGGATCGCCCTCTCGCCGTTCTACGACCGCCTCGCCGACGGCGTCCGGCGGCTCTCGCAGGGGCCGGCGACCGCGACGTGGTGGTACGACGGTGCGGTCGTCGGGCTCGAACGCGTGAGCGCGGTCTCGCTCCCGCGCCTCCAGACGGGGCGGTTCAGAACCGCCGCGGTGTGGCTGCTCGGGTCGACGGTGCTCCTCGTGCTCGCGGGCTACGTCGCGGCCGGGGTCTCGCTCCCCGCCTTCACCGGCCTCTCGGTCACGGCTCCCGTGGTGGTCATCCTCGCGGTGGCGGTGCTCGCGGCGGCGGCGATCGGCATCGCCCCCTCGCACATCGCGGGCGTGCTCACGCTCTCCATCCTCGGGTTCATGGTGGCGCTCTTCTTCGTGCTGTCGAGCGCGCCGGACCTCGCGCTCACCCAGTTGGTGGTCGAGACCCTCGTGCTGGTGATATTCCTCCTCGTGCTCGACAAGCTCCCGGCGTTCTACGGCGAGGCGACCCGAAGCAACGTGGTCCGCGACGTGGTGCTCGCCGCCGGCGTCGGGCTCACGGTCTGTCTCACGGTGCTGGTGGCGACCGCGCCGAGCCCCGATACGATCGCGGGCTTCTTCGTCGAGACCGCGCCGCTGCCCGAGGGCGGCGGTGGCGGGAACATCGTCAACGTGATCCTCGTCGACTTCAGAGCCCTCGATACGTTGGGCGAGATATCGGTGGTCGCGATGGCGGCGATCTCGGTCGTCACTCTCATCGCGATGCGGGGTCGGGGTGAGTCGTCGTGAGCGCCCGCGACGCGACCGTGATCGCCCGGACCGTCAGCCGGATCGTCTTCCCGTTGATACTGCTGACGGCGTTCGCGCTCCTCCTCCAGGGCCACAACCGGCCGGGCGGCGGGTTCATCGCGGGCGTGCTCACCGCGGTGGCCTTCGCCCTCCTCATGATCATCTACGGCTTCGATTACATCGAGAGCGAACTCCTCGGTCGTGAAACCGACGGTGCGGTCGCCGCCGCCTTCACGATCGTCACGGACAACAGCCTCGTCTTCGCGCTCGGCCTCGCCCTCGCCGTCGGGAGCGGCCTCGTCGCGATGGTCTTCGGGCTCCCCTTCCTCACCCAGACGGTCGTCTTCCTCCACGACCTCCCGGTCTACCACGAACTCGAACTCGCGAGCGCGTTCGTCTTCGACCTGGGGGTCTACCTCGTGGTCGTCGGCGCGCTGCTCACGGTGCTCACGGTGGTGGGTGCGGAATGACCCAGTTCGTACTCGCGGCCGTCCTCGGCCTTCTGTTCGCGTTCGGCACCTTCCTCGTGCTCCGACGCGACATCCTCCGGGTGGTCTGGGGCGTGGTGATATACTCCCAGGCCGCGAACGTCTACCTCATCACGATGGGTGGGCTCTCGGGCGTCGCGCCGATCATCTCGGGCCACGCCGTCGAGAACCCGGACACCGTCACCGACCCGCTGGTCCAGGCGCTGGTGCTCACCGCCATCGTGATCAGCTTCGGTACCACCGCGTTCGCGCTCGTGCTGACCTACCGGATCCACGAGGAGCACGGCACGATCGACCTCCAGAAACTCGGCGAGACGGGCGGTGAGAGCTGAATGGTGACCCAGATAGTGATCGCGCCGCTGCTGGTCGCGCTCGTCACGGCGGTCGTCTCGCTGTTCGTTCGTCGGTTCCCGCGCGCCCGCACCGCCGTCAGCCTCGCGGGTGCGCTCGCCTACCTCGTAAGCGTCGTCGTGCTCGCCGAGCGGGTCGCGAGCCAGTCGATACTGACGTACCAGCTCTCGGCGTGGCGTGCGCCCTTCGGCATCACGCTCGTCGCCGACGCGCTCTCGGTCTTCATGCTCGCCATCACCGCGGTCGTCTCGCTGGCGGCGGTGGTCTTCTCGGTCGGCTTCATGAGCGAGCACGCCCAGCGGGTCTCGTATCACCCGCTCTATCACCTCCTCGTGGCCGGCGTCACCGGCGCGTTCCTCACGGGTGACCTCTTCAACCTCTTCGTCTGGTTCGAGGTCCTGTTGCTGTCGAGCTACGTCCTCGTGGTGTTTTACTCGGGACCGGAGCACACCCGTGCCGGGCTGACTTACACCGTGCTCAACCTCCTCGGGAGCGCGCTGATGCTGGTCGCCATCGGCGGCCTCTACGCCACGGTCGGGACCCTCAACATGGCCGACATGGCGCGTCGGCTCGCCAACCCCGCCCAGTACGGCATCGACCCCGTCCCCGTGCTCGGGATCACCGTGTTGCTGTTCTGCGTGTTCGCGCTCAAGATCGGCGTGGTGCCCTTCCAGTTCTGGGTGCCGGCGGCCTACCGCGCCGCGCCCGCGCCGGTCGCGGCGATGCTCGCGGGCGTGGTCAAGAAGGTCGGCATCTACGCGGTGATCCGGCTCTACTTCACCGTCTTCGCCGCCGCGCGCCTCCCGGACGGCCTCGGGCTTCCCGGCTTCGTCGGGAACTCCTATCTCTCCTTCCTCGGCCCCGTCCTCTTCGCGGTGGCGGCCGCGAGCATCCTCTTCGGGGGGATCGCCGCGGTGAGTCGTGACGACTTCGACGGCGTGCTCGCCTACTCGAGCATCGGCCAGATCGGGTTCGTGGTGCTCCCGCTCGCGGTCGCCGCCACCGTCCCGAGCGTCAGGGCGCTCGGGATCGCCGCCGCGCTGGTCTACGCGCTCAATCACGCGCTCGCGAAGGCCATGCTGTTCTTCGCGAGCGGGACGGTCGGCGACGCGGTCGGGACGGTGCGTTTCGCCGAACTCGGCGGCCTCGCGAAGCGCACCCCGCTGTTCGCCATCGCGGTCCTGGTGGGGATGCTCTCGCTCATCGGTATCCCGCCGTTGATCGGCTTCTTCGGCAAGTTCCTCGTCTTCCAGACCACCGCCCACGCCGGCGCGGCCGGCGAGCCGGGTGCGGCGTTCGCGCTCGCGCTCTCGGTGGTCGGCGCGATACTCACGGTGGCCTACTTCACGCGCGCCTGGAACCGTGGGTTCTGGGGTGCGGCGACCGCTCCCGTCGAGCACGGGAGCTACTCGTCGGTGCTGGTGGGTGTCGTGGTGGTGCTCGCGGCGTCGCTGGTCGTCGTCGGGGTCGGCTTCGACCCGGTCTGGCGTGCGGCGAACGCCGCCGCCGACGCCACCCTCGCCCGTGGCCAGTACGTCGGCGCGGTGTTCGGGGGTGGCGGATGAAGCGCTGGCCCGTCATCGGCGTCACGCTCGCCGTGCTCTGGCTGTTCGTCCGGGGCGTCGAACTCGGTGTGGACTACGTCCTCGGCGAGTTCGTCATCGGACTCCTGATCGGCCTCCCGATCGCGTTCGTCTTCCGGCGGTTCTACGCCGAGGAGTTCGCGTTCGCGAGCACCGTCCGTGTGCTCCCGGCCGCCATCGCCTACCTCGCGCTGTTCGTCAAGGAACTCATCGTGGCGAACCTCGACGTGGTCTATCGGGTCCTCTCGCCGTCGATGCCGATCGACCCCGACGTGGTGGCGATCCCGCTCCGGGTCGAGACCGACGCCGCGGTGACGACGATCGCGAACTCGATCACCCTGACCCCGGGGACGCTCACGATGGACTACGACGAGGAGTCGAACACGCTCTACGTCCACGGGATCACCGGTAAGAACCGGTCTGGGGTCGTCGAGCCCGTCCGCCGGTGGGAGGACTACGCCCTCGTGATCTTCGACGAGGACGCGAGTCCCGACGACACGCCGCCCCACCCACGAGGTGGTTCGCGTGGCGATTGAAGCGCCCGCGTTCCTCACGACCGTGATACAGGCGGGACTCGTGGTCGCGACCCTCGTGACGCTCGTGGCGGGCTATCGGGTCATCCGCGGGCCGACGACCCCCGACCGGGTGGTGGCGCTCGACACCATCGCCACCAACGTGGTCTCGGTCGCGGTCCTGTTCGCGCTCCTGACGAATCAGGGCTTCTTCGTGAGCGTCAGCCTCGTGCTCGCGATCATCGGGTTCGTGAGCACGATCGCCGTCGCTCGCTACGTCACCGAAGGGGACATCATCGAATGAACACGATCCACGCAGCCATCGTCGCGGTGTTGATCGGTATCGGGTGTTTCTTCCTCGTCGTCGGGACCCTCGGTCTCGTCAGGCTGCCCGACGTCTACAACCGGATGCACGCCACCACGAAGGCGACCACCCTCGGGGCGGCCTCGTTCTTCCTCGCGGGCGTGGTCTACTTCGGGCCCGCGGCACCCGGCGGGGCGGGGCTGATCGCGCTCGTTGGGCTGGTCTTCCTCTTCATCACCGCCCCCACGGGTGCCCACGTCATCTCACAGGCCGCCGAACGGATGGGGGTCGCGTTCGCGGGCGAGGCGACCTGGCCCGACACCGGCGAATCCCGACCCGAATCACCCGGTGAGGAGGACGAGGGGTGAACCGCGACCGACGAACCACCCTCGCGGTCGGGGTCGTCACGTTCCTCGCGCTCGTGGTTCGATTGGTCGAACTCGGCGCGCGGGTCGCCCACCAGGACGAGGCCCGGGTGGCCTACTGGGCCTACCGCTACATGGAGAACGGGGTCTACTGGTATCGACCCGTGGTCCACGGGCCGTTCATCACCATCGTCGACAGCTGGGTGTTCAGTCTGATCGGGGCCTCCGACTTCTCGATGCGGCTCGTGGTCGCGCTGATCGGCGGCCTGCTTCCCCTCGCGGCGCTCCTCTTTCGCCGTCGGCTCCGGGATTCCGAGACCGTAGCGCTCTCGGTCGTGCTCGCCGCCGCCCCGCTGTTCGTCTACTACTCGCGCTTCTACCGCAACGACCTGCTGCTCGCGGGGTTCATGCTCGTCGCGTTCGGCTGTTTCGTCCGGGCGATCGACGACCGGCGGCCGGCCCTCGTCTACCTCGGGGTGGCCTTCTTCGCGCTCGCGTTCACCACGAAGGAGAACGCCGTGATCTACGCGGTGACGTGGGTCGGCGCGACGGCGCTGCTGGTCGACCGACGGCTCCTGATCCATCGGGTCCGCGAGGCGGATATCGGTCCGACGATCGCCGACCTGAGAGGGCGGGTTCGGTACGGGGTTCGGGAGTGGTGGCCCCACGCGGTGTTCTTGTTCGTCGAGTTCCTCGCGATCATCGTCTTCTTCTACGCGCCGCGTGGCGAGGCGGCCGGGGCCCAACCGACGGTCGGCGACACCCTCGCCGACCCCACGCTGCTCGCGGGCCTCGTTCGCGAGGCCACCCTCGGGTCGTGGACCGCCTTCGTCGGCCACTGGGGAGCGGGCAACAGCGGGTCGTACCTCTCGGCGGCGGGGGCGCTCTGGCCCGCACTGCAGACCGGGGCGCTCTTCGTGCTCGTCTTCGCGGTCGTGGGCTTCCTCCTCGATCGCTACACCGGCGAGCGCCCCCGCGACGTCGTAGCCTTCACCTTCTACTGGGGCTTCGCGAGCGCGCTCGGCTATCCCATCGCCGTGGCGAACCCGTTCCCCTGGGAGGTGATCCACGTGGCGGTGCCGCTCGTGGTCCCCGCCGCCGTCGGGGTCGCCGCGGTCGGCCGGGTGGCGCTCCAGGGGCTCCGCGACGCCGGCGGACTCGACGCGCTTCGCGAGGGCTCACCGACGCTGAACCGGGACGCGCTCGCCGGACTCCTCGCTGGTCTCGTGCTGGTGATGGTCGCCGCCCACACCGGGCTCGCGGTCTACGACACCTCCTTCGAGAACGACCAGAACCCCGACAACGAACTGGTCCAGTACGCCCAGTCGTCGAGCGAGATGAAACCGCTGCTCGGCGAACTTCAAGAGGTTATCCGGACGAACGACGGCACCGACGTGCTCTACTACGGCGACAACCCCGATTTCGACGGCGACGAGCTCGCGGGGAACGAGTCCGCCGACGACAGCCCGCCGGCCGACCTCAACTGGTTCCGTCGGCTGCCGCTCTCGTGGTACTTCGAGGCCGACGGCGCGGTGTCGAACAGCACCGACGACGCCGCCGCGTTCGACCGACTGGTCCGGGGCGAGGACCGCCCGCCGATCGTGGTCGCGTTCGGCGAGACGGACTCGTGCGGGGAGTCCTACGCGAACGTGGCCGACATCGAGAGCTCGCTTTCGGGCTACGAGCGCCACGAGGTCCAGCGCTTCTCCTACGACAGCGGCTGTACGATCTCCACGATGGAGATCTACGTCGACGAGAACGCGGTGAACTGAGTCAGTCGAGGTGTCCGTCCCGCTCGAGCAATCGCCGGAGCGCCACGCCTTCGAGTTTCGCGACGTACTCGCCGACGTCGGTGTCGGTGTCGAACCGATACATCGGGCTGTCGCCGACGTCTCGGGTCTGCTCGACGACGCCGAGTTCCCGTAGTTCGTCGATGTGGTCGTAGACGGTGCTGCGGGCGACGCCAGCGAGCCGCGCGATGTCGGTCACGTTGAGATCGGTATCCTCCTCGCCGAGCAGCGCGGCGAGGATCTTCACCCGCGCGCCGGACCCGAACAGATGGGTGAGCGGCGTGTCGTCGGCGTAGGGTTCCGTTTCGGTGTGGAGCTCCGTGGCCATAACACGTGGTTTGCCGTGCAACCTGCTAAGCGTTTTGCTTAGCAAACGGTAGTGTAGCTTGAAACGACACACTCATCCCCGATGGATATGATCGACGGACATGGAGGACTCGGAGATCAGGAACAGGGTCGTCGAGAAGCTGCTCCGAAAGCGGGTTGTCGGGTCGCACAAGAAGCGTGTCGATACCGTCACGAACTGGTTGCCGTCGCATGCACAGGGTCGTGGCGAGCAGCTGATCCGAGAGATGCTCGCGGACCGAAACGCCCCGCTCGAAGCCTACGGCGGGAGTCGGGACAACGTTCGATTGACGAGCGTTTCGGACGCCGTCGAATATCTCAAGGCCCACGACGGAAACGTCCCGTTCGGATTCGATTGATTCGGCCGTCAGTCGAGTTCGGTCACGAGCTCGTCGGCGACCCGCGCGCCGAGGCCCGATTTGTCGCCGTCGTACTCCCTGACGCCGTTCTCGCGAACCACGAGCGCGCGCGTTCGGTCGCTTCCCATCACGCTCGCGTCGTTGGCGACCACGAAGGCGAGGTCGACCCGTGAGAGCGTCTTCCGGGCCGCCGCGACCATCGCCTCGTCGTCGCCGCTCGTCTCCGTCTTGAACCCGACTATCGGGAGGTCCGGGTGGGATTCACGGACCGAATCGAGCACCTTCGGGGTGGGTTCGAGGTCGAGGGTCAGCCCTTCCCGACCCGAGCGGATCTTCTCGGCACTGGCCTCGACGGTGTAGTCGCCGATCGCCGCCGCCGAGACCAGCGCGTCGGCGTTCTCGGCCGCTCCCTCGACGGCAGCTAGCATCTCGGCGGCGCTCTCGACGGGTTCGACGTCGGCGGAGGAGACCTCGGGCCCGTCGTGGACGAGGGTGACGTTCGCGCCGCGGATGTAGCACGCCCGCGCGACGGCCCGCCCCGTTTTTCCCGAGGATCGGTTCGTGAGCGTTCGCACCGGGTCGATGGCCTCCGAGGTGGGGCCGCTGGTGACCACGACGCGCCGACCTGCGAGCGGGTGGTCGTTCGCGGCGCGGGCGGTCGCGAGCGCGATGGCGTCGATCGAAGCGATCTTGGCCTTGCCCTCCTCGATCCGCGGCGGGACGAACGAGACCCCCCACGACTCGACCCGGTCGATGGCCTCGGCCACGCCGGGGTGGTCGTACATCGGCTCGTGCATCGCGGGCGCGACCACGACCGGGAGGCCCGCCCCGAGCGCCGTCGTCGCGGTCGTCGTCACGGGGGTGTCGTCGATCGCGGCCGCCATCTTCCCGACCGTGTTCGCGGTCGCGGGGGCGACCAGGAGGACGTCCGCCCAGCCGTCGCGACCGCAGAGGTCGACGTGTTCGATCCGACCCGTGATCTCCGTCACGACCGGATTCTCGGTCGCGAACTCGACCGCCCACGGGTGGACGATTCCCTGTGCACTCTCGGTCATCACCGCTCGCACCGTGGCCCCGCGCCGCCGGAGCTCGTGGGCGAGTTCCACGGTCTTCACCGCCGCGATCGACCCCGAGACCCCGAGCGCGACGTTCGCTCCTTCGAGCATCACCCGAGTCTCCGGTCGCCGGCGGGTTATACTGTCGGTCGTGACGCGGCGGTGAACAGCCGGTGCGGTGGCGGTTGGGATGATGCGGCGGTGCGATGCGGATGCTGTGGCGCGCGCACGCGGTCGTGCGCGAACGGACGTGAGCGTGCGAGCGCGAATCGGCGTGTGAGGGATGAGCACCGTAGGGAGTGAGCGAAGTGAACGACTGAGGAGCGCAGTCGGCTGGGGAGGCGTGTGGTTATCGCGGGGCGTGGCGGTGCGGAGAAGTGAGCGGCCCTTTTTAGTCCAGGTTTTTGGCGACCAGCGAGGGACCTTCGGTCCCTCGTGCCGTGCGAACGGGCGCTTCGCGCCCGTGAGCAGAGAGTGGTTAGCGAGCACAGCGAGCTAACCCGAGGAGTAAAAAAGTGGGTGCGGGAGGCGTGTGGCCTGTGCGGGGCGGTAGCGGGGCGGCGGCGGTTCTCATTTGTACCGGGCGAGTGGCGGTCGCGGGACGGTAGCGGTGCGGTATCGCCCACAGAATCGGTTAACGAGATAACGTCAATACGAAAACCGATGAGGTTGTCCCGGACTTCCCCAGCAACGCGGGTCGAAAGCCGCGCGTTTCAGTTCGCCGTGTGAGAGTCAGAACCCGCGATTCCGGCCACGACGACGCCGGATCACGACGACCGTCCCGAGCAGGACCAGCGCGACGAGCGCCGCCGCGGCGAAGATGACCTTGGCCCAGCCGACGGTCGAGGAGAGCAGGCCGCCGGCGTCCCCGGTCTCGGGGGCGGCCGTATCAGCTTCCGAACCGTCCGATGCCGCCGTTCCCGGCTCGGCTCCCGGCCGTTCGGTGCTCTCGTCCGCGGCCGTCGACCCGTTGGCTCCCGCGGCGACCCCCGTGGCGTTCGAGCCGACGGACGTGGCCGCCGTCGCGTCGGTGGTGGCCGGTGTCGCCGTGCTCGTGGCGGCGCTCCCCGGAACGGTGGTCATCGTGCGCTGGACCGAGGGTGAGTCGCTGGCCGTCACGTTCGCCGGGCCGCCGTTGCCGCTGTCCGAGAGCGCGCCGAAGACCCCGAACGCCGTGAGGTTGGCCCCCGAGACGGTGCCGCCGTCGCTCGTCGCGCCCGGCACCCGTGACCAGCTTCCCTGGCTCGCGCGCCAGAGGGTGGCCGCACCGCCGCCCGCTCCGTCGTCCATCGTCAACGAGAGCGAGGAGTCACCGGCGGCGGCGAAGGCCTCGACGTAGGCCCCACGGTTCGCGGTGCCGGCGGGGAGCGCGGGCGGGTCGGTGATGGACCTGAACGCCACGTTCTGTGCGGTGAACGAGAGGGTGGCCGTCGAGAGTTCGAGGTTCGAGACCGTGTTCGGCCCGCGGTTACGCATCCCGTAGTAATCCCAGTTCGAGTTGTTGCGCGCGACGCTGTTCCGGACGGTGTTGTTCCCGCTCTCGCGCTCGAAGTGGATCCCCCACTTGTTCTGCACTGCGACAGCGTTTCGGACCGTGTTGTTGTGACTCATCCCGCCGACCGCGATCCCGATCGAGTTGTTGTACGCGGTGGTATCGATGACCCGGCTCTCACCCGATTGTGCGAGCGAGACCCCCGAGATGGTGCCGTTGGCGATGACGTCCCGAACCGTGCTCTCGTCGACACCGAGCAGGAACACCCCGACCGTCCACTCGTTCGCGTGGAGGCGCTCGACGGTGACGTTCGTGACCGGGGTCTGCGCGCCGTCGACCTCGACGCCGTGGCCCGTCCCGGTTCCCGTGACAGAGTGGCCCGCGCCGTCGAGGGTGACGTTTCCGCTCGTGACCTCGATACAGGCCTCGTCCTCGTCCGCGACGTCGCCCGTGACGTTCTCGGTGAGGACGTATCGTCCCGGGGTGTCGATGGTGGTACACGCGTTCACCGGGGTCGCGCCGGCGGGCTGTGCGCCCGCGAGACCGACCGGGGCGACGGCGAGGGCGAGGACGGCGAGCGCCGCGAGAACGACGGCGGCAAGGGTGCTCTGACTGCGGTTCGAACCGGCGGGGAGGGCGTTCATCAGCTACCGCGTCGGTTGTGAGCGAACCCCTATCTATTTCCCGATGTCGGCCGGGTGAGCGAAACCGTCGAACACGGCAACGCTTAGGCCCCCGGCGGTCGTGACTGAGCCGTGAACACCATCGATATCAGCACGGTCGTCTACCTCCCGCCGGAGGAGGTCTACGACGTGCTTATCGACTTTCCGCGGTATCCGCGCTACTCGGAGCACCTGCGTGGGGTCGACCGCCAGGGCGACGGCTCGGCGGGCACGACCTACGACCTCCACTTCGCGTGGTGGAAACTCACCTACACCGCGCGTTCGCGGGTCACCGACACCGACCCGCCCAACCGCATCGACTGGCGGGTCGTGAAGGACATCGACGCCAACGGCCACTGGGCGGTCGAGGAGCGCGAGCCGCCCGAGGGCCGCGAGCACGCCTCGACGGTCCACTTCCGGGTCGAGTACGACACGGACTCGGTGAACCCCTCGAACTTCGACCTCCCCCGACTGGTCTCGCTGTCGTGGGTGGTCGAGAAGGTCAAACCCGTCATCGAGCGCGAGGGCCAGCGGGTCGTCGAACGCGTCGTCGCCGACATCGAGGGCGAGCGCCGACCCGTCGACCTCGACATCGAGACGCGGTAGCCTCAGTGGGTGGGAACGCCCGAGAGCCCGATCACGAAGACGTGATAGAGCACGATACCGATGAAGAGAGCGTAGAACAACCCCCCGACCAGGAACGGGGCGGGGTGCATCGAGTCCGTGGTGTCCCGGCGCGCCCGAACGTAGAGGATCGCGGCGCTCACGAGCGCGAGCACGGCCGAGAGGGCGTTGAGGAAGCCAGTCGTCCCCCACTGGAGGGTGAGGTCCCAGGTGGTGAAGAGGATCCCGAGGGTCACTGGTAGGGTGCCCTGAAACGCCATCGCGCCGGTGATGTTCCCGAGCGCGAGGGTGTCCTTGTCGTCGGCGATCCAGATGATGCTGTTGAACTTCTCGGGGAGTTCCGTGGCGAACGGCGCGAGCAGGAGCGAGAGGATCGCGGCGGGGATCGAGACGACCTGGTTCGAGAAGTAGCTCACCTCGCCGACGAACAGCTGTGCGCCGCCGATGATCACCGCGAGCGCGATCAGGGTCTGGAGCCCGACGGTCCAGCCGGCGGGGTCCTCGCCGCGGCCGTCGTCGTCGGTGGCCGGATCGCCACCGAGGTGCTCGACGACCCGACCGAGATAGAGGGGGTCGAGTTCCTCCTCGCCCTCGACCATGTCGTCGGCGCTGATGGTGCGGTAGAGGTAGAGGCCGTACCAGAAGACCAGGAACGCGCCGATGACGACCGTCGCGATACCGGTGACGAACGCCGCGGCCACCGCGAGCACGTAGCCGACGAAGAAGAAGAAGAGGTCGCGCTGGGTGGACTCGTCGTTGACGTAGAACTCGCTGCCGTGGTCGCGCCGGCCACTGAAGACCAGCACGCTCACCCCGACGAGGAACATCGCGATCGTGGCGAGCAGGAACGGGGCCCCGAGGATCGCGCCCACCCCGATGTCGCTCGCGGACTCGCTGCCCTCGCCCGAGAGGTACGCGCCGAGGATGGCGATCACGGGGATGAGGGTCTCGGGGAGCGCGGTGCCGACCGCCGCGAGGACGCTCCCGGTGGCGCTGTCGCCGAGGCCGAGGTACTGGCCCAACCACTCGACGCCGTTGGTGAAGATCTCCGCGCCGAGCAGGAGGAGGACGAACGAACCGACGAGGAGAATCGTGTTCCCGAGAACCCCGGAGACGAGAGCAAGAGGGAGCCCGGACACGAGCACCGAAGTCATGGCCCCGGCTCTGCTGGGGATCGGTTAAGCGGTTTCGCTTGCGTCCGCGACGCTACACAGTGCTCGCACCGAGTACGAGAACGGCATAGAGCGCGAACGCCACGAACCCGACGTAGAGGACGCCACCGAGCAGGAACGGTGCGGGCCGGAGCTCGCGGCCGTCGGCCGACCGCACCCGGCGGTAGACCAGCCCGGCACTCACGAGCGCGAGCACGGCCGAGAGGGCGTTGAGAAAGCCCGTGGTGCCCCACTGGAGGCTGAGGTCCCACGAGGTGAACAGGATCCCGAGGGTGACGGGGATGGTGCTCTGGAAGACCATCGCGCCGGTGATGTTGCCGAGCGCGAGGGTGTCGCTCCCGCGGGCCATCCAGAGCACGCTGTTGAACGTCTCGGGGAGTTCGGTCGCCAGCGGTGCGAGCAACAACGAGACCACCGCCGCCGGCACCGAGAGCACCGTCTCGGAGAAGAACTCGATCTCGGTCACGAACAGCTGCGCGCCGAGCACGATGAACCCGAGCGCCAGGAGGGTCTGGAGCCCGACGAGGAGCGAGTGGGGGTCGCTGCCGTTGTCGCGTTCGCTCTCGATACCGGCGGCTCCGAGACCCCGCTCGACGATCTTCCCGAGGTAGTGGTCGTCCATATCGTCCCCGTCCACGAGGTCGCCGCTTCGCACGGATCGATGGACGTAGACCGCGTAGAGCCCGACGAGCACGACCGCGATCCCGACTGAAACCAGATGGGAGGGGACGAACGCCGCGGCCACCGCGAGCACGTAGGCGAACAGGAAGACGGAGAGGTCGCGCTCGGTGGACTCGGGGGGATACCGGACCGCCTCGTCGGCCTCCCGGCGACCGGCGAAGAGGTAGGCCGATGCGCCGACGAGGAACATCGCGACCGTGGCGAGCAACAGCGGCGCGCCGAGGATCGCGCCCACGCCGATGTCGTCGGCCGCGCTGCCGCCCTGGAGGATGGCGATCACGGGAATGAGGGTCTCGGGGAGGGCGGTGCCGAGCGCCGCGAGGATCGACCCGGTGGCGCTCTCGGAGATCCCGAGGCGCTGACCGAGCCACTCGACGCCGTTGGTGAAGACCTCGGCACCGACGAGCAGGAGGAGGAACGACCCCACGAGGATCCCCGCCCGGTCGAGCGGCACCGTCGCGGCCGGGAGGGAGGGCGAAGGAAACACGGCCGAATTTCGCGTCCGAGGCGATTAAGCGATCCCATCCACGGATCGCGGGGCTTTAGCCTGCGAGACGGCTGTAGCCGGTATGATCGGTATCGTCGTGAGCCGCGCCGACCGGGCGTCGAGCCACATCGGCGAACACCTCCGCGACCTCGCGGAGTGGACCACCGAGACGGACGACACACGGACCGACGCCGACGGTGGCGGCACCGTCTTTCGCAGACCTGGCTTCGAACTCCGCGAGTTCGACGCGCTCCACCTCGACATCGAGGGAGTCGCCGAAGCGTTCGACGACCCCGACCTCGTCGTGTTCGCCTCGAAACACGCCGGCGACACCGGACGGTTCCTCACGGCCCACCACACCGGGAACTTCGGCCCCGCGGAGTTCGGCGGCGAGGCGAACGCGTTCGCCGAGGCCGCACCGAACGTCCACGCCCGCGTCGTTCGTGCCCTCACTGCGCACGCCCCGGAGAGCTACGACGTCGGGATGGAGTGTACCCACCACGGCCCCACCGATGTGGGCCGGCCCTCGCTGTTCGTCGAGTTGGGAAGTTCGGAAGAGGAGTGGAACGACCCCGCGGGCGCGCGGGCGGTGGCGAAGGCTATCCTCGACCTCGACGGAACGGCCCCACACCGCGAGCGCCAGGTCGTCGGGTTCGGCGGCGGTCACTACGTCCCGCGATTCGAGCGAGTAGTGAGGAAAACCGACTGGGCGGTGGGCCACATCGGTGCGGACTGGGCGTTGGACGCGATGGGTGCCGTCGAGAACCACACCGACGCCGTCGAGCGGGCCTTCGAACGCAGCGGCGCGACCCGAGCCGTCGTCGAGGGGACGAAACCCGACCTTCGGGCGGTCATTGAGGAGCTCGGTTACCGGGTAGTGAGCGAGACGTGGCTCCGCGAGACGACCGGCGTCCCGCTCGCGCTCGTCGAACACGCCGAACGTGAGCTGGGGACCGTCGACGACGGTCTCCGGTTCGGGGAGCCGGCCCGAACGGACGGCGGTGGGTTCACGGACCCAGTGGATCCGGTCGTCGACCGCCTGCCGTCGGAACTGGTGGCCGAAGTCGAGGGTATCGACCGCGAGGGCGCTCGTGAGGTCGTCGAGCGGTACGCGCTCGCGTTCGACACCCACGAGTCGGGCACCCGCCTCGCCGACCGCGTGCTGCTCGCCAGCGGGGACGACCGCGACTCGATCGTCGACGGGTTCGCCGACCTCCTCGAACGGGAGTACGGGTCGGTCGAGCGGCGGAACGGCGACCTCGTCGTCCGTGAGACGGCCTTCGACCCGGCGGCGGCAGCGAAGCTGGGTGTTCCCGAAGGACCGAAGTTCGGGGCGCTCGCCGACGGCGAGGCGGTGACCGTCGACAGCCGGACGATACCGCCCGAGGCGGTCCACACCGAACACGTCCGTCGGCTCGCCCGTCGGGAGTGACATTCACCGGACAGAAGGGGAAAGATAAATAGGCGGCGTCCGTGACTCCGACACAAATGGATTCGATCATCGAGGACGCCATCGAGGAGTCGGACGAGGGCCAGGGGAGCGGGGAGACGCCGGCCGGCGAGAAGCGGGCCGGCACGATGAGCGACGAGGAGCTCGCGGGCGTCGTCGAGGACCTCAGAACGCAGATCACGGTGTTCGGTTGTGGTGGGGCGGGGTCGAACACGGTGACGCGGATGGCCAAGGAGGGGATCCACGGTGCGAAGCTCGTCGCCGCCAACACCGACGCCCAGCACCTCGTCGAGCAGGTCCAGGCCGACACCAAGATCCTGATGGGTCGGGATCGGACCGGGGGTCGCGGCGCGGGCTCGGTCCCCAAGATCGGCGAGGAGGCCGCGCGCGAGACGATCGAGGACATCAAGGGCGCGATCGACGGCTCCGACATGGTGTTCGTCACCACCGGGCTCGGCGGCGGGACCGGGACCGGCTCCGCGCCGGTGGTCGCCGAGGCCGCCCAGGAGGCCGGCGCGCTCACCATCGCCATCGCCACCATCCCGTTCACCGCCGAGGGCGAGCGCCGGCGGGCGAACGCCGACGCGGGCCTCGAACGCCTCCGAGCCGTATCGGACACCGTGATCGTGGTGCCGAACGACCGGCTCCTCGAGTACGCGCCGAACCTCCCGCTCCAGGACGCCTTCACGATCTGTGACCGCGTTCTCATGCGCTCGGTGAAGGGCATGACCGAACTCATCACCAAACCCGGACTGGTCAACGTCGACTTCGCCGACGTTCGCACGGTGATGGAGAACGGCGGCGTCGCGATGATCGGCCTCGGGGAGTCGGACTCGGAGAACAAGGCTCAGGATTCGATTCGCTCGGCGCTTCGTTCACCCCTACTGGACGTGGAGTTCACCGGCGCGAGCTCCGCGCTGGTCAACGTCGTCGGCGGCCCCGACATGAGCGTCGAGGAGGCCGAGGGCGTCGTCGAGGAGATCTACGACCGGATCGACCCCGACGCCCGGATCATCTGGGGCGCGTCGGTCGACGAGAGCTTCTCGGGCAAGATGGAGACCATGATCGTCGTCACGGGCGTCGACTCGCCCCAGATCTACGGCCGTTCGGACCTCGCCGCCGAGACTACCGGTCAGGTCGACACCGACATCGACTACGTCGAATAACCGGACTGGCGAACGGGAGCGCCCATCGGATTTTTGCGTTCATCAATCACGTAGCAGCGACACCGTGGAACCGAGGGTATCGCGAGAAACCCCGGAAGGATTACCGGTCGCGCCGCACCGCCAGCACGGCGGCCACGAGCAGCGCACCCAGACCAGCCACGAGGCCGAAACCCGGGCCGTCGCTCGACGAGGTCGGGCTGGCGTTCGATTCACCCGCACCGGCGCTCGCGTTCGATTCGGTGGCCGCGGCCCGTTCGGTCCCAGCCGCGGTGGTCGAACCCGACGCCGAAACCGCCGTCGTGTCGGCGGTGTCGGCCGTCGAGACCGTCGTCGTCGGAGCCGATGACTCGGTCGGCGTTTCGGTCGCCGTCGTCGCCGTCGCGGTTCGCGTTGTGGTGGACGTTTCCGTTACTGTCGACGTCGCAGTGGGGGTAGCTGTCGGTGCGGCGGTTGCCGTCGGTGTCGCGGTTCGAGTGGCGGTCGTGGTAGCCGTCGGTGTTGCCGTTTCCGTTGCAGTGGCCGTTGGTGTCGGGGTTGTCGCGTCGGTGGCCGCCGAGCCCGAATCGTTCGACGAACCGGTGTCAGTGGCCATGCTGGAGTCGCCGGACGACCCCGAACCGTCCGCGGCACCGAACACCGCGACCGTCGCGGGGTGGGGGACGTCGGTCGCCGAGACAGTGTTCGCGCCGGCGTCGACCGACGAGGCGTCGACCCCCGACCACGAGTCGCCGCCGTCGGTGCTGAAGAGCGCGAGCGAGGTCTCGTCGAGATCGCTGGCGTCGTCGTCGCTGTAGTGGATCGTCAGCGAGAGCTCGGAGCCGTCGCCGTAGTCGGTGGTCCGGACCCCGGTGCCGACGGCTTGCTGGCCCAAGGGGCCGTCACCCGGGACTGGCTCGGCGCGCGCACCGACGTTCGTTCCCGAGAGGTCGACGGTGACCGAGCCCATATCGAGGTTCGAGACGCTGGTATCCGAATCGACGCCGGGGCTGTATCGGTCGGAGTAGAAGTCCCAGAGCGCGTTCCTCGAGGCGGTGTCGTCGGTGAACTCGTTGTGGCGGCTGCCGCGCTCGATGTGGAGACCGTACTTGTTGTCGTTCGCAGCGGTCCCGGTGATGGTGTTCCCGCTCGCCTTCCGGAGTTCGACCCCGAGCGCGTTGCCGGTGGCCGTACTTCCCTTGATAGTCGTGTCGTCCGTCGAGAGGAGCGTGATGCCCTCGGTCGCGCCGGTCGTCGTACTCCCGGCGATCGTCCCGTCCTCGACGTTCTCGAACAGGATACCGCGGGTGAAGCCGGTGGTCTCGACGTTCTTCACGGTGACTCCGGAGAGGGTCGAATCGCCCGAAGCCTCGACGCCGACCCCGGAGCTCCCACCCTCGATCGTGTGTCCGTTCCCGTCGAGGGTGACGTCGCTCGCGGCGATCCGGATACACGTCGAATCGGCCGAGAGGTCGGCGCTCAGGGTGTAGGTTCCGGGCGAGTCTATCGTGGTACACGAATCGACGGCGGTACCGGACTGCGCGCCGACGACGCCCGCACCGACGGACGCCGCCGCGACCACCACGAGCACCGCGAGGAACGTCACGCGACGGTTCGACACACGTCCCGACGACCGTGGAAGGTTCATCGGGCTCGTTTCGAACCAGCTCTTATCAACTTCTCGATACGGGGGTGGAGAGGATGACACAAGATAGATACCCCTCGGGGAAGTAACGCCCGCAAATGGACATCAAATACGACCTCGGGAGCTACACTCGGGTGCTGAAGCTCGCGAGCACGCCATCCTGGGAGGAGTTCTCCCGGATCGCCCTGATCGCCGGGGCGGGTATCGTCCTCATCGGCTTCATCGGGTACGTCATCTTCACCATCATGAACACGCTTCCGGGGCTGTTCTGAAATGGGGATGTACGCCGTCAAGACCACCGCGAGCCAGGAACGCACCGTCGCGGACATGATCATGAACCGCGAGGAGCCGAGCGTTCACGCCGCGCTCGCCCCCGAGTCGCTCACGAGCTACGTCATGGTCGAGGCCGACGACTACGCGATCCTCGAACGCGTGATGGACGAGATCCCCCACGCCCGCAACCTCGTCCCCGGCGAGTCCTCGATCGCCGAGGTCGAACACTTCCTCTCCCCGAAGCCCGACGTCGAGGGGATCGCCGAGAGCGACATCGTCGAACTCATCGCCGGGCCGTTCAAGGGCGAGAAGGCCCAGGTCCAGCGTATCGACGAGGGCAAGGACCAGGTCACCGTCGAGCTCTACGAGGCCACCGTCCCGATTCCGGTCACCGTGCGCGGCGACCAGATCCGCGTGCTCGACAGCGAGGAACGGTAGTCCCTCGAAACGTCGAACGGAACGGCTCACGGAACTCCGAAGAGCGTTGAGCGCGGCCGCCAGTCGTTGATTCGTCGGGCCGTCGTCGAACCGCCCAGGGGATTTTCGTCGGTCAGCGTGACCATCACGCACTCCATCATGGTCGATATTCCCGACCACTCCACCTTCCCGCTCGACCGCACCGCGACGCTCAGACCCTGTTCGTTACAGTCGTCGACGGTGAACTCGATGTGTTCCGGCTCGTCGTTGGCGAGCCCGACGCTGACGAGGTAGTCGCCGGCGGTCGAGATGTCGATACTGACGGAGGCGTCCGATTCGAGCCGGTAGGTCTCCGCGAACGAGGCCGTCCCGGAGCTCCGTCTGCGAACGCTGACAGCGACCGCTCGGGTGGTCTCGGCGTCGTTCCAGACCGTGAAGCCGCCCAACGACTTGCCGCTGCCGATAGTCGCCGTCGTCTGTGGCTCGTTTCGTTCCGAATCGATCCGAACGGGTTCCCATCCCTCCCCATCAGTTCCCGTCGTCGCGGGCGTGCTGGACGGCGCTTGGACGACGGTCGACTCGCTAGATGCCCGATCGCGCGCTGTGGTCGAATCGTTCGGGCTTCCACCACCACTGCCCACGCAGCCAGCGAGGCCCGCGCTCACGCCGAGCGCGAGGAACCCTCGCCGTCCGAGCCGCCCGCCACCGCGGTCCATTCGTCGACCCACTCGATCGTCTGTAATAAACTTTCAGTCGGTAGCGGGCCTTCTCGGGGGCTATCCAAGCGGATCGAAACCCGCTATACGACCGATCGCCGATCTAGGCCAGTGAGTCGCTCCGTCACTCGCGTCGACCCCCACGTGAAGGTGCTCGACGACCGAGTCGTGCGCCGGGCGAAACGGTTCGGGCTCGACGTGCTGGTCTACGCGCCCCACTTCACCCGTCTGGCTGAGATCCAGGAACGGGCCGCGGCGTACACCGACGACGACCTCCTCGTGGTACCGGCGCGCGAACTCTTCACCGGACCGTGGCGAAACCGTCGGCACGTCCTCGCGCTCGGGCTCGACGGCCCGATACCGGATTTCATCACCCTCGACGGCGCGATGGCCGAACTCCGGGCTCAAGACGCCGTGGTGCTGGTCCCCCATCCCGAATTCCTGACCGTGAGCCTCGACGAGGCCGCCATCCGTCGGTATCGCGACGTCGTCGACGCCGTCGAGGTCTACAACCCGAAACACTGGGCGCGACACAACCGCCGAGCGCGTGCGATCGCCCGCGACCTCGACCTCCCCGTCTTCGGGTCGTCGTACGCCCACCGCCACGCCACCGTCGGCGAGGTCTGGACCGAGTTCGATACCGCCGTCGATACCGAAACCGACCTCCTCGCTGCGTTCCGCGAGGCCACACCGCGTCGGGTCCGTCACCGCACCGGACTCGTCCACGAGGTGCGTCGCCGTGCGGAGTTCGCCCACCTCGGCTCCGAGAACAGCGTGAAGAAGTTCGACCGGGTGGTTCTATCGGGAACGGAGGCGACCCATCCTCGACAGCCGGTCTACGAGGGTCGATTCGACGATATCGCGGTCTACTGAGTCGGGGACTCAGCCGGTGGTCTTCATCCCGGCGGCGATCCCCTTCACGGTGAGTCGGAGCGCGCGCTCCTCGGCCTCGGTGCGTTCGTCCTGGCGGAGGAGGTGGATCTGGAGAACGTTCAACGGGTCCACGTAGGGGTTCCGGCGGTCGAGCCCTTCGAGGAGCCAGTCGCGCCGCACGAGCGAGTCGCGGTCGGTGACCGCCGTAACGTGCTCGACGGCGCGCTCGTACTCGTCGCGGATCCGGGGGAAGAACGTCCCCGCGAGCGCTTCGTCCGCCATCCCGGCGTAGCTCTCGGCGACCTCCATCTCGGTGCGTGCGAGCGAGAGCGCGGCGTTGTCGAGGGTCGTTCGGAAGAACGGCCACTCGGCGTACATCTCGCGGAGAACCTCGACGCGCTCGGCGCGGTCGGTGATGGCGGTGCCCGTCGACCCCTCGTCGAGGTACGTTTCGATGCCGGTCCCGAGCGCGTACCATCCAGGCAAGATACAGCGCGCCTGCGTCCACGAGAATACCCACGGGATCGCCCGGAGGTCCTCGACGGTGCGCTCGCCCGACCGCGAGGCCGGCCGCGACCCGAGGTTGAGGTTCTCGATCACCCCGATCGGCGTTGCCTGGCCGAAGAACTCGACGAACCCCTCGCTTTCGAGGAGGTCGCGGTACTCCTCGCGGGCGGCGCTCGCCATCGCGTCCATCGCGTCCGCCCACGCCGCGGGAACGTCCTCCGTCGGCTGCTCGACCGCGTCGTGGCGCGCGAGGAGCTGGGCGTTCAGCATCTGCTCGAGGTTGCGCTCGGCGATCCGCGGGGTGGCGTACTTCTCGGCGATCGCCTCGCCCTGTTCGGTGAACTTGACTTCTCCTGTTACCGTACTGTTCGGCAGCGCGCGCAGCGCCTCGTTCATCGGGCCGCCGCCACGCGAGATCGACCCCCCGCGGCCGTGGAACAGCCGGAGGGAGACATCGTAGTCGGCCACTATCTCGCCGAGACGGCGCTGATTCCGGTGGAGTTCCCAGTTCGCCGCGAGGAACCCGTTCTCCTTGTTCGAGTCGGAGTAGCCCAACATGATCTCCTGGGTACCGCCACGGGCGGCGACCGCCGCCGCGTAGGCCTCGTTCTCGAACAGCGTCCCCATGATCCGGTCCGCACCGGAGAGCGCGGATTCGGTTTCGAGCAGCGGCACCACGTCCAATCCCGAATGATCCGGCAACGAGACCACGCCGGCCTGGTCGGCCAGGAAGAGGACTTCGAGGACGTGGCTCGGCTCCTCGGTCATCGAGATGCAGTAGGTGTCGATGGCGTCGGAGCCGTACTCGCGCTCCCAGCCCGCGAGGCTCGCGAACCGTTCGAGGACCGTCCCCGTCGTGTCGGAGACCCCGTCCCGGTCGTCGACGTCGATCACTGACTCCGCCTGCAGGACCGCGTCGGTGAGGGTTGCGACCCGTTCGTTTTCGTCCATCTCCCCGTACTCGACACCCTGGCGGTCGAGGGTCTCCACCACTGCTGTCGTGTGGTTCTCGCGGTGGTCGCGCAGGTCGAGGCTCGCGAGCTGGAACTCGAAGGTCGCGACCTGGCGGCGCAGCGGGTCGACGTGAGCGGTCGCGACGGTCCCCGCGCCGTTCGCCCGGAGACTGGCCGCGAGCGCGTCGAGGTCGGCGACGAGTTCGTCGGCGTTCTCATATCCACCGGGCCGGACGTCGCCCACCCGGACGAGCCGTTCGCGCATCAGGCGGAGCTGCTGGCGGTAGGGTTCGTTCGGGTAGCGCTCGGCGGCAGTCCCGGCGATCGAGGGAAACCGCTCACGGTCGGCGGCGAGGCGGTCCTCGAAGGTCTCGTCGGTCTCGATCCGGCGGCCGTCCTGGCTCACCACCCCCGAAAGGCGTTTGAGTTCGTCGCGGTAGCGCTCGACCACCACCGAGCGCTGCCGGTCGAGGGTCTCCGTCGTCACTGCGGGCGTGACGTAGGGGTTCCCGTCGGCGTCGCTGCCCGCCCACGACCGGAACTGGAACAACTGGGGGATCGAGACGTCCTCGAACCGTTCGCCGAGCGCTTCCTCGAACTCGGCGTAGACTTCCCCTGTGACGTCGAACAGGGTGTTCTCGAGGTACCACTGGACGTTCCGCGCCTCGTCGCCGGGTTCCGGCCGACGGTCGCGGACCTGGGCGGTCTGCCAGAGGCTCGTGATCTCGGCGTCGATGTCGCGTTTCACCTGCGCTTCCTCGGTGTCCGTGAGGAGGCGCTCGTCGAGGGTTTCGAGGTGGCGCGTCACCGCACGGAGCTTCGATTTCACCGTCTTCCGGCGGGCTTCGGTGGGATGGGCGGTAAAAGTCGGCTCGATCAGGACGTCGTCGAGCAGGGACTCGACGGTTGCGGCGTCGACGTCGGCCGCGGCGAGTTCGTCGACCGCCGCGCCGAGGCTGTCGGCCAGCGAGCCCTCCTGAGAGGCCGACCGGATCGCGCGGATGCGCTCGCGCTCCTCGGCGAGGTTGACGAGTTCGAAGTAGCTCGTGAACGCGCGTGCGACGGCGCTCTCGGTCGCCGGATCGAGGTCCTCCACCGTCTCGCGGAGGGGGTCACGCGAGTCGGCGTCGCCACGCCGGTAGTCGATCGCCGCGGTTCGGAGCCGCTCGACGACCTCGTAGGCGTCTGTCGATGCTTGGTCCTCGATCACGTCACCGAGTAACGCGCCGAGTTCCCGGACGTCTCGCTCCACGGTCCGTCGATGGAGTGTCATGCTACCGCTGGTCACGCCACCGGCAAAATCGTTCGTGTGCGGTCAATTCTGCCGACGAGCGACCAGTGCCATCGCGAGGAGGGCGACGACCGCGACCACGAGGCCGAACCCAGGCCCGTCGCCAGCGGTCGTGGTTTCGGCGGCATCACCCGTCGCGGCGGCCCCGGGTTCGTCGGTCGCGGTCGCCGTCGCGGTCCGGGTCGCCGTCGGCGTGGGTGTCGTGGTCTGGCCGGCGGGGGCGAACGTGCTCGTGTTGCCGAGCGCCGAGACGTTCGCGACCACCACGTTCCGGTCGGTGTTGACGTAGTTCACGCCGGGCACCTGCGACCAGTTGCGTTCGTAGCCCCAGAGCCGGAGGCTGTTCTCGGTGACGTTCGCGTCCGCGACGCTCGCGTCGTCGTACCCGACGATCACCCGAATCGTGGCGTTCTGGCCCGTGCCCGCCATCCCGACGTGCTGGTCGATGGCCGTCCGGTTGGGCAGACCGCCGGGAACGCTCTCGACACCCGTCAGCGCGGCGTTCGTCGCGACGAACGAGAGCGTCGAGGTGTTCGTCTCGAAGCGCTCGGCCGCGACCCCCGAGGAGTTGGTCGTATAGAGGCTCCAGCGGTCGTTGTCGACGGCTGTGACGTTCCGGAGCGCCGTGTTCGGCGCGTCGCGCAGGAGTACGCCGTTCCGGGCGTTCGCGCTTGCGTTCACCGTTTCGAGCGAGCCGTTCGTGACGCCCTGGTAGTAGACGCCCGCGGTCCAGCCCGTCGTCGTGACGTTCCGGACGGTGACGTTCGAGAGCCCGGTCAGGGAGTTGTTGACCTTCACGCCGACGCTCTCGCTGGCGTTCGCCCCGTTGATCGTGTGACCGTTGCCGTCGAAGACCACGTCGTCGGAGAGGATCTGGACGCAGACCGTTCGATTGCTGTCCTCGATGTCGGACGTCAGGGCGTACTCGCCGTCGTTGGCGATCGTGCGACACGAGTCGATGGTCGTCGCGCCGTTCGTGCCGTTCGTGTCGCTCGTCGACTGTGCGCTCGCGAGCCCGCCGACGCCGGCGACCCCCACCGCGACCACGAGGAGACAAACAACGAGACCGACCCGTCTGCCGTGATGCATCGTATCCGCGTCGGATCGCCGGGTCATAATAGCTGTCGGCTCGGGCTCGACGGCCACTGTTCGGGGTCGGGCGGCTCAGAACAGCCCGCTCGCTCGGAGCCCGTAGGCGAGGAGTCGTTGGGGGTACTCGGTGACGAGCGCCGCGGCGACCGCGAGTTCGAGCGCGGTGACGACGAGGATCACCCCGCCCGCGAACCGGCTTCTGGTCGAGACGCCGAACGGGAAGTCGAACTCGCCGCTGTCGAACGGGTAGAAGAGCGCGATCCCGCGTTTCGAACCCAGGAGGTCGAGCGCGTAGTGGGTCGCGACCCCGATCCAGACGTACTGGAGGTTGCCGAAGTAGATCGGATAGACGAAGAAGAGCACCAGAACCGGGAGGTTGTGGAACGTCTTCCGGTGGGTGCCGAAGGCGGTGTCGACGTCGGGAAAGAGCGCCCCGAGGGTGACGGGTACCGCGATGGCGAGGACGGCCCGGACCGTCGTGAGGTCGCCGGCGGGGTAGGTCAGAACCGCGAGCCCGATGCTCAACACCACCGCGTTGAGCACGTGGCCTTTCTTGTTCATCCGTTCGCCTCGAATCGCCCGACGTGGCGGGAATAGTAAATCGTGTCGGGTCAGCTCCGGCGCGAATCGAGCGCGTCGAGGGTCGCGGCGAGCGCGCGCTGCGCGCTCTTCTCCTTGATATCGTCCCGGTCCCCGTCGAAGACGTGGTGTTCGGCGGTCGCCGTCGTCCCGCCCGTGCCCCACGGGCCGGCGTAGGCCACACCGATGTACACCGTCCCGACGGGTTTCTCGTCGGTGCCGCCGTCCGGGCCGGCGATGCCGGTAGTGGAGACGCCCCAGGTGGTGTCGGCGGTGTCGCGCGCGCCACGGGCCATCTCGATGGCCACCTTGGAACTCACCGCGCCGTGGGCGTCGAGGGATTCGCGACTCACGCCCAGCACGCCGCGTTTCGCCCGCGAGGAGTAGGTCACGAGCCCGCGGTCGAAGTAGTCGCTCGACCCCGGCACGTCGGTGAGCTTCGACCCGACGAGGCCGCCGGTACAGGATTCGGCGGTCGCGATGGTCGCGCCGGTCTCGCGGAGCGCGTCGCCGAGTCGGGCTTCGATGGGGTCGTCGGTTGCGGGCATAGAGGGCGAACGAACCCCGGCGGCAATAGCGATCGGGTGCGGAGCGGATGCTGTGGCGGTGTGGCGGTGTGGGTGCTGTGGCGCGCGGCCTCCGCGCCGCCCGTCGGGCGGCGCGAAACGCTCGTGCGAGGGATGAGCGAACGGGCGGAGCGAGTGAGCGAATCGGCTGGGGAGGCGTGTGGCGGTTGCAGTGCAGTGCGAAAGCGGTCAGCATCCGCGCGAACGGAGTGAGAGCGGTTTACCGTGAACGAGCCGCAGGCGAGTGAGTGGCCTTTTTAGTCCAGGTTTTTGCGAGGAGTGGTTGGCGAACGGAGTGAGCCAACCCGACGAGGAAAAAAGTGGGTGGTTAGGTTACGCGCCGAACCAGCCCGTAGAGGGTGTTCTGGACCTCGGCGGGCAGGAAACGGGCGTAGTCGGCGGCGCTCGCGAGCGGGCCGACGGGGTAGCGCGCCGGCGGGTCGGGCGAGACCGCCGCGTCGAGGATCGCGTCGGCGACCTGGTCGGGCTGGACGGTGCCGACGCCGCCGTTGAGGACGGTCCGGGCGTCCTCGAACATCGCGTAGAACGACTCGTAGGCCCCGGTGCGTTCGAGCCCGTCGAGTTCGTCGGCGGCGCGGTCGTCGAAGTCGGTGGCCACGGGACCGGGTGCGACCACGGAGACGTGGATGCCGTAGTCCGAGACCTCGGCTCGGAGGGCGTCGCTGATGGCTTCGAGCGCGAACTTCGAGCCGGCGTAGACCCCGTTGCCGGGCGTGGCGAACCGGCCCGCGGTACTGGAGACGTTCACGATCCGGCCGACGCCGCGGTCGCGCATGTGGGGCAGAACGGCGCGGATCAGGCGGTGAGGGCCGTAGAGGTTGGTCTCGAACTGGTCGTGGACCCGTTCGGTGGGGACGTCCTCCACGGTCCCGAACTGGCCGTAGCCCGCGTTGTTCACGAGACAGTCGATCCGCCCGGTCTCGTCGATGACCCGTTCGACGACCGCCTCGATGGCGTCGGGGTCGGTGACGTCGAGCGGGGCGGTCGCACAGCCCGCCATCTCGAGGTCCGCGACGTCCGATTCGTCGCGCGCGGTCGCGTAGACCGTCCACTCGGCTTCGAGGAACGCCTCGGCGGTCGCGCGGCCGATCCCCGACGAGCAGCCGGTGATGAGAACTGTCTTCGCCATGCAGGCATCTCTCGTCGTGGGTAGTTAACTTCCGGCGTTCCGGGCCGGCCTCACTCCTCGAAGTCCCGTTTGACCTCGCCGGCGTAGGCGTCGGCGAGCCGCGTTGGTTCGGGGAGTTTGTAGCCGTCACAGAGCCGTTCGACGAGGTCCGCCGCGGTCGGCGGGCCGACGCGGTGGCCCGGGCTCACGTAGACCGGGTTGATGGTCCGGCTCCCGGAATCGTACTGGCGGGTCTGGACCGCGTAGCCGATCCGTCCGTCGGTGGTCTCCACACGGTCGTCGGCCGCGATGGCGACCCGCGCGCCTTCGGGGAGGTCGTCGAGCGGGGAGTCGGGGGTCCCGCAGAGCAACCCCTTCGCGACCCCGATGCTCGGCAGGTCGAAAAGGAGTCCAAGATGGGTCGCGAGGCCGGCCTCGCGGTAGTGGATCCGACCGCTACCGTCGAAGACCGCGAGGTCCGGCTCGACGTCGAGGTTCGCGAACGCCGCGACGATCGCGCCCGCCTCCCGAAAGGAGAGCAGACCGGGGATATAGGGGAACTCGCAATCGACGACCGCACTCGCGCGCTCGACGACCTCACCACCGCGGAGGGCGACTATCGCGCCGACCGCGCGGTCGTCGAGGAACGCCTGGTCGACGCCGACGATGGTCGGTGGATCCCCCGAGAGGTTCGTGAGCGTCGGGGTCGCCGAAACCGCCTCGGGATCGAAATCGAACTCGTCGGCGAACTGCGCGGTAGCGGCGACCTCGCGCTGGAGCGCCTCCATTTCATCGCGGGAGTCGGCCGGGTCGGGGAGGAATCGTGGATAGGCGGGTTCCATCAGAACGGCCCACGCCCGCGGCCGGGGCCACCCATGCCGCCGCCGCCACGGCCGCCGCCGCCGAACTGGAGCTGGTTGGGCAGGCGATACTGGTTCTTGACCCGCTGGCCGTAGGCGAGTCCCACCAGCAGTCCGACGAGGTGGGCGGCATCGGCGACGCCGGGGAAGAGCGGGACCCCGAGGATCCCGGAGACCGAGATGAGGACGTAGGCCCCAGTGAGCACCCAGATCGGGACGGGAAGCAGGAAGTAGAGGTAGACACGCAATCCGGGGTTGAGCACCGTGAGCACGCCCATGATCGCGAGCGCGGCACCGCTCGCGCCGAGGGCGGGGGTCGGGTTTCCTTGGAGGATCGCCAGTCCCAGATAGCCCAGCCCGGCGAGGATCCCGCTGCCGAGGAAGAGCAGCGTGAAGTCACGCGACCCGATGTACTCCTCGACCAGCCGGCCGAAGAAGTAGATCACGATGCCGTTGAAGAGGAGATGGGTGAGTCCGGAGTGGGCGAAGACCGAGGTGACCCAGGTCCAGACGTAGAAGGGGTGCTGCGGCGAGACGGTGAACACCGCGTTCCAGAGGCTCGAATTGACGGGGATCCCGATGACCGGGAAGACGAGATACTGGAACCCGAACGTGATGAACATCAGCCCGAGGAAGACGTAGGTCATGTTCCCGCGGAAGTAGCCCATCGGGCCGCCGGTGGCGGTGAGGTCCGAGAACCGTCCGCCCGAGCGCGTACCCGAGTCGTCGGCGCTCCCGTCGAAGCCGCTGTCGAAGATGCCCGACGGGTCGTTCCAGTCGTCGAGCCCCGTGCAGTCGTGGGCCTCCGGGAGCCGGTGTTCGCCGCAGAACGTGCCGCCGCAGTGTCGGCAGTGGTACGGCATGTTCTCGCTTCGCCCACACGCGTCACACGTCGCCATTGGTCGTGATGGGGGTCGATGCCTCAAGTCGGTTTTGGGTTCCCGACCGGAACCGACGGCACGCCGCCCGCTCCGGCAGGTCGACCATCCCGGTGCCCGTCGAAGGGTTGGGACGAGACCCCGCGACCGGCCCGACCGTCGAAACGCCTTTCGCCCGGTGAATCCAACCGCCGAACAGACGATGTTCCCCGAACCGAGACCCGGACGACGGCTCCGCCGTCCGTCGAACGGGGGTCAGCGATGAAGTCCTACGAACGAAAACAGCTCCTCGCGCGGATCGACCGCGAGGGCGCGACGATCGGGGCGTCGATCCCGGAGACCATCACCGTCGAGGGCGAGCCGCTCGAACTCCGGGCGTTCGTCTTCGAGGCGCGCTCGCGCGAGTCGGTCCCCGCCGAGGACCGCGAGGAGATCGATCTGGCCAAGCGAAACCTCCGGCGCGAACGGATCGCCCGGCGCGACAGGATCGAGGCGGGCGACATCAGTCGCGAGCGAGGCGAGGAACTCGCCGAGAGCATCATCGGGATCGACCGCGCGCTCCACGCGCTCTCGGACCTCGGCACCGCCGACATCGAGGCCGAAGCCGAGGCGCAGGAACGCGCCGACCGGAAGCGCTGGGTGTCGTTCCTCCAGCAGGCGCTCGGGAACGAGTCGGGTGGGCAACGGGCTGGAGGCCGCCGATGACCGGGGACAACCGATGAGCCGCAACGACGAGGTCGCCGACCGGTTCGAGGAGTTCGCCGACCGGCTCGAAGCCACGGGAGTGGAGTACAAACCCCAGTCCTACCGCCGAGCGGCCGAGAACATCCGGGCCCATCCCGGAGCGATCGAGTCGCTCGCCGCCGAGGGCCAGGACGCCGTCGAGGCGATCGAGGGCGTGGGCGACGCGCTCTCCTCAAAGGTGGTCGAGTACGTCGAGACGGGCGAGATCGAGGAACTCGAAGAACTCCGAGCGGAACTGCCAGTGGACATGGCGGCGCTGACACGCGTCGAGGGCGTCGGGCCGAAGACGGTGGGCACCCTCTACGAGGAACTCGGGGTCGAGGACCTCGACGACCTCGAAGCCGCCGCGGAGGCGGAACGCATTCAGGAGGTCGGGGGGTTCGGCGCGAAGACCGAGGAGAACATCCTATCGGGGATCGCGTTCGCGCGGCAGGCGAGCCAGCGGTCGTTGCTCGGCGACGCACGGCCGGTCGGCGAGGACCTCAAGGAGTACGTCGTGGGACCGGAGGCCGTGGCGGAGTGTGAACTCGCGGGCTCGCTCCGGCGGTGGCGCGAGACCATCGGCGACGTCGATCTGCTG
Organism: Halococcus salsus; assembly: GCF_009900715.1. Classification (NCBI taxonomy): domain Archaea; kingdom Methanobacteriati; phylum Methanobacteriota; class Halobacteria; order Halobacteriales; family Halococcaceae; genus Halococcus; species Halococcus salsus. Next base: position 449,584 of record NZ_JAAAJC010000001.1, read on the forward strand.
GTGGCGAGCGAGGACCCCGAACCCGTGATCGAGCGGTTCGTCGACTGGGAGCGCGCCGAGCGCGTCATCGAGTCGGGGACGACGAAGGCGAGCCTCCGGGCCAACGGCGTACGAGTGGACCTTCGCGTGGTGGTCCCCGAGGAGTTCGGCGGCGCGCTCCAGTACTTCACCGGCAGTCGCGACCACAACATCGGGTTTCGGAATCGCGCTATCGACCGGAACCTCAAAGTCAACGAATATGGGGTGTTCGACGTGAGCGAGGTCGAAGACATCGAGGCGGGCCAGCGCGTCGGCGAGCGGGTCGCGGGCGAGACCGAGTCCGGAGTTTACGAGGCGGTCGGCCTCCCGTGGGTCCCGCCCGAACTCCGTGAGGACAGTGGCGAGCTCGCCGCCGCCGCCGACGGCGACCTGCCCGACCTCCTCGACGGGTCCGGGATCCGCGGGGACCTCCACACCCACACCGACGCCTCGGACGGAAAGGCAACCATCGAGGAGATGGTCGCGGAGGCGACGGAGTTCGGTCACGACTACCTCGCGATAACCGACCACGCGAGCGGGCCGGGGGTCGTCGCCGACACCGGCGTCGAGGACGACGACCTCCTCGACCACGCGGACACGATCCGGGAGGTCGGAGAATCAGCCGAGATCGACGTCTTCGCGGGCGTCGAGGCCAACATCGACGCCGAAGGGGGGGTCTCCGTGGAGGACGACGTGCTCGAAACCCTCGACATCGTGGTCGCCTCGCCCCACAGCGGGCTCGACGGCGACGGTACCGAGCGGATCGTCACGGCGATCGAACACCCCGAGGTGGATATCATCGGCCACCCGACCGGGCGCTACCTCAACCAGCGCGCGGGGCTCGACCTCGATTTCGAGGCGGTCGCCGGAGCGGCCGCGGAGAACGGCGTCGCGCTCGAAGTCAACGCGAACCCCCGTCGACTCGACCTCTCGGGCGGGGCGGTCCGGACCGCCATCGAGGCCGGCGCGACGATAGTCGTCGACACCGACGCCCACCGGCCGGCGAGCTACGACCTCGTGCGGTACGGCGTCCACACCGCCCGGCGCGGCTGGGCTGAGACGGACGACGTGCTCAACGCGCGGGGCGTCGAGGGACTGCAGGCGTTTCTCGCCGAGTGAAGCTCCTGCTCGACGCGACGTGCGGCGGACTGCGGGCCTCCCTCCGGCTGTGCGGGCACGACACGGCGTACGCGCTCGACCGCGGTATCGAGGACGACGACCGCCTCCGTGTCCTCGCCCGGCGAGAGGACCGGACGCTCGTGACGCGGGACAGGGAGCTCGCGGCACGAACCGAGCGCTCGGTGTTGCTCACCGCACGCGAGGTGGACGACCAGCTCCGCGAACTCGCCGAAGCCGGGATCCCCCTCGACGTCGCCGACGACCCGGCGTTCTGTGGGCGGTGCAACGGGTCGCTCGACGCGATGGCGGAGACCGACTCTACCCCGGCGTACGCACCCGACCCCGCGGACCAGCGGGTGTGGCGGTGTGTCGACTGTGGGCAGTGCTTCTGGAAGGGGAGTCACTGGCGCGCGATGCGGGACAGGCTCGCGGCCGTCCCGCGCGAGGGCGGTTAAAACGGGGCGTCGCTGGTCGTCGTCTCGTCGCTACTCGTCCCATCGTCGCTCGTTTCGGTGGCTTCGAGGGACCGTTCGTCGTGCCACGCGGTGAGCCCGCCGGCGAGGCTCTCGACGCGGCCCTCGACGGCCGCCGAGGACTGGAGGAGCTGCATCGCCTGGCGGCTGGCGATCCCCTTCGGGCAGACGGTCACGACGCGCTCGGCGTCAGCGAACTCCTCGGCTCGCCGGGGGATCTGGTCGAACGGCACGTTCTCGCTCCCCGGGATGTGGCCGCGGTCGAACGCGCTCGGGGAACGGATGTCGACGACGCGAACCTCGTCGCCGGTTTCGAGCAGGTCGTCGAGCTCCGTGGGCGTGATCTCGTCGTCGTCGGCGTTCACGTCCCGAGTAGCGGTCTCGTGCGAATAAACCCGGTGTTCGGTGCCGGTGTCGATCCCCTCGGCCGCTCGTTCGAGTTCTCGTATTCAGTCACCACCGCCGCCGAACAGCGCTCTGAGGGTTCTTACCAGGTCGAGGAGGTTCTCGAGGGTGTTGTCGATGCTGCGGATGAGGCCGTTCAGCCAATCGAGCTGCAGGACGGTGGCCTCCACACCGGACGCCACGTGGAGCGAAGCGGCTAGTTCGAGGTTCGTGACGGCGACGGCGACCACGACGACGGTCGCCATGCCGACCATCGCGAGAGCGGGGTTCATCTGTCGGGCCTTTCGTCTCGTCCCGTATGTACTTCTCGGCAGCATTCGCCGAGAACGGTGCGAGCGCGCTAGTAGGCGTGCTCGACGGCGCGACCGGAACCGTTCTCGTCCGCTACAGCACCCCCTCCTCGCTCGCCAGCAGCAGTCCCTCGATGGTGGCGTCGTTCGCGGGTTCGGTTCGGGCGACGTCGAGCGCCTCGTCGACCGGGAGCGACGTCACGGTCAGGAACTCGTTCTCGTCGAGGTCGCGGTCGGTCGGTGTGAGGCCCTCGGCGAGCGCCACGGCGCGGCGGTGGCGGAGCACGCCGGTGGCGACCCAGTAGTCCTCGAGCAGTGAGACACCCGAGGGTTCGTAGCCGGTCTCCTCGCGGAGTTCGCGCGCGCCGGCCGTCGTCGCGGACTCGCCGTCCTCGACGATGCCGGCGGGGAGTTCGAGACACTGCTCGCCGATCGCGGGGCGGTACTGGTCGACCATCACCAGCTCGTCGTCGGCGAGCGCCACCACCACGACCGCCGCCGGGAGTTCGGCCCAGTAGTACTTCTTCTCGCTGCCGTCGGGCTGCTCGACCAGGTCGTAGCCCCCGGTGTACCATCCCGTCTCGTACTCGGCGACCGATTCGACGACGCGCCAGTCGTGGGTCGAGTCCGCGGGGTCGTTCATACCGCCCCTCCACCCGCCGAGCGCTAAACGGTGGCGTTCCCGGGGAGGCTATCGACGGTCGAGTTCGAGAGCGAGACCGTCAGTAGACGGCGTAGAGGAGGAGGTAGACCACGATCCCGAGCGTGAACGAGACCAGCCAGAGCGAGGCGGCGACGCGACCCACGCGGGGGTGGTTCGTCGCCGGGAGTTCGGCCACGTCGTGGGTCAGCGCGAGCAGGAGGACGTAGTAGAGCAGCGGGATACAGACGATGGCGAGCAGGATGTGGATCCCGAGGACCGGGAGGTAGACGAACTGATACACCGAGTCGGGGCCGGGGAACGGTGACGGGCCGACGAGCGAGACCCGATAGAGGTAGAGCACGAGGAACGCCACGAACAGCCCGACCGTGACCAGCATCAGGCGTCGGTGTCGGTCGACTGCGCCGCGCCGGATCGCGCGCCAGCCGACGACGATGGTGCCGATGGCGACCGCGCTGAGGACGGCGTTCACGTGTGGAATGGCGGCGATGACCGCCTCGGGCGGGGTCGGGGCGACCGCCTCGAAGACACCGAGGACCGCCCCGAAGACCAGGGCGAGCGATACCACCGAGAGAACACCCGTCACCGCCGGAACATGGTCGCGGGTTCGAAACGCCATGCCGGCACCAGCAGTCGGGAGGATTTGTAGCTACTCATCCCACACGAAATCGCCGAACTCCGTCTGCCCGTCGCGGCGTGTTCGCGACCCGGTCGTGGCTTCGGCGTCCGTCGCGGAAGCGTGGTCGACGCCACCGTCGGCGCGACCGGGTTCGGTCCCTCGGGTCTCGAACCCGTCGAGGCTCGCCTGCTCGCCCGAAGCGAACGAGAGGTTCGAGACCCGAACCCCGAGCTTCCTGACCTCGGCCCCGCGGAACTCGCCGAGGAGGTCGAGCGCGACCTCGCGAACGAGGTCGGCGTCGGCCACGGGCCCCGGCAGCGAGCGCGCGCGGGTGTTGACGTCGAACGGCGGCGTCACGACCTTGATCCCGATGGTTCGATAGAGCGCGTTCTCGCGCTCGGCACGCTCGGCGACGGCGGTCGCGAGCCGCCGTACCCGCTCGCGTTTCGCGTCCACCTCGTCGGTGGCCTCGGTGAACGCCGACTCGCGCGAGAGGCTCTTGGGTCGGCCGACCGGCGTCACCGACCGTGTGTCCTCGCCGCGGGCGAACCGTCGGATCTCCCGGCCGCGCTCGCCGAACTTCGTGTCGAGTTTTCGGAGCGGTGTCGCCGCGAGGTCGCCCGCGGTCTCGATCCCCATCCCGCGGAGCTCGCGTGCCGTCACGGGTCCCACTCCATACACGGTCTCGACGTCGAGCGGCGCGAGGAAGCCCGCGACCTCGCCCGGCGGAATCGGCACGAGACCATCGGGTTTGTCGTGGTCGGCGGCGACCTTCGCCGCGCTCATGTTCGGCGCGACCCCGACGCTCGCGACAACCTCGACTTCGCGCTCGATCCGCTGTTTGACGTGCCGGGCGTAGCCCGCCGCGAGCGTCCGGCCATCGACGCGCTGCCACGAGGTCCGGTCGGTGACGTCGAGCGCCGCCTCGTCGATGCTCACTTCACGGACGACGTCGGCGCAGTCGTGGAGGATCTCCCTGACCTCCTCGCTCACCGACTGGTAGTAGTCCAGGTCGACCGGTCGGTAGTGGCCCACCACTTCGTCCGGGTCCGTCGAGCTCTCGGCGCGCGGGAGGCGTTCGAGCGCGGTCGAGATGGGCTGTGCGCTCTCGATTCCATGTGATCGGGCCTCGTAGCTCGCGGTGGCGACCGCGCCGTGGGTCTCGCCGTCCTCGTAGCCCATCCCGACCACCACGGGTTCGCCGTCGAGCGAGGGCTCGCGGCGGCGCTCGCAGGCGGCGTAGAAGCAATCCATATCGACGTGGAAGACGATCGAAGTATCGCCGTCGGCGACACCCGGCAGGCGCGCCTCCCCACGCTCGGCCATACCGAACCGACGCCGCTCGACACCATGAGCTTTGGCACCCTCGCTTCGTGTGTCACCGTTCGGAACGGTCCCCACCATGTGGCACCGACACAAAACTTATTACGAATAGATAATTACGTTGAATTATGTCTGACGCCGTTTCAGCCCAGTCCCGCCCCTTCCGACGGATCCGCCGTGCGCTCTCGCTGGCCTACACGCCGGAGGAGAGCAACACCGGTCGTATCGAGAAAAGATAGTTCGCGAAACGACGGCATTGCTGGAGGATGGGTTTTCGGTGATGATTCGAGTCGGAAAGAGGGGGTCGGAGGGATTTGAACCACCTGAACGTCGCTCCCGTCGGTCGCTCGTTCCGTCGTTCAAATCCCTCCGCGTTCCATGCTCGCGGCTCGCGGGATTGCTCGCCGCGAGAAGTGGGGTCGGAGGGATTTGAACCCCCGATCGACTGATATCTCCGGTGTGCGCCTCGGTCCTCCAGAGGGTCGTCACGGCGGGTGGTGATCAGCCGCCCGCTCTGTATATCAGTCTGGAGTTTCGTCACCGAGCGCGTTGCCTCTGGAGTCAGTCGCCATGCCTGGCTTGGCCACGACCCCGCAGGCGAAGCCAATGTCGGCGCAGGTAAACCCATTTCGGTCTCTCGCCGGGCGGCGAGCGCGCGAAATCGCCCCACGACGAGCGGCTTATACGCGATTCGGGCGTGCGACCGGCATGGACTACGAACTCACCGAGGAACCCCCGATGCCGCGCGAGTTCGTCGCGCTCCGGCGGGCCGCCGGGATGGGCGGCCGTACCATCGAGGCCGCCGAAGCGGGTCTCGGCAACGAGTGTGTCGCGGTCTCGGTCCGTACGGAGGGTGACCTCGTGGGGATGGGCCGAGTGGTCGGCGACGGCGCGACCGTCTTCCAGGTCGTCGACATCGCGGTCGACCCGGACCACCAGGGCCACGGTCTCGGACGGCGGATCATGGAGCACCTCGGCTCGTGGCTCGACGCCAACGCGCCGCCCTCCGCCTACGTCAACCTCATCGCCAGCGAGCCGGCGTTCTACGAACGGTTCGGGTTCGAGACCTGTGCGCCCACCCTCGTCGGGATGGACCGTCCATCGGAGTGACGAACGTGTTCGGTAGCGACGAGAGCTTCTCGTGGATGGTCTCGGGGTCGTCGGTCTCCCCGAAGTCCACGCCCCGGTGGATCTCGGGTTTCGTGTAGGCCTTCTCGGCGTTCTCGGCCAGAAAGGCGAGTATCAGGTCCTCGTCGGTCTCGTAGTCGCCGACGGAGTCGGTTCGCGGTGTCCTCGTCGGTGTCGAACTCGCCGTCATCCCACTCGCGTTCGGTGATCGGCATGGTCGTTCGCACGTCGGACCATGTCAGTATAACAGAAGGTAGTCCGGTTATTCGCGGTCGGTGTCACTCCACTCGCAGTCCTGGCACTTCTGGCCGGTGACGAACTCCGCGATCGAGGGCATGTAGCCGACTTCGAGGACGTTGCCGCCGCACTCGGGGCAGTCCCGGTCGGCGTCCGCGATGGGTTCGGCGTCCATCACGTCGTCGCCCTCGATGAGTTCGGCGAGGCGTTTGGGGGTGACCATCCGTCCTTCCACGACGCGGTTTTCGGCCATGTGAGGGGCTGAGGGGCTGGGGCCCTAAACCCTTACAGCCACGGCGCGCGGTCGGGGCCCACGTCCGACTCGTCCGCCGCCGGGTCCGCTGAGTCCGCCGCCGTGTCGTCGTCCGAGCGGTCCTCGTCCGGTTCGTCGCGGCTACGGCCGGGATCGAACGCGAGGAGTGTCGTGACCGCGAGGACGGCGAGCGCGAGCGGGGCGTCGCTGGGGACGAGCCCGAGCACCGAGAGGCCGAGCACGCCGAGCGCGACCGCGCTCCCGAAACGGAAGCGGTCGATGTGCACGGTGTCGTGGAGCCACGGGCTGGCGAGCGCGACCGAGAGCGCGAACGCGACCCCGACGGCCGCCGCGAGCGCGCCGCGGGCCACGAGTTCGAGGTCGGGCGTCACGACGAGGTGGGCGTTCGCGGGGTCGACGCTCGCGACCATGCCGAGGCCGACGATCACCGCGGGGCGGGGGAGGTACTCGCCGACCTGCGCGCTCGCGGTCTTGGCCGCGATCGCGAGGATCACCAGCGCGGCGAAGCGCTCGAAGACCGCGAGGTTCAGTAGGCTCTGTATCGTGGGCGCGAGCGCGGTCTCGACCGCCGCGAGGACGATCACGGGTATGCCGACGACGAGCGTGGTCTTGGCTCGTTCGCGGCGCGAGCCGTCCATCTCCGCGAGGACGACCGCGACCGTGGCGCTCCCGCCGAACACCAGCAAGCCGACTTCGAGGATCCCCGTGATGTCGGCGAGCGCACCCGCCAGTACCAGCGCGGGGAAGATCCCGTCGACGAGCGGGAGCGCGAGAACCGTCGCGAGGAGGCGGGCCGCGCCACCGACCTGTCGCTCGAGGCGGAGCGCGACCGGGTGTTGGGAGTGGCTCACGGGGAGCGATGGCCCTGCCCCGGGACCGACGGGTGGTGTGAGTCACGTCGCAAGGAGGCCCGGCCGTGCCAGGAATCCGTGACTCGCGTCGCCATGGTGAAAATAGTGTGTGCAGTGGTGGTAAATTTCGCGAAGGGCTCGGCATCGAAAGTCGTCCGACCGACGCGGCACACACTGAGCGGACTGGCGACGTCCATACACTCACTACCGTTGATACAATCATAAACGTTCTGTGAGACGCGGCCACACGAACCGTGGCGATCGATCACCTCGGTCCTCTCGGTCACCGGCGATCTCGATAGTCCGTCTTCCGGGGCTAGTGCGGTTGCGGTGTGGTGCGGTGCGGTCGGCGGTTAGGGTGGTTGGCGCGCGCTCGCGGTCGTGCGCGAACGGACGTGAGCGCGCGACCGTGGACACTGTGCGAGGGATGAGCACCGGAGTGAGCGACCAACGGGAGCGAACGAGGAGCGCAGTCGGCTGGGGAGGCGTGTGGCCGTCGCGGGGCGGTGTTGTGCGGGGCGGTGGCAGGGCGGAGGGGTTAGTTGTTGTACCGCGAACGAGCGGCGCGAGGTTCGACTGAAAGGAGAACCTCGGATGCGAACGGGGAACGAAGTGACCCGTGAGCGGAGGCCGAGTGAGCGGGCCGACGACCGACCACCGGGAGGGAGGAGGCTTTTGATCCACATTTTGCCAGGGAGGCCGCTTCGCGGCCGACCGTAGCAAAAGGTGGGGGTTTTGTCCCCTCCCGACCCAGACCCGCCGTGGAAAACGTCACCGACCGCACCAGCAACCCGTTCGGGATGCGCCCGCCCTGCGAGCGGTTCGTACCGGGCTACGGCGACGCCAACGCGGACTTCCATCTCGTCGGCGACCATCCGGGTGTTCACGGGGGCGTCGAGACGGAGGTGCCGTTCACGAACGCCGCCGGTCGCCGCCTGCTCGGGGTGCTCGCGAGCGTCGGCCTGCTCGACGACCCCGATTCCGACGCCCCCGAGGTCGAGAACCTGTACTGTTCGTACCTCCACCTCTGTGTGGCCGACGGCGAGCCCTCAGATGATTCGTACATCGACAACGAGCGCTTCTTCGACGCCGAACTCCGCGCTATCGGGGCCCACGTCCTCCTCCCGGTCGGCGAGCGCGCGACGCGGTACGTGGTCCGGAACTACACCGCCCGGACCATCGAGCCGTTCGAGATGGGGGCCCTCCACGCGACCGAGATCCGCGGGAGCGGCTGGCTCGTGATCCCCGTTCGGGACCCGAGCGAGTGGGACGGCGACGAAGCCGAACGACTCCGAGAGGCGCTCGAAACCCTGCTCGCGACCGACTACCGCCGCGAGACCGACCTCGGCCGGTTCCTCCCCGGCGAGGACACTTACTTCGTCCGGTAGTAGGTATGGCGGTCAGTCGGCGGTCGAGTCGCCCTCGGCCGTGCGATCCCGGAGCTCGGTCCGTCGGATCTTGCCGGTCACGGTCTTCGGGAGGTCGTCGACGAACGTCACCTCGCGGGGGTACTCGTGGGCCGAGAGCTCCTCGCGGACGTGGGTCTTGATCCCCTCGGCGAGGTCGTCGCTCGGGTCGTACCCATCGGCGAGCACGACGTAGGCCTTCACGATGTTGCCGCGCTCGGGGTGGGGTTTGGGCACCACGGCGGCCTCGGCCACTGCGGGATGCTCGCCGAGCGAGGATTCGACCTCGAACGGCCCGATGCGGTAGCCCGACGAGAGGATGACGTCGTCCGCGCGGCCCTCGAACCAGAAGTAGCCGTCCTCGTCCTGATGAGCGAGGTCACCCGAGCGATACCACCGCCCGTCCGAACCCTCGACGAAACAGGCCGCGGTCTTCCCGGGGTTGTTCCAGTACTCGGCGAAGAAGCAGGGGAAATCCCCGCGGTGGGCGATCTCGCCCGTCTCGCCGGGCGGGAGTACCTCGCCGGTCTCGGGGTCGACGATGGCGGAGTCGATCCCGGGGAGGGGTTTACCCATGCTCCCCGGCCGGATCTCCATCGTCGGGTAGTTGTTGATCACCATGTTGCCGGTTTCAGTCTGGCCGTAGGTGTCCAGTATCGTGACTCCGAGCGCGTCCTCGGCCCACTCCACGACCCCCGCCGAGAGCGGCTCGCCGATCGAGAGCGCGTGGCGCAGGTCGAGGTCCGCTTCGTCGAGGACGTCCTCGTTGGCCCGGAGCATCCGGTAGGCCGTCGGGACCGAGAACAGTACTGAAATGGGGTACTCGGCGAGGAGGGTAGCCCACTCTTGCGGACTGAACTCGCCCTCGTAGGCGAACTGACTCGTCCCCCAGAACCACGCCCCGAGGGTGTTGATCGGGCCCGTCAGCCAGCCGAGGTCGGCGGTCGACCAGTAGAGGTCGTCGTCCCGGAGGTCGACCGCGTACCGCTGGGTGGCGGCGACCCCCGCGACCCAGCGGTGTCTGTGGAGCACGCCCTTCGCCAGCCCCGTCGTCCCCGAGGTGTAGTACAGCAGTGCGTCGTCCTCGCCACTGGTCCGCACGGGGTCGTACTCGGTGCTCGCGTCGGCCATCGCACGGTCGTAATCGACGTCGCCCTCTTCGACACCCTCGCCGCGATCGACCGTGACGACCGTCTCCACCGTGGGGGCATCGGCGAGCGCGCGCCCGACCGTCTCGCGGTTTTCGGCGGTCGTCACGACCGCCGTCGCCGCACAGTCGACGAGCCGGTAGGCGATCCCCTCCGGCCCGAAGCGCTCGTTGACCCCGCCGAAGACCGCACCGCGTTTGAGGGTCCCGACGAGCGCGACGTAATGGGCGGGGATCCGGGGGAGGTAGGTGAACACCCGGTCGCCGCGCTCGACGCCCTGATCTTCCAACAAGTTCGCGAACCGGTTCGAGCGCTCGGCGAGGTCGTCGAACGTCAGCGTCTCGCGTTCACCCTCGACGCCGGCGTACTCCAGCGCGACCCGGCCCGACCCGTCCGCGTGGCGGTCGCAGACCTCGTGTGCGATGTTGAGTTCGTCGGGGGCGTCCCAGTCGGCGTCGTCGTAGATATCGGTCCACGAGAACGACTCGCGCGCGGCCTCGTAGTCGGGGAGGTTGTGTGTCGCCATCCCCTCGAACTGGGACGGCCCGCTAATTAGGTGTATCTATCATGTCACTCGTACTCCCACCCCCGAATTACGAGAGGGGTTCGACGAGCCTCGAGAGCGCCGCCCGCGGGTCGTCGGCCTTCGCGACGCCGCTCGCGAGCAGGACGCCCTCGGCACCCAGGTCGCCGGCGGCCGTGAGGTCCTCGCCCGTCGAGACTCCCGCGCCGCAGAGCACGTCCACGGCGTCGTCGACCGCTTCGGCGGCCGCGACCGCGTCCTCGACGATGTCCGGGTCGGCCTGGCTCACCGAGACGTCGCCGCCGATGAGTTCGGGCGGTTCGACCGCCACCGCGTCGGGGCCGAGCGCCGCCGCCGCGCCGACCTGCTCGGGGTTGTTGGCACAGACGACGGTTTCGAGGCCCGCCCGTTCGGCCGCCGCCACCGCGCCGTCGACGTCGGCGAGCTTCAGCCGTTTCTCGGAGTGGTTGATCAGCGTGCCGACCGCGCCCGCGTCCGCGACGGCCTCTGCGAGCGCGCTCCCGGTGTGGCTACCGTGTTCCACAGGGGAAACGTGCTGGGCCCACGTTTCGACCCCCGTCTCCGCGACGCGTTCGAGGTGGGCGGTCTGGGGCGCGACCGCGATACGAACGCCCGACTCTTCGGCGACCTCGTGCGCGACGGTGGCGATCTCGACCGGGTCGGCGGCGTAGGCTTTCAGGTTGACGAGAACGAACATACTAGGTGAACCCGTGCCGCCGATAAAGGTGTTTGCCGATACGTCTCTCGGGGAGGTGTTCGCGACCTCAGGAGTCCTTTCGCTGGACCACGTCGCCGAGGGTGTACGCGCCCGTCGAAGCGCCGCCCTCCCACTCGGTGTCGTCGACGCCGCCCTCGGTGAGGGTGATCTCGAGCCGGCGTTCGAGTTTCGACTGGACCGAGTCGCTCGGGAGGCTCGCACCGCGTTCGAGCTTCCGGATGAGGCTCGCCTTCTCGTTGAGCTCCTTCGCGAGCTCCTCCTGACTCAGCCCGGCGCTCTCGCGTGCCGTCCGGATCTGCTCGTCGTAGTCCTGGACGATCTCGTCCATGTCGTCGAACATGTCGCGCCGCCGGCCGCCGCCCGACCCGCCGGCGCTCGTGGTCGAGCCCGACCCGTTCGACCCCGAGGAGCCACCCGAATCGGTCGAGTACTTCGTGGAGGTCCCGCTCGTGGACTGCTGTTCGACCTCGGTGCCGAAGTCCGCACAGTCCCCACAGACGTCGAGCTCCGCGCCCTCTATCTTCACCGTCTTCGGGGAAGATGTCTCCGTACCGCACATCTCACACTGGACCATACCCCGGCAAAGGGAGCCCGCGTGTATAAACCGTCCGTCGCCGCTCCGGTTCACCGATCGGGTGTCGAAAGCGCCGCGAGCGCGTGGTAGCACCGCTGGATCGCGGTGACGTGGCCGACGACCGCGAGCACCGCGAGCAGCGCGCCGACCAGCGTGACCCCCGCCACCGAGAGGTCGACGACCCCCGAAACGAGCGTGACGAGGCCGATCAGCACGAGCCGGTCGGCGCGCCCGAGGAGCCCCCCGTAGACCCGGTCGAGCCCGACGGCCTGGGCCTGGGTACCGAGATACGAGGTCATGAACACACCCGAGACCGCCACGAGCCCCAGTACCGGTCTGTCGACCCCGAGCGCGAGTCCGATCACGAGCACGATGTCCGCGTATCTATCGAGAACGTGGTCGAGGAAGTCGCCGGCGGGCGAGGCGGTGCCGAGCCGCCGGGCGAGCGCACCGTCGAGGAGGTCGAGCGCGCCGTTGAGCCCTACCAGCACCGCTCCTATGAGATACCACCACGAGTCACCGCCGGCGAGCCAGTAGGCGACGGCCGCCACGGCGGCGAGCACGAACGCGATGGCGCTCACGCCGTTCGGGGTCAGCCCCGCTCTCGCGGCGAGGCCGACGAACGGGTTCAGGAGCCGGTCGGCGGTCGAACGGTACTGGTCGAGGGTCATCGGTGGGTCATGGGTGGGCTCAGGGCTGCTCGGCGAGCGAGTCCACGAACGAGACGGTGCCGGCGCTCGGCTCGCGCTCGCCCGCGACGACGCGCTCGATCTCGGTCGCTACCTCCTCGGGGGTTCGATCGGTCGCGTCGATCTCGTAGACCGAATCGAGGCCGTGGCGCTCGACGGCTTCGGCGAGCACCACGTCGAGGGCCTCGCTCTCCCGATTCTCGGCCACGCTGGCGTCGGACTCGCCGCGCTCGGCCAGCCGCGAGCCGAGGTCGTCGGGATGGCACCGGAGCACGACCACTCGGTCGGCCGGGAGGAGGTGTGCGAGGTGCGATTCGACGAGTTCGGTTCCCTCGGGGTCGCGTTCGTCGAGCCACTCCTCGACCGCGTCGAGGTCGGCGACGAGGCTGTCGCGGGTCTCGTCGGTACTGGTGGAAAAGCCCTCCTCGCGGATGACGTCGTTGAGGTGGACCACGTCGAGCGCCTCCTCAGAACCGTCTTCGAGCCGGCGCGTCGCGGTCGTCTTCCCCGTTCCGGGGGTTCCCGTGATAGCGACTCTCATCCCGTGACCTCGTTCAGAACCGAAACGGCGCGCTCGGTCGATTCGCGGGTACCACAGGTCACACGAACGCACTCGGGGAGACCGAAGCTCGAACAGTCCCGGACGATGACGCCCTCGCGTTTGGCGGCCTCGGCGACCGCGCTCGCGTCCTCGACGTCGACCAGCACGAAGTTCCCCGCGCTGGGGTAGGTGTGGGCGTCGAGCTCCGTCGTCATGTACTCGCGCGACCACTCGACGGTTTCAGTAGTTTTTTCGACGTGTTCGCGGTCGTCGAGCGCGGCGAGACCGGCCCGGCAGGCCAGTGAACTCGCCGCGAACGGGGTGTTCACCCGGGTGTAGGCCTCGGCCCACTCCTCAGGAACGACGGCGTACCCCAGACGGATGCCGGCGAGGCCGTAGGCTTTCGAGAAGGTGCGGAGGACGGCGACGTCGTCGCGGGCGTCCCAACCCTCTCGACCCTCCACGAGCGCGAGCGCGCTCGGGGTGTTCGAAAACTCGCCGTAGGCCTCGTCCACGACCACGAGTGTGTCCTCACCGGTCTCCTCGGCGATGCGTTCGATGTCGGCGAGATCCGCTTCCGTACCGGTGGGGTTGTGCGGGCTGGTGAGGTAGACGATCCGCTCGCCGTCGTACGGATCGAGAACATTCTCCGGAGTTTGAGCGAACCCATCGGCCTTTTCGAGCGTGTAGGTTCGGACCTGCCCGTGGTGGTAGCGTGCGGTCATCGCGTAGTAGGCGAAGCCCGGCTCCGAGACCAGCACGGCGTCGCCGGGGTCGAGGAACGCACGCGAGAGATAATCCAGCGCGCCGTCGCCGCCGTTGGCGAGCCAGACCTGGGGTGAGGCGACGTCCCATCGCTCGGCGATCCGTGCCACGAGGTCGGTGTGGACGGACTTCGGGTAGGTGTGGATCGCGCTCGCGGCGTCGCGGATGGCCTCGACGGCGGCCGGGCTCGGTCCGAACGGGTTCTCGTTCGAGGAGAGTTTGACGATCCCCTCGGGGTCGAGCCCGAGTTCGCGGGCGACCTCCTCGCTCCCCCGACCCGCCGCGTAGACGGCGTGGGCCGAGAGGTCGCGTGGCTGCATACCGGACCCAACGGACGGTGGGGTTTAAGCGTGCTCACACGCCCTCGTGCCGCAACCACCCTTCGGTCGCGCTATCGACCGCTTCCGGGCTGCGGGTCGACGTGGGGCTTCGCCATGAGCGCGTCGAGCGGCTGATCGTCTACCCAGTCGATCAGCTGGACCAACTGGTCGGCCGCGGCCTCGAAGAGCTGTTCGCCTTTCTCGGGGGTGGCATCGGTCTGGTCACCGAGCACGCCGCTCTCGGTGTTGTCGATCGCGTCGTAGAACGTCCGCGAGCCGTGGACCACCATCTCGATCTCGGTGAGGTCCGTGACCCCCTCGTCGCGGGCGCGCTCGAACTCCACTTCGTGGACGAGTTCGGGCGCGATATGCTGGATCATCGCGGTCTCCTTGGGACCGCCGTGGGGGCCGTTGTGCTCGAAGAGGTCGTCGACGAGGTCGGGGATCGAGTCGTTCCACATCCATTCGAGCGCGTAGGCGACCCCGTCGTCGCGGAGCCGACGACCGACTTCCCGGAGGTGGACGATGTTGCCCCCGTGGGCATTGACGAAGATTATCCGGTCGATGCCGTGATAGCTGAGGTTTCGCGAGAGGCTCTCGACGTAGTCCCGGAAGGCGGGCGGGTCGACCCACATGGTGCCGTGGAACTGGCGGTGGTGGGGGCTGACCCCGACGTTCACCGTCGGGGTGCAGAGCACCTCGGCACGGTCGGCGGCCTCGCGAGCGAGTGACTCGGCGATCAGGTGGTCGGTGGCGAGCGGGAGGTGCGGGCCGTGCTGTTCGGTCGATCCCAGGGGGACGACCGCGAGCGATTCGTTCGCGACGTACTCCCCGAGGTCGGGCCACGTCTGGTCTGCGAGGTACACGTGGGAAACCGGGGGTGGCGCGCGCATAACGGTATCCACTCCGGCGAGCGGCAGACGGCGCTCGGCAAGCGAACACCTTCATGTAGGGCGGTCCTCGTTCGTCCATGGACCCGCTCGACCTCCGGGAGGAGATGCCGGCGCTCGACGACGTGACCTACCTCAACACCGGTGCGGCGAGCCCCGTGCCGCGTGCCGTCGTCGAGGCCGCGACCGACGAGATCGAATACCAGTCCTACGCCGCCCCCGCCGGCGAGGGGATGTATCCCGCGCTCTTCGACTCGCTCGAAACCTCGCGCGAGGCCGTCGCGGGCTTCCTCGGGGCCGACCTCGACGAGGTCGCGCTCACCAACTCCACCGCCGACGGCATCAGCCGGATCGCGACCGCGCTTCCCTGGCAGGCGGGCGACGTCGTCGTCAGAACCGACTGCGAGCACTCGGCTGGGATCCTCCCGTGGGAGCGGCTCCGGGACGTCTACGGTGTCGAGGTCCGCGTGCTCGAAACTCACGAGGGACGGGTCGACCTCGACGACGCGAAGACGGTCCTCGACGGGGCCGACCTGCTCTGCCTGAGTTCGATCACCTGGAATTACGGCACCCGGTTCTCGGTCGCGGAACTGACCGACATCGCCCACGACGCCGGTGCGCTGACCCTCGTCGACGCCGTCCAGTCGCCGGGCCAGGTCGACCTCGATATCACCGAGTGGGGTGCGGACTTCGCGGTCGGCGCGGGTCACAAGTGGTGCTGTGGGCCGTGGGGCGCGGGCTTCCTCTACGTCGCCGACGACGCGACCGACGCGCTCGAACCCACGCGGGTGGGCTACCGGAGCGTCGCCGCGCCGGACGACGACGCGTTCGAGTTCGCGCCGGGCGTGCGCCGGCTGGAAGTCGGCACGACCTCGCCCGCGCCGCACGCCGGTCTCCGGGCCGCGCTCGACGCCCTCGAATCGATCGGTCTGTCGACCGTCGAGGACCGTATCGAGCGGCTGACCGACCGGCTGAAGGACGGCCTCGACGACGACCGTCTCCTGAGCCCGCGCGAGTACGAGTCCGGCCTCGTGACCATCGCTGACGACGACCCCGAGGCGACCGTCGAGCGCCTCTCGGAGGCGGGGATCGCGATCCGGTCGCTGCCGTCGCCGGCGGCGCTCCGGGCGTCGGTGCACGTCTTCAACACGGCCGACGACGTCGATACGCTGCTCGACGCGCTGTGAGGGGCGGTGTGAACGGATGACGGTAGTGCTAAAAGGATCGCCTTCAACGATTCGGGCATGAACCTCCCGCGATTCACGACGGTCGGTGGAGCGTATCAGTACATGATGCTACTCCTGCTGGTGCTCGCGCTCGCCTTCACGGTCCTCTTCGGCGCGATGTACTACGGCATCCTCTCGTTCTAACCGCCCCGACGGCCACCGATTCAGCCGTCGAAGAACTCGGTCAACCACTCCTCGAACAGCCCGACGAACACCGACGCGAACCCCGTGTTCGCGCTCCAGATCGCGGTCTCGGTACAGTCCTCGGTGCCCTCGCCACGCACGGCCATCAGAACGGTGTCGCCGTCGACGATCAGGATCCGACTGCTCCGGTCGTCGGGCCCCATCTCGGCCAGGGTCGTGACCGAGGGCGTCACCACCCCCTCGATACCCTCGAACCGCTCGCGGACCGCCGGGGTCGTGCTCACGACGATGGCGGTCCCCGGGAAGCCGTCGAGCGCCGCGACGACCTCGTCGGTGACCAGCCGCTCGTCGTCGGTGCCGAACACCACGCGCCGTTCGGCCTCGCTCGCGAGTCGGACCACCCGGTCGGTGATCGCGTCCCGACCGGTGATGGTCCAGACCTCCTCGCGAGCCTCGTCGTCGTCGACGAGCTCGTTCCGAGCGGTTTCGAGGTAGCCGAACGCGCGTTCCTCGGCGTCGTCGATCCGGGCGCGGAGCCGACGCCGTGCCTCGTCGAGGTCGACCGCGCGGTACTGGATCGGTTCGGCGCGTTGGACGTCTATCAGCCCGCGCTTTTCGAGGTTCTCCGCCGCGCCGTAGACCTGCGAACGCGGGACGTCGGTGACGTCGTCGATGTCGCGGGCCGCCCCACGACCGATCCGCTGGAGCGCGACGAACACCTTCGCCTCGTAGCTCGACAGCCCGAGGCGTTTGAGCGCCGCCACCGCGTCGTCGTGGTCGGTCACGTCCACCGCTCCCAGACCACGATCACCGACGGCGTGAGGAGCATCGAGGTGAGGTAGGCGAAGAAGATCGAGAGCGCCACCACCACCCCGAACTGCCCGAGGATCGGCGTGATCGCGAGCGCGAGCACCCCGATGCCGGTGGTGGTGGTGAGCATGCTCCCGGTGAGCGCCCCGCCCGTGCCCCTGACGGTGTCGTCGAGCGCGACGAAGACGTCCTCGCCCGACTCGTGGTACTCGTCGACGAACCGGTGGACGAAGTGCGAGGAGTAGTCCACCCCGAGCCCGATCGCGATCGAGAGGATCGTCGCGGTGAGCGCGTTGAGCGGGATGCCGAACAGCCGCATCGAGCCCGCGAGCAACGCGACCGAGGTCACGATCGGCACGAGGTTCACGAGCCCGAGCGATGGCCGGCCCTCGATGATGAAGTAGATCACCACGAGGAATATCGCCGTGACGATCAGCGCGGCGACGAGGCTCTGGATCGCCGAGACGAAGATCGCGTCCGTCACCCCCTGCAACACGATCGTCTGTCCCGTGGCGGTCGCGTCGAGCCGATATCGGCCGGCGAGGGTTCGGCCGCTGTTCGAGATCTCGTCCTGCGTGGCGTCGCTCTCGATCGAGTAGACGACCTGGGTACTCCGGTAGTCCTCGGTGATGTAGTTCAGCGCTTGCGCTCGGTAAGGCGACTCCAACAGTGCGTCGTAGACTTCGACGAGGTTGTCGTCGGGCACGCCGTCGCCGTCGACGTCGTTCCTGTCCACGAGCGCTGCGAACGACGACGACTGGTTGGCGTAGTCCCGGATGACGGTGACGATGCTGTCGGTGCTCGCCGTCCGCCCGTTCGTCACGACCGGGTCGGGCGGGTTCTCGTTGGCCCGCTGGATGGACTCGAGCGCGGAGTCGGCGCGGAGATCACCTTCCGCGTAGACCGTCACCGAACTCCCCGACGTGGTAGCGAAGTTGTCCTCGAGGTAGTTCGAGGTCTCCGTGACGGTGTAGGTGCCCGGCGCGAACGGCTCCGGCAGCACCTCTATGTAGCCCGGCACCTCCTCCGGCGGCAGGAAGTCGTCCTGGGAGAAGGTGGTGTCGACGCCCGTCGCGTAGCCCCCTGCGACCACCGAGATCACCAGAGTGAAGACGAGCACGGCGTAGGGTGCGCGCCGGGCGGCCGAAACCCCCACCGTGAGCACGCGCCCGAGGAGGGAGCCCTCGGCCCCGAGCGGAGTGAGCCCGAACTCCGGGATGCCGTACCGGACCCGGAGGTGGTCGCCCCAGACCTTCGCGGCGGGGAGGAAGATACCGAAGATCAGGAAGGTGAAGACGATCCCGACCGCCGCCACCAGCCCGAACTGTCGGATCGGCTGGAGGCTGCTGACGCCGTTGGCGGCGAAGCCGACCACGGTGGTGCCGGTGACGATGAAGAAGGCGACGAACAGCTGGTCGGTCGCGGTCCGCATCGACTCGGTGACCGAGTACTCCTGGACTCGCTCCTCGCGGTAGCGGTTGATGGTGTGTATCCCGAAGTCGATCCCCACCGCGAGCAGGAGGGGCGGCACCGCGATCAGCATCTGGGAGAAGGGCAGCCCGGCGAGGCCGGTGAAGCCGAAGGTCCAGATCACCGCGAACACCAGCGAGACCACCCCGAGCAGCAGGTCGATCGGGTCGCGGTAGGCGAAGATCAGGAACACCAGGATCAGGAGCGCCGCCGCGGGCACCACGATGATCAGCGAATCGAAGATGATGTTGGTGAACTCCGCCGAGACGATCCCGCTGCCGAAGACCGTGATGTCGCTGTCGACGCTCCCCGCCATCGTACGTACGCGGGTCTGGTAGCCGGTCAGCGGGCTACTGCCGCTGGTGCCGGCCGACTCCGAGACCCCGCCCGGCACGTCGTGCGTGATGGTGCCGATCGTGGCCGAGGCCGACGCGGACTGCTCGTTGAAGTCGTTGCTGAGGAGGCTCGTGAACCCCTCGTTCTCGGCGGCGGTCCCGATCGCCGAATCGATCTCCGTTGGCGTGGCGTCCTCGATCGCGTCGATCTGGTCGTCGAGGGTCGTGGCCTCCGGGTCGAGCGTCTGCGCGACGATCGTGGCCGCGCTCGACGTCGAAGCGACCCGGAGGTCGGGATCCCCCTCGGCCCGTTGTTGGAGGGTCAACATCGCGAGCAGCTCGTCCTTCGAGAGCACGTTCGAGCCGCGTTGGATCAGTTGGGTGCTACCGTTGGACTCGGAGAACGTCGGCGAGAACTCCTCGTTGACGTTGTCGAGGGCGGTCTGGGCCGGGCTGTCGTCGGTGAACTGGCTCGTCCCCGAACTCGTCGAGATGTTCGTCATCCCGACCGCGAACACCGCCGTCAGCACGACGAACAGGACCACGACCGTCCGGGGTCGTTCGGTGATCCACTCGTCGGCCCAGTCGATGAGGCGCTGGTAGTCGAAGTCGGCCATCAGTGCTGGCTCACCGTCGCGACCAGACGACCCCGATGCCGAGCACGACGAGGAGTGCCGCGAGGCCGATCATCACCGGTGCCGACGACAGCAGGCCGCCGCCGCTCGATTCGGTGGCGTCGACCGGGACGTCGTAGCTCTGTGAGAGCTGGCCAGCGTCGCTCGGCGTGTCGTACTGGAAGTCGACCGAGAGCGGGTACTGCCCCTCGCTCGCGCTCCCGGCGACGCTCACGTCGAAGCTGATCTGTTCGGTCTCACCGGGTGCGAGCCGAGCGATGTAGGCCTCGTCGTTCGAGAGCGAGAGCGGGGTGTCGGCGTAGGCCTTCGCGTTGAGGTTCGTGACGACCGTATCCCGGTTGTTGGTGACGTTGAGCGTCACGGCCTCGGAGGAGCCGATCCCGACGGAGGCGTTGGCGCGCTCGACGATGAACGAGTCGCGCTGGCCGGCGACGTCGACCTGGGTGTCGAGGCTCCCGCTCCGACGGGTGTCACCGTTCTCGTTGTCGTACTCCACGACGAACGAGAGCTGGCGCGCGCCGGATTCGGCGCTATCGGGCACCTCGATCGGGAAGGAGACGTTGGCCGACTCGCCCGGCGCGAGGCTTCCGACGGCTGCCTCGGTCTCCTGGGGGCTCAGCGATTCGCTCTGACTCTCCAACTCGACGACCGCGTTGTCGATGGCCTGTGGGCCCTGGTTCGTGACCTGCGCGGTGACGTTGCCCTCGTCACCGACCCGGAGGGTGCTCTCGACGTTCGAGAGGTCGAAGTTCTGCTCCGGATCCGGCGTCACGCCGACCGTGAACGGCCCGCCGCTCGCCTGGTCGCCGTCGGGGTCGTTGTAGGAGACCGAGGCCTGGAACGGGTAGTCACGGACGTCGGTGGTGTTGGTCGCGGTGGCGTTGAAGCTCACCGTCCGCTGGGCACCCGCCGGCCACTCGCCGACGAACGCCGTCGCGTTCGCGGTCTGGCCGAGCGTGATGTCGCCGGTGAGCGACTGGAGCGAGACGGTCGATTCGGTGGCGTTCTCGCCGTTGTTCTGGAGGGTGAGCGTGATCGGACCCTCGTCGCCGACCTGGACGTTCGAGTCGGTCGAGACCACCTCGAAGTCGTCCTCGCTCTCGCCCGGGGTCACGCCGAAGGCGAACGGTCCCGCCTGGGCCCCGTCGTCCCCCGAATCGGTGTACTGGAGCGAGGCCTGCATCGGGTAGGTCGTGCCCGCGCTGCCCGTCGCGGTCACGTCGAACTCGAAGCTCCGTTCCTCGCCGGTGTCCCAGTCCTCGACGAACTGGGTGGCGTTCGCGGACTCGCCGAACAGCACGCCGCCCGAGAGCGACTGGAACGATACCGTCGCGTCCGTCACGTTCTCGCCGGTGTTGTTCATCACCACCGTGAGGCTGCCCTCCTCGCCGGACTGGACGTCGGTGCTGGTCGAGACCACGTTGAAGTCGTCCTCCTGCTCGTCGATGTCGACCGTCGCCGTCAGCGCCTCGCTCCGGAGCGGGTCGCCGTCCGAGTCGTAGTACTGGACGTAGTACTGGACCTGGCGCTCGCCCGGCTCGGTCGTGTCGTTGACGAGGACGGGGAGCTCGAACGAGCTCGACTCGTCCACGTCGAGGTCGCCGAGGACGTACTCGCTCTGACGCGGCACGATGTCACGGGTGCTGTTGGGAGAGACCGTCAGCACCGCGTCGGTGGCGGCCTTCGGGCCGTCGTTCGTGATCGTGCCCGAGATGGTGCCCGAGGAGCCGACTTCGAGGTCGTCCGACACGCCGTCGAGCGAGAACTCCTGTTGGCTCTCGGGGGTGACGCCGAACGTCGCGGGACCGAGCTGGGCGGCCTCGCCATCGGAATCGTCGTAGGAGACCGAGGCCTGGACCGGGTAGGTGTCGGTGTCGGCGCTCGGGGTCGCCTGCATCGTGACCTCGATGGTTCTCGACTCGCCGGCGTCCCAGTCGCCGACGTAGCGGGTCGCGTTCGCGCTCCGGTCGAACAGCAGGTCGGTCGAGAGCGTCTGGAGATTCACCACCGCGTCGGTCGCGTCCTCGCCGGTGTTCTCGAGGGTGACGCTGACGTTGCCGGTGCCGCCGACGGGGACGTCCGAATCCACGCCAGTCACCGAGAGGTCGTCGCTCGCCTCGTCGACCGTGACCCCGAAGGTCGAACTCGCGGACTGGGCGGCCTCGCCGTCGTCGTCCTCGTAGGAGACCGATGCCTCGACCGGGTAGTCGGCGCTATCGGCACCCGGGGCCGCCTGGACCGAGAGGTCGACCGTCCGGCTCTCGCCCTCCTCCCAGTCGCCGATGTACCGGCTCGTACTCGCCGCCTGGCCGAACAGGAGGTCGCTGGAACCCGACTGGAAGTTCACCACGGCGTCGGTCGCGTCCTCGCCGGTGTTCTCGATCGTCACCGAGACGGTGCCGGGCTCGCCGGTCGAAACGTCCGAATCGACCGAGACGATGTCGAACTCGGCGTCGGGCGAGACCGTGCTCGCCCCGCTTCCGGCCGCAGCCTGGCTACCGCCGGCCGCGCTCGGTGCACCCTGTGCGCTGGCACCCTGGACGCTCTGCCCCTGTGCACCCGTACTTCCCGCCGGGCTCTGTGCCGCCGCGCCTGCCGACTGGGGTGCCCCGCCGGCACTCGCGCCGCTCGGTGCGGCCTGGGACGAGCCACCGGCCGCGGCCGGTGCCGCCCCGCTACTCGCACCCGTGGCCCCCGACGCGGTCGGTGCCGCGCTCGACGACTCGCCCGGAGCACCTTGACTCGCGGCGCTCTGGCTCGCGGCCCCCTCCGGTGCCGCACCGCCGGTCGGGCTCGCGGAACCGCCCGACGCGCCCGCGGCTGCCGCCCCGCTACCCGCTCCGTCGGCGGCCGATGCCGTGCCCGACGACCCGGTCGATGCGTCTTCCGCGGATCCGGTGTCCCCGTCCGCACCGCTCTCGGCCGAGGTCGGTTCGCTCGCCGACGTGTCACCGTCCGTCGTCGCGTCCTCACCGTCGCCCGACTCGGCCTCTGACGAGGACTCGCTGGACTCGCTTTCGCCGGACTCGCTCTCGGACGACGATGTGCCGGACTCGCTCCCGCCATCCTCACTCTCGCTGGATTGGGTTTCGGACGACGTCGCGTCTTCACCGTCGCTCGACTCTGCCTCGGACGACGACTCGTCGGACTCGCTCTCACCGGATTCGGTCTCCGCGGACGTGCCGTCGTCGGACCCGCTCTCGCCCGTCGTTTCGCCCGAGGTTTCGGCGGTCGACGTTCCGTCCGTCGTCTCCGTCGTCGCCGACGTCGAGTTCGACGTGTCGTCGCCCGTCGAGCCGTTCGACGCGCTCGAATCGGTCGACTCGCTCGAATCGGCCGTGTCGGCCGAGCCGTTCGTTTCGGTCGACGCATTGTCGGTGTTCGACGCGCTCGCATCGAGCGCGTCGGTGGCGAACCCCGTCGCGTTGCGCAGCTCCGAGAGCGCCGAGTCGTTCCCCGTGGCGTTCGCGTTGGGGGCCGTGTTCGTTCCGACGACCGCGCCGCCGACGGTCCCCTGCATCACGACGAGGCCGACGAGCACCACCGCGAGAACCGACCGCTTCATCGTTTCCCGACCTGGTCGTCGATCTCACACGTCACAGCCGTTCTCCTCCCGAAACGAGGCGGGGGCTCGAGGCCCACTCCTCGACGATATTGCTCATACTATCTTTCTACTAACAACCCCTCGGTATAGCCCCTTCGATACCGACAAGCCGCGAGGGTCGGTGGGGACCGCTACTCGGTCTCGAACGTCGTCTCGGTGAGCCTGATGCCCTTGCCAGCGAGGTGGCGGAGCTGTTGGCGGGCGAAGTCCTCCTCGCGGGTGCCACGGGTCGCGAGGACGTAGAGCCGCGAGCTCCCCGTGGGACGCATCGTCCGGCCGGCGCGCTGGGAGGCCTGGCGGCGCGACCCGCCGAGGCCGGAGGCGACGACCGCGACCTCGGCGCTCGGGAGGTCGATCCCCTCGTCGCCGACCCGCGAGACGACCAGTCGGGAGCGCTCCCCGCGCCGGAACTCGTCGAACAGCCGTTCGCGTTCGGGGTGGGGGGTGTCGCCGCTGATGAACGGCACCCCCAGCGCCTCGGCGTAGCTCTCGCCCTGATCGAGCCACTCGACGAAGACGAGCGCCTTCGCGTCGGCGTGTTCGGCGAGCAGCGACCGGATGGCGTCGAGCTTCGCGGGGTTCGAGCCCGCGACCCGGCGGCGCTCGTGGCCCGTCACGCTCGCGTACTCGTCGCGGTCGGCCTCCGATCTCCAGGGCACGAACCGGAGTTCGACCTCGGGTTCGGCGACGAAGCCCGCCTCGAAGAGTTTCGCCCAATCTGTACCGATAGGCGGGCCGATGAGGGTGAAGATCTCGGCCCCCTTGTCGTCCTCTCTCACTGGTGTGGCCGAGAGCCCGAGGCGGTGTTTGGCCTGGAGGTCGACGCTCTTGCGATAGACGGCGGCCGGGATGTGGTGGACCTCGTCGTAGACGATCAGACCCCACCGGCGCTCGTCGAAGAGCTTCCGGTGGCGCTCCATCCCGGCGGTGCGGTAGGTCGCGATCGTCACCGGTCGAATGTTTTTCTCGCCGCCGTGGTACTCGCCGATCTGGTCGGGGTCGAGGTCGGTGTGAGTGAGGAGGGCCTCGCGCCACTGGCCGGCGAGTTCGCGGCTCGGCGCGAGGACGAGTGTCTCGCCGCCGACCTCGCGCATCGCGCCCATCGCGGCCACCGTCTTCCCGCTTCCGGGGGGACCCACCAGTACGCCCGCACCCGATTCGAGGAAGCGCTCGACCCAGTCGCGTTGGTAGTCCCGGAGGTCGAGCCCGAGGTCGATGTCGAGGTCGGCCCCGCCGTCGAGGTCGCGGAGGTCCTGGACCGGATAGCCCGCGTCGTAGAGGGTCCGTTTGATCTCGCCCTCCTTCCCCTCGACCACCCAGCTCTCGGTATCCGAGATCGGGGCGTGGAGGTGGTCGGTGTCGAGCTTCTGACGCGCGACGTTGCCCATGAGTTCGGGGCTCTCGGCTTCGAGAACCGTATAGTCGTCCGGGTGGGTAGTGAGCGCGAACCGGCGGGCGCGCCGCCACTGGGACTCGACCCACTTCTCGAGCTTCGGCGCGCGCTCGGGCAGCACGCTCCGCATCGTCCGAACGAGGTCGTCGACGTGGTCGTAGGGGGCCCACCAGACGTCCTCTTCCCTGATCTCGTAGATGTAGGCCCCATCACCCGACGAATCGACGAGCGTGGCGAACTGGGTGAGCTGGGCGCGGGTGAACTGCTCGGGGTGTTCGACCACCAACTCCCGGCGGTCGGGGAAGACGACGACGTGCTCTCGGGAGACGAGGTCGGCGAACTCGCGAGGGTACCAGACTCGGGGGTCGTCGCTTACGTCGAGGCGGTCGAGGTGGCCCGACTCGACGAGCGCATCGAGCGCATCGCTTGCCGCCGTCTGTGACCACTCCCGAACCCGCGCGACCCCGCTCGCGGTCGCCACGGGTCGGCCGAGGGTCTCGAGAACGGCCCGGAATTCGGTCGCCGAGAGGGCGCGGTCGTCGGAGGCGGACGTCCCGTCGGCTGCTTCGTCGTGCTCGTTCGTCACTACGAGAACCGTGTGGGGCCGTCGGCAAACGGCTTGCGGGTGGTGAGCGGCGGGGTCGACGCGGTCAGCCGTCGAGCGGTTGGACGAGTTCGACGACGTGCCCGTCCGGGTCGCGGACGAAGGCCGTGCGCGCCCCGGCGGGGTCGTTGTCGGCGGGTTCCTGGACGACACCGTGGTGGTCGATCTCGGCGAACGCCTCGTCCACGCTCTCGACGGCCACCGCGAGGTGGTCCCAGGCGGTGCCCTGCTCGAACTCGGTCTCGCCGTCGGTCTCCGAGAGCTGGAGTTCGACGCCGTTGTCCGCGGCGACGTAGCGATTGGTGGTCTCGCCGTCCTCGGTCTCGAACGACCACGACTCCTCGAAGCCGAGCTCCTCGACGTAGAACTCGACCGCACGGTCGGCGTCGGCGACGTTGAGGCAGGTGTGGAGCAAGTCCATACCACCACCGTGTCGACCGACCCGCATGAAGCCACCGCTCGCCACCCGGGATAGCGGCCACACGAACCGGGCGACCGGCCTCTCGACAGGTTTCGCCCCGGCGGGAACGTTTATACTGTCCCCGATAGATGAAGGATCATGGACGATATCTTCGTCGGGCGGCTGATGTCGAGCGACCTGCACACGGTGAGCCCGGACACGCTCGTCGAGGAGGCCGCGAACGTGATGCTCGAGGAGGGAATCGGCTCCGTGATGGTCGTCGACGGGAACAACGACCTCCAAGGGATCCTCACGACCACCGACTTCGTCGGGATCGTCGCCGCGAGCAGCCCGAAGGCCGAGACCACGGTCGCGAAGTACATGAGCACGGACGTCATCACCACGACGGTTCAGGACCCGATCACCGAGGTCGCCGATACGATGCTCGAACACGGCTTTCACCACATGCCGGTCGTGAGCGACTCCGACGGCGTCATCGGCATCATCACCACCGCCGACCTGACGTCGTACCTCTCGCACGTCCAGACCCCGAGCCCCTCGTAGTCGCTCCCTTTCCTCCCGTTTCTCCCACTCACACCGGGGACTTACCCTCGCCCACACGCTGATGTCCGCATGGCGAGCGGGACCTACACCCTCCTGATCGAGCTGCCGACGCCGACGACCATCGAGGTCGGTGCGCTCGGCGACCGCGCGTTTTCGCCGGGTTGGTACGCCTACACGGGCAGCGCGCTCGGCCCGGGCGGCTTCGCGCGGGTCGACCGGCACCGCGAGGTCGCCACCGGCGAGCGCGACGTCCGCCACTGGCACATCGACTACCTCCTGGGACACCCCGCGACGGTGCTCGATCGGGCCGTGACGACACCTGTGGATGCCGAGTGTGCCATCGCCCGGGCGGTCCCCGGCGAGCGTATCCCGGACTTCGGTGCCTCGGACTGTGACTGCGAGTCCCATCTGGTGTTTCACGAGGACCGCGACGTGCTCTCGGCGGGTATCGAGGCGGCACATCGGGAACACGAGTGCTGAACGACCGGAACCGACCGGAAGAAAGACGGATTCACGATGGTTCTCAGGCGGACTCCCGGCCGCCGAACAGCACGGCACGCGGGATATCGAGCCGGAGCAGCGCGGGCAGTGCGACCAGGACGATCCCGGCTTCGAGTACCGCGGCGGCGAGAAAGGCCGCGCCGAACCCCAGGCTATCGGCGACCGCGCCGCCGCCGACGGTCCCGACGAGGAACCCGAGGCTCCCGGCGATGTTGAACCCGGCCATCGCGGTGCCCCGGTCGTCGCTCGCGAGGTCGGTGACGAGCGCCATCGTGGCGGGGGCGACCAGCGCGCCCGCCGCGCCGAGCAACACCATCGTCGCGCCCGCGAGCTCGACCGTCGGCGCGAGATACACCCCCAGGATCGTCACGCCGTAACACACCGACCCGACGACCACGGGCACCAGCCGGCCGATCCGGTCGGAGAGCCGGCCTGCGGGATATTGCCCGAGCGCGAACGGCGCGAAGAAGAGCGCGAGCACCAGACCAGCCGCGCCGGCGTCGAGGTCGAAGGCCCGCCGGAAGTAGAGGGTCCCGACGAGCGCGAAGAAGCCCGCCGTGAACCGGTCCGCGAACCCGAAGGCGTACGGCAGACCGAGCGCGGGCCGGTCCCGAAGCCCGTCGAGCGCCGCCCGGATGCCGCGGCGCGTCGTCTCCGGGGCCCGGTCGGTGAGTCGGGTCGCGAGCAGCGCCACGAGACAGAGGAGGCCGGCGGCCACCACGATGGGGACCAGCGGGCCGACCGCCGAGAGCTGACCGCCGAGGGGGGCCCCGAGCGCCGTCCCGGAGCCGATCGCGATCCCCGCCGCACCCATGTTCCGGCCGTGGCCCCCCTCGAGATCCATCAGCATCGTTATCGAGAGCGAGAACGCGGCGATCGTGAAGCTCCCCTCGACGAACCGGAGGACGAGCATCGCGCCGAACCCGATGTCCGTGACCGTCGCGAGCCCGACCAGCGCGAGGTAGCTCGCCACCCCGCCGAGCGCACCCGCGACGATGAACGGCACCCGCCGTCCCGCCGCGTCGCTGGCCGCGCCCCAGACGCCCGCGAACAGCACGAAGCCGGCGTACTCGGCCCCCAGAAACCACGTCCCCGCGTCGAGCGTCGTGGTCGCGCCGAGCGCGCGCACGAGCTCCGGAACCCCCGGATAGAGCGCGACCTGACCGAAGAGGACCGCGAAGACCATCGCGGCCAGCGTCACGCGGTCGGTGTTCATACGTCCCGTTGTGTCGTCGTGGGTAAACCGATTCGGTGTCCGTACGGTCACTGCCTCCCGCCGTCGGTTCGCGGCGTGCCGACACACGGATTTATTCCCGGTCGGACCCGCGTCCGTGCATGGTCATCCGGTCGTTCGAGGGCACTACACCCACCATCCACGAGTCCGCTCGCGTCGACGAGACCGCGGTCGTCATCGGCGACGTCACGATCGAAGCCGAGGCGAGCGTCTGGCCCCACGTCACGCTCCGCGGGGATTCGGGCGCGATCGTGGTCCGCGAGGGCGCGAACGTCCAGGACAACGCGGTCTGTCACGAGGGCTGTGCGATCGGGCCCGGGGCAACCATCGGTCACACCGCCATCGTCCACGCCGCCACCGTGGGCGAGCGCGCGATGGTCGGGATGAGTGCGACGGTCCTCGACGGCGCACACGTCGGCGAGGAGGCGCTCGTGGCCGCCGGAAGCGTCGTCACCGAAGGCACCGAGGTCCCGCCGAGCACCCTCGTCGCCGGCACGCCCGCGGAGGTCAAGACGGAGGTCGAGGACTCGCCGTGGACCCACGCCGGCGAGCACTACGTCGAACTCGCCAAACGCTACGAGCGCTCGTCCGAGCGGGTCGAGTAGCGGACCTCACCACATTCTGACGGCCGTGCCGAGGATCCACGTCGAGACACAGCCGGATCCGACGAGTTCGGGGAGCGCGAGGCCGCCGGGCGTCCCTGCGGCGATCCACACCGCCCAGCCGCCGACGTGGACGGCAGCGAGCGCGAGGCCGAACAGCCCCCAGCGGTGCGCCCCCGTGCGTAGGTCGCCCGCGCCGTAGCAGACGAACGCGACGGTGAACAGGAGAAAGAAGCCGACCGCGACCGTTCCGTGCTGGGGCGGTATTTGCGAGACCACTTCATGCGTGTATCGTTCCCTTGCTACATCTATCGGATTTTCGAAGCTTCCGGCCGGTCCCGTCATCGGTTTAGGCGTCGACAGCCAATCGAATCCAATGGACGATAGCATCCTCGACGCCATCGGATCCCCCCTCGTGCGGGTCGCCTCGCCACCGGGGACGACCGTCGCCGCGAAGGTCGAATCCAAGAACCCCGGCGGGTCGGCGAAGGACCGCCCGGCGGCCGCGATGGTCGAGGCCGCGGAGGCGGAGGGGGTGCTCGAACCCGGCGACCACATCGTCGAGCCGACCAGCGGCAACACCGGCATCGGGCTGGCGGTGGTCGCGGCCGTCCGGGGCTACGACTGCACCATCGTGATGCCCGCCTCGAAGTCCGAGGAGCGCCAGCGGGTCATGGCGGCCTACGGCGCGGAGCTCGAACTCGTCGACGGCGAGATGACCGAGGCGAAAGAGCGCGCCGACGAACTCGAAGAGGAGAAGGGGATGGTCCAACTTCGGCAGTTCGAGAACCCCGCGAACGCACAGTCCCACTACGATACGACCGGCCCGGAGATCCTCGACCAGGTCGGGGACCGGACCGTCGACG
This sequence comes from Halococcus salsus, assembly GCF_009900715.1. Classification (NCBI taxonomy): domain Archaea; kingdom Methanobacteriati; phylum Methanobacteriota; class Halobacteria; order Halobacteriales; family Halococcaceae; genus Halococcus; species Halococcus salsus. The sequence goes on from NZ_JAAAJC010000001.1 coordinate 478,965, forward strand.
CGCTGGTCGCCGCGGTCGGGACGGGGGGAACCATCACCGGCATCGGACGGCGGCTCCGCGAGGCGTTCCCCGAAATGACCGTGGTGGCGGTCGAACCCGAGACCAACGCGGTGCTCTCGACCGGCGAGGCCGGCACCGACGAGTTCGAGGGGATGGGGCCGGGGTTCGTGAGCGACATCCTCGACCGCGACCTCATCGACTCGGTCGAGACCGTCGACCTCGAGGAGAGCGAAGCCGAGTGCCGACGTCTCGCGCGCGAGGAGGGGATCCTGGTCGGCCAGTCGAGCGGCGCGTCGAACCTCGTCGCCCGCCGGGTCGCGAGCCGACTGGCCGACGACGGCTCACCGGCGACCGAACTCCGAACCGACGGCGGGGATGACGAGAAACCGCTCGTCGTCACCGTCTTCTGGGACAGCGGCGAGCGGTACATGTCGACCGGGATGTTCGACTAAACTTCTCCCGACGCGGGAGCTATATGCCACGAGACCCTTCGTCCGGTATGGTCGCCGTTCGGTACACCTGTCCGTGGTGTGATGCGGTCGTCACCCTCGACCGCGACGCCGCGCTCGCCGACAAGTCCGTGACGCCGTTCGCCCTCGACGGCTGGGAGTACGCTGCGCCCTACGACGACTTCGAGGAGAGCGACGGCGTCGAGATCGTCTGTGGCGCAAGCGAGACCAACGGCGAGGGCTGTGGCGAACTGTTCTACCTCAACTTCGTGAAGTACGAGGAGGGTCGGCCGGTCGAGGCGCGAACGACGCCCGCCGACGTCTCGTTCGATTTCCTTCGGTGAAACGACGGGTTGTCCGAGGAATCATGTTTCAAACTCGGAGACGACGGGCGCATGGTCGCTCACGTCGAATCCATTGACATCGGTTTCGATACCGTTCTGAATCTCGCAGGTCTTCACGTCGAACTGGTCGTCAGCGAGGAGATGGTCGAGCCGCTTGTTCGCCGGATTTCCGTTGTGAACGACGTGGGTGTGGTCGTCCATGCTACTCTTCTTGGCACCGTCTTCCGCCGACCAGTACGTATCGCGCATATCCCAGTCCGCGAGTTCCGGGTCGAAGATGTAGCTCTCGGCGTTTTTCCAGCGCTGTGAGAAGGTGAACGGTTCGGAGTCTTCGTTCGATATTCGGTAGCGGTACGGGTTCCCGTAAAACGGCCTGTTCTTTGCTTTGAGCCGGTTGCCGTCGTGAGGGACGATGGTTGGCTCTCCATCTCCGTCGAGGGTTTCCTTGAGTGGCGCATTGAAATCGCCGCCGAGAATCACTCTTTTGTCTGTCTTCTTGTTTTGAAGGAAGACTCTAGCATACATCGTTTCGAGTGCGTTGATCTTCTCTTCCTTCCAGCCGGAGCCATGAACTATCCCGACGTTCCAGAGCTCCAGTCTTCCACTGTCAACGGTTCCGTGATTCGGTAAACGAACGTCCGATACCAGCAGTCCGTCCGGAAAGTTGGTATAGAAGTAGTTGAGCCCAACCGGTTTGCCGCTCCCACTGTTCTTGAGGTCCAGTGGGTTTCGCTCGATCGGCCACCTACTCGCCGTGAGCAGACAGTGTTTGAAGCGGCCGTTGATGTTGTGGTACGGCTGAACATCGAGGCCGAGGAGTTGGCGGTTCCAGTCGCGCGTATGAGTTACGTCGTAACACCACTCTTCTTCGAAGAACTCGATTAGTTCGTCGAAGTGGTCGCTTCTGGTCCAATCGACGGCTTGGAGACAGAACAGGTCCGTCTCATGGTGGTGGTCCCTGAAGAACTGTTTCTGTCGCTCTATTCGGTCCGTCGACACTCCAGCGTCGCCGTTGAGGTTCCACGTCAAGACGGTGAGCTCGTTACCCATCGATGTTCTGTCACGACGCACGTAGCAAGGCTACGTATAGCTTGGCACAGCAAACCTTCAGGAGTCGTCCGTCTCCCGTTCGCTCGTCGACCCCCGCTCCGCCGGCGCGCCGACGAGTCCCTCTTCGAGGTTGGTTCGTTCGGTGTCGTACTGCCCGAGCGCCGCGAGCTCGTCGGCCGAGAGGCCGGTCACGTCGTCGGTTTCGCCGATCGCCACCCCGCTGGTGACGATCGCGCTGACGGCCTGCTCGACGGTTATGTCGACGTCGTAGACCCGGGCGCTCGGGACGTGGACCAGGAAGCCCCCCATCACGGGATTCGGCGCGAGCGGCATGAACAAGGTTCGGAGGTCGTCGTGGTCGGCCGCCTCGTCGATCGTGTCCGGGGGTGTCGCGGTCACGAACGCGAACGAGTAGGTGCCCTCGTTCGGGAACTCGATGAGTTTGACCTCCTGGAAGCTGCTGGTGTCGCTCTCGATCAGGACGTCGCTCATCCGGCGGAAGCTGGTGTAGACCGACCCGACGCCGGGGATGGCCTCCATCGCGGTGTGGAACCACTCCGAGAAGCCGTGCTCCGAGGAGGTGGCGTTCGCGGCGAAGCCCACGACGAGCACCAGCGCCACGAGCGCGAAGACCGTCCCGAACTCGATGAACACCGACCCGAAGGCGGGACCGAGCCCGATCGACCGGGCGAACCCCCGGACGGGTTCGTTGAGTCCGACCATCCCGGCGGCCTCGACCACCGGCGTGAGGACGTTGCTGAGGAAGTTGAGCACGAACCCGAGCACCATCATCGTGATGACGAACGGGATGGTGAGCGCGGCCCCGCTGATGAGCCACTCCCGAACCCGCCCGACGATCCCGGTTTGGGCCGACTCGGTGTCGCGAGAGGTAGACATATCCGTCGAAGACGGGCTTTCCCCGAAAGCGTTCTGCAATCCCATGCCGGGTGGGTCGTGGCCGACTGGGCGGTGGAGTTATGGTCTCCCATGTGCTATTCGGGAGCCAGTGAGCGTCGATGTCACGACCAGTATCGTCGAGTCGGGCAGCGACGAGTACGTCGGTTCGGCGTGGGAGCTGAAAGAGCGCATCCGCGAGCAGGAGGGTGTCCTCAAACAGCGCCGCGGCTTCTTCACCGACGCCTACCGTCGCGCCACCGTCCACCTCCTGTTCGCCGGCGACCACGACGCCGATACGGCCGACGCGCTCATCGGCTTCGCGGCGGTCCGCCGCGACGGCTACGTCCTCTTTCTCGCCATCGACGGCGACCACCGCGGCGAGGGCTTCGGCGGCCGCCTCATCGCCACCGTCGCCGAGGAACACGACACCGTGACCTGTCACGCCCGCGCGACCAACGAGGCCGCCGTCGCGTTCTACAAACACATCGGTTTCGAGGTCGAACGCCACATCGAACACTACTACGAGGACGGCGGCGCGGCCTACTACCTCAAACTCGGTGACCGAACCGGACTCGCCGACCGGCTCTCGGCCTTCGTCCGCGGCCGCTGAGACCACTTTTTTTCTCGTCGGGTTCGCGAGCGCAGTGAGCGAACCACTCCTCGCAAAAACCTGGACTAAAAACCGCCGCTCAGTCGCTTCGCTCGTTCGCGGTACAACGACTAACAATTCCGCAACCGCCCCGCACAGCACCACCTCCGCCGAAGCCCTCGGGTGCGAGGTGCGAGCGAAGCGACGCACCTCGATGCGAACGGGGAGGAACGACCCGTGAGCCGAGCGCTCGCCCTTCATCCACCAGGCCCGCAACCACCACGGGCCGCCGACCGCACCGCGGCCGGCGTTCGTCACTCGTACCGCTCGATCGTCCGAGAAGGTCGTGCGTGTGTTCAGCCTTCGGCCGGGGCTTCCATCCCCTCGGTGTTGATTATCAGGGTGTTGTCGGTGTCGACGGTGCCGTCGACGGTACCCGTGATCGCGAGCTTCGACTTCGGCGTCGGACCGACCGTCACCTTGTCGCCCTCGTGGAAGTCCCGCACCGAGCCCTGGATGTGGATCTCGGCCCGACACTTCTCGGGGTGGTGGACGCTCAGGAGGTTGATCTCCTGGACGATCAACGTCTCGACGCGCTCGCCGTTGTGGCTGAGGGGGACGGACTCCGGTTCGTCCATCTCCTCGATGTCGAGCGCGCTGTAGGCCGCCGCCGTCGGTTTGTAGCCGCCCTTCGGTCCCGGTACCCCTTCGACCAGCTGGAGGGCTTTGAGGCTCTGCATCTGGTTGCGGATCGTCCCCGGGTTCCGGTCGACCATCTCGGCGATCGCCTCGCCCTTGACCGCGGTTTCGCTCTCCCGGTAGAGGTCGACGAGCTCCTGGAGTATCTTCTTCTGGCTGTCCGTGAGTTCGATAGATGACATAAGTCCGTGTTGGTTGCAGGGTCCCTTAAACCCGACGGGTGACCGGATGCGTAATTATCGATGAACAGGGACGAAGGGCTGCTTCTCACGACGGTTTTCGGGTTTCGTGCCCGGGATCTGGACGGGATTCGAATCCCGAACCAAAAATTTGAAGACGAACTTCGGGCGGGCACCCACGCCGGGACGGGAACGACCACCGGATCGGGGTGATGGGGACGACTTTTACCCGGCGGGGGTCGAACGCGAACGACATGGCAATCAGAACCATCGGGGTACCGATGGACCTCGGGGCCGACCGCCGCGGGGTCGACATGGGTCCCTCCGCCCTCCGATACGCGGGCCTCGCCACGGCGCTCGATTCGATCGGGCGGTCGTGTACCGACGCCGGCGACCTCTCGGTCTCCCACGCCGAGGAGCGCGACCCCGAGACCCGCGACCCGCGCGCGAAGTACCTCGACGAGATCGAATCGGTCTGTGGCCGCCTCGCCAACGAGGTCGCCGACGCGGTCGCCACGAACGACCTCCCGCTGGTGCTCGGCGGCGACCACTCGATCGCCATCGGCTCGCTCGTCGGCAGCGCCCGCGACGCCAGCCTCGGTGCGGTCTGGTTCGACGCCCACAGCGACGTCAACACCCCCGAGACCACGCCCTCGGGCAACGTCCACGGGATGCCGCTCGCCGCCGCGCTCGGCTGGGGTTCGTTCGCCGACACGCCCTGGGCCAACGCCCCGACCCTCCGCGAGGAGAACGTCGTCCTCGTCGGGCTCCGAAGCGTCGACGACCCCGAACGCGAGCGCATCCGCGAGTCCGACGTCACCGCCTTCACGATGTCCGACATCGACGAGCGAGGTGTGGTCGACGTCACCGAGGACGCGCTCGACATCGCCACCCGTGGCGTCGACGGGGTCCACGTCAGCCTCGACCTCGACTGGCTCGACCCCCGCCACGCTCCCGGCGTCGGGACGCCCGTGAGGGGTGGCGTGACCTACCGCGAGGCCCACTCCGCGATGGAGACCGTCGCCGAACGCGAGTCCCTGCTCCGCTCGCTCGAAGTCGTCGAGGCCAACCCAATCTTGGACTCCCACAACGAGACCGCCGAACTCGGTGTCGAGCTCGTCGCGAGCGCGCTCGGAAAGCGCGTGCTCTAAGAACCCCCACCTCACGCCCCACCTTTTGCTGCGCTCACTTCGTTCGCTGGCAAAATGTGGATCAAAAGCCTGCGTCACCCCACTCGCTCCGCTCGGGGGTTCCTTGGCCCGCTCGCTCCCTGCGGTCACTCGCGGTACAATTACTAACAACTCCCCGCCGCCACCGCGCAGCACCGCCGAAGCCCTCGGGCGCTCCGCGCCCTCGCCCTTCATCCGCCAGGAACCGCCCGCACCGCGACCGCGGCCGCGCCGCCACCGCAGGCCGCCGTTCGCGCCGCGGCCGCACCGCCGGCCCGGTCGTGCCGGCGGATCTCGTTGGGGGGTTACTCGTCGAGTTCGAACGCGATCTCGACCTCGACCTGGTACTCGCGCTCGCCCGGGTCGCCGATCTCGACCCCGAGGTTCTCCGTCGTCGCCCACTTCACGTCGTTGAGGGTCTCCTCGGCGCGGTCGATCGCGGCGTCGGTCGCGGCCTCGAAGCTCTCCTCGCTGGTACCGATCATCGTGATCTTCTTGTAGACCATCGCGCCCTCGATTGGAGACGTGGGGGCATTAAATATCCGCTCCGCGACGGCCGTCAGGGGAAGTTGCCGGCCTCGTCGTAGGCGTCGATGAGCCGCGAGAGCCCGACGACGTAGGCCGCCGTCCGGAAGCTCGGGAGCCCGCGCTCCTCGTAGGTCCCGACGAGGTCCTCGAACGCCTCGACCATCACCGTCTCGAGCTCGTCGTTGACGCGCTCCTCGCTCCAGTAGAACCGCTGGCGGTTCTGGACCCACTCGAAGTACGACACCGTGACGCCGCCGGCGTTCGCGAGCACGTCGGGGAAGACCGCGACGTCACGGTCACTCAACACGTCGTCGGCCCGCGGCGTGAGCGGCCCGTTCGCGCCCTCCACGATGACCTCGGCCTCGACCTCCTCGGCGAGGTCGCGGTTGATCGCGTTCTCGAGCGCGGCCGGAATGAGGAGGTCGACGTCGAGGGTGAGGAGCTCCTCGTCGGTGAGCTGCTCCTCGACGTCGGGTGCGCCGGTGACGCTCCCGGTCTCGGTCTTGTGGTCCCTGACCGCCTGGGGGTCGAGGCCGTTCGAGTTGTACACTCCACCGCTCGAATCGGAGACCGCCACGATGCTCGCGCCCTCCGCTTCGAGGAGTCGGGCCGCGATCGCGCCGACGTTGCCGTAGCCCTCGACCGCGACCGTCGCGCCGTCGAGGTCGATGTCGAGGTAGTCGAACGCCTCGCGTGCGGTGAGCATCACTGACCGACCCGTGGCCTCGACCCGTCCCTCGCTCCCGCCGGATTCGAGCGCCTTGCCCGTCACGACGCCCGGCGCGGTGGTGTTCTCGAGGGTCTCGTAGGTGTCCTTCAACCAGTTCATCTCGCGCGGGCCGGTGTTGACGTCGGGTGCGGGAATGTCGACGTCGGGCCCGACCACCCGCCGAAGTTCCGCGGCGAACGCCCGCGTGAGCCGCTCGATCTCCCCCTCGGAGAGGTCGTCGGGATCGACCGCGATACCGCCCTTCCCACCGCCGTAGGGGATGTCGACCATCGCGCATTTGTAGGCCATCCAGCCCGAGAGCGCCTTCACCTCGTCACGCGTGACGTTCGGGTGATACCGGAGCCCGCCCTTGTACGGCCCGCGGTCGCCGTTGTACTGCGAGCGGAAGGCCTCGAAGGTAGCGAGCGAGCCGTCGTCGCGTTCTATCGAGAGCGTGGTTTCGAGCACGCGTTCTGGGTGTTTGAACCGGTCGAGAACCCCCGAGGAAACGTCGAGGACCGCGGCGGCGTCGTCTATCTGTTCGTGGAGGCTCTCGAAGGGGTTCACGTCCTCGGACATCTTCTAGTCGATCGTCGAGACGCCTGTTAAGGGCGTCGAATGAATATCATGGTTATAGTATAATGATCTGATTACGCCTCGGCGGCGCGCGCTCGCTCGACCACCCGCTCGGCCTGCGCGATGAGCGGCGCGTCGACCATCTCGCCGTCGACGCGGAACACCCCGCGACCCTCGTCCGCGGCCCGGTCGCGGGCGTCGAGCACGCGTTCGGCCCACTCGACCCGCTCGGGCGTCGGCGTGTAGGCGTCGTTGACGACGGCGACTTGCGCTGGATGGATCACCATCTTGCCGTCGTAGCCGAGCCCCGCCCCAAACGCGGTCTCCTCGGCCAACCCCTCGCCATCCTCGATCGCGGTGAAGACGATGTCGACCGCGTCGACCCCGGCGGCGCTCGCCGCGAGCACGACCCGCTCGCGCGCGTAGAGCACTTCGGTTCCTTCGGGGGTCCGCGTCGCCCCGATGTCGGCGGCGAGGTCCTCGGCCCCGAAACAGACCGCCGTCGTCGGGTCGGCGGCGGCGATCGCCGGAGCCGCCAGTACACCCTCTGCGGTCTCGATCAGCGCGAATATCGGGCGACCGGCGTCGTGCTCGGAGAGCACGTCGGCGACCCGTTCGACGTCCGCCGCGGAGCCGACCTTCGGGCACATCACCGCGTCAAGGCGTGGGTCGCCCCGAAGGACGACGTCGAGGTCCGCCTCGACTCCTTCTGCGGTGACCCGAACGCACACCTCACAGTCCGGATCGAAGTCCGACGTCAGAACGTCGTTGACCGCCTCGCGGGCCTCGGCCATCCGTTCGGGCGCGACCGCGTCCTCCAGGTCGAAGACGACGACGTCCGCCCCGGTCGTCGGGGCCTTGCGGAGCATCTCGGGACGGTCACCCGGCGTGAACAGCACGCTTCGCCTAGCCATGTCGGAGAACAGTGGACGGGTGACGTTAATCTACGGGCTTCAGGGCCAGAGGCCGCGCGCGCCGTGAGCCGCACCGACGCGTCGGAGCCCGACGATGTAGGCGGCCTCGCGCCACGTCGCGCCGTCGTGGGTCTCGAACGCCTCGCGGACGTCGTTCCACGCCGACACCATCTCGTCGTCGAGCTCCTCGTTGACCTCCTCGACCGGCCACGCGCGCCGGTTGATGTCCTGGAGCCACTCGAAGTACGACACCGTGACCCCGCCCGCGTTGGCGAGGATGTCGGGGATCACGGGGATCCCACGTCGGTTGAGGATCTCGTCGCCGTGGGTCGTCGTCGGTCCGTTCGCGCCCTCGACCACGATGTCGGCGCGCACGTCGTCGGCGTTGTCGGCGGTGAGGACGTTGCCGATCGCCGCGGGGATCACCACGTCGACGTCGAGTTCGAGCAATTCGGCGTTCGAGAGCGTATCCGACGCGCCGTCACCCGAGACCATGCCGGGCTGTTCCTCGTGTGAGATCACCGCCTCGGTGTCGAGGCCTGCGGGGTCGTAGATCCCGCCGTCGACGTCCGAGACCGCGACGACGTTCGCGCCGTACGAGTCCAGCAGCCGGGCGGCGTTCGCACCGACGCTCCCGAAGCCCTGGATCGCGACCGTGGTCTCGCCGATGTCGCGGTCGTAGTAGTCGAGCACCTCGCGGGTGATGATCGCCGCGCTCCGACCGGGGGCCTCCTCGCGACCGTAGCTCCCGCCGACGACCGGCGGCTTGCCCGTGACGACGCCGGGGATGGTCTCGCCCTCCTGCATCGAGTAGGCGTCCATGAACCACGCCATCTCGCGGCTCCCGGTGCCCATGTCGGGTGCGGGGATGTCCCGCATCGGGCCGATGACGTTGCGCAGCTCCTCGGCGAACCGGCGGGTGAGCTGTTCGATCTCACCCTCCGAGAGGTCCTTGGGGTCGACCACGATACCCCCCTTCCCGCCGCCGAAGGGGATGTTCATCACCGCACACTTCCAGGTCATCCACATCGAGAGGCCGATGCACTCCTCGGCGGTCACGCCGGGGTGGTAGCGGAGCCCGCCTTTGAACGGCCCGCGCGCGCTGTCGTGCTGGGCGCGATATCCCCTGTAGACCTCGGTCTCGCCGTTCTCGCGTTCGATGGGGACCGAGACTCGATGGACGGACTTCGGGTGTTTGAGCCGTTCGACGGTACCGGGGTCGACGTCGATGTACGCCGCGGCGCGGTCGAGCTGGCGGCGGGCGGTGTCGGCTGCGGTCTCGAACGGTTCGTCGGTTTCGGGTGGGGCTGTCGTGGTCATGCTGGGTCGGGTGCGATGCCCGCCGGTCGGGACCGTTGGTGGGGGTCGACGACCGGCCGGCGTCCGTAGTCCGTATCAGGACTGCAAGGCCATATATATTTTTACAGTGTGGTTGTGTATCATACTACCGCTTCGCACGACCGACGTGCTTTCGTCCTCGGCGCGCCGGGTCTCGCTATGACCGGGCGCTACTACGAGGGGTTCGTCGAGGGCGAGGCCATCGAGCACGACAAACGTCGAACGGTCTCCGAGAGCGACAACCAGCGCTTCTGTGACATGACGATGAACCAGCAGCCCCTCCACCTCGACAGCGAGTTCGCCGCCGACACCGAGTTCGGCGAGCGTCTCGTCAACGGGCTCTACACCCTGAGCCTCGCGGTTGGGCTCACGATCCCCGAAACCAGTGATGGCACCATCGTCGCCAATCTCTCGTACGACGAGGTGGAACACCCTCGACCCGTCTTCCACGGCGACACCATCCACGCGCGCTCGACGGTGGTCGAGAAACGGGAGACCAGCGACGGCGAACGCGGGGTCGTGACGATGCACGTCGAGGCACTGAACCAGGACGAGGAGACCGTCTGCGAGTTCGACCGAACGGTACTCTCGCTGAAACGACCGGCCGAGTGAGTTTCACACGGGTTGACACCAAAAAGAATATACACCGCAGGTGTTTCGTTCACATCGACACCGAACACGGCGACGAGTGCGATTTCGGCCGCCGCAGTCCGCGCTGCCGTACCGCCGTTGCCGTCTCACGGTAGCTATACACAATGACACGAACCAAGGCATATCGGAGCGTGAGTCTCGCGGTGCTGGTGGTGCTGTCGGCCGCGGTCGGTGCGGTCGCCCTCACCGGCCCCGTCGGCGCACAGGAGTCCGGCGAGAACGCCACGAACGCGTCCGACGGGAGCTTCTACAGCCCGTCGGATGACGACCCGCTGAACGTACGGTTCCGTAACTGCTGTGGGACCACCGTCGACTCGGTCGCCGACGGCGTCCTCAACCTCAACGTCGTCTACGGGCTGTTCGACGGGGCCTACGACCTCGACATCTCCGCGTCGGGGCTCAGCGACGACGAAGTCGACGAGATCGTCTTCGACGACGAGAGCAGCGACGCGACCGACCTCGACCGCACCGACATCGTCGGGATGGACTTCAGCGGCGTGCCCGCCGGCGAGTACGAGTTCACGGTGAGCGTGGCCGACGGCGACGGCGAGGCTACGGTCCCGATCGAAGTCACCGGCGACGAGGGCGCGACGAACGAGACGAACGCCTCGGCGGCGAACGAGTCGGTGAGCAACGAAACCGCGAGCAACGAGACGACCGCCAACGCGACCGACGCGTCCGGCAACGCCTCGATAGTGGCGAACCCCGCCACGCCCGGCAACGAGAGCGCGTACCACAACGTCTCGGTCGTGGCCGGTCCCGAGGCGGAGGGGAACCTCTCGTCGGTGACGGTGAACTACGGCGACAGCAACGCCTCGATCGGGCTGGTCGGCGGCAACATCGCGTCGGCCACCCTCGACGGTGACCAGGTCGTGAACAACACCACGACCTCGTCGATCGGCGTCGACGGCCGGAACCTCACGGTTGGCTTCGATGGCACGCTCGACGTCGAGGAGGGTGACCGGGTCACGCTGAACTACACCGGCGTCACCAACCCGACCGAAGCGGGCGAGTACACCGTCGGGGTCGGCGTCAACAACGAGAGCCTCCAGAACACCACCCTCGCGGTTTCGGGGAACGGAAGCGCGAACGCGACGACGGGTGAGACCAACGCAAGCGACGCGAGCAACGCATCGGCCACCAACGCGACGGACACGTCCGGCAACGCCTCGATAGTGGCGAATCCGTCGGCCGCGGGCAACGAGAGCGCGTTCCACAACGTCTCCGTGGTCGCCGGGCCGGACTCCGAGGGCAACCTCTCGTCGGTGACGGTGAACTACGGCGACAGTAACGCCTCGATCGGGCTGGTCGGCGGCAACATCGCGTCGGCCACCCTCGACGGCGACCAGGTCGTGAACAACACCACGACGGCGAGCATCGGTGTCGAGGACCGAAACCTCACGGTCGGGTTCGACGGGACCCTCGACGTCGAGGAGGGCGACCGGGTCACGCTGAACTACACCGGCGTCACCAACCCGCCCGAGTCGGGTGAGTACACCGTTGGTGTCGCCGTCAACAACGGCAGCTTCCAGAACACGACCCTCGCGGTTTCGGAGAACGAAAGCGCGAACGGGACCACCGGCGCGGGAACGACGAGCGCCGGCACGACCGCTGGCGAGACCGGTGCGGGAACCGCCGAAACGACCGCGATGGGCGGCACCAGCGGCGGGGCGGCGACGAGCGGTGATGCAGGAACGAGCGGCGGTGCGGACACGAGCGGCGGTAGCGAACAGGGCACCGAGGCCGGCGGCCCCGGCTTCGGCGTCGTGGTCGCGGTCGTCGCGCTTCTCGCGGCCACGCTGGTCGCCGTGCGCCGGCGCTGAGTTCGGTACTCCGTCTCTGCTCGCGGTTCGTCTCTTCTTCCCTTCTTCCGCTATCCGAACGCGATTACACTGCCGAGCGCCGCCGCTGTCGGGTAGATGGTGGGATCCGATATCGGACGGCTTTATCGGCCGTCACAGGCCGCGACGAACACGTCGTCGTGGAGGCGGTCGGTGACGATGTCGAGGAGGTTCTCGAGGTTCTTCGTGTCGGCACGGTTGTACGAGACGAGGGTGTCGAGCGCGTCCTCGTCCCCGCGTTCGTGGGCGTGCCAGAGTCGCACCGCGTCGCGACCGGAGAGGTCGGGCCGGTCGCGGTCGATGCCGACCTCGCGTTCGATGGCCTTCAGCCCGCCGGTGAGGTCGAGCTGGCGACAGGCGTACAGCAGGTCGAGGTGGGGACGGTCGATGTCGAGGTCGAACGACTGTTCGAGGAACGGCACGTCGAACCGCTTGCCGTTGAACGAGACCAGCAGGTCGGCGGCGCGGAGTTCGGTCGCGAGCGCCGCGCGCGTGAGGTCCTCACCTTGGACGAGGGTGGTGGTCTCGCCGGCGCGGTGGAAGCTCACCGTGGTGACGTCGCTAGAGCGGGCGTCGAGCCCCGTGGTCTCGATGTCGAAAAAGCAGGTCCGCGGGCGGAAGTTCTCGTAGAGCCGCCACCGGCTCCCCGAGGGGAAGGCCTCGTAGAAGAAATCCGCGTCGCCGGCCGCGAGGCGGTCGCGGCCCTGTTCGATGAACTCGCGGATGTTGCGTCCCTGGGCGTCGCCGACCGCGGATTCGTCGAACGCGTCCCAGTGGGTGATCCCCTCGCGCCAGAGCCGGCGTTCGGTCTTCTCGCCGATACCGCGAACCGGGAGGAAGCTGTTCTCGATGCGCACAGGTGGGAGAGACGGTCTGGAAACCTAAACGCTTCTCTCCCGGGACGACCGACGAAAGCGATTAGTCCGTTCCCACCGAAGTGGGATTCGAGATGGCATCGCGTGACGACGAACGAACGATCGACGAGAAGGGCCGGGTCACGATCCCGAAAGCCGTCCGCGAGAGGCTCGGACTCGAACCGGGAGCGAACGTTCGGATCGGCGTCGAGGACGGGCGAATGGTCGTCCGACCGCGGGTGTCGCGCGAGGAGTTCATCGAGACGATGGAGGGGTGTATCACCGAGGAAACCCGCCGGGACGACGCCGAGGAGATGAACCCGATGGACCCGCTCGGACTCGACGACCCGCTCGGACAGGTCGAATGATCTGCATCGACTCGAACGTCTGGATATACTACTTCGATGCAACGACTCCCGAACACGACCGCGTTCGGGCCCCGATGCGGTCGGCGCTCGCGGAGCGATCGGTCTTCGTGAACGCCGTCGTCCCGCTGGAGGTGACTCACTACCTTACCAAGCGACGAACGGGCGACGACTCGTTCGTGGAGCGATTCATCGGACTCGAGACGCTCACCGTCGAAGCGCTCGATCTGAACGCAGTTCGTCGCGCGCACGAACTCCTCACCGAGCATCCCCACCTCGGCATCGGTGGTCGTGATGCGTCGCTCGTGGCGGCGATGGAGCGACGGGGCGTGGACGACCTCTGGACGCACGACACGGGGCTGAAACGTCTCGGTGAACGATTGGAGTGGTTGGTCGTTACCGACCCCGTCGAGGATAGCTGAGGGATGGCCCGGTTTGCCCATCAGTGTTCGACCGATTCCGATAGCGGAGTTTCGCGACGAATTCGTTCGACCGCTACAGCACGGTGCCGTGTTTCTTGTCCGGCAGCGACTTCTCGACGTCCTCGTAGAACGCGAACCGGGCGGCGAGCTCGTCGCGGAGCTCGCTCGGCGGGACGATCTCGTCGATCACCGTCTCGCTCGCCATCCGGTGGACGTCGATGTCCTCGCGGTAGGCCTCGCGGAGCTCGGCCTCGCGTTCGGCGCGTTCCTCGTCGTCCTCGATGTCGTCGAGCCGGTTGCGGTAGACCGCGTTGATCGCCGCCTCGGGCCCCATGATCGCGATCTCGCCGGAGGGGAGGCCGAGGGTCGATTCGGGGTCGTAGGCCGGTCCCGACATGGCGTAGATCCCCGCACCGTAGGCCTTCCTGACGACCACACATTGTTTTGGGACCGTCGCCGACGAGGTGGCGTAGATCATCTTCTTGCCCTCTTCGAGGATCCCCTCCTTCTCGACCCCCGACCCCGCCATGAACCCCGGCGTGTCACAGAGGTAGAGGAGTGGAATATTGTAGGCGTCGCACTTCCAGACGAACTCGGCGGCCTTCTTGGCCGAGTCGGGGAAGATCGCGCCCGCGCGGTGGGCGGGCTGGTTCGCCACGACCCCCACCGGTCGGCCGTCGATACGGCAGAAGGCGGTGACGATCTCGGGGCCGAACTCGGCACCGAGTTCGAGGGTCGAGCCCTGGTCCGCGACGCGCTCGATCACGTCGTGCATGTCGTAGCCCCGGTTCGGCCGTTCGGGCACCACCGAGTCGATGCCGGCCGGCGAGCGTGCGGGCGGGCGAGGGTCGGCGCGTGGCGGCTGCTCGTCCGAGTTGTCCGGGAGGTAGGTGACGAGCTGGGCGACCAGCTCGCGGGCGTGTTCTTCGTCGCGGGCCACCAGATCCGCACTGCCCGATTCGGCCGCGTGGACCTGTGCCCCGCCGAGATCTTGGAGGTCGATTTTCTCGCCGGTGACCATCTCGACCATCCGGGGTGAGGCGATCGCCATCGCGGACATCCCCTCGACCATCACCGTGAAGTCAGCGAAGACGGGGGTGTAGGCCGCGCCCGCGATGCACGGCCCGTAGAGCACGCAGATCTGGGGCACGCGCCCCGAAAGCATCGAGTGGTTGTAGTAGTACTTCCCGATGCCCTCGCGGTTGGCGAAGAAGCCGGTCTGCTGGTCGATCCGGCCACCCGAGGAGTCCATCAGGTAGAGCACCGGTTTGCCGGTCTTCAGTGCGCGCTGTTGCATCCGGAGGAACTTCTCGACGCCCTTGCCGGCCATGCTGCCGGCTTTGACGGTGAAATCGTTCGCCATCACGTGACAGTCCCGGCCCTCGAACTCCGCGGCCCCGGTCAGGAGCCCGTCGGCGGGCAACTGGTCGTCGGCGTCGAACTCGGCGAAGCGGCCGTCCTCGAAGGTCAGGCCACCGTCGAACCACAGGTCGAGCCGGTCGCGGACGAAGAGCTTTCCCTGCTCGTCGAGTCGGTCCTTGTACTTCTCGGGGCCACCACGCTCGATCTCGGCGATCTCCTCGCGGAGGCGTTTCTCGCGTTCGGTCGGGCCGAGGTCTCGCTCCGGGGCCGGCTCGTCCGTTCCGCTGGATGCGTCGGCCGCCGATTCCGGGGGGTCAGCGGTCGCCGCGGGCGTTCCGTCGTCGCCGACGTAGACGTCGACCGACTCGCCAACGTGTTCGGCGAGCGCGCTCCCGATGACGCGCGCTTCCTCGTCGCTCGCCCCGCCGCCGATACGGATGTCCATACTCACCCTGCGCAAGAATTGCGGAAAGCGTTTTCCATGTTCCCGGCGATCGTTCGAGAACTATTCCGCGTCGGTGGGGCCGTCGCCCCGCCGCCGGTCCCTGAGCGCGCGGTAGGCCTCGACCGAGAACGCGACCCCGCCGATCGCGAGCGCCCCGAGCGCCAGCACCCACGGTCCGCGTTGGTCGTCCGCGGTTCGTGCGTCGTGGTCGGCCACGTCACTCACCGTCCGCGAGCGCGTCTTCGAGCCGGTCGATGAGGTCGCGGTTCCCGAGGTAGACGGGTACGCGGTCGTGGAGGTCGTCGGGCTCGACGTCGAGCAAGGAGCGCTCGCCGTCGGAGGAGGCCCCACCCGCCGCCTCCACGATGGCGGCCATCGGGTTGGCCTCGAACTGGAGTCGGAGCTTTCCGTCGGGGTTGGATTCGAGCGCGGGGTAGGCGAATATACCCCCATACGTCAGGACCTGGTTCACGTCGCCGATCATCGCGCCGCCGTAGCGGAGCTTGAGCTCCCCTTCGATCTCGCGGGCGTAGTCGGTGAACGCGGGCGTCCAGTCGGGCACCCGTCCGCCGAAGCCGTAGACCGTCGGTTCCTCGGGGAGTTCGACGCCCTCCGTCGCGACGTGGCGCTCGCCGTCTCGCGGGCGTTGCCCGCTCGACGAATCCGAGGCGCTTCGCGCCTCGCCGTCCTCGATGACGTACTCGGTCGTTTCGCCGTCGACGGCGGCCATCATCGTCGTGATCGGGCCGTAGAGGGTGTAGACCGCGGCCACGAGGTCGTGCCCGCTCGCGGGGAGCGGCGCGTCGTAGACCCCGACGATGGTGCCCATCGAGTTGTTGGGTTTGATGTTCGAGGAGCCGTCGAGCGGGTCGACCGCGACCGCGAGCCCCGAGCCGTCCTCGATGACCTCGTCGCGTTCCTCGCTGGCGTAGCTCCCGATACCGTCGATGGCGAGCAGACGCTCTTCGAGCAACCGGTCGGCGTGGACGTCCGCCGCGAGCTGCGTCTCGCCGCTGGGGTTCTCGCCGTCCTGGTACTCGCGCCGGCCGACCAGTCCCCCCCTGATCTCGGGAGCGGTTTCGGCGAGGGTGTCGAGGACCGCCTCGACGGTGTCGCTCATTCTGACAGCGCGGCGTCGACCGACGCGCCCTCGTGGATGACGGCTCCGAGCGCGTCGAGGATCTGGGTGGGGTTCTCGCGCTGCCAGACGTTCCGGCCGACGGCGAGCCCCGACCCGCCGGCGTCCATCACGGCCTTCACGTCGTTGAGGAACGCCTCGTCGGAGACCTTCGACCCACCGGACATCACGACCTCGATGCCGTTCTCGCCGCCGGCGGCCTGAACGGTGTGCTCCATCGCCTCGCGGCTGCCGGGATACTTGACCTTCGCGACGTCGGCACCGAGTTCGAGCGCCTCGCGGGCGGCGTAGGCGATGGTGTCGCCGCTCGTGTCGTTCTTGAGCCCCTGTCCGCGGGGATACGACCACATCACCATCGGCAGGTCGTGGTCGCGGGCGGCCTCCTGGGCGTCGCGGAACTCCTCGGCCATCGCGATCTCGTTGTTCGACCCGCCGTAGAGGGTGAAGCCGAGCGCGTCGGCTCCGATGTCGGCGGCGTACTCGACCGAGCAGTTCACTGCGCTGTCGGGCTCGCCCATCCAGAGGTTCGAGGTCCCGTTGAGCTTGACGAGCAGGGAGACGTCGTCCTCGTAGGAGGGATAGTAGCCCTCGGCGAGCCCCTTCTGGACCGCGAGCGAGGTGACGGCGTCGTGAGTGGCGGCCTCGAACACCGTCTCCGGGTCCATCCGTTCCGGGAGGTCGGTGAAGTCCGAGGGGCCGTGTTCGAGCCCGTGGTCGTAGGCGAGGATCAGTATGTTGCCGTCGCGTGCGAGCGGCGAGTTCTCGAGCGGAAGCATCGGTCGGACGTCCGCCGAGGACCGACTAATAGTTTGTGTGAGCCCGCCGAATCCACGCCCCTGCTCCGGCCGGAAAAACGATCGGGAGGAACGTCGGGAAACGGATAGGGTATAAGTGTCCCCGTCACAGACGGGACAGATAATGAGCACCGGCATCACGATGGCCTCGATGTCGACCTACGCCATTCTGGGGTGTGGAAGCGTCGGCTACGCCGTCGCCGAGGACCTCGTCGACGAGGGCAAGGACGTCCTCATCATCGACGTCGACGACGGTCGGGTCGAGGCACTTCGTGACCAGGACCTGAACGCCAAGACCGCGGACATCGGCGACGAGGCGGTGCCGGAGGCGGTCGCCGACCGCGACGTCCTCCTGATCCTCTCGACGGACATCGAGGCCAACCGGGCCGCGATCGAGAACGTCCGGGCCGACGGCAGCGAGCAGTTCATCATCGCCCGGGCGTCGGACCCGGTGACCGCCGACGAGCTTCGCGAGGCGGGTGCGGACGCCGTGGTCAACCCCTCGAAGGTGATCGCCGACGCCGCGCTCCGCGCGCTCGAGACTGGGGAACTCGAACACAAGGCCCGCCGGCTCGCCGACGTCCTCGACGACACCGAAGAGCAGCTCGCGATCCTCGCGAACGACAACCCGGGCCCGGACTCGATCGCGAGCGCGGTCGCGCTCCAGGCGATCGCCGAGGCCCGCGGTATCGAAGCCGACATCCTCTACGACGGCGAGATCGGTCACCAGGAGGACCGCGCGTTCGTCAACCTGATCGGGGTCGAACTCCTCGCGCGCGACGCGGTGGAGTTCGATGCGTACGACCGCCTCGCGCTCGTCGACCACGCCCAGTCGATGGAGCGGGCAATCGAACGCCCGATCGACGTGCTGATCGACCACCACGAGCCCGAAGAGGAGTACGAGGCGGCGTTCGTCGACGTCCGTGCCGACGTCTCCTCGACCTCGACGATCCTCACGAAGTACGTCCAGGAGTTCGACCTCAACCTCGACGAGGCGGTCGCGACCGCCCTCCTCTACGGGATCCGGGCCGAGACCCTCGACTTCAAACGCGACACCACGCCCGCGGACCTCACCGCGGCCTCGTACCTCTATCCGTTCGCCGACCACGATACCTTAGAGCAGGTCGAATCGCCCTCGATGAGCCCCGAGACCCTCGACGTGCTCGCCGAAGCCATCAGAAACCGCGAGGTCAAGGGCTCCCACCTCGTCTCGAACGCGGGCTACATCCACGACCGCGACGCGCTCGCACGCGCGGCCCAGCACCTCCTCAATCTGGAGGGGGTGACCACCTCCGCGGTCTTCGCGATCGACGACGAACGGATCACCCTCTCGGCGCGTTCGAAGGACATCCGGATCAACGTCCGGAACGTGCTCGAGGACGCCTTCGAGGAGGTCGGCGAGGCGGTGGGCCACTCCACCGACGCCACGGTCACCATCCCGCTCGGTATCTTCACCGGGCTCGAGACCTCCGACGACAACCGCGAGACGCTGCTTCGGCTCACCGAACAGGCGGTCAGACGAAAGCTCTTCGCCGCGCTCGGCGTCGACGACAACGGGAACTAGGCGGCGGCCTCGGTGTCGCTCTCCTCGTCGGGTTCGCGGAGGCGCTCGATCACGTCGCTCACGAGCACGATGTCGCCCACCGACCGGACCCACCGGAACGGCACGATCACACCGGAAGCACCGCGTGCCCGCCCCGAGAGCGCCTCGCGGTTCAGCCCGCCGACCGCGAGCCCCGTGACGAACTCGGTGTCGAGGTCGAGCCGCACGTCCTCGATCTCGCCGACGTAGGTGCCGTTCGTGGAGTAGACGTCACGGCCGACGAGCGTCCCGATCTCCGTCTGTGTCGCATCCATATCCGGAAGTGCCCCGACGGGAACTTAACTGTTGGCGAGTCGCGGTCATCCATCGATCGCTCGACGGCGTCCCGCTACGACCACTGGGGTTACTTGGCCGGCCTCGCATCGTTCCGGAACGGGCTATGCGTACCATCAGTACAAACGAAACGATATGTGCTGTTTGCGCGTAAAGCGGGGACAGCGGGAATCGGATGTCAGAACTCGGTGATGAACCGGTTCACTCGGTCGTCGGTCAGCCGATTGAAGACCGGTCGCCGTTCCTCGCTCGGCTCTTCAACTCGTTCCACGAAGTCGCTCCGGTCGCTGGTCTTCGATTCGTTTGCGGGGTCCCGTGAGCGGTCAGTAGGTCTCGACTTCGATCCCGCCGACTCGTTCGAACTCACGGACGTTGCGTGTGAGGAGCCGTCGATCGCCGCTCCCGGCGGCTGTCGCGGCGATGAGTGCGTCCACGTCACCGATCTGCTCGCCTGCGGACCGAAGCGCTCGCTGGATTTCGACGGCCTTCTGTGAGATCGGACCCGTGAGGGGATGAACCCTCATCAGGTCTGTTGTTGTGTCGTAGCGGTCGCGCTCGTTCTTCCCTCGGAGGCCTATCCCGACCTCGTAGACGGTGAGTGCCGATAGTCCGACCAACACTTCGTCGTTGTGTAGCTCGTCGAGCTTCGCCTTCGCTTCGGGATCGTTGTCGATGAGATCGATAACGAACGTCGTGTCCAGTATCATTCGTCTCAGCGCTTCTTCGAAAGTTCGTGACGAGTCCGGCCGACTCGTCGATCGAACTGGTCGCGGAACTCACGTGAGCGCTCCCGCAGACGACCGCTCTCCGCCTCGTCGAGCATCCCAACCAGGTCGTAGAGCGGGGTAGTCGATCGGTACGAGGTGTCCCCTTCTTCGAGCCCCATCGCCACGTTGTCTCGGGCTTCGAGAAGATCGCCCGCCGCTTCGGCAGACCTATCCAGCGCCTCCAGAGCCGCTTCGGTGTCCTCGTCGTGGTTCGCTCGAAGCCCCTCTCTTCTCGCTTCCCTAGCGTGTTCACGGGCCGACAGGAGCGCCTCCTGTGCTGTTTCCCCACTTCCAGTGACCCCCGCGGGCGCTAACTCTGCCAGCCACTCCCCCTCCTGGGTCTCCGTGAGTGTTATCCGTTGTTTGTCAGCGTCGGCACTCATGCTCTCACCTCCTGATCCTGTCCATCGGTAGGCTCACCGCTGGCGGGCCACCAAACGACGATCGCCCCACGAACATCGCGTCGTTCGACTTCACCACGGTCGGCCAGTTCGTTTAGCTTCAGACGTGCTGCTTCGCGGCTACAACCGAGCGCGTCCGCGACGTCGCCGGTCGCCATGAACGGGTCCACGGCGTTGGCGAGCACTGCAAGCACCCGATCGGGCGTCACCGTCTCCACGTACCGCCCGTTTTCGTTCCGCTCTCGATCGCCCTGAGCCATGACCGCTCTACGCCGAGAGACGGAATAAGCCTATTGGCGCACTACCAATGGATAGCTTCGTGACCTCCACTCTGTTGTTTCGGGCGGGTAACGGTCCGATGCAAAGAGCGTTTCTTCAGAACGGATTGTACGTGCCGTTGATGTCCCACTCGTGGATACAGTGGGCGTCACCCTCGCGCGCGATCCGCCAGTTGGTCTCCTCGTCGTTCCAGACGTCCTGCCGACCGCACAGCACGCACTCGCGCTCCTGGGGCGGGGAGAGGGGTTCCGGTTCGCTCATACCACCGAATCGGCGGCAGCGGACATTAATCGTACGGGCAGGAGGGCCCGGCGGCGCGATCGGGTCGGGAAACCGGAAGAACGAAGCCGAGGACCGCTCAGTCGTCGTCCTGGGTCGGCGGCTGGGGTTCCGGCTGGTCCTCGACGTCGATGTCGACGAGGTCGTCCACGACCGGGGCATCGGGGATCTCGTCCTCGACCGCGAGGAGTTCGTCGGCGATGATCGATTCGGGCTCGAAGCCGAGCCCCTCCGCGAGGCGGCGGCCGATCCCGGGATCGGCCTTGAACCAGTGGCGGATCTGGCGTTTCTTGATCGCGTCCTCGCTCACGCCGTCCATGTCGCCGACGACGGCCTCGACGAAGCGGTCGCGCTGCTCGTCGTCCATGACCTCCCGGAGCAGGTCGCCGGGCTGTTTGTAGTTGTCAATCCGCTCGCGATGCTGGTATCGGTCGGCATCGCCCGAGACCGTGAGCGGTGGCTTCTCGACCGCGGGCTGCTCGACCGGCCCGCGGAAGGAGTTCGGTTCGTAGTTCGGGCCGGCCCCGTTGTTGTCGTCCATCCGCATCTTCCCGTCCTGATGGTAGTTGTTCGTCTCCGTCTCCTTCGGCCGGTTGACCGGGATGTCCTCGAAGTTGACGCCGAGCCGGTAGCGGTGGGCGTCGTCGTAGGAGGGGATACGACCCTGGAGCATCTTGTCGGGGCTGTGGGCGATCCCGGGGACGACGTGAGCGGGTGAGAAGGCCGCCTGCTCGACCTCCGCGAAGTAGTTGTCGGGGTTCTCGTTGAGCTCCATCTCCCCGACCTCGATCAGCGGGTAGTCGTCGTGGGGCCACACCCGAGTCAGATCGAACGGGTTGATGTCGTACTCCTCGGCCTCCGCCTCGGGCATGACCTGGACTTTGAGCGTCCAGGTGGGGTAGTCGCCTTCCTCGATGGCCTCCCAGAGGTCCTGCTTGTGGTAGTCGGGGTTCTCGCCGGCCTTCTCGATCGCCTCCTCCTCGGTGAAGTTCTCGATACCCTGGTCGGTCTTGAAGTGGAGTTTGACCCAGTAGCGCTCGCCCTCCTCGTTGTAGAAGCTCAGGGTGTGGCTCGAATAGCCGTTCATCTTGCGCCAGGAGGCCGGGATCCCGCGATCCCCGTAGAGCCACGTCACCTGGTGGAGGGACTCGGGCGAGAGCGACCAGAAGTCCCACTGTGGGGTCGGGTCGCTCAGGTCGTTCGCCGGCATCTTCTTCTGGGTGTGGATGAAGTCGGAGAACTTCGAGGGGTCCCGGATGAAGAACACGGGCGTATCGTTGCCCGTCATGTCCCAGTTCCCTTCCTCGGTGTAGAACTTCAGCGCGAACCCGCGCGGGTCGCGAACGGTGTCGGGCGAGCCGCGGGGGCCCGCGACCGTCGAGAAGCGCGCGAACATCGGCGTCTCCTTGCCGACCTCGGAGAACATGTCTGCGATCGTGTAGTCGCTGATATCGTCGTTCGTCACCGTGAAGGTCCCGTAGGCCCCGCCACCCTTCGCGTGGACGACCCGTTCCGGGATGCGCTCCCGGTTGAACTGGGCCATCTTCTCGAAGTAGTGGTAGTCGTCCATCAGCGCCGGCCCGTCCGGACCGGCGGTCCGCGTGTTCTGGTTGTTCGGGACCGCCTCGCCCGAGTTGGTCGTCAGTGCGTCGCGGTCCTCGCCGTCGAAGTCTGCCTCACCCATGTGATGTGTTGGTTCGTCGTCGGACATTTCGAATACCTCTCTCGTCACGTTCGTTGCGGTATCACAAGAACCTGTTTCTCCATTCGATCAACGATTTCCGATGGACGAAAACATACTTGTGTTCCGGTGGCTCCAGGATGGAGCACACGACGGTCGGGAACGCTATCCGACGACCGGTTCCACACGACGACAAGGCTAACCCCGGCGCACGCGTGGTCTCGCGCATGGGCTTTCACACGTTCCCGGTCGAGCGCGCCGACGACCTCGACGACGTCTCGCGGTACGCCTCGCTCTCGGTCGACGAACTGGTGTTCGCGCTCGACCCCGATCCCGAGGCGACGGTCGCGGACCTCGGCAGCGGCGTCGGCTTCTACACCGACGACGTCGCGCCGTTCGTCGGGCGGCTCCACGCGGTCGACGTCCAGCCCGCGATGCACGAGGTCTACCGCGAACGTGGCGTCCCCGCGAACGTCGAACTCGTCACCGCGGGCGTCGACGACCTGCCGTTCGCGGACGACGAGATCGACACCGCGTTCTCGACCATGACCTATCACGAATTTCACAGCGAGGAGGCGCTCGCCGAGGTCGCCCGAGTGCTCCGGCCCGACGGACGGCTCGTGCTCGCCGACTGGACCGCGACCGGCGAGGGGGCCCGCGGCCCGCCGGTCGACGAGCGGTTCAGCACGACGGACGTCGTCGGCCACCTCGAATCCCACGGCCTCACCGTCGAGCGCGCCGACGACCGTCCCGAGACGTTTCTGATCACCGCGCGGGCCTGAGCACGACGGTACGGAGAACCGTTCGTCATCCCCGGTCCAGTGGTCGTCGCGGACGCCGGCATAGCTATCCGTGGATCGAGCCTATCGGGTCGATATGGGAGCAGGAGAAACTGGGTTCGACGACGCGTACGACGGCACGCCACCGTGGGACATCGGCCGCCCACAGCGCGAGATCGTTCGCTTGGCCGAGGCAGGGAAGATAACCGGTGACGTCCTCGACGTGGGCTGCGGAACGGGTGAGAACGCCCTCTGGCTCGCCGACCAGGGCTACACCGTCTGTGGCCTCGATGCGTCCCCACGAGCGATCGAGAAGGCCGAGCGGAAGGCGACCGAGCGCGGGGTCGACGCGACGTTTCTGACTCACGACGCGTTCGATCTCGGGGCCCTCGACCGCCGGTTCGACACGGTGGTCGACTGTGGCCTATTTCACGTGTTCTCCGGCGAGGGGCGCGTGTCGACGTACACCACCGAACTCCACACCGTGCTTCGACCGGGCGGCCGCTGCTACGTGCTGGGATTTACCGGACGCGAACCCGGCCATCAGGGCCCCTCGATGGCGAGGGCGGAGGTCCGGGCGGCGTTCGCTGACGGGAGGGAGATCGATAGCATCGACGAGGTGGCCTTCGAGACCAACTTCGAATCGGGCGAGAGCCCCGCCTGGCTCGCCACGGTCACCCGTCGCTGATCCGCATCGAGCGGGAGCGATCCACGAAGGCGAATCGCTTTGTCGCTGGTGTTCGAGGAGGGAACCATGACCGTCTTCGATGCGTTCAGTCTCGACGGCCGAACGGCGATCGTCACCGGCGGCAACCGCGGCATCGGCCGCGCCATCGCGACCGCGCTCGCGGAGGCCGGCGCGAACGTCGTCGTCGCGAACCGGAACGAGGACTCGGGCGCGGCCGCCGCCGAGGAGATCGCGGCGCGGACAGATGTCGAGACCCTCGCGGTCGAGTGTGACGTCGCCGACGAGGCGTCGGTCGAAGCGATGGTCGAGGCGGCCGTCGAGCGCTTCGGCGACATCGACATCCTGGTGAACAACGCCGGGATCGTCGTCCACGAGGCGATGGAGGCGATGACCCTGGAGGAGTGGTACGCGGTCATCGACACCAACCTCACCGGGACCTTCCTCTGTTCGCGCGCGGTCGGTCGGGAGATGATCGCGGGCGACGGCGGCGTCATCGTGAACGTCTCCTCGATGTCGGCGTTCATCGCCAACCACCCCCAGCGACAGGTCGCCTACAACACCTCGAAGGCCGGGCTGGAGGGGTTCAAGAACCAGCTCGCCTCCGAGTGGGCGGAGTACGGCGTTCGGGTCAACAACCTCGCGCCGGGCTACATCGACACCGACAACGCCGACCAGGCAAGCGACGCGGTCGCGAACGCCGCCGACACCTGGCGCGACGAGATGCTCCACGACGCGATCCCCGCGCCCGAGACGCTCGGTCCGACGGCGGTCTACCTCGCGAGCGACGCCTCGGCCTACATGACCGGCGAGACCGTCGTGCTCGACGGTGGCTACACCGTCCGCTGAGGCCTCTCACTCCTCAATTAGACCGAGTATCGCCGCACAGAGCCGGCTCTCGGGATCGAGGAACCCCTCGATCGCGGAGTAGTGGTCGGCCTCGGGCTGTGGCAACGACCACCCGTCGAGGCCGTGGTCCCGCCACGCGGCCAGGAAGTCCTCGGACTGGCGGCGGAGTTCGGCGGGTTCGTTCTCCCCGTAGGTCACGACCAGCGGCGGCGCGCTGTCGGGGATGTGCCGGATCGGGCTGTGGTCTCTGACCTCGCGCCAGGTGAGTTGGAGCTTCGGTTGGAGCCACGTGTAGGGGAACGGGTCGAGGTCGTAGAGCCCGCTGATCGCACACGCACCCTCGACGACGTCGGCGGGCTTGCCGTAGTCGTCCTCCCAGTCGGTCGTCAGCAGGCAGCCGGTGAGGTGGCCCCCCGCCGAGTGGCCGGAGACGAACAGGCGGTCGGGGTCGCCGCCGTAGGCCGCGATGTTCTCGTGGGTCCAGACGAGCGCCGCGCGGGCCTGGCGTACGACCTCGGAGAACGGAACCGTGGGGCAGAGCGCGTAGTTCATCACGACGGTCGTCACGCCTTCCGAGACGGGGCCTCGGGCGACGAAACTGAAGTCCTCGGCGTGACGGCTGTGCCAGTAGCCGCCGTGGATGAAGAGCAGGACGGGTGCGTTCGACTCCGCTGCGGGGAACACGTCGAGCCGTTCGGGGACCGTGGGACCGAACGAGACGTCGCGGTGGACGTCGAGGTCGGCGCGGGCCCTCCGGCTCTCCTCGACGTAGAAGTCGGCGTAGCGCTCCGCGTCGTCGTTGCGCTCGCCGACGTTGTACTGTGCGTCGAGCTGGTCTTGCGTCTCGAACTCCCGGTAGAGCATGGAACCGCTATCGGGTAGTCGGTGTTCAGTGTTGTGCGGGTTCGGTGTCGCGTGCGCCGAGAACGGTGGTCAGAAGTCGGGGAGGTCGTCGGGAGCCTCGTACTCGGCCTCCCAGTCGATGTAGTCGTTCTTGAGCACGTCACAGACCTCCTGGCCGAGTTCGGTGAGGCCGGCGTTGATCGACGACACCGCGTTCCAGGAGTCGAGGTCGGGGTGGATCTCCCGTTCTTTCCAGTCCTCGGGGAGGCCGGGCGCGTGATAGCCCACGCGGTCGGCGAAGTCGTCCCAGAAGAAATCGAAGCGCTGGACGAGCCCGAGGTCGCGGACGATGGCGAACTCGCGCTCGGTCATCCCGGTCTCGGCGGCCCACGCGGTGAACGCCTCCTCCCACGCCCCCTCTTCGAGGAACGCTTCGAGCTCGTCGCGTCGGTACTCGTCGCCACCCACGTCGGCGTCGTCGTAGGCGTCGGCGTCGACGCCGGATTCGAGGCTCGGCGGTGACGGGGTTTCGACGGCGAGGGACATGGGGGAGGATGGTGGTCGCGCCGAATAAGCGTTCCCCGACCCGCCGGAGAGGGCTGCCCCGAGTCCGCAGTCTTTTGGCCTATCGGCGGTAACGATCGATGAATGACTACCAGCGGGCGGGAGCCGGAGGGGGACCGGCCCAGCGTCGGCGTCGTCGCGCCCGGACGCGAGGCCGGCGGGGTCGTCGACCGGGTTCGCGACGTCGTCGGGGACGTCCTCACCGGGCCCGCGGCCATCGACGCCGAGGCCGTGGTCGCGGTCGGCGACGCCGCGCTCGCGGAACTCGCGGCCGCCGGCGTGTCGATACCCGTACTCCCGGTCGAGACCCGACTCGACTCGCCGGGCGACCCCCTCGAAACCGGGGTCGAGCGGCTCCTCGCTGGGACAGGAGACCTCCGGGAGTACCCGGTGCTCCGGGTCGAAACCCCGGTCGGGGACGGCTACGCCCTCTTCGAGGTGGCCCTCGTGGCCGACGAACCGGCGACCATCTCGGGGTTTTCGGTCGCGACGGCGGCCGGGGCCGACGACGCCGACCCACTCGCCCGGTTCCGGGCCGACGGCGTGACGGTCGCGACACCCGCCGGCAGCCGGGGCTACGCTCGTGCCGCCGGCGGTCCGGTGGTCGCCGCCGGCACCGACGCCGCGGCAGTGGTCCCGGTCGCGCCGTTCTCGACCGACCCCGACCACTGGGTGGTCCCCCTCTCGGCCGTCTCGGTCACCGTCGAACGCGAGGTCGACGTGGCGGTCACCGCCGACGGCCGCCCGCTCGGGACGGTCCCGCCGGGAACCGAGGTCGACCTCGTTCGCGACGGCGTCCTCCGGGTCGTCGCGTCCGGCGGGACCGCCGGGACCGGAAAATCAGAAACCTTCTAAAGGGATCCCGTAGAACGTTCGGTATGATCCCGCTGTCGGTGTTCGGGCCGGTGGATACGCTCCTCGCGGGGAGCGACCATCCGCCGATCGTCTTCGTGCTGGTCGTACTCGCGCTCGCCAACGTCGTCACGCGGGCGGTCGCCCATCGATCGCACGTGAAACAGGCGGACGAGGGCGGCGCGGACGCCATCACGCAGCACCCGGTCCACATCGCGACCACCCTGCTCCTCATCCTCGCCTCGTTCTACCTCGCGACCGTCGAACTTCACTCGGGGATCGTCCTCTCGGTGCTCGTCGTCGGGACCTTCATCGCGGACTTCTTCGAGATCGAAGCCCGTCGGGTCGAGGTCCGCAACGACCGCCCGCTCGGCCGACCGAGCGGGGCCATCGCCGCCTCGGTGCTCATGGTGCTCTACGCCGCCTACATCTCGCTGTTCTTCGTGGTCTCGCCCATCTGGAACGCCGTCATCTGACCCGTCGATTCGCCGTCGACCGATCCTCCCGTCCCAACGCCCGCAGCGACCGCCGTACGGGGCGTCCCGTAGCGCACTTTTGCCGGGGCCGTCACGAGGTGTCGACGGATGAGCCACCTACACGCTCTTCCCCGAACGATATCGGAAGAAATCAGAATATTCTATCTATTTTCGTCGAATTACAACCGAGTACGGCGACCGTATGATTCCTTCGAAGGCTTTTTGCTGTGGCATACGCCAACTACGAAGGTGACGAGTGTAAGATACACAGCGATCTGCCCGGATCCAACGCCTCCGTTCCGGTATCGTGGTCGGGGGGACGGGGATGATTAGCGCGGTCGACCGCCTCCCGACCGCGTCGTTCACGACCGACGAGGCGGGGCTTCGATCGCACGCGGAGCGCATCGAGGCGTTCATCGCCGAGACGGTCGCCGAGGCGGGAGCCGACGGGGTGGTCGTCGGGATGAGCGGCGGGGTCGACTCGACGCTGACCGCGACGCTCGCGGTCGAGGCGCTCGGCTCCGACCGGGTGACGGCGCTCGTGCTCCCCTCGCTCGGAAGCGGCGACCGCCACATCGAGGACGCCGAGGCGGCCGCGGCGGCGCTCGGGCTCGACGCGACCACGGTCGGGATCCGGCCGCTGGTGGACATGTTCGAGGACGTGGTCGCTCCGCAGGTCGGCGACGACACCGACGACCCCGCGCTCGACAACGCCACCGCCCGGCTCCGGATGACGTGTCTCTACTACGCCGCCAACCACCTGGGTCGGCTCGTCGTCGGCACCAGCAACCGGACCGAACTCCTCTGTGGCTACTGCACCAAACACGGCGACGCCGCAGCCGACCTCCGGCCGCTCGCCGGGCTCTACAAGACCGAGGTCCGCGCGCTCGCGAGCCAGGTCGGCGTCCCCTCCCCCATCATCCGGAAACCCTCGACCGCCGACTTCCGACCGGGACAGACCGACGAGGCCGACCTCGGTGCGCCCTACGGTCTGCTCGACATCATCCTCCACGAACTCGTCGACGAGAACCTCGGGATCGAGGGCACCGCCGACGAGCTCGGCCTCGACCCCGAGACCATCGCGGACTACGCCGACCGCCACCTCGACAGCCGTCACAAACGCCGGCAACCGCCGAGCCCCTCGTTCGAGCGGTCGCTGGAGGGCGAGCTGTTCCACGAACTCGAACACACGACGGACCGGTCGGAGACCCGGAGTTGACGGGACCGACTACGACGACTGTCGGTCGCTCCAGGCCGAGCGGGCCTGCCTCGCGGCGGGGATCACGACCCAGAAGGTGAGCGCACCGAAGATCGCGAACCAGAACAGCGCCTCGCGGGTGGTGAGCGCGATCCCGCCGTAGAGGCTCCCGAGGTCTGGCGAGGGGGCGATGAGCTGGGTGGTGCTCTCGAAGCTCTCGGTGTTGTACCAGCTCGAGAGAACCAGCCACCCGAACAGCCCGCCACAGAGCGCGAAGAAACCCTTGGCGAATTCGTCACTCATTCGTGAAGGATTCGTCGCCATCGTCTTGACTGTTTCCCATCCCCGGGGTCCGAAACCGCGTCCCGAGAACGTAGATCCCCGCACCGAACCCGATCAGAGCGAGCCCGAGGAGGGCGAGCACGAGCGAGACCACGCCCTCGGTCGAGACCCCGAGCGAGCTCAGCACGACCGCGAGCGGACCGACCTCGGCGGTGGCGGCGTCGAGGAACCCGAAGCCCGCGATCACGAAGCCGACCGCGAACAGGGTCGAGAAGACGGTGATGGCTTTGTAGACCCGGAGCGGGACCGTGATCTCGCGTGGGCCATCGGAACGGGAGGTGTCGGTTCGGCTCACGACCTCAGCGCGGCGGGCGGAGCCGGTAGTACCGTCGGTTGAGCTCGTACATGTAGCCCTCGCGCATCGTCCGCAACACCGCGTAGGTGATGAATCCCGCCACGAACGGCAGGAGGAACGCGAGGTCGAACAGGAGGTGGCTGTCGATCCACGTCGGGACGAGGTTCTTGACCGCGAGCGCGCTGATCATGATGGCGAACACGACGCCGAACACCCCGACCGACGCCCAGAACGGCTGCTCGACGGGCCGGCGCGCGCTCCCCTTGTTGAGGAAGGGCACGATCGCGATGATCCCGACGACCACGAGGTTCGCGAGCACGCCGAAGGTGGAGTCCTGCATCAGCTTCTGCCCACCGAGCACGGCGAGCTCGGGGTTGAGCGGCCCGAGTTTCAGCAGGCCGAACGACCAGTAGAGATACCAGTCGGGCAGGATGATCGCCGGGGTCGTGCTCGGGTCGGCCGGCGGGGCGATGTGCGGCGGGAGCGCCGCCGCGAGGAAGAAGATCATCCCCACGAAGAAGCTAGTCAACGAGAGGTTGCGGATCATCTCGTGGGGCCAGGTCGGGAAGGCCAACACGTCGCGCTCGACGTAGCTGGAGTCGGTCCGGAGGTCCTGGTCCTCGCGGCGCGAGCGCTCGAAGTACTCGTAGGTCAGCCGGGGCAGGCCCTGGCGGCGCTCCTTGCGCTCGCCCCACGTCGGCGTCTCGTCGTCGGGCGCGACGATCCCCGCGCCGTCGGCCACGGGGTCGGGTCCCGTCTCGGTGGTCGCTTCGTGCTCGTCGTCGGGTCGGTGCTCGGCGTCGTCGGTGGTGCTGTCTCGGGTCATTAGTGTGGCTCCGCGATCCCCTGCATCCAGACGATCCCGATGTGGACGGCGATCAGGCTCGTCACCACGAACGGGAGGAGGAAGACGTGGAGGATGTACATCCGCATCAGGGTGGCCTGGCTCAACGCGAACCCGCCGAACAGGAGCTGGGCGACCCACTCACCAACGAACGGGATGCTCAGGCTCATCTCGACCCCGATCTGGCCCGCCCAGTAGGAGAGCTGGTCCCACGGCAGGAGGTAGCCGGTGTAGCCGAACACCATCGTGAGGCTGATCAGGACGATCCCGAGGATCCAGTTGAGCTCGCGGGGCTCCTTGTACGCCCCGGTGAAGTAGACCCGGAGCATGTGGAGGAAGACCGCGGCGGTCATGACCTGGGCCGACCACCGGTGGAGGCTTCGGAGCATGAACCCGAAGTTGAGGTCGGTCATGATCATCGTGATGGAGGCGTAGGCCGCCGAGGGATCCCCTGCAGTGGCGGGGGCGTAGTAGAACCCGAGCAGCGCGCCCGAGAGCGCCGCGACGATGTAGGCGATGGTCGAGAAGCTCCCGAGCGCGTAGAGGGGATACCAGTACCAGAACTTGTTGTCGAGGTTGTACTGTTCGGTGTGGCTCTTCGGGAGCTGCATGTTGACCTTGTAGTAGAGGTTCTCGAGGATCTCGAGGTAGTCGACGATCCGTAGCCGCTTGTCGAGCCAGAGCAACACCGTGAGGTAGGTCTCCTCGATCGGGGTCAGCTCCTTGCCCTCCATCCAGTCGGCGTGGTCACCCTCGTCGCGGGGTTCGAGGCTCATTCGCCCTCACCCGAACTGGTGCCCTCCGAGCCGCCCTCTTCCTCCTCGCCCACGTCGTCCGGCCGTGGGAGCGCGGTGAACTGGATGCGCTCGATGCTGAAGGGGTCGTAGGCCGACTGGTGACACGGACAGTAAACCTCGTTCGCCGCGCCGAAGCGCGCGCTCTGGTCCGAGGACTTGAACCCGGGGACACAGCAGAAGTGGGTGCACTTGTTGAGCCACGCGATGAACCCGTCCTGGGTGCTCGCGTTCACCCACTGGGCGTTCTCGCCACCCGAGGCGAGCTCCTCGATCCGGGTGCTCCGGAGGACCTGTACCGGGATCGTCTCCTGCGGGGAGAGGTCCTGGGAGCGCCAGGTCGCCATCGCGGGTTTGCCGACGCCGGCGGTCCCGATCTCGTTGTTCCAGGTCTCGTAGTCCTCGAAGTCGCTGACGTTGAGCCGGTCGCCGGCGCTGAGGTCGCTCATCCACTCGTAGCTCGACGACTCCGCCACCCGGAAGAAGTTGTCCTGGTCGGCGTCGGGGACGAGCCCCGGGTAGGTCTGGACCCCACAGTACTGGAACCACTCGCTGGAGTAGGTGTAGCCACCGAGCTGGCTCTGGGCGGTGCTGACCTGCTCGCCGTTGACCGTCCGGGTTCGAACTTCGGGCCAGACGCCCTTCAGGTAGCCCTCGTCGTCGATCTCGATCGGGATCTGGGGCATCGGACGCGGGGCCGGCCCCGCGGTGTTCTCGATCCCGAAGTACTGGGTCGCACCACCGCCCTGTCCGGACGAGGAGGTGGTGAGCTGGATGGCGGAGGCACCCGTGATGCCCGTCGCGCCGAGCGCCGAGGCACCCACGACGCCCTTCACGAACCGCCTGCGTCCCGATTCGGATGGATAGTTGTCTTCGTCGTCTGGCATGGTTATCGCTTGTAGTAGGGGTGGATCGCGCGCTTGATGCTCTCGGTCATCCCCTCGGAGGTCGCGCCGACCCCGTCGACCTGGTCCTCGCGGATGTAGAGGTCCTCCCACTTGCGCCGGCGTTTCTTCACGATCATCACGTCGGGGAGGAACTCCTTGCGGTAGAGCAGGAGGATGAACGCGAGGTCGATGAACACCACCGCGAGCACGCCGCCGAGGAACATGTTGCCGAGCTCGATGGTGCCCCAGCCGTTGATCAGCCCGTAGGCGAACAGCCCGACGAAGACCACTTCGACCAGCGTCAACAGCACGATAGCGATCGCGGCCGCGGTGCTCTCGCGGGCGGGTTCGTAGCGGTGGATGTCGCCGTAGGAGCTTCCGGAGGAGGACATCTCAGTTCCCCCGCTTCGCGTTGGGCGATTCGCCGTACTTCACGAGGAAGAAGGTGTAGACGAGCGAGACCGCCATCATCAGCAGGGTCGCGATCCCGACGAAGTGGGCCTGGATCGGCACTCCCATCTCCTCGGGGTCGACCTCGGTCGCGGCGGCGCTGGCGCTCGCGCCGCCCTCCTGGACGATGACGGTACCGACCATGCCGACCCCCTCGTGGGGCGCACAGTGATAGGGGAACTCGCCGGCCTCCGAAAAGGTGTGACTGAAGGTGATGTCGTCGCCGTCCTCGGGGGGGCCGGAGTTGAACGCGCCGTCGTCGGCGACGACGTTGTGCGCGCCGCCCTCGCCGGTCCACTCCCACGTCACGGTGGTCCCGGGCGCGACGGTGAGTTCCTCGGGGTCGAACGACAACCCCGACCCCGAACCCACCGCCACCGTCTCCGAGCCACCGCCACCCCCGCTTGCGTTGCCGCCGCTCTCTTGGGCGGCGACGGTTCCGGTGGCGGCGGCTGACCCGCCCGCGACGGCGCTCGTTGCCACCAGGAAATCCCGCCTGTTCATACGTGATCGACCACAGGGCCGGGCTCGCATAAGTCCACCGGATACGGATATTCGGTCGCTACGCCGACGGGACCGAGTCGTCGGTTTCCTCGGCGTGGCTCGCGGGGTCGGTACGCGGGTCGTCGGCCCCTGCAGGCCGGTCGGATCTACCGTCCTCGTTGCCGTCCTTGTCCCCGTCGGCCGCCGAAGGCGGTTCGCGGTATCGCGCCGGCAGGAACTCGGGGCGGTCGTCCGAGCCGATCGCGCGGAGTCGGTTGCGGTACTCCTCCGACCGGAATCGGTCCGAGAGCCGTGCGTTCGCGACCTGGAGGAAGAGCAGGAGGGAGAGTCCGACGAAGATCATCCCGGCCACGGGGGCGAAGATGGTTTCGACGGGAACGATCACCCACGCGAGAACGAGCCCCACGCCCGTGAGAAACTGGGCCGCGGCCACGACCTGCAACATCCGGTTGCCGAGTTCGCCGGTTCCCTCGGGGACGTCGTCGGGGTCGGGAAGCAGCTCCCCGTCCGGCGGCGGCGTCGGGATATCGTAGTCGTGCATCGAACACAGCGCGACGGTCGGTTTCACGTCCCGAAGCACGGTCCCTCGTCCCTCGACGCTTCCATCGGGGTGGACCACCGCGTAGCCCTCGTCGGAGTACGCGAGCAGCCCGTCGTCGACGCGTTCGAGCCGGGCGAAGACGTCCCGGTCGGCGATCCGGCTCCGGAGGTCGGCTTCGACCCGACGGAGGAGTCCCTCGCCGGTGATCCACGTCTCGGCGTCGAACGTCGCCTCCCACTCCGCTTCGCTCATCTGGGCCATGTCGCTCGGGCCGAACGAATCGAAGTCGTAGCGCTCGGCGACCTCCTGTCGGAACTCCTCGTCGGTGTCGGCGGCACGAACGTCGGCCTCGTCCGGGTCGTCGGCCCCGCCCGCTGACGGTGGTCGGGAGTCGGCCATCGACTCGCGTAGGTCGCGGGCGGGGTTAGATGTTGCGACCGGGACGGGTTCGGCAAGGCTTTAGCGCCCACGCGGTGGAGGTCGTGTATGCTGGGGCTGACCGACGCGGCGATGGCGACGGTCGCCGCGGTCGCGGTCACGGTCAGCTTTCCGTGCTTTCTCTACGGCGCGTGGATAATGCTCGAAGCCGAAGCCGTCACGTGGAGCGTGCTCACCTACCACCTGAAGTTCATCGCCGTCGGGCTCACGCTCACCACGGTGCCGCTGGTGGGTTGGATGCTCCCCCGCCTCGGCGACCAGCTCGGTGGCGCGTCGGTACTCCACGCCTTCCTCGGGCTCCAGGCCTACGCGATGCTGGCGTTCGGTTTCACGGGGATCGTCCGGATCTTCCGGGCGAAGCGCGAGCACAACCTCTATCACGACTACGACGAGGACGTCCTCCTCTCGGAGATCGGCTCCGAACGGATGGACCACTGGCGGGGGCGGCTCCGGATCGGGGTCTTCGGCTACGTCCTGTTCTGGGTGCTGGCCTACCTCGTCGGTATCGCACGCTACGCGCTCCGATACCTCTGACGACGACGAGGACCGTCACCCCCGCCGCCGCCGAGAACGACGGTCCAGTCGGGAACCGTCGGGTGATGCCACGAGAACGGCTGCAGCCGGACGCTGCGTTCGACTCCGAGAGGTGGGGAACTGAAAATAGCCCTCGACCGTTCACCGAGCTCGAGCGCCGAAACGGGTCGGAACGATCCGAAACGGCGACCTCACCACGCCTCGCCGCTCGCGAGGTCGACGGCCGAGTCGAGCGTCGAGGAGGGACAGATGTCTTCGAGCACGCAGTCCTCACAGTCGGGGTTTCGCGCGGTGCAGGTCGCGCGGCCGTGACTGATGAACAGATGTGTCGAGAGCTGCCAGCGCTCCTCTGGGAACAGATCCATGAGTTCGCGCTCGATCGTCTCGGGTCGGTGTTCCTCTGTGAGTCCGAGCCGGCGCGAAAGGCGCTGGACGTGGGTGTCGACCACCACACCCTCGACGACGTCGTGGGCGTGCTGGAGCACGACGTTCGCGGTCTTCCGACCGACTCCCGGGAGCTCGGTGAGCTCGCCCATCGTGTCGGGCACCTCCCCGTCGTGCTCGTCGACGACCAGCTGGGCCGATTCGCGGATGTAGCTCGCCTTGTTGTTGTAGTACGTGATGGAGTTCAGCGCTTCGGCGAGTTCCTCCTGCGGTGCGTTCGCGAACGCCTCGGGCGAGGGATAGGTCTCGAAGAGGCTCTCGGTGGTCTCGTTCACCCGTTCGTCGGTACACTGCGCCGAGAGGATCACCGCGACGAGGAGTTCGAATCGTGTGGAGAAGTCGAGCGAGATGGTGGTGTCGGGGTACTCGGCTTCGAGCCGGTCGAGCACCGCCGTGGCCTGGGCCTCGCGCGAGTCGAGCGGGGTTCCCATACTCGATAGCTGACCGACCCGAATTTGAGCCGTTCGATCGGAGCGAACCTACGTCGATCGATGTATCTCGTCGCTGCGGTCGTATTCGAGTTCGGTCGCGACGGTCTCGGCGACGTCGGCACCCACCTCCCGCTCGACCAGCCAGAGCGCGAGGTCGATCCCCGACGTGATCCCGCCCGCAGTGAGCACGTCGCCGTCGTCGACCACGCGTGCGTCGACCACGTTCGCGTCGGTCTCACGGAGGTCCGCGAGCGCGCCGTGGTGAGTCGTCGCCGGCCGGCCGTCGAGCAGCCCCGCGGCGGCGAGGATCATCCCGCCGGTACAGACCGCGGCCATCGTCGTGCCGTCGCGGTGGCGGCGGGTGAGCTCGTCGGGGAGCGCTCCCTGGGATTGGGCCCACGCGCCGCGACCCGCGCGGTCGTTCCAGCCGCCACCGGGGACTACCACGAGGTCGGGGTCGGTCCCGTCGAGCGGTCCCTCGGGTTCGACGACGGTGCCGTGGCTCGCCGTCACCTGCCCTCCGGATTCGAGAGTTCGGTGGGCGACGTCGAACCCGGCCCCGTGGTCGGCGGCGGTGGCGAACACCTCGTACGGGCCGATGGCGTCGAGTTCGTCGAAGCCGTCGTAGAGAAGGACGGCGATGGATTCGATCGATGGTGCGTCCATGTCGTCGGATCAACCGACCGGAGCAAAACCGTTGTCGTCGGATCAGAACAGCACGACCGGCCAGACGTAGGTGAAGAGCAACACGAACAGTCCGGTGAGGACTATCGTCATCAGGACGTTGAGTATCAGCCCCGCCCGGAGCATGTGGGACTGGTTCATGTGGCCGCTGCCGAAGACGATGGCGTTCGGCGGGGTCGCGACCGGGAGCGCGAACGCGAAACTCGCCGCGACGGCCCCGCTGACCGCGAGCACGATGCCGGCGGCGGGTTCCGTAACCTCGAGAGTGCCCGCGAGCACGCCACCGAGCCCGATGAGGATCGGGGCGATGATCGTCGCGGTGGCGGTGTTCGAGGTCATCTCGGGGAGGAAGATGATCGAGAGCACGATCACACCGACCACGACGACGATCGGCATCCCGACGAGCGAGCCGAAGACGGTGTCGGCGAACCACTCGGTCGCGCCGGTGGCTTCGAGCGCGTCCGCGAGCGCGATGCCGCCGCCGAAGAGCAGGATGGTCCCCCAGTCGATGTCCACGAGGTCGTCCCAGTCGGCGGTGTCGGCGAGCACCAGCGCCGGGATGGCGTAGAGCCCGACCATCACGTAGTAGAGGATGCCTTCGTGACCCGTGAGCCCGCCGAAGATCGTCGGCCCGCCGTCGGCCCCGAAGATCGTGTTGAAGATTGGGGCCGGGATGAGGCCCTCGAAGAGGAAGCCGAGTCCGCCGAGCACCCACAGCACGGCCGTCACGGTGAAGATTATCGCGACCCGTCGGCCGCGGGTGCTGAGCGCGCCCTCCTCGCGGAGGTACTCGCGGGCCTCCTCGCGCGCGCCGCTGACGTCGGAGACGTCGGGCGGGTAGAGCCGGAACGTGAGGACGTACCAGACGATCGGGAGGGTGATGATCACGACCGGGAGCCCGATGAGGAGCCAGTCGAAGAAGGAGAGCCGGTAGCCGAGGATCGAGTTGAGCTGGGCCGCGACGATGGCGTTCGGCGGGCTCCCGATGAGGGTGCCGACCCCGCCGACACTGGCGGCGTAGGCGGTCCCGAGCAGGGTGGCGATCTGCATGTTCGAGAACGCCTCCCTGTCCTCGCCCTGTTCTTCGATCTCGTCGCGACCGATGACCTGGGCGAGCACCCCGAGCGCGATGGGGGTCATCATCGCCGTGGTCGCGGTGTTCGAGACCCACATCGAGAGGAAGGCCGTGGCGAGCATCACCGCGAGCACCAGCAGTCGGGCGGAGGCACCGAGTCGGGCGATCATCCAGAGCGCGATCCGGCGGTCGATGTCGTACTTCTGGAGCGCGTTCGCCAGCATGAAGCCGGCGATGAAGAGGAAAATAAATGGATCGGCGAAACCCGCGAGCGCGGGGTCGAGCGTGGGGTAGACCCGGAAAGTCGTCAGCAGTGCGGGTATCGAGAGCGCCGTGACGGCGAGCGGGAGCGCGCCCGAGACCCAGAGCACCGCCGCGAAGTAGGTCGTGGCGACGGCGAACTGGCCGCGCAACGAGAGGCCGGCGGGCGAGGGCGCGAGCGCGATCGCCCCCGCGCCGACGATGGCGACCGCGAACAGGACGAGTCGACCGCCGGCCGTGCCGCGTCCGGGGAGATTCATCCTCGGATGCTCCTCGGGCACCTACCTAAAACTGATGGTCGTTTACGACACCTGGGATTCGGGACGTTTATTCGGGCGTCGGCCGCCCTCTCGGTATGAAAGCCACCGCGCGGGCACATCCGATCCAGGGGCTCGTGAAGTACCACGGGATGCGCGACGACGAGCTTCGCCTGCCCTACCACGACTCGATCAGCGTCTGCACCGCGCCGAGCAAGACCACGACGACCGTCGAGTTCGACGAGAACCTCGACGAGGACTCGTTCGTCATCGACGGCGAGACGGTCGACGGGCGGGGTCGTGAACGGGTCGAGAGCGTGGTCTCGCACGTCCGCGACCTCGCGGACCTCGATATACCTGTTCGCTTCGAGAGCGAGAACGACTTCCCCACGAACGTCGGCTTCGGGTCGTCGTCGTCGGGCTTCGCGGCGGCGGCACGGGCGCTCTGTGCCGCGGCCGACCTCGACCTCTCGCTTCCCGAGGTTTCGACGGTCGCCCGGCGCGGGTCGGCCTCGGCGGCGCGGGCGGTCACGGGCGGCTTCTCCGACCTCCACACGGGCCTCAACGATACCGACTGTCGGTCCGAACGGATCGAGAGCGACCTCGAAGACGACCTCCGGATCGTGGGCGCGCTGGTGCCCGCCTACAAGGAGACCGAGGAGGCCCACCGCGAGGCCGCCGAGAGCCACATGTTCGAGGCGCGGCTCGCCCACATCCACGAACAGCTCGCGGAGGTTCGCGACGCCCTCCGGGAGGGGGACTTCGAGCGGACCTTCTCGACCGCCGAACACGACTCGCTCTCGCTCGCCGCGACCACGATGACCGGTCCCGCCGGCTGGGTCTACTGGCAACCCCGAACCCTCGAGATATTCGAGACGGTGCGCGACCTCCGCGAGGAGGGCCTTCCCGTCTACTTCTCGACGGACACCGGCGCGAGCGTCTACGTCAACACCACCGTCGAACACGTCGACCGGGTCGAGGAAGCCGTCGCCGATTGTGGTGTCGAAACCCGCGTCTGGGAGGTCGGCGGGCCGGCGCGCGTGCTCGACGAGTCCGAAGCCCTCCTTTGAAAAAGTCGGTCACGACCCGATTTTGAATGGGGGCGGCGGGACGGCTGATGCGCGCTCGCGATCGGTGCGAACGGCGGATGAAGTGAGCCGTGAGCCGAGCGAACGAGGAGTGCAGTCGGCTGGGGAGACTCGTGGCTGTCGCGGGGCGGTGTGTGATTCTCTGTTATATCGTGGTCCGTCTGGTACGAACCAGTTGTCAGTCTCATCTCTCGTTTCCGCTGGCTCGTGCCCCGATAACTGATCTCGGCTCCTCTACTACCCGTTCGAAGGGTGGTCCCGCCGCTGTTCTTCTTCGATCGCCTGTCGCTTCCCGCGCGTGTACATCAGATAGGCAAGGAGAATAGTCAGCGGAAAGAGTACGACCGCAAGGATCGCGAGCGGCGGAAACGCGAGAAACAGCAGGAACGTCTTCCACGAAACGATAGTGCCGTTCGACATACCGATATCGTACGGCCGCAAGACGAATATGTTTTGCAGAAGCGTAGGAAATTCGGTCGTCCCTCCGTCAGCGGGTTACTGGAAGCCGATCCGGCCGCCGCTCCGACCGCGGCCTGGGTCGCTCGCGCCGCCCTTGAACTCGTCCTCCATCTTGTCGTAGTAATCGAGGATGTCCTCGGTGATCGTCGGACGGACGGATTCGAGCGCCGCGCGGAAGTGGCGCATCTCGACCGTGTCGGCCTCGGGGTCGTCGCGGAGTGCCTGGATCGCGGCCTCGCGCGAGATGGATTCGAGGTCCGAGCCGACGTAGCCGTCGGTGACCTCCGCGATCTCGCGCAGGCTGACGTCGGCCGCGAGCGGGGTGTCCTCGGTGTGGATGGTCAGGATCCGCTCGCGGCCCTCGACGTCGGGCTGGCCCACCATCACGAGCCTATCGAACCGGCCCGAACGGATGAGCGCCGGGTCGATCATGTCGGGTCGGTTGGTGGCGGCGATCACCATCACGTTCTTCATGTCCTCCAACCCGTCGAGCTCGGTGAGGAGCTGGTTCACCACGCGCTCGGAGACGTTCGAGCCGACGTCGCCGCCCCGCGCCGGAGCCAGACTGTCGAGCTCGTCGAAGAAGATCACCGTCGGGGAGACCTGCCGGGCCTTCTTGAACGTCTGGCGGATCGCCTTCTCGGACTCGCCCACCCACTTCGAGAGGAGCTGTGGCCCACGAACCGAGATGAAGTTGGCGTTGGTCTCGTTTGCGACGGCCTTCGCCATCAGGGTCTTCCCGGTTCCGGGTGGCCCGTAGAGCAACACCCCGGCAGGCGGTTCGATCCCGAGCCGCGAGAACCGCTCGGGGTTCGAGAGCGGCCACTCGACGGACTCCTTGATCTCGCCCTTCGCGTCGTCGAGCCCGCCGACGTCGCCCCAGGAGACCTTCGGGAGTTCGACGAGCACCTCGCGCATCGCGCTCGGGTCGACCCCGCCGAGCGCGCCCTCGAAGTCCGCGCGCTTGATTATCATCCGGTCGATGAGGCTCGGCGGGATCGACTCCTCGTCGAGGTCGATCTCCGGGAGGTACCTCCTGAGCGCCTTCATCGCCGACTCCTTCGTCAGGGATTCGATGTCGGCCCCGACGAACCCGTGGGTCTCGTCGGCGAGGTGTGAGAGGTTCACGTCGTCCGAGAGCGGCATCCCGCGGGTGTGGATCTGGAGGATCTCCTCACGACCACGCTCGTCGGGCACGCCGATCTCGATCTCGCGGTCGAATCGACCGGGGCGGCGGAGCGCGGGGTCGACCGAGTCGACCCGGTTGGTGGCGGCGATCACGATGACCTGGCCACGGCTCTCGAGCCCGTCCATCATCGTCAGGAGCTGGGCCACGACCCGGCGCTCGACCTCGCCGGTGACGTCCTCACGTTTGGGCGCGATCGAGTCGAGTTCGTCGATGAAGATGATCGCCGGGGCCTCCTCCGAGGCGTCCTCGAAGATCTCCCGGAGCTGCTGTTCGCTCTCCCCGTAGTACTTCGAGATGATCTCCGGACCCGCTATCGAGAAGAAGCTCGCGGAGGTCTCGTTGGCGACGGCCTTCGCGAGCAGGGTCTTGCCCGTGCCGGGCGGGCCGTGGAGCAGCACACCCTGGGGCGGTTCGATCCCCAGCTTCTGGAAGATCTGGGGGTGTTTCATCGGGAGCTCGACCATCTCGCGGACGCGCTGGATCTCGCTCTGGAGCCCGCCGATGTCCTCGTAGGTGATCCCGCCGCCGGTCTTCTCGAAACCCGAGATCGGCTCCTCGCGAAGTTCGACCTCCGTGTCCTCGGTGACGAGCGCCACGGCGTTCGGCTGGGTCTCGACGGCGATCAGCGGGATCGCCTGACCCGGCGAGCGCATGAACGGGTGGTTGGTCGAACTCATCACGGGCACGATGTCGCGCTCGACGACCGGTCGTTTCAGGATCTGGCGTTTGACCATCCCCGCGGCGTCGCTGCCGAACTGCACCGAGGCGTCCTTCGGCGGCGCGAGCACGAGCTTCTCGGCCTTCTCGGTCTCGGCCTTCCGGATCTCGACGCGTTCGCCGATGCTCACGTCGGCGTTCTGTCTGGTGAAACCGTCGATACGCACGGTGTCGGTGTTCCAGTCCTGTCGATCCGCGCGCCAGACCTTCGCGGCGGTGGTGTCGCCGCCTTCGATCTCGATGATGTCGCCCGGCGAGAGCTTGAGATGCAGCAGGGTGTCGGGGTCGAGGCGGGCGATGCCCCGGCCCGAATCGTTCGGGTAGGCCTTCGCCACCTCCAGTTGGACTTCGTTCATGGTCGGGAGGGGATACCACCCATCGGGTGTTGGCGGAGTTATGCCTTTTGCCTATCCCGGCCCCTCACCCGAGCGACCGGACGGTTTTTCGCCCCCGCCGACCCCCTTCCGATATGCGAACGCTGGCTTTCGACGGGCGGATGGGCGCGAGCGGCGACATGGTCTGTGCGGCGCTGGTCGCCGCGGGCGCGGAGCCCAGCGTGCTGGAGCCCGTCGAAGAGATACTCGACGTCCGCTATCGGGTCGGAACCACGGAGAAGAACGGGATCGCCGCGACGACGGTCGACGTGCTTCTCGATAGCGAGGATCGGAACCAGAACGAGCACGGGCACGACCACTCGCACGACAGCCACGACCATTCTCACGAAGAGCACAGCCACGAGCACTCGCATGGCGACCACGCACACGGCGACCACGACCACACCCACGGCGACCACTCACACGACGGACACACCCACGCGGAGGGCGCGGGTCCGTCCCGGAGCTACGCCGAGGTGGTCGAACTGGTCGAATCGATGGGACTCCCCGCCGGCGTGGAGGCCGACGCGAAGGCGGTCTTCGAGGTCCTCGGGCGGGCGGAGGCCGCGGTCCACGGCACCGACCTCGACGAGACCCACTTCCACGAGGTCGGCGCGGACGACGCGATCGCGGACGTGGTGGGCGCGGCGCTGCTCCTCGCCGACCTCGACGTCGAGCGCGTGGTGACGACCCCGGTCGCGACCGGCGGTGGCGAGGTCGGGATGAGCCACGGGGTCTACCCGATCCCGG
This sequence comes from Halococcus salsus, assembly GCF_009900715.1. Taxonomy (NCBI): domain Archaea; kingdom Methanobacteriati; phylum Methanobacteriota; class Halobacteria; order Halobacteriales; family Halococcaceae; genus Halococcus; species Halococcus salsus. Next base: position 521,165 of record NZ_JAAAJC010000001.1, read on the forward strand.
CTCCCGCCGTGGTCGAGGTCGCCGAACGTGCGAGTTGGGCGCTCCGCGGCGGGCCGGTCGAGGCCGAACTCCTCACCCCGACGGGCGCGGCGATCCTCGCCCACTTCGCCGACGGCGTCGAACAGCTCCCGACGCTCGACGTCGATGGCTCGGGCTACGGTGCCGGTGACACGGACTTCCCCGAGCATCCCAACGTGCTCCGCGCGCTGGTCGGGGACGGCCAGGGAAGTCTCGTACCCGACGAGATCCGGGTGCTCGAAACCACGCTCGACGACGTCACTCCCGAACTCCTCGGTGGGCTCCACGAGCGCCTGAAGGGGGCGGGCGCGCGCGACGTCTCGGTGTTCCCCACGACGATGAAGAAATCCCGACCCGGCCACCTCGTTCAAGTCATCGTCAAACCCGAGGACGTCGAGCGGGTGGCGCGAGCGCTCGCCGTCGAGACCGGCACCCTCGGCGTTCGCGAGACCGGCGCGCGTCACCGCTGGATCGCCGAGCGCGCCTTCGAAACCGCCGAGATCGAAATCGACGGGACGACTCACGAGGTCACGGTGAAGATCGCCAGCGATACCGAAGGTAGCGTCTACGACGTGAGCGCCGAGTACGACGACGCGGCCGCCGTCGCCGCCGAAACCGGGCTCCCGATTCGAGAAATCATGCGGCGGGCGGAGAACGTGGTTCGGGACTAGTTCTCGCCGCTTCGTTCCCGCCACGCTTGACGCGCGTCGAGTGCTGGCCGGTGGAAGTCGAGCGTCCACTCGGGCACGTCCTCGACCCTCCAATAATCGAGTGCTGCCCCTTCGTTGGACAACTGGAGCGTGCCACCGGTCGCGCGACAGAGGTAGAGTAGCAGTACGTGTCCGTGGGGGTTGAGCGGGTTCGGATCCATGAAGTAGGCGTCGACCACTTCGACCGTCTCCACCGTGAGACCCGTCTCCTCTCGCGTCTCGCGTACCGCCGTTTCGTCCGGCGGTTCGAGCGGCTCGACCGCCCCTCCGGGAATGTCCCACGTTCCGGCGACGTACGTCGAACCCTCGGGACGTTGCATCAGTAGTATGCGTCCCTCGTCGTCGAAGATTGCGGCTTTGACCCCGACGTTCGGCGTGGCGTAGCCGAGGTTCGCCGCGAGCCGCTCTCTAGTCTCCTCGGGTGGCAGCGCGACGGTTTCGGCGTAGTACTCGCTCACGAGTTCGAGCATCCGCTCGTAGCGCTCCCGGTCGTAGGGGTCCTCGACGAAGAACAGCCCCGCTTTCGCCATCACTCGAAGCTCGTCGAGCAATGGCAGGATATCGATCGTCTCCGATTCGTCCGTCATGGCTCCCGATGCTCCGCGAGCGCCTCCTCGATGCTCAACTCGCCGGCGGCCACCCGGCGCGCGAGCACCTCGTCGATCTCCCGATTCGTGGGGGAGCGCTCGCGCGAGCGCGCCTTGATGACGTCGAGTTCGCCCGCCGTGGGTTCGATCGTGCGCTGGGTGACGCGCTCGCCCGCGAGCCGTGCGATGTTGACGGCGGCGAGCACGTCGCCCATCCCACGCGCGCCGGTGCCGAGGTGCGGTGTCGTCCCGGTCTCGTCGACGAGCTCGACGGGCATATCGAGGTCGTCGATCAGCGACGCGCCGACGAGCCGTGCGCCGTCGCCGATCCGCACCACCGGGTCCACCGCGCCCTCGACTTCGTCCTCGATCACCGCGGCGGCGTCGGCGACCGGCACCTGGAACGCCGCGACACAGACCTCGCCCGAGAGCACCGCGATCCCGGGTTTGTTCCCCGGGTCGACGCCGATCACCGTTCGGCCCCCGTCGCGCACGACCGACAGCGCCGCATCGACCCCTCTCCGCGGCGCGTCGGGGTCGGCCCGCACGAGGTCGATATCGGTCGCGTCGTCGGGTCGCGGGTCCTCGCCCGCGCCCGCGATCACGACGCGGGTCCGTTCGGGGAGGTCGTCGCCGGGCTCGACGGTGGTGAAGGTGACCCCGCGGTCGCGGAGTTCGGCGACGACCCCGTGGTAGAGCGCGAAGTCGGTGGTGGCGACGACGATCACGTCCCGCGATCCGACGCCGGAACGCATAAATTCCGACCCTCGCGGACGCGATCACTTTTGGTGGGTGGGGGAGAAGCCCGCCCGTGAGCGACCCGATCCCGACGGGCTGTCCCCCGCTCGACGACCTCCTCGGCGGCGGTCTCCCACGCGGAACCGTCACCCAGGTCTACGGCCCGCCCGCCGCCGGCAAGACCAACCTCGGGCTGTCGGCGGCCATCGAGACCGCCGTGGCCGGCGAGACGAGCTACTACATCGACACCGAGGGGCTCTCGGTCGACCGGTTCGAGCAGCTCGCACGGGCACGCTCCGACGACATCGAGGGGCTCTCGTCGCGGATCGTGATCGCCGAGGCGCTCGACTTCGAGGAACAGGAAGAGGCCGTTCGGGACGCCGAGGAACTCGCCGAGCGGGCCTCGCTGATAGTGCTCGACAGCGCGACCGGCTTCTACCGGCTCGAACGCACCGCGAACGACGACGGCGAGGCGCTCCGGCGGGTCGGCCGCCAGGTCACCCACCTGCTCTCGCTCGCGCGCCGATACGACCTCGCGGTGCTCGTCACGAACCAGGTGTTCGCCGACCCCGAGACGGAATCGGGTCGCCCGCGCGGGCTGGGTGGCAACACCCTCGCCCACCTCACCGGTGTCATCCTCCGATTCGAACGGTTCCGGGCGGGGAACCGCCGGGCGACGCTCGAGAAACACGCGGCGAAACCCGCCGGCGACACCGCTCGGTTCGCGATCACGGGTGCGGGGCTCGAAGCCGTCGAAGAAGAGGCGTGATCAGTTCGCGCGCGCCGGGACCGGTGCGACCGCGATGTCGGATTCCGTCGCGTTGCCGGCCGACGAGTTGCCCGAGGAGCTGTTCCCCGAGGCGTTACCCGACGAACCGCTGTTGAGGCTGTTGCCGCTCTGGCGCTGCTGTTGGAGCCACGACTGGTACTCGTTCTGGGGGAGCACCGTCATGTTGGCGAGCATCCGCGAGTGGCCCGACCCGCAGTACTCCGCACAGTAGAGCTGGAAACTCCCGGTCTGGGAGATGTTGGTCTGGATCGTGTCGTACTGCCCGGGGATGGTGTCCTGTTTCAGCCCGAGCGCCGGGACGTGGACCGCGTGGAGCACGTCGTCGGAGATCACGTGGAGGTAGACCTCGGTGTTCGCGGGGACCACCAGCGTCCCGGAGGAGGTGACGTTGTCGTCGGGATAGTTGAACGTCCAGCCCCACTGGTAGGCCCTGATCTCGACCTGCGCCGCGTCGGGTTCGGTCGGGGCGACCGCGCCCGAGACGTCGGGTTGTGTCACGGCGGGCTGTATCTGCTGTTGGGCCTGCACGCCGTCGTCGGACGGCGCGACGTAGGGGCTTCCCATCACGAGGAAGGAGCCGAGACCGACGAACAGCAGGATGACCGCGGTGGCGACCGTCCACGTGATCTCGAGGCGGCGGTTCTCGCGGGTCGGCGTCGGGTTGTCGTTGTTCCGGTACTTCCAGACGGTGTAGATCAGGATACCCTCGACGAGGATCGTGATCGGGACCGCGACCCAGAGGAGCTTGCCGTTGAGGCCGTTGATGAGCTCCTCGTTGATCGAGGACTGTGCCAGCACCGGCTCGGTCGCGGCGAGAAGAAGCGCGACCGCGAGGGCGGCACAGAGCCCGATGCGCTTTCGGTTCATCTACCGTTGCCTCCGATTGTGGGACATAAATACCTGCTGACTCCCCGCCCGGTGGCCGAAAGCGCGGAGCCTAAGTACGGCCGCAGCGAACCTCGGGTCGAACCATTCCATCGTGACTCTCGAGAGCTCTACCGGCCGCGAACGGGTGACGAACCTGCTCGCCCTCGCCGTCATCGGCGTCTATCTCCTCATCGTCATCGGCGCGACGACGTCGCTCACCAACGCAGCCGGGGCGTGTTCGACGTGGCCGGCCTGCGGCACGAACCTCGACGACACCCGGCTCCTGATCGCGTGGGGCCACCGGATCGCCGCGCTCGTGGTCGGGCTGGTCGTGCTCGCGGCGGTCGTCGTCGCGTGGCGCGCCGAGGTCCCCGGTCGGGCGAAGGCCGCGCTCGCGGTCCCGCTCGTCGGCTACCCGGTCCAGATCGGCATCGGTGCCCTCGCCGCCACCACCACCATCGGCTGGATAACGAACCTCCACCTCCTGTTCGGGATGGCGATCTTCGCCGCCCTCGTCGCCGCGCTCGCCTGGACCCTCGAGACCGTCCCCGAGCGCTCGCCGGTCGATTCGACTCCCGCAGAACCCCCGGAAGCTGCTCCGTCCGCCACCGAACCGCCCGCGACGGCTGCTGAACCGTCCGCGACGACCACCGAATCGACTTCCTCCGGGACCGTTGCCGCCACCGATACGACGACCCGACCGGGAGGGCTCTCGCGACTCAAGACGCTCGCTGGGGCGTACTTCCAGCTGATGAAGCCCCGGCTGATGTGGCTGCTGTGTCTCGTCGCGGCCGCCGGGATGGCGCTCGCGGCCGGTCCCGCGCTCGACGCCGTCACCGTCGTCTCGGTGCTGCTCGGTGGCGTGCTCGCGATCGGCGCGAGCGGCACCTTCAATCACGTCCTCGAACGCGACATCGACCGTCGGATGAACCGGACCGCCGACCGACCGCTCGCCACCGACGAGGTGGGGGTCCGCAACGCCATCGGCTTCGGCGTGGTCCTCGCGGTCGCCTCGCTCGCGATATTCTCGACCGTGAACCTCCTCGCCGCCGCGCTCGGGCTGTGTGCGATCCTCTTCTACAGCGTGATCTACACCCTCGTGCTCAAACCCAACACGGTCCAGAACACGGTCCTCGGGGGAGCTGCGGGCGCGCTGCCGGCGCTCATCGGCTGGGTCGGCGTGACGGGAAAGATCGGCGTGCCGGGTCTCGCGCTCGCGGGCGTGATCTTCCTCTGGACCCCGGCGCACTTCTACAACCTCGCGTTGGCGTACAAGGACGACTACGCGCGCGCCGACTTCCCGATGATGCCGGTCGTGCGCGGTGACCGCCTCACCCGCAAACACATCGTCTGGTATCTCGCGGCCACCCTGCTCGGCGCGAGCGTTCTGTCGGCCGTCACCTCGCTCGGCTGGCTCTATGCGGGCGTGACGGTGGCCTTCGGCGCGCTCTTCCTCTGGGCCGTGGTCGGCCTCCACCGCGAGCAAACCGAACAGGCCGCCTTCCGGGCGTTCCACGCCTCGAACGCTTACCTCGGCGCGCTGCTGTTCGCCATCGTCGTCGACGCCATCCTGCTATGAGCCACTCCCCGTTGGCCCGCGAGCGCCTCGCCCGATTCCGCCCCGAGCGGGGCACGCTCCTCTGGGGTGCAGTGATACTCAACGCCGAACTCCTCGCGGTCCTGCTCTACGTCGCGCAGCCCTCGGTTACACCGACCGCGTTCCAGTACTACGTCTACCCGTTCGTCTGGATCAACGTCGGGCTCTGGGCGCTGTGGCGGACCCGCCCGCGGGCGGCGGACCGCCGTCGGAAGCTCCTCGTCGGGGGGCTCGCCGTGGCCTACTTCGCGGTGCTGGCCTACGCCGGCGGGCTCGTCGGTCCGGGGATGGGTTCGATGGCGACCGGGTTCCGGCTCGCACCCCTCCCGCCCGGACTCGGCCCCGCGCTGGTCTACAGCGGCGCGTCCGTCCAGTTCGCGCTGTTGCCCTACAAGGTCGTGGGCTACGTCGCGCTCGCGTACCTCGTCTACGCGACCGCCCTCGACGTCTCCGGGTCGGCCGTCTCGGGGATCTTGGGACTGTTCTCGTGTGTGAGCTGTACCTGGCCCGTCATCGCCTCGGTCGTCAGCGGCGTCGCGGGCAGCTCATCGGCGGTCGCGGGCGCGGCGCTTACCAGTTCCTACGGGCTCTCGACCGTCGTCTTCGTCGTCACCGTCGGGCTGCTCTACTGGCGGCCGTTCGGTGACCGATAGCGACGACAGGGCTAACCCCGCGGCGCTTCGAGGGGATCCATGACCGACGTCGAGATCGAATACTGTGTCCCGTGTGGCTTCCTCGACCGTGCCGAGGCGATCCAGCACGCCCTCCTCACGAGTTTCGGCGACCGACTGGACAGCGTCGCACTCGTCACCGGCGACCACGGCGTGCTCGAAGTCCGCGTCGACGGCGAAGTGGTTTTCGAGAAGGCGGAGGACGAATACGACGTCGACGGCATCGTTCGCGAGGTTCGTGGTCTCCTACCCTGAGCCACGACCAGTCAGGACGACGACACTCCGCCGGCGGAACGCAACCGCTTAAGCCGCGGCGAGGTTCGGGTTCGACATGCCAGCGGCTCTCATCGCCGACGGCGTTCGTCGGGAGTACGGCGATACCGTGGCGCTCGATGGGGTCTCGCTCTCCATCGATGCCGGCGAGGTGTTCGCGCTCGTCGGGCCGAACGGCGCGGGCAAGACCACCCTGGTCCGTGCCCTGACCGGCACGACCGACGTCGACGGCGACGTCTCGGTGTTCGGCGAACCACCCACCGAGGTGGCGCGGACACGCCTCGGGGTGCTCCCACAGGACTTCTCGCCGGCCGACCGCCTCACCGCACGCGAACTGATCACTTACTACGCGGGGCTCTACGACGACCCGCGCGACGTCGAGACGGTGCTCGACGAGATGGGGCTCGCCGACACCGCCGACACGTGGTACGGCAAGCTCTCGGGCGGCCAGCAGCGCCGGACCTGCGTCGGCGCGACGTTGGTGAACGACCCCGACCTCCTGGTGCTCGACGAGCCGACCACCGGGATCGACCCCGCGGGCCGGCGCGCCCTCTGGGAGCTCCTCGAAGACCTCGCTGCGGGCGGCACCACTATCCTCCTCACCACCCACTACATGGCCGAGGCCGAACGCCTCGCCGACCGAGTCGGCCTCCTCGCCGACGGGCAGGTGGCGGCGGTGGGGACACCCGGCGAGCTCGTCGGCGAGTACGGCGGGGAGACGCGGCTCGAGATCGAGAGCGACGCCGAGCCCGCCGCTCTGGAGTCGACCGACCACCGTGTCGCCTCGCGCGGCGGGCTGTTGGTCGTCGAGGACGTCTCGGCCACCGAGATCGGCGCGGTGGTGGCCGAGCTCGACTGGAACGGGGTCTCCTACGGCGAGCTCGCGTGGCGTCAGCCCGACCTGGAGGACGTCTACCTCGCCGTCACGGGTCAGGCGGTCGGCGGCGGCGGTGACCCCGTCGAGGAGCCGACCAGGGGTCCCGAGGCGGGGGTGGCCCAGTGACCGCGACCGGTCGGGTGCACGCGGAGTTCGCAGCCGCCGGCAAGTCGTTCCTCCGGCGGCGGACCGCGGTGTTCTTCACCTTCTTCTTCCCCGTGCTCCTGATCGTGATCTTCGGCGTGCTCGTCGGCACCCAACCGACGGGCGGCGGGCTGTTCTCGAAGGCACCGGGCTACTACGTCCCGGCGTACCTCGCGGTGGTCGTGCTGCTGACGCCGCTCTCGCGGGTCGGGAGCACGGTCGCGCGGTTCCGCGACGGCAGTCGGTTCGAGAAGCTCGCCACCACGCCGCTGACCCGCCCCGAGTGGCTGCTCGCGCACACCCTCGTCAACGTCGTCGTCATCGGTCTCGCGAGCCTGATCATCCTCGTCCTCGTGGTGTTCGTCACGGGTGCGAACATCTCGCTCTCGCTCGCCGTGATCCCGTTCGTCGCGGTGGCGGTCGCGCTGTTCTGCGGGCTGGGCGCGCTGATCGGCAGTCTCGCGGGCTCGACCGACGGCGTGATAGCCGCGAGCAACGCCATCGGGTTACCCCTCCTCTTCCTCTCGGAGACGTTCATCTCGCCGGACCTCCTCCCCGGCTGGTTCCGGCCGGTCATGAACCTCTCCCCGCTGACGTACTTCGCGCGTGGCGTGCGGAACCTGACCTTCGCCGGCGGGCCGTGGACGTTCGACTTCATGGTGCTCTGCGTCGTCGCGGTCGTCGTCTTCGCGCTCGGGGCCTACGCCCTCCCGGAAACCGACTGAGCTTTCCTCCCGCCGGTGTTTCCCCGTCGAATGGCCGACGAACGAGCCGAAACCAACCGCGAGATGTGGGACGAACTCGCGAGCATCCATCCCGAGACCGACTTCTACGACGTGAGCGGCTTTCTGGCCGGCGAATCGACGCTCCACGAGCCCGAACGCGATCACCTCGGCGACGTCGCGGGCGAGTCGTTGGTCCATCTCCAGTGTCACATCGGTCTCGACACGCTGTCGTGGGCGCGCGAGGGGGCGGACGCCGTCGGGGTCGATTTCGCCCCGGAAGCGGTCGCGGCGGCGCGTGGGATCGCGGAGCAGGCCGCCGTCGACGCCGAGTTCGTGTGCTGTTCGGTCGACGAGGCACCCGAAACCCTCGACCGCGAGTTCGACGTGGTGTTCACGTCCTATGGCGCACTGGTCTGGCTCCCCGATATCGAGGCGTGGGCGCGGACGGTCGCGGCGCTCCTCCGTCCCGGCGGTCGGCTCTGTCTCGCGGAGTTCCACCCCGTGACGGACGTCTTCGACGTGGCGTTCGAACCCGAGCGGTCGTACTTCGATGGGGGAGCCCGCCGATTCGAAGGGACCGGGTCCTACGCCGACCCCGACGCTGCCACCGACCAGAACGTCTCCTACGAGTGGACCCACGGTCTCGGCGAGGTGTGCACCGCACTCGTGAACGCAGGGCTGTCCATCGAACGGGTTTCGGAGTATCCCTACACCTTCTTCGAGCGGTTCGAGGGGATGGTTCGCGACGACCGAGGTCGTTACCGGATCGGCGACGGTCGACCCGAGATCCCGCTGGTCTACGCCATCAGCGCGAACGAACCTCGTCGCGACCGCAAGCAACGCTAAGCCGATCCCCGACGTAGCCTCCGGTTGCTATGCACGGGGGCGACGAACACGAGGTAGACGTGGTGGTGGTCGGCGCGGGACCGGGTGGCGCGGTGCTGAGCTACCTCCTCGCACGCAGCGGTGTCGAGACGCTCCTCTTGGAGCGCCATCGCGACCTCGATCGGGAGTTCCGTGGCTTCGGGTTCCAGCCCGACGCGCTCCGGCTGTTCGACGAGATGGACCTCCTCGACCCGATACTCGACCTCGACCACCGGGAGGTCCGCGTCGGCGAGGTCTCGGTCTACGACCGCTCGTACGAGGTGTTCGACTTCGACGACATCCCCGGCCCCTACGACTTCGCGCTCCTGATGGAACAGCCGCCGCTGCTCGAAGTCATCATCGAGGCGGCGAGCGCGTTCGAGTGCTTCACCTACCGACCGCACACGCCGGTTCGTGACCTCGTCCACGAGGCCGGACGGGTCGTCGGCGTTCGCGCACTCGACCACGAGACCGGCGAGGAGTTCGTGGTGCGGAGCCGGCTGGTCGTCGGTGCCGACGGGCGATTTTCGACGGTTCGAACGGCGGCCGACATCGACCCCGGGCTCCTCGATTCGAGCATCGAACTCCTCTGGTTCAAGCTCCCGGACACCGTCGCTCAGAACGCCGCCCAGTCCCGGCTCAACGAACACGGCCTCCTGCTCTACTTCGGCGTCGGTGGCGGTGAGGTCCAACTCGGCTGGTTCGTCGAGAAGGGTACCTACCCGGAGCTCCGGGCCGAGGGCATCGAGGCGTTCCGTCGGCGGCTCGTCGCGGTCGACCCGAGCCTCGACGCCGTCTTTCCCGAGGCGCTCCCGAGCTTCGAGGACTGTTCGCTGCTCCACATCGAACCCGGACTATCCGAAACGTGGGTTCGGGATGGCCTCCTCCTGCTCGGCGACGCCGCCCACGTCGCCTCGCCGATCGGTGCCCAGGGCAACGCGCTGGCGATCCAGGACGCCGTGGTCGCCCACGCGGTCGTCGCGGAGGCGCTCGACCGTGGCGATGGGCCGCTCTCGACGGGGACGCTTCGGCGGTACGAGCAGCGGCGACGGCCCGCGGTCGAGCGCGTGTTACGTGGGCAGCGACTCGCCGAACGCGGGCTGTCGTGGATCGTTCGGCGCAGCGACGGGCTCCCCGATGCCGTCACGCGCTCGCTTCTACGAACGCTGTTCGCGGTTCCCGCGCGGATCCCGATAGCCCGGCTTCCGTTCGGACGGCGGTTGCTCACGCGGGCGCTGTTCGGTCCAGAGCCGGTACACGTCGACGGGACGCGGTTTCGGGACTGAAAGACGCCGCCCGCTATCTCGGTACCCAGCTATAGACGTGATTCAGCAGGAAGTAGGTCACGACCCCCAAGAACAGGCTCAGCGACCACGAGGCCACCGCGACCCGGCCGACGCGGGCGTGGGCGGTCTCCTCGATCTCGCTCGGGGTGTGGGTGAGACCGACCACGACGGGGTAGATCACGACCGGGACCGCGACCGCCGAGAGCAGGATGTGGATCGCGAGCATCACGAGGTAGGCGGGTCTGACGACCCCCGCGTAGGCGGCGAGGAACTGGCCCTGCTCGATGACGATCTCCTTTTCGAAGCCGCCGCCGACCTTCCAGAGATAGCAGACGAGGAAGACCATGATCAGCCCGAAGGCGGTCAACATCGCGGCGCGGTGTTTCCTGATCTGGCCGGTGCGGATGAAGTAGAAACCGACGAGCAGCGCGGTGAGCGCGCAGGTGTTGATGACCGCGATGAGGTCCGAGAACAGGATGACGGTGTCGTTCCCGATCGGCGGAAAGAGGTTCACGAACCCGGCGAACGTCCCGAGCACGAGCACGTAGCCAATGACCGAGAGCACCGCGGTGGTGAGGAGCGGATGTGACTTCACCGGCCCCTGCGTGCTGACGGTTGCCATTACCGGCGCTCGGGGCGTCCGCCCAATGCGTCTTCTGGTTCCCGCCTCTAGTCTCGAAATCCATCCAGACAATGGAGTTTCTGTTTTTGAGGAGAAGTTGTCGGAAAATATTTACCAACAGCCGATTTCACCCGGGATATGGTTCGGTCGCTCCTCCACAGCTCGTTGCTCGAACGACACTCCGCGCTTCGATTCACACTCATGCTGCTCGGGGTCTGTGTCCTGCTCGCCAGCCTCCCGGCCTGGCTCGGAACCGCCGACTTCGACTACCACTTCTCGTACAACCACCAGATCCAGGACCCGACCTTCGAGCAGGAGCGCGAGACCACGCCGTACGACCAGCTCTCCCCGGAAGAGCGCCAGTACGTCGACGCGGCTCTCGACGGGGAGCGCTTCGACTTCGAGGACGACTCACGGACGATGCCGTCGATCGTCGAACGCGGCGGCACCTACTACGCCTTCGACTCGGGCCGGTCGGTCGACTGGTTGAACCCCGGAAGCTTCGGGCCGGTCCTCGTCGGCCTCGCCGGGTTCTGGCTCGTGTTCGAGGCGGTCCAACACGAACGTGCCCACCTCGGCCCGCACGGGGTCTGACCGGTCGTCGATCCCGAAGCATCGATACACACAAACCGGCGGCGGTCGTAGCGGGTCGGTATGAGTGCAGAGCAGGCCCAGCGCCCGATCCGGTGTCTCGTCGCCAAGGTGGGGCTCGACGGCCACGACCGTGGGGCCCACGTCATCGCGCGCGCGTTCCGGGACGCGGGCTTCGAGGTGGTCTACTCGGGCCTCCACCGCTCGCCCGACGAAGTCGTGCAGGCCGCCGTCCAGGAGGACGTCGACGTCCTCGGGATCTCGATCCTCTCGGGGGCGCACAACACGCTGGTCCCCAAAATTCTGGAGGGGCTCGACGGGTACGGCGCGCTTTCGGATACCCTCGTGATCGTCGGCGGGATCGTCCCCGACAAGGACAAACAGGGCCTCAAGGACCAGGGAGTCTCGGCGATATTCGGACCGGGCGCGTCGATGGAGGAGACCATCGCGTTCGTCCGCGAGAACGCCCCCGAGCGATGACCGACGACGACCTCCTCGCGCGCCTGCTCGACGGCGACCACCGCGCGCTCGCGCGGGCGATCACCACCATCGAGAACCGCGCGCCGGGCCACCGCGACCTCGTCTCGGGCCTCTACGACCACACCGGGAACGCCGAGGTCATCGGCATCACCGGGAGTCCCGGGGCGGGCAAGTCCACCCTGGTCGACAAGGTGGCGAAGACGTACCGCGACCAGGGCCTCACCGTCGGGATCATCGGCATCGACCCCTCCTCGCCGTTCACCGGTGGCGCGGTGCTCGGCGACCGGATCCGGATGGCCTCGAACATCGGCGACATGGACGTCTTCTTCCGGTCGATGAGCGCCCGTGGCAGCCTCGGCGGGGTCTCGATCGCGACCGCCGACGCCGTGAAGGCGCTCGACGCGTTCGGGAAGGACCGGATCATCGTCGAGACCGTCGGTGCGGGCCAGAACGAGGTCGACATCATCAAGACCGCCGACACGGTGACCGTATTACTCCAGCCGGGGAGCGGTGACGACGTCCAGATGCTGAAAGCGGGGATCCTCGAGATCGCCGACGTGTTCGTGGTCAACAAGGCCGACCTCGACGGCGCGAACAGGACGGTGCAGGAACTCTCGGAGATGATCGGGCTCCGGGGGAGCGCCGGGAACGAGTCGACCGCCCGTCACGCGGACCACCACTCGGGCGAGGAGGCGGTCGCGCTCCAGCGGGCCGATAGCGATGCCGAGGCCGAAGACGAGAGCGGCTGGACACCGCCGATAATCGAGACGGTCGCCACCCGTGGGGAAGGGGTCGAGGAGTTCGTCGAGGCGCTCGCCGACCACCGCGCCCACCTCGAATCGACCGGCGAGATCGAGGCCAAGCGTCGTACGCGCTACGCCGAGGAGATCCGGACCCTGCTCCGCGAGGACACCGCCGACCTCCTGGCCGAAGAGATCGACGCCCGCGGGGGTATCGACGACCTCGCCGCGGCGGTCGCGGCGGGCGAGACCGACCCCTACGAGATCGCCGACGACCTCCTCGACCCGATCGCCGAGTACGCCCGGCGGACCCGCGACACGGACACGGCCGAACCGCACCCGGAGTGACGAAACGGAACGTTCTGTCCCGTCGGGTGACATTCGTTGCCTTACGGCCGCTGGAGTAGCATTCATTAAGAACCCCTCGGCCATACCCACGACATGAACCGCGAGACGGCGGAACCGCGGGTGGCAAAAATCCCCGGGGAGCGAGCACGCGAGTGGGTCGAGTACCACACCGAGCGCGCCGCGCCGAGCACCTACGTCTACGATTTCGTCTGGGACCGCACCGCCCCCGCCGAGGGCCCCTTCTGCACCGACGTCGACGGCAACGTCCTCCTCGATTTCACCAGCCACGTCGGGGCCGCACCGCTCGGCTACAACAATCCCCTCGTCCTCGACCCGATGCGCGAGTTCGACCTCGTCGACCCGCTCAAGATCGCGGGCCAGGACTTCTACGTCAGCGGCGGCGGGTCGCCCGAGAACCCCGACCTCCCGGGGCCGACGGGGCTGATGGATCGTCTGCTCGACATCACCTCGCAGTACGGGATGGACAAGGTGTTCCTCTCGAACAGCGGGGCCGAAGCCGTCGAGAACGCGATCAAGATCTGCTACGACCATACGAAAGGAAAGTACGGGATCACCACCGAGGGCGCGTTCCACGGCCGCACGCTCGGCGCGCTCTCGCTCAACCGCTCGAAGTCGGTCTACCGCCGCGACTACCCCGAGATCCCGAGCGTCCACACGATCCCGTTCTGTGACGACCGACACTGCGAGGCCGAGACGTGTTCGTGCGGCTTCTTCGGTGGCGAGACGACCGGCCTCGAACGGATGGTCGGGCCCGGCGGGTTCGTCGACCCCGAGGACGTGGCCTACCTGATCCTCGAACCGATCCAGGGCGAGGGCGGCTATCGCCTCCCGAGCGAGGCGTTCATGGACGAGGTCGCGCGGGTGTGTGAGACCTACGACCTCACGCTGGTCGCCGACGAGATCCAGTCGGGGATGGGGCGAACAGGAGAGATGTGGGCCGCCGACCACTACCCGATCGAGCCCGACGTGATCACCGCCGCGAAGGGACTCAGAGTAGGGGCCACGATCTCCCGCTCGGACGTCTTTCCCGAAGAACGCGGCCGGATCTCCTCGACCTGGGGGGCGGGCGACGTCATCGCCTCGCTCCAGGGCGCGCTCACGCTCGACGCCATCCACGAACACGACCTCCTCCACAACGCGACCGAACGCGGTCGGCAGTTCGTGGAGTATCTCTCGGACGCCGATCCGGAGGGCGTCGTCGACGTTCGCGGCAAGGGCCTCATGCTCGCCGTCGAGTTCGACACCCCCGAGCGCCGCGACGACGTCCTGCAGGCGGCGTTCGAACGCGGTCTGCTGACGCTCGCCTGCGGGCGGAAGGCGCTCCGGATCCTCCCGCCGCTCGACGTGACCCCGCGCGAGATCGACCTCGGCGTGAGCCTGCTGTGCGAGGCGATCGAGTAGGCCCGTCCAGGCGCTGCTCGGCCCCGACCTGTTGCTGCTCGGCCCCGGCCTGTTTCGAATCCCGTCTCCCTCGGTCGTTAGGGCTTTGCTCGTCGCTTGCCTTCCACACACATGAGCGACGACGCCGACGGTCGCCCGGGAAGCGACGGCGAACACGACCTCCAGGAGCGGTTCGGCACGAAGGCCCGCGCGCTCGCGTTCTACGACGGTAGCGTCTCCGACCGGCTCAACGACGTGATGGCGGCGTTCGTCCGCGAGCGGATCATGTTCTTCCTCTCCACGGCGGACGGCGACGGCAACACCGACTGCTCGCCCCGGATCGGCCCGCGGGGGTTCGTGACGGTGCTCGACGACCGCCACCTCGCCTACCCCGAGTTCCGGGGCAACGGGGTCCAGGCCTCGCTCGGCAACATCCACGAGAACCCCCACGCGACGTTCCTCTTCGTCGACTGGTGGGACACGACGGTGGGACTCCACGTCAACGGCCGTGCCACGCTCCACGACGAGGTCGACGGGGCCCACGACCCGACCGACGTGAACCGAACGAAGACGTGGGTCGAACTCGAAGTCGAGGAGGCCTACATCCACTGTGCGAAACACCTCCCACGGCTGTCGATCGAGGAATTCGACCCGCCGTGGGGCACCGACGACCCGAGCGCCAAACGGACCGGCTTCTTCGCCGACGTCGACTGACCCCTCGATACCGGCTGTAGCGGGTAAAACAGGGGTTTTTATAGCGAGACGGGGTATCGGTCGTTCATGCAGCTTTCGGTGGTCGTGCCGACGCTCAACGCTCGGCGACGGCTCGTGGCGTGTCTCGACGCGCTCGCTGCGGTGGCCCCCGAGAGCGAGGTGGTCGTCGTCAACGGCCCGTCGGCCGACGGAACCACCGGTATCGTTCGCGAGCGCGAGGACGTCGACGTGCTGGTCGAGGTCGCCGACCGGAACGTGAACGTGATGCGCAACGCCGGGATCGAACACGCGGACGGCGACCGGATCGCGTTCGTGGGCCAGGGTCGAACGGTCGCCGCGGGCTGGCTCGCCGCGCTCGCCGACGGCTTCACCGGCGACCACGTCCACCCCCGAAATCACACGTTCGCGGAGGGCTACTCGCTCCCCGAACGCTCCTCGATAGGGGCGGTCACGGGTCCCACGTTGCCGACCGAGGGGCCGGCCCCCGAGACCCGCGCCATCGCGGGTCGGGAGGTGACCTACTTCGACGGCTTCAACGTGGCGTTCTCGTGCGAGGCGCTCGACGGGCTCGACGGCTTCGACGAGTACCTCGAAACCGGCGGCTCGCGCGACCTCGCCCACCGGCTCGCCGCCGCCGGCTACGACGTGGCCTGGCGCGACGGCATGGCGGTCCGGCGGGGCGTGAAAGCCCCACAGCGTGGCGACCCGGGAACGCCCGTGCCGCACGCCCTCTCCGACGGCGGGCAGGCCGAGCGCGACTGGTACTGGAAGTACCGGGCGCTCGCCTACCGCCTCGTCAAGAACTACGGGCTCCGACCGACCACGGCACGACGGCTGTTGAGCCACGCCGGCAGCGACGCCGCGGCGGAGCTTCGCGACATCGTCCGCGGAGAGGCGACCCCCTCCGGCTGGGCCGCCACCGGCCGGGACGTGATAACCGGCACCGCCCGGGGGCAAGCGGGAGGCGTCCTCGCCCGGTGGCGCGACCGGGGTCGGCGGAACCCCCGCGGGGTCTCCTCGCGGTCGGACCGCGCGGTGGCGGTCTACGACCGTCGGTGAGGGCGGGGGCTCGCGCCACGCCGTGTCACACCATCCCGTCCACGTCCGGCGCTTTTTCGAGCCGGGTTGAAAAAATTTATATAGAACCGCAAACGACCCACTGGTGAGGATTCCATCATGGCACAGCAACAGCGAATGGGTGGACAGCCCATGTTCATCCTGAGCGAGGACACGCAGCGCACCCGCGGACAGGACGCCCAGAGCTCGAACATCGCCGCCGGGAAGGCGGTCTCGCAGGCCGTACGCACGACGCTCGGTCCACGCGGCATGGACAAGATGCTCGTCTCGGACGCCGGCGACGTCGTCATCACCAACGACGGCGCGACCATCCTCGGCGAGATGGACATCGAGCATCCCGCCGCCCAGATGATCGTCGAAGTCGCCGAGACCCAGGAGGACGAGGTCGGTGACGGGACGACGACGGCGGCCGTGCTCTCCGGTCAGCTGCTCGCGAAGGCCGAGAACCTGCTCGACGACGACGTCCACCCGACGACGATCGTCGAGGGGTACAACGAGGCCGCCGCGCTGGCCAACGAAGCGGTCGAGGGGCTCGTCCTCGACGCCGACGACCTCGACGACGACCGGCTCCGAGCCGTGGCCCGCACCTCGATGACCGGGAAGGGCACCGGCGACGTGAACGCGGAGGCGCTCGCCGAGACGGTCGTGGACGCCGTTCGCCAGGTCGAGGGCGACGACGGCGTCGCGCGAAACGAGATCTCAGTGCGAACCCAGACCGGTGCGGCCTCCAGCGCCACCGAACTCGTCGAGGGCGTCATCAGCGAGGAGGAGCCGGTCCGCGAGGACATGCCGACCAGCGTGGAAGACGCCTCGATCGCCGTGCTCGACGTCGAGTTCGACATCCGTGAGTCGAGCGTCGACGCCGAGTACGACGTCACGAACATCGACCAGCTCAACGCCGCGCTCGACGCCGAAGAGAAACAGTTCAAGCAGTACGCCGAGAAGCTCGCCGACCTCGACGTCGACGTCGCGTTTGTCACCGAGAGCATCGAGGACCGCGCGGCGGCCTCCCTCGCCGAGGAGGGCATCCTCGCCTTCGAATCGGTCGGCGACGACGAGGCGAAGTCCATCACCCAGGTCACCGGCGCGAGCCGCGTCGGCGCGATCGACGACCTCGAAAGCGACGACCTCGGTAACGCCGAGTCGGTCAGCGTCGAGTCCTACGGCGACGACGACCTCGCCTT
Source organism: Halococcus salsus (assembly GCF_009900715.1). Taxonomy (NCBI): domain Archaea; kingdom Methanobacteriati; phylum Methanobacteriota; class Halobacteria; order Halobacteriales; family Halococcaceae; genus Halococcus; species Halococcus salsus. Next base: position 538,469 of record NZ_JAAAJC010000001.1, read on the forward strand.
CGTCGAGGGCGGTGCGGCCGCCGAGTCCGTCACCGTCTTCGCCCGCGGCAGCACCGACCACGTCACCGACGAACTCGAACGCGCGCTCAACGACGGGCTCGACGTCGTGACCGCCGCGCTCGACGCCGGTGGTGTCGTCCCCGGCGGCGGCGCGAGCGAGATCGCGATCGCCGACCACATCCGCGACCGCGCGGCCAGCATCGAGGGCCGCCGCCAGCTCGCGGTCGAGGCGTTCGCCGACGCGATCGACGTCCTCCCGCGCACGCTCGCCGAGAACACCGGGATGGACCCGATCGACGCGCTCGTCGACCTCCGCTCCCGTCACGACAGCGAGGGTCGCGCCGGCATCATCTCCGAGGGTCAGACCGGCCAGGTCACCGACCCCGTCGAGGCCGGCGTCTTCGACCCCGCGGCCGTGAAGTACGAAGCGCTCGAGTCCGCCACCGAGGCCGCGACGATGATCGTCCGGATCGACGACGTGATCTCGGCCGACAACTGACGCGAGCCGAACGACCAACCACGAAATTTTTCACCCGATAGTCGGGAGCCGCCAGTCCCCGCGGAGCGCGAGCACCCGAAGCGCGAACACGACGACGGCACACCCGAGCGTCGCGGAGCCGGTGGCGACGTCGAACCGGGTCGCAATCCAGAACGCCGCCCCACCGACCACGGCGGGCGTCGCGTAGAAATCCTCGTGAAGAACGGCGGGCACGCGTCCGAGGAGGACGTCGGCGAGGCTCCCGCCACCGACCCCCGTGAGCGCCGCGAGGACCACGACACCGAACGCCGAGAGGTCCGCGTCGATGCCGACGAGCGCCCCGGTGGCGGCGAACGCCGCGAGACCGACCGCGTCCGAGAGGGCGACGACCGGGTGGCCCCGGACCCGTCCCCCGAGCAGCCACGCGAGAACGACGGCGATGACCACGCCCGCGAACGCGAGACCCACGTCGGTGGTCGTCCGAAGTGCGACCGGGATCCGGCCGACGAGGGCGTCCCGGACGATACCGCCGCCGAGCGCGGTCAGGGTCCCGAGAACGGTCACGCCGAACAGGTCGAGGTCGGCGTCGACCCCCTTCAGCGCCCCGGCGGCGGCGAACGCGAGCAGCCCCACCGCGTTCATCGCCCCGAACGCGTCGACCATCACACGAACGCGAGCACGACCGGGTCACCCACCCCGACGCCGAACGCCTCCACACCCCGACCTCGATTCACCGCGAGTTCGACGTTCCCGTGACTGCCGACGGTGACGAGCCGGTCGCCGGGCTCGACGTGGGCGTACGACCGTTCGACCCGTACCGACTCGCCGTCGAGTTCGATCTCCTCGCCGAACCGGCCGTCGAGCACGCTCCCCGGAACGTTCGTGATGGCGTTCCCGAAGCCGTCGACCACGAGGATCGCTCCCGTTGCGGTTCCGTCGTCGACCGTCGGCTCGGGGAACGCCAGCGATTCGATCTCGTCGACCGGTTCGTAGCCATCGAGGCTCTCGATGGCGTCGATATCGGCCTCGTGGACCGCCGCCGCGGCGGGTGCGAACACGTCCCGGCCGTGGAAGGTCGCGCTCGCGGCGTCGTCCTCGATCGCGAACGCCTCGAAATCTTCACCCCCTTCGGCGAGCCGTCGGGCGGCGGGAACGAGCACCCCGTTGTCCGGGCCGACGAGGACGTGGTCGCCGGCACGCACCACCAGTGCCGCGCGGTCGGTGCCGACGCCCGGGTCGACCACCACGAGGTGGACGGCGGGCGGGAAGGTCGGGAGTACCTCGCGGAGCCAGAAGGCGGTCGTGCGAACGTCCTGCCGTGGGAAGTCGTGGGCGACGTCGACGAGTCGGGCGTCCGTCCGACCGAGGATCACGCCCTTCATCGCCGCCGGGTAGGGCGAACCGAAGTCCGAACTCAGCGTGATCACGGTTACTCGGGGTCGGTGGAGCCGCTGGGGTTCGGTTGTGCGGCGGCCCCGTCGGTGTCACTCACCCGTTGGATACGCTCGATCCCGTCGATCTCCGCAACGATGTCGACCACGGCGGGCGGCACGAGTTCGCGCCAGCCCTCGTCGACGATCATCCGTTTCCTGATCTCGGAGCCTTCGAGCTTCTCGCGATCGAACATCGGCGACTGCTGGACCTCCATACCGGCCTCCGAGAACAGCTGGACGACGAGCGGGTTGTTCGAGTAGGCGACGTCGAAGGTCGGCGACATGCTCCGGACGTGGGAAACCCAGACCGCGTTCCGATTGAGGTCCTCGATCGGCACCGGATAGATGACGAGGTCCGAGTCGGCGAGCGATTTCGTGATCATCATGATCCGCTCGCCCGCGGTGAAGGGGTCGTGACGGGTGTGGGAGTCGTCGGCGCTCCCGATCCCGAGCACGAGTTCGTCGACCTCCTTCGCGATGTGTTCGACCATCCGATGATGGCCGTCGTGGTAGGGCTGGAATCGACCGATGTAAAAGCCCCGTCTCATATCCGTCCGTGGGACGGCGTGTATTTAAGTCCGTTCAGTCGTCGGTCGGGGCGCGAATCCCGTCGAGCGAGGCTGTCGGGACCGGAGACGGTGGTGTGACGCCGGTCGCCGAGGGGAGAAAGTATATCAGTAAACGTGCCCTCCGATCGCTTGTTAGAGCCAGTCACATGAGTAATGAAATGGACGCCGACGACGCGTTCCCGACCCAGTCGGAAACGGAGTCGGAGTCGGACCCTGAGCCGGAGGACGCGCCGTTCGAGGAGGACCTCGGGAGCGACATCGCCGAGGCGGCGATCATCGAGGAGAACGAGGACGGGCTGCTCGGCGGTCTCGACATCGAGTCGACCGCCGACATCGAGATCCCGGACCGTCTCGTCGACCAGGTGATCGGGCAGGACCACGCCCGCGACGTGGTGTTGAAGGCCGCGAAGCAGCGCCGCCACGTCATGATGATCGGCACGCCCGGGACGGGGAAGTCGATGCTGGCGAAGGCGATGAGCCAGCTCCTCCCGAAGGAGGACCTCCAGGACGTGCTGGTGTATCACAACCCCGACGACGGCAACGCGCCGAAGGTCAGAACCGTTCCGGCCGGGAAGGGCGAACAGATCATCGACGCCCACAAGGAGGAGGCCCAAAAGCGCAACCAGATGCGCCAGTTCTTGATGTGGATCATCATCGCCATCGTGCTGGGCTACTCCTTCCTGATAGCCAACCAGCTCCTGATCGGCGGCGTGCTCGCGGTGCTGATCTACCTCGCCTTCAAGTACAGTTCGCGGAGCACGGACGCGATGATCCCGAACCTCCTGATCAACGCCGCCGAGGACCAGACCGCGCCGTTCGAGGACGCGACGGGTGCCCACGCCGGCGCGCTGCTCGGCGACGTCCGCCACGACCCGTTCCAGTCGGGCGGGATGGAGACGCCGAGCCACGACCGCGTCGAGGCCGGCGCGATCCACAAGGCCAACAAGGGCGTGCTGTTCGTCGACGAGATCAACACGCTCGACATCCGCAACCAGCAGAAGCTGATGACGGCGATCCAGGAGCGGGAGTTCTCGATCACCGGGCAGTCCGAGCGCAGTTCGGGCGCGATGGTCCAGACCGAGCCCGTCCCCACCGACTTCATCATGATCGCGGCGGGGAACCTCGACGCGATGGAGAACATGCACCCCGCGCTGCGCTCGCGGATCAAGGGCTACGGCTACGAGGTCTACATGGACGACACCATCGAGGACGAACCCGAGATGCGCCGGAAGTACTCGCGGTTCGTGGCCCAGGAGGTCGAGAAGGACGGCCGCCTGCCCCACTTCACGCGGAAGGCGGTCGAGGAGGTCATCCTCGAAGCCCGCCGTCGTGCGGGCCGGAAGGGCCACCTCACGCTCAAGATGCGCGACCTCGGTGGGCTCGTCCGGGTCGCGGGCGACATCGCCCGCGCCGAGGACGCCGAGTTCACCACCCGCGACCACGTGCTTCAGGCCAAGCGCCGCTCGCGCTCGATCGAACAGCAGCTCGCGGACACGTTCATGGAGCGCCGGAAGGACTACGAGATGACGGTGGCCCAGGGCGAGGTCGTCGGCCGTATCAACGGCCTCGCCGTGATGGGCGAGGACTCGGGCATCGTCCTGCCCGTGATGGCCGAGGTCACGCCCTCGCAGGGTCCGGGTGGCGTGATCGCCACCGGCCAGCTGAAGGAGATGGCCGAGGAAGCGGTCCAGAACGTCTCGGCGATCATCAAGAAGTTCTCGGACCAGAACATCTCCGAGAAGGACATCCACATCCAGTTCGTCCAGGTGGGTGAGGGCGGCGTCGACGGTGACTCCGCATCCATCACCGTCGCGGCGGCGGTCATCAGCGCGCTCGAAAGCGTCCCGGTCGACCAGAACCTCGCGATGACCGGGTCGCTCTCGGTCCGGGGCGACGTGCTGCCCGTCGGCGGCGTGACGCACAAGATCGAGGCCGCCGCGAAGGCCGGGCTCGAACGCGTCATCATCCCGGCCGCGAACGAACAGGACGTGATGATCGAGGACGAGTACGAGGACCAGATCGAGATCATCCCGGTCTCGCACATCTCGGAAGTCCTCGAAGTCGCCCTCGCCGGTGAGGGCGAGAAGGACGGGCTGGTCGACCGCCTCAAGTCCATCACCGGCAGCGCGCTCGACCGCCAGCCGGTCAACCAGCAGGGCTCCGGCAGCCCGAGCCCGCAGTAGAAGCCCGAACTTTTCGAATCGCCGTTTCGACTTTTCGACCCGTCCTACTCGTCGAGCGGCGCGACGACGTCGGCCTCGACCAGCTCCTCGATAGCTTCATCCTCGTAGCCTGCCTCGTGGAGGAGTTCGCGGGTGTGTTCGCCGAGCCGCGGCGGATACTGACGAATGGTCGTCGGGGTGTTCGAGAAGTGCATCGGGCTGCCCGGCATCTCGACGGAACCCGCGGTCGGATGCTCGATTTCGCGGTGCATCCCTCGGGCCTCGACCTGTGGCGTCTCGAAGATATCGGCCATGTCGTGGACGTCACTCGCGGGCACGTCGTGGTCGTCGAACACCGAGAGGACCTCGTCCGTTCCGTACTCGCCGATCTCGTCGGCCAGCAGGGAGTCGAGCTCCTCGCGATTCGCCACCCGGTCGGCGTTGGTCGAAAAGCGTTCGTGCTCGGCGAGGTCCTCGCGGTCGAGCGCGGTGCAAAAGCGCGCCCAGATAGCTTCGGAGCCGACCGCGACCACGACGTAGCTATCCTGCGTTTCGAACGCCTGGTAGGGCACGATGGTCGGGTGTCTGCTCCCCATCCTGGTCGGCGGGTCGCCGGTCGCGAAGTAGTTCGAGGCCATGTAGGTCATCCAGGCCACCTGCCCGTCGAAGAGGCTGATGTCGACCTTCTGGCCGCCGGAGTTCCCAAGTTCGCGTTCGAGTAGCGCCGCGAGGATGGCCTGGGTGGCGTACATCCCCGCACCGATGTCGGCGAGTGCGACCCCCACTCGGACGGGGGTTCGGCCCTCCTCGCCGGTGATGCTCATCAGCCCACCCTCGGCCTGCATTATGATGTCGTAGGCCGGCCGGTCCGCATCGGGGCCCCACTCGCCGTAGCCCGAGAGCGAGCAGTAGACGAGCTCCGGGTTCACCTCGGCGAGGTCGTCGTAGCCGAGCCCCCAGTCGTCCATCTTCCCCACGCGGAAGTTCTCGACGAGGATGTCGGCCTCGCGCGCGAGCGCCCGGAAGACCTCGCGGCCGTCCGCCGAGGCGAGGTTCAGCGCGATCGAGCGCTTGTTCCGGTTGATGCTCATGTAGTAGGCGCTCTCGTCGCTCTCACCGTAGGACGGCGGTTGCCAGCCCCGGGTCTGGTCGCCGCCGTCGGGGCGTTCGACCTTGACCACCTCCGCCCCGAGGTCGCCGAGCTGCATCGTACAGAACGGCCCCGCGAGCACCCGCGAGGCGTCGAGCACCGTGAGCCCGTCGAGCGGGCCGGTCTCGCCGTCGGCCTCGCGTGCCTCGCCGGTCATCGGTTCGGCCCCCGAAGCGGTGCGTCGAACCGACGCGATGGGGTGCTGTCGAGTGCGGGCCACGTCGAGGTTTCGAGACCGCTGCCGTCGCCGGATCGAACACGGCTGTGCATACGGTCGCGTGGCTGGCCGGCGTGAAAAGTGCACACGTCGTCGGGCTGGTCCCGAGAGCGAGGACTACGTCGAGGGTGTGTTCAGGTCGTTGCCGTCGGCGTCGTGGACCGCGTTGTGGGCGGTGACGCGCGGGCCGCGGTCGGTGTGCTCGACGGTGGCCGCGACCCCGAAGACGTCGTGGAGGAGGTCCTCGGTGATGACCTCATCGGGGGGACCGCGGGCGTAGATCGAGCCGTCGTCGAGCGCGAGCACGTGGTCGGCGTACCGGGCGGCCTGGTCGATGTCGTGGAGCACGAGCACGATCGTGACCTCGGAGTCGGCCTTCAAGGTCTCGATGATCTCCATGACTTCGAGCTGGTGGTGGAGGTCGAGGAAGGTCGTCGGCTCGTCGAGCAGGAGGACGTCGGTGTCCTGGGCGAGCACCATCGCGATCCACGCGAGCTGTTTCTGGCCGCCGGAGAGCCCGCCGACCTCGCGGTCCCTGAGGTGGTCGACGCCCGCGAGGCTGAGCGCGTCCGCGACGGCACACTCGTCCTCGTCGGTCAGCGAATCGAAGAAGCCACGGTGGGGGTACCGACCGTGCAGCACGAGGTCCTCGACCGTGATGCTCGACGGCGAGACGTTCTCCTGTGAGAGCAACCCGAGCTTCCGTGCGAGCTCCTTGGTGTCGAGGGTCTGTATCGCCTGTCCGTCGAGCCTGACGACGCCGTCGTCGGGCGTGAGCTGGTTCGAGAGCCCCCGGAGGAGCGTGCTCTTGCCCGAGCCGTTCGGGCCGACCAGCGCCGTCACGCAGCCCTGGGGGATCGAGACCGACTCGCCGTCGATGACCGGTTCGCCCTCGGGGTAGCCGAGCACGACCTCCTCGCATTCGAGCGTGGTGTCCCGCTCGGCGGGAACGCCGGGTTCGTCCGCGGGTCCCGACGACTCGCTGCGTTCGACGAGCGTACCGCCGTCCGTCCGGAGCGGGTCGTCGTCGGTCATCGGGGCTCGCCCTCCGTCGGTCGCAGTCGTGTGTCGAACGCCGACCACGCGTTCGTCCACCACGAAGCGCTCGCGTCCATATCTGTTTAGGCACTCCTAAAACGCATAAACGTTTTCGTTGGGGCGAGATCCTCCCCTCAGACCTCGCCGATCGAGCCCTGCTTTCGCATCAGGTAGAGGAAGTAGGGCCCGCCGATCAGCCCGGTAACGATCCCGACGGGGATCTGGACGGGGTTGAGCGCGAGGCGCGCGCCGACGTCGGCGGCGACCATCAGTGCCGGGCCGGCGAAGACACAACCGACCATGAGGCGCTTGTAGTCGCTGCCGACGAGGTTACGGACGACGTGAGGAACGATGAGGCCCACGAAGCTCACGATCCCGGCGACCGAGATGCTCGCCGCCGCCGCCAGGATCGCGATGCCGGAGAGCGCGAAGCGGACCCGCTCGACCGACATCCCGAGCGACTTCGCGGTGCGCTCACCCAGTAGTAAGACGTTGAGCTGGCGTGCGCCCGCGAGCGCGAGCACCGTCGCGAGGATCGTCCACGGCAGCGCGATCCGGACCTGTTCCCAGTCGGTGCCCGTGAGCGAGCCCGTGGTCCAGGAGATCGCCTGCTGGACGATCCCGAGGTCGTCGGCGAAGAAGAAGAGGCCGGTCTGGAGCGACTGGAACACCGTGCTGACGATCACGCCCGCGAGGACCAGCCGAACCGGCGAGGTGCCGTTCTGCCAGGCGATCGCGTAGACGATCAGGAAGGCGACCGCGCCACCGAGCGACGCCGTCACCGGCAACAGCGCCGTGAGGCCAGAGAAGACGACGAGCGTGAGGAGGATCGCGAGCCCAGCCCCCGAGGAGACCCCGAGGATGAACGGGCTCGCGAGCTCGTTGCGGGTCACGGCCTGGAAGATCGCCCCCGAGATCGCGAGGTTCGTGCCCACGAACGCCGCGACGAGGACGCGCGGCAGGCGGATGTTCCAGACGATCAGCGCACGCTGGGGGAGGTCGACGGCCGCCGTCGAGAGACCGAGCGCCGAGAAGAGGCCGTTCGCGAGGCCTTCACCGAGCAGGAAGGTCGCGATCACCTGCGGGTGCGTCCAGACGACCGGGTCGAACACCGCCCCCCAGGCTTGGCCGATGGTCATCGAGTACGACCCGAAGCTCACCTGGACCAGCCCCGCGACCGCCACGATCGCGACGCTCGCGAGGATCAGCGAGACCAGCGAGCCGTCGACCCACTCGAACCAGCCTTCGTCCTCGCCGGCGGTCGTCGTCGAACCGCTCCCGGCCATCTACGCTCCCCTCACGACGACCCCGTGACGATGTCGGCCACGCGTTGCCGGTCGAACAGCTGGTCCGAGGCCCCGTAGACCTGCCGGGCGGCGCGCTCGGTCAGCACGAGGTTCGTGATCGGGCCCTGATAGAGCGGGCCGCCGCGGTAGACGTCGCCGTTCTCGACCGCGGTCAGCGCGCTCGCGGTGTCGTTGCTTTCGAGATACGACACCACGGTGTTCTGGAACTGCTTTCGGGTCTTGTCCTCGTGGCCCCGAAGCAGTAGGACGTCGGGGTCGACCTCCAGCAGCGTCTCGAAGTCGACCTCGCTCCGGTCGGCGTGGAAGTCCCGAACGGACGTGTCGGCGAACGCGTCCCGGACTTCGAGGTCGCGCCACTGTTTGAAGCTCGTCCCGGGACTGATGAGGTACGGGGAGAACGTATCCGGTTGGTCGCTTCCCGCCCACATGATCGCCACGGCGGGTTTCTCGCCCGAGGGGACGACCTCGCTCACGTTCGACTGGAAGTCGTCGTGGAGACCGGCGAAGGCCTCGTAGCGTTCGGTCTCCTGGAACACCTGTGAGAGCTTCTCGAACGCCTCGTAGAGCGAGAGGTACGGGTAGTCCTCGTGCCAGTCGTAGCCCCGCGAGAAGATGCTGTTGCCGAAGAAGGGCGCTATCTCCGTCTCGATCTCCTTGATGTCGGTCTGGTTCCAGCCCTTGTACCGGTTCAGGAGGAAGTTGGGGTCGATGACGTGGACGTCGCCGTCGAGCTCGTAGAACAGCTCCTTGCTCACCCCGTCGCTGTAGAGGCTCTGCATCCCGCTCTTGTCAACCGAGACGCCGGGGATCTCGTCGTAGTACTGGGTGTGGTACCGTTCGGTGAGCCAGACCGCCTTCGGGGGCTGCTTGCCGAGCGCGACACCCATGTCGGCCCAGCTTCCGTTGTTGGCGACCCACGTCTCGGGAACGCTGTCGAAGCTTACCGTACCCACGGGCGGCATCGTGGTGCTGTAGGACCCGCCCGATGCGGTTCCCGTTCCGTCGGTGGCCTCCGAGCCCGTTCCCTCGGCCGCGGTGGATCCGGACTCGGTCGCGGCTCCCGCGCCGGTCGTTCCGTCGCTCGCGGCGGTCCCGTCGCCGGCACCAGCGGTGCTCTCGTTGGTTCCGCCGTCGCTCCCGGTACAGCCGGCGAGCAGCCCGCCGGCGACCGCCGTGGTTGCGAGGAATCGTCGTCGTCGCATACGAGTTAGGCCCGCCGAAAGAAGCTAAAGCCTTCCGATTTCGGTCGGCCTAAATCGAAACCCGCTCCGCCCGTGACTTTTCGATCGAGATCGATTGCAACGATCACTCATCCGCTTCGCTCCGCCGGGCGATCCCCCGTGCGATGCCATCGCGTGTTCCGATATGGAAACCGGATTTTCGGGATCCCAAAGAAAACTTCTCGCGAGGGGAATGTTTAAGTGGCTTGTCGTCCTACACTGGGATGATGAGTCTCCAAGAATCCGACTCCCGTCTCCAGCAGGAGTTCGGCACGGTCGACGAATCGCCGGCGACCCGCATCGAGGCCGAGCGCGCCGAACAGGTCATCGACGCGCTCAACGCCGACCTCGCGGCGTCGTACGTGCTCTATCACCAGCTCAAGAAGCACCACTGGAACGTCGAGGGTGCCGAGTTCCTCGAACTCCACCGCTTCTTCGAGGAGGCCTACGAGGACGTCGAGGAGCACGCCGACGCGATCGCCGAACGCGCCCAGGCGCTCGGTGGTGTCCCCGTCGCGGGTCCCGTCAACCTCGACGAGCGGAGCTACGTCGAGTTCGAGGGTGAGGACGTCTACGACGTCCGGACCTCGGTCGCCAACGACATGGTGATGTTCGCCGACATCGTCGAGCGGTTCCGCGACCACATCGAACTCGCCAACAACCTCGGCGACTACACCTCCGAGGAGGTCCTGCGCCACGCGATCACGGACTACGAGGAGTACGCCCACCACCTGGAGCACTACCTCGAAGACGACACCCTCGTGCTCGAAGAAGCGACGCACTGAGGCGTAGTCCACGAAAACTCGTTCTTTTTCGATTCCCTCCGAGAGCTATCAGTCCCGCAGTTCAGCGTTCGAGGTCGACGGCGAGGTCCGTCGCGATCCACCCGTCGGTGTTCCCCGCCTCGACGAAGACGCGACGGCCGGGGCGGGTGGTGTGCACCGAGACGCCGTGGTCGAGCCGCGATCCGCTGTGGTCGTCGGTCGTGGTCGTGTCGGGGCCCAATCGGTGGGAGGGAACGGCCATTACCCGAGTTAGGCAACCCTAAAGTCATAAGCATTTTGGTCGGCCTAATCGGTTCCGGATCGTGGCCCTTGCTCGCATCGTCAGTCGCCGGGCTGGGTCGCGGGACGGTAGTCTCGGGCGATCACCTTCCATCGACCCGTCGAGAAGCGGTAGTAGCTGACCGCGGCGGGCGCGACCATCACGGCGACGACGGCGACCACGAGCCCCGGGAGGCCGAGGTCGGTCGTCGCGCCGAGGTACGCGAGCGGGAGGCCCACGACGTAGCCGAGGACCTGACCGTAGAACGGCCACCGGGTGTCGCCGCTCGCGCGGAGCGGGCCGGTCGCGGTTCGCGAGAGGCCCTTGAAGACGATCCCGACGCAGGTCGCCCTGACGAGCAGCGTGGCGATCGGGAGCGCGTCGCTCGCGGGGTCGCCGACGAACGCGAGCGCGATCGGATCGGCGAGGACGAACACCACCGCCGCGAGCAGGAAGTAGACCGCGACGCCGAAGCGGATCACCTCGGTGCCGTAGGCCTCGGCGGTGTCCTCGTCGCCGGTGCCGAGTTCCTGGCCGACGAGGCTGGAGGAGGCGAGCCCGAAGCCCCAGCCGGGGGTGTTGAGGAGGTCCCGAACGCGCTGGGCGACCACGAACGCCGCCACGACCGTCGTCCCGAACAGCCCGACGATCCAGAGCATGGCGAAGCCGCCGAGTCGCCAGGCGACGTTCTTGCCGATCAGGGGCGTCCCGATCTTCACGAGTTGGCGGGTCGTCTCGCCGTGGAGGTAGGTGCCGAGCGGATCGACGGTGATGGGGAGTTTCCCGACGCCCGGGAGCCAGCCCGCCGTCAGCCCGTAGACGAACGCGATCGTGACGGCGACGTTCGCGAGGACGGTGCCGACCGCCGCGCCGACGACGCCGTAGCCCAGCCAGAATATCAGGGCCGCGTTGACGGCGACGTTCAGGACCGCGCCGGCGGCCCGGACCACCATCGGGGTCCAGGCGTCGTCGGCCCCCACGAGCGCGCGGCTCGCGATCAGGTTGAGGCCCGCGAAGGGGACGCCGAGGCCCATGAGTCGGAGGTAGTTCGCGCCGAGTTCGACCACGCGCGGGTTGTCGCTGAGGAGGCCGAGGAGCTGTGTCGGGAGGAACCAGAACAGCGCGGTGACCGGGACCGTGAGCCCGAGCACGACGAGGATGCTCGACCGGACGGGTTGGCCGACGGGTTCGTCGGCCCCGTAGCGTTGGGAGACGAGTGCGATGGTGCCGCTGGCGAGGCCGCCGCCGAGCGCGAACGCCATCCCCCAGTAGGGGGCGACGAAGCCCACACCTGCGATGGCGGCTGTGCCCACTGCGAGGCCGACCATCGCCGTGTCGGCGGCGTTCTTCGACATCCGTGCGAGGCCCGTGACGATCCGGGGCCACGCGAGGTCGGTGGTTCGGCGCGCGCGTTCGGGCTCGATGAGGTCCGCCCGAACCAGCGCCGTTCCCACCCAGGCGACCACCAGTCGAACCGGATTCGGCACTCGTTCCAAGACTCCTGTGCGTTGCCGTCACGGCATGAAATGGCTTGCGTCATCGGCAGACCGGGCTGGTTTTTCAGCCGATCTAACTACCGAAAACAATCGTGTTGGACCTCCTGCCGCGCGGTGCGGCGCGGCCGCGGCGCGGTTGCGGTGTGGCGGCGCGGCGGTGGCGGTCGCGGTGCGGCCGCGAGGCGGTTGCGGTGCGGTTGCTGGCCTGGCGGATGAAGGGCGAAGCACTCGAACGAGGCCGTAGGCCGAGTGAGTAGCGAACGAAGTGAGCGGGTGCTGAGGGCTTCGGCGGTGCGGTTGTGGTTTGCGGAGGCGGTTAGTGATCGCACCGCGAGCGAGTGAAACAAGCGAGCGGGCCAAGGAACCTCCGAAGGAGGTGACGCAGGCTTTTGATCCACATTTTGCCAGCGTCATCAGAACTGCGAAGCAGTTCTGATTGGCACACAAAATCGCTCCGCGATTTTGGGACGAAGGAGCGACCACAGGGAGCGACTGAGCGCAGCAAAAGGTGGGGGCTAGAGTCCTTCGAGCGATCGCAGCCGCTGTTCGACCTTCGGGGGAGCCGCACTCGGGCCGTCCCGAACGCGGTGGTCGGGGATGATGATCGGGATCGGATTCTCGTCGAGCGCGGTGCGCACGCGGTCACGGTCGTCGTCGTCCTCGGGGTCGAAGCCGGGGATGCGACCCGTGAGCGGCTCGACCGAGGTCTGGGTGCCGTAGGGGAGTTCGCGAACGGCTTCGAGCACCGACCGCTGGTCGGTGGGAACGGTGAGGCCGATCTCGACGTCTCGGAACTCGTCGTGGTCGCCTTCGAGGTACTCGAATATCCGGTCGAGCACCTCGTGCCGGGCGTCGGCCCCGGACGCGAAGTTCCGTGGGAACGACACCGAGACGACGCGGTCGCTCGCCACCCCGACCTGGACGCAGCGGTCGAGATAGTTCGACTCCCGCGCGTAGATTCCGGCGACCTCGCTCATGACGATCATAGGGCCGTGCGGGTCTTTAACATTCTGTCCGCCTCCGTTGGGTGACGCAAGTCTTATGTACAAAACAGTCCATCACTGTACACTAATGAACGAAACCGAGGGAGTGGCCCCCGAGGTCGAATCGATCCTGGCGGCCGCGGCCGAACGCGAGGGCGGCACCGATCGGCTCGCCGTCTCGGCGCGGTCGTTCCCCGCCGCGTTCGCCGCGGCCGAATCCGAGGGTCGCGTGCCGGTGATCGCCGAGGTCAAGCCCACCAGCCCGACGACCGACGGCGAGCGCGACGAGGACCCCGTGGCGCTCGCGAAGTCTATGGTCGCCGGCGGCGCGGCGGCGATCTCGGTGCTCACCGAACCCGACCACTTCGGCGGCTCGCTCGACGCGCTCACGGCCGTTCGCGAGGCGGTTTCGGTGCCGGTGCTCCGGAAGGACTTCGTGCTTCGCGAGGCGCAGCTCGATGCCGTCGCGGCGGACGCCGTCCTCCTGATCGCGCGGTTCGTCGACGACCTCCCGAAACTCGTTGCAGCCGCCCGCGACCGTGGTTTCCAGCCGCTCGTGGAGGTTCACTCCCGCGCCGAACTCGACGCCGCGCTGGCTGCCGATGCGGACTTGATCGGCGTCAACAACCGCGACCTCGCGCGGCTGGAGGTCGACCTCTCGACCTTCGAGGAGCTCGCGCCGCGGGTCCCGGACGACGTGACCCTCGTGGCCGAGAGCGGCATCACGAGCTCGGAGGACGTCCGGCGGATGCGCGAGGCGGGGGCCGATGCCTTGTTGATCGGCACGGCGGTCATGGACGGCGACCCGGAGGCGAACGCTCGGCGACTCACGACGCAAGACCAATGAGTGAGACGAACCGAGGGACGAACAAGCCAATGGCAACGGACGAGAACGGGAAATTCGGGCGGTACGGTGGCCAGTACGTCCCCGAGGCGCTGATGGCGGCGGTCGAGGAACTCGACGACGCCTACCGGCGCTACGTGCTGGAGAACGAGGACGGTTTCGTGGACGAGTTCCGCGAGCGGCTCCGGGACTTCGGGGGCCGACCCACCCCGCTCCAGCACGCCGACCGACTGAGCGAGCGCTCCGGCTTCGACGTCTACCTCAAACGCGAAGACCTCCTCCACGGTGGCGCGCACAAGCTCAACAACGCGCTCGGGCAGTGCCTCCTCGCGAAGTACATGGGCAAAGAGCGGATCGTGGCCGAGACCGGGGCGGGCCAGCACGGCACCGCGACCGCGATGGCCGCGGCTCACCTCGGGATGGAGTGTGAGGTCTACATGGGCGAGCGCGACATCAACCGCCAGCGCCCCAACGTCTTCCGGATGCGGCTCAACGGCGCGACCGTCAATCCGGTGACGACAGGAAGAGGGACCCTGAAGGAAGCCATCAACGAGACGATGCGCGAGTGGGCGACGACTGTGGAGGACACCCACTACGTCATCGGTTCGGTGGTCGGCCCGCATCCCTTCCCGGCGATGGTTCGCGACTTCCAGTCCGTCATCGGCGAGGAAGCCCGTCGGCAGACACAGGAGAAGATCGGTGGGCTGCCCGACAGCGTGGTGGCCTGTGCCGGCGGTGGCTCGAACACGATGGGCGCGTTCGACGCGTTCGTCGAGGACGAGAGCGTCTCGCTGGTCGCGGTCGAGGCGGGCGGCAGCAGCCTCGACGTCGACGAGGAAGCGGGCGTCGCGCCGAACTCGGCCTCGCTCGCCACGGGCCAGGAGGGCGTGCTCCACGGTGCGCGCACGAAACTCCTCCAGGACACTGCGGGTCAGATCCTCGAATCCCACAGCGTGAGTTCGGGGCTCGACTACGCCGGCGTGGGACCCGAACTCGCGAACCTCGTGGACGAGGGACGCGTGACTCCCGTCTCGGTCGACGACGACGCCGCCCTCGAAGGCTTCCACCGGCTCTCCCAGCTGGAGGGGATCATCCCGGCGCTCGAAAGCGCCCACGCGATCGCCTACCTCGACCGTGCCGACCCCGACGACCTCGGGGACAGCGTCGTGGTCAACCTCTCCGGGCGCGGCGACAAGGACCTCGAAAGCGTCGTCGAGGAGACCGAGAAACGCGACATCGGGAACGCGCCCGAGATGGGGGTCTTCGAGTGAGCCGCATCGACGAGGTCTTCGAGGACACCGAGGCCGCGTTCGTCCCGTACCTCGCGGTCGGCGACCCCGACGTCGAATCCAGCGTCGCGTACATCGAGGCGCTCGCGCGCGGCGGGGCCGACGTCATCGAGCTCGGGTTGCCCTTCTCCGAACCGATCGCCGAGGGGCCGACGATCCAGCACGCAGTGGTCAGATCGCTCGACGCCGGGATGACCCCCGAGAAATTCTTCGAGGTGGTCGAACGCCTCGACGTCGACGTGCCGCTGGTCTGTATGACCTACTACAACCTGGTCTATCAGTATGGGCGGCGCGAGGCCCAGCGGGCCTCGGAACGAGCGAGCGGCGACGCCGCGAGCAGCGAGGAACCAGGGCCCGAACCGTTCGTCCGGCGGGCGGCCGAGGCCGGCATCGACGGCTTCGTGATCCCGGATCTGCCCGTCGAGGAGAGCGGTCCCCTCAGAGCGGCGTGCGACGAGCACGGCTGCGACCTCGTCTTCATCGCCGCGCCGACGACCCGCGGGGACCGGCTCACGGCGGCCGTCGAGGAGACCTCGGGCTACCTCTACGTCCAGGCTCGCCTCGGCGTCACGAGCGCCCGCGACGACGTCTCCGACCAGACCACCGAGAGCCTCGATAGGTTGGCGGAGTACGACATCCCGAAGGCGGTCGGGTTCGGGATCAGTTCGGGCGAGATCGCCCGCGAGGTGGTCGCGGCGGGTGCCGACGGCGTGATCGTCGGGAGCGCGCTGGTCGACATCGTCGCCGAGGGACACGAGAGCGGGGAGAGTACCACGGAAGTCGCCGAACGGCTCGAAGCCAAGGCCCGCGAACTCAAGGAGGGCGCACTCGCGGGGGCCACGCAACGTGCGCCGCGACCGGAACGTCCATAACCATCGTGGGACGGAGTGACAGTATGAACACCGGTATTCAGGCACGTCTCGACCGTATCGGCACCGACGGGAAGTTCCTCACCATCCCGATGGACCACGGCCTCACCCTCGGCGCGGTCCGGGGGCTGGTCGACATCGAGTCGACCGTCGACGCGGTGACGCGCGGTGGGGCCGACGCCGTGTTGACCCAGAAAGGGGTCGCCCCTCGTGTGCATCCCAACAAGAACGACGCGGGCTACATCGTCCACCTCAACGGCTCGACCGCCGGCGGCCCGGACGCCAACGACAAACGGATCACCGGGACCGTCGAGGCGGCGGTCAAGGCCGGCGCGGACGCGGTCTCCTTTCACATCAACGTCGGGAGCGAATCCGAGCCCGAGCAGATCACCGACCTCGGCGAACTCACCGAGCGTGCCGACGAGCTCGGGATCCCAGTATTGGCGATGGCCTACGCCCGCGGACCGGGCGTCGACGGGGCCGATCCCGAGCGCCTCAGCCACGCCGTCCGCCTCGCCGAGGAGCTCGGTGCGGACGTCGTCAAAACGGGCTACTCCGGCGACGCCGGGAGCTTCGCCCGCGTCGTCGACGCGACCCGACTGCCCGTGCTGATCGCGGGCGGCGAACCCGCGGGCGACAAAGCGTCACTCGAAGCGGTCCGCGGCGCGATGGACGCGGGCGCGGCGGGCGTCTCGATGGGCCGCACGGTGTTCCAGCACGACGACCCGGAGGCCATGACCCGCGCGGTCTCGGGCGTGGTCCACGACGACCGCACGGCCGAGGAGGCGCTCGACCGGGCCGGCCTCGCGGTCGAAGCGTAACTATCGGTAGATGATGGCGAGTCCGATAGCCGCCGAAACCACACCGTAGGTCAGCGCACCCCACGCGAGCAGGTTCGTCGCGCTCACGAAGACGAACAGACTGGCCACTCCAGCAACCACGATCCCAACGAACAGGATCAGATGACCCGGGAGGCGCTCTAGCAGGCTCGACATGGTTCGTCTGTGCGATGTGACTTCATGAATTTATTCCGGAAGCGGCGTGCACCACGTTCTACGCCGTTCAGAGGAGACCGGGCAGGTCCACGGGCGAGTCGATGGTGTGGTCCGGTCGGATATCACCGACCGATAGGTCCGCCCCGTGTGAAACCCAGACCGACCGGATGCCGAGCGCGTTCGCACCGGCGACGTCCGCGTGGAGGGAGTCGCCGACGTGTACCGTCTCTCGGGGATCGACATCCAGTTCCGAGAGCGCGTGCTCGAACGGTGCGGGGTCGGGTTTGATGCCGCCGGTGTCGGCGAACACCCGGACCTCGAATCGGTCGGCGATGCCGAGCGCGTCGAGCTTCGCGCGCTGGGTCGCCTCGCTGCCGTTCGTGACGAGTCCGAGGGGTGTGTCGACGGCGCTGAGGGCGGCCTCCGCACCGGGAACGAACTCGACGTCGGCGTAGTCGATGGCGCGGTGGTACGAGCGGGCGACCGCCTCGGCGCGTTCGGGGGTCGTATTCGTGCGCTCTGCGGCCGCTTCGAGGCAGTTGGTGTAGAACGCCACGTCGTCCTCGGCGGTCGGCACGTCGTTCACGACCGCGTTCATCTCGCTCGCGGTGGTGTACGGCGTCACGCCGACCTCGTCGAACGCCCCCGAGAGCACCGTCTCCGGCGACCAGCGCCGTCGACAGAGGGTAGCATCCAGGTCGAACAGCACCGCGTCGGGCTCCATTATGCGGATGGTGGGTCGTCGCATCCGAAAACCTTCCGGGGTTTCCGCCACGTTCAAGCCCGACGGCTTCGAGCGCCCCGTATGACACGCACGGTCTGGCTCAAAGCCGACGACTCGGTTGGCGACTGGGAGGAGCGGAAACGACGGATCACGGCGGGGCTCGAAGCCGGCGTCGACTGGGTGCTCTGCGACGAGGCCGACGTCTCGAAGGTCCGCGACCTCGGCGCGGTGTCGGTCGCGGCGTTCGCGAACGGCGGCATCGACACCATCGGGGACGAGGGCGAAGGGCCCGACGCGACGGTTGTCGGGAAGGGCGGCGAGGGCGACGGTACGGCCGACCTGCCACCCGACCTCTCGGGGTCGGCCGACCTCTCGGCGATCCGCCGTGACGACGCCGACGGCGCGTACGTCAGGGTGTTCAACCAGGACTACGAGTCCTTCGCCGAGGCCGCCGCGAGCGAGGCCGACTACACCTTCATCATCGGCGAGGACTGGACCATCATCCCGCTCGAGAACCTGATCGCGCGCATCGGCGAGGAGACCCACCTCGTCGCCGGTGTCGAGACCGCCGACGAGGCCCGAACGGCGTTCGAGACGCTCGAAACCGGCTCCGACGGTGTGCTGCTCGATTCGAGCGACCCCGACGAGATCCGGCGCACGGTCGAGATCCGTGACGAGGCCGAGCGCGAACACCTCGACCTCCAGTGGGCCGAGATCACGGGGATCGAACAGGTCGGGTCCGCGGACCGGGTCTGTGTCGACACCGGGTCCCTGCTCTCGGACGACGAGGGGATGCTCGTGGGCTCGATGAGCCGCGGGCTGTTCTTCGTCCACGCCGAGACCGCCGAATCGCCCTACGTGGCCTCGCGGCCCTTCCGGGTGAACGCCGGCGCGGTCCACGCCTACGTTCGGACACCGGACGGTGGCACCCAGTACCTCTCCGAAGTCAAGAGCGGCGACGAGGTTCAGGTGGTCGACACCGACGGCCGAACCCGCGAGGCGCTGGTCGGGCGAGCGAAGATCGAGCGCCGACCGATGTTCCGGGTGGAGGCGACGGTCGGCGCGACGGTCGACGACGCCGAGAGCGGCGAGATCGACGGCGACCACATCGAGACCCTGCTCCAGAACGCCGAGACGATCAAGGTCGCCACCCCGAACGGGCCGAAGGCGGTGACGGACCTCAAGGTCGGCGACGAGGTCAAGGTCTACCACGAGGAGACGGCGCGCCACTTCGGCGAGGCGGTCGACGAGCGGATCGTCGAGAAGTGAGTCAGTCCCGAACCATGATCAGCGCGTTCTCGCCGTCGGCGTAGTAGCCCGGTGCGGTCTTCCGGTGGACGAAGCCGAACCGTCGGTAGAGCGTCTGTGCGCGCTCGTTGCTCGCGCGGACTTCGAGCTTGACCGAGGTGGCGCGTCGGCCGTCCATGACGTCGAGCGCGCGGGCGAGCAGGGTCGCGCCGACCCCGCGTCCGCGATGGTGGGGGTCGACCGCGAGGTCCTTGACGTGCCCGAGCCGCCGGCCGTGGTTCGGCACGTCGTCGGCGACGATGTAGCCGACCACCTCATCGGTGACGGCCACCAGAAAGCCCGGAGTCCCGAGGAACCGTTCGAACGCGCGGAACGGCCACGGCTGGGGGAAGGAGGCTTTCTCGATCCGGAACACCGAGAGGAGGTCGGCCCGGACGATCTCGCGGGTCCGCACCCCCGGCCCGTCGGCATCGGTCGCCGTCGTCATCGACGGTCGTACGGTACGAGCGTACTTATGGTCACTGCGGGGTCAGGGCGCGCCGCTGATCACGAACTGGGCACCCTCGTCGCCGGTCGTGATCTGCCGTGTGGCACCGGGTGAGACCCGGAGCGCGTCGCCGACGTCCATCGCGACGTCCTCGTCGTCGACGGTGATCGTGGCCGCGCCGTCGACGAGCACGTAGACCTCCTCCTCGCCCTCGTCGGCGTGGTCGTGTTCGAAGCCGTCCCAGTTCGGCTCGGCGTCGAGCACGCTGACGCCGTGCTCCTCACAGCCGAGCGGGTCACGAAGGAAGTGGAGTCCCTGGGTCGACTCGGTCTCCTCGTAGTTGACTTTGGTGTACGACATCGTCGGGACCCACGGGACGGCGAGGGATACGCGTTTGGCTCCCGTATCGAAGTACTAGAAGATTGCCACAAAAGGGCTATTCATCTCCCACTCGAATCGATGCGGATGGAGTACACGACGCTCGGTGACACCGGCATGACGGTCAGCAAGATCTGTCTCGGCTGCATGAGCTTCGGGGAGGGTGGCGACGAGATGTTCGATTGGACCGTCGACGAGGAGCAGGCCACCGAGGTGATCGACCGCGCGATCGATCTCGGGATCAACTTCTTCGATACCGCGAACGTCTACTCCCGCGGCGACAGCGAGCGGATCCTCGGCAACGCGCTCTCGGAGTACGACCGCGACGAACAGGTGGTCGCCACCAAGGTCTGGGGCGAGATGCGCGACGACGACCCCAACTCGGGCGGTCTGTCGCGAAAGACCATCGACCAGGAGCTCGACAACTCCCTCGATAGATTAGGTATGGACACCGTCGACCTCTATCAGATCCACCGCTGGGACGACGACACGCCGATCGAGGAGACCCTTCGCGCGCTCGACGACGCCGTGCGAGGGAACAAAACGCGGTATATCGGCGCGAGCTCGATGTGGGCCCACCAGTTCGCCGACGCACTCCACACCAGCGATTCGCTCGGCCTCGAACGGTTCGTCACGATGCAGAACCACTACAACCTCGTCTATCGGGAGGAGGAACGCGAGATGAACCCGCTGGCGGCGAAGGAGGGCGTGGGAGTGATCCCCTGGAGCCCGCTCGCGGGCGGCTACCTCGCGCGCCCCCACGAACGGGCCGACGAGATGCGCGACATGACGGAGGACCGATACGACACCCCACAGGCCCGCGAGATCAACGAACGCGTTCAGGAGGTCGCCGACGAGGCGGGCGTGAGCATGAGTCAGATCGGCCTCGCGTGGCTGCTCTCGAAGGAGGGCGTGACCGCACCCATCTACGGCACGTCGAGCGTCGAGCACCTCGAAGACGCCGTCGAGGCGGTCGAACTCGACCTCGCCGCGAGCGATATCGAGTACCTCGAAGAACCCTACGAGCCGATGGCGGTCCTCGGCCACGAGTAGCTCCCGTTCGTCACACCGAATTCGGTCGGGGCGGTGAGTCAACCGACCGGTTCGCCGTCCGCGACCACACGGGTGAGCTCGAAGACGGTGTTGCCGTCGGCGTCGGTCGCCTCGATCCGGAGTTCGTAGGTCGAGCCAGCGCCGTCCGGCACGGTGAACCTCGTCTCGCCGGTCGAGTCGCTGCCGCCCGCGTCGAACGACCGCTCGGCGACGGTCCGAGCCTCCCCGTCGGGGTCGGCGACGAGGCCGACGGTGACGCCCGAGAGGTCGTCGTCGGGGTCGGCGACGGTCCAGGCGACGTCGAAGACCGCCACGGTGCCGTTCGACGCGTCGGTGACGTCGAACGACTCGACGACCGGCGAGCGCGACGCCGGGGTCGCGGTCGGGCTCTCGTCTCCATCCCCCGCGGCCGACTCGTCGGCGTCGGTCGGCGTGTCCGCCTCATCGGACGCCGTCGTGTCGGTCGGTGTCTCCGCCCCGCCCGATCCACCGGCCGCATCCGACGCATCCGCTTCGCCTGACGCATCAGCCTCGGTCGGTGTATTCGGCTCGCCTGACGCATCAGCCTCGCCCGATTCGTCCGCCTCGTCCGACGCAGCCGTCGCGGTCGGTGTGTCCGCCTCGTCCGCTGCAGGCGTGTCGGTTGGGGTCCCGGAGTCGGCTGCCGCCGGGGGTTCCGGTGCCGACGGCGCTCCCGACTCCGCTGCGGGCTCCGACGTCGGCGTCGCGGTCGATGTCGCGTTCCCCGTCGTCGTGTTCTGGAGTGCGGTCGCCGTCGTCCGAACCGTGCCGAGGTCGGTCGTTGTGCCTCCGACGGTCGTCCGGGTTCCCGCGGTCGTCGGCTGCTCGGTCGTCCCTCCAGCGGTACTCGTCGTCGGGCCCTCGGCTCCCGCGCCGCCGTCCGTCAGCCCACCGAGGAACGGGAACCCGATGACGAACAGCACCGCGCCGAGCACGACGACGACCACGAGGATGGCGACGACGCTCTCGGCACCGAGGCTCCTGTCGGTCGTCCCGCCCGGCCGCTCGTCACCGAAGACGAACCGGCCGTCGTCGGGCCCCGTTCGGTCGTCGTCGGGTCCCGTTCGGTCGTCGTCGGGCCCCGTTCGGTCGTCGGCCATTATTCGTCTCCTGAGTGTGGGTTCGGTTCGTCAGCGGTGGCCACGGTTGGGTCGGTCGGTCTCACGGTGGACTCAGGGGTACGACCGCTGGAGGACCACCGTTCCGCTCGCGTCGCGCACCGTCATGGTGTCCGCGCCGTTGTCCCAGACCTCGTTCGCCCGACCCCAGTAGCGTTCCGTCGCGGTGTCGGTGCCGCTCCCGGTGTAGAGGGTGACCTGCGCCCCCGGCGCGAGCGAGACGCCCTCCGGGAATGTGTAGGTCGTGCCGGAGCTGTCCGTGACGGTCCAGCCCGAGAGGTCGAGGCCCGCGTCGCCGGTGTTCTCGTAGGTGACGTACTCGTCGTTGAGGTTGTTCGCGTCGGTGCCGTCGGCGTCGGCGCTCAGCCCCGCCACCGAGAGCTCGCCCTCCCCCGAACCGTCGTCGCTTCCGTCGCCGTTCGCGCCCGCGACGAACTGCTTTGCGATCGGGCCCACCTGGTCTTCGCTTCGCGCCGGGTCGAACGCGTTCGGTGCGGGGCGCTGGAGGTTGAGCAGTTGGAAGTAGGTCGCGTGGTTAGCCTCGACGCTGTGGATCGAGAGCGCGGCCGTGAGGACCTCCTCGCTGTCGATCATGGGTGCCGCACCGGCGTAGGCCGAGACGCCGACGGCTTCGATCCGGTCGGCGAGCGCGACGAACCCCTCCATGGAGTCGTAGGGGAACTCGTAGTCGGCGAGTTCGACCGGTGTGCCACCCAGTTGTTCGATCGTCTCGGTAAGCGCGTCGACGTGGGCCTTCTCGTGGTCCCGGACGTCCTCGATCTGCTGGTAGACCGAGTACTGGAGGGTCGGGCGGGCGAAGTAGTTCGCGACCGCCGAACACTCGACCTCGTGTTCCGAGTGGTTGGCGAGGAACTCGTCGTAGAACGCGTACTCGAGGTGTTCGAGTCCCAGCGCGTAGTTCAGTACGTCGACGTCGCTCGGGTCGGGTCCGTCCATACCGACGACAGACAGATGTGGGATAAAAGAGTATGCCAAATTCTCGCCGGAGAACCGGCGAGCGCGTCCCGAGTTATCCGAGGTCGGTCTCCTCACCGTCGACGTAGACCGAGACGTCGCCGTTGGCCTCGAAGCTCGTGATCTCGCCGGTGATGTGGTAGGCGTCGCCGCCACCGCCGAGCCGTCCGTCGACCGTCGAGCCGCTGATGACGTCGATGTCGGGGTCCTCGGTCACGCCGCTGTCGTCGATCGGCGCGCCGTAGCTCTCACCGCGGCGCTCGATCGACCCCGAGACCGTCAGCTGGTAGGTGACCTTGTCCTCCACGGACCCACCGATGAGGACGACGTTGTGCTCCTCCTGCGGAGTGGTCTCCGTCGGGGTCGATGTCTCCGTCGGTGTTGGTGTCGGGGTGTCCGTCGGGGTCGGTGTTGGTGTTGCGGTCGGTGTGGGCGTCGGTGTCGGGGTGTCCGTCGGGGTCGGTGTCGGGGTGTCCGTCGGCGTCGATGTTGCGGTCGGCGTAGCTGTTGGGGTTGGCGTCCCCGTCGCGGTCGACGTTGCAGTGGACGTCGCCGTAGACGTCGTGGTGGCCGTCGCGTTCGAACCGGCGGTCGTCGTCGACGCCGCCGTCGTGGTGTTCGGTGCCGGCGGACTGGTCGGCGAGCCCGTTGCGGTTCCCGTCTCGTTTCCGGACTCACCGGACGTCGGAGCCGGTGTCTGGTCCGCGGGTGCCGACGCGAGCTGTGAGCACCCCGCGAGCAACAGCAGCGCGACACACACGACGGCGATGACGGCTCGTTGCCTCATGCCCCTAACCAGCTAGCTTCTCGACCATAACTCCCCCGATAGGAGAAACGGGCCGTTTCAGCCCCCTATCGAACCGATATCCCTGGTTTCGGCCGAGATCGTGTCGACTCACCGACCCGGTTCGTGCGTCGGTCGGTCAGGGTTCGTCTCGGACCAGCCCGACGGCATTGCTCGGCGCGCCGACCACCGAGAGATACGTCGCGCCGACGGTGCTCTTCAGCGCGTTCGCCGCCGCACCGCGAACGACGCGCGGGCCGACTTGGCCGACCGCGCCGTCGCCGACGCTCACCAGCCACCCGGGCGCGTCGAACCGGAACCGTTCGGGTCGCGGCTCGAAGACGCCGTCGCGGTCGTCCTCGACGATCCGGGTGATGGATTTCGCCACGGTGAGCGCCTCGCGGACCGCCGCCGCGGCGCTCGCGGGCACCGCCGCTCCGTCGGTGTCCGTGACCCGCGCGGCGTCGCCGACCACGAAAGTCCCGTCGCCGAGCTTGAGGGTGTCGGGGATCAGCGGGCGCTCGCCGCCGAGCGCGTCCGGTCCGCGGAGCCCGCCGGTCCAGACCAGCTGGTCGTAGTCGAGCGCCTCGCGGTCCTCGAACTCGACCGCGGTGTCCGTCGCCCGCTCGACGGTCCGTCCCGTCTTCACCACGACCCCACACGATTCGAGCTCGTCGCGGACCGCGGTCTGGAAGTCGGCGTCGAAGTTCGGCGCGACCGCGTCGGCCTGTTCGAGGAGGGTGACCTCACAGCCGAGGGCCTCCTCGTCGGCGAGCGCGGCGAGTTCGCCCGCGACCTGCACCCCCGACAGCCCCGCGCCGCCGACCACGGCCCGGTCTCGGGAGCCGAGGTCGAGGAACTCCTTTCGAATGCGTGCAGCGTCCGGCAGGCGTTTCAAGGGGATGCTGTGCTCCTCGATCCCCGGCAGGTCGTAGTAGGCCGTCTCGGCCCCGAGACAGACCGCGCCGACGTCGTAGTCGAGTGTCGTCTCACCCGCCTCGTCGTCGAGGTGGGCGACGCCCGCCTCGTGGTCGACGTCCGTGACGCGCGCGACGCGGACCTCGGCACGGTCGAGCACGTCGTCGAGGTCCACGGTGATCCGGTCGGCGAGCGCGGGCCGGCGGACCACCCGGTGGAGTTCGTGCTGGACGAGGTGGTCGGGTCGGTCGTTGACCACGACGATGTCGGCCGACGACGGCAGGCTCCGTTCGAGCCGGCGGGCGAGCATCAGCCCGGCGTAGCCGGCACCGAGAACGGCGACGTTCATGCGCGAGGCTTGGTTTCGCAGGGCTAAATCCTTTGAGAATACCGACGCACGAACGGTGCTCCTCGAAGCGGATTCGGGCGGTCGCCGACGCGGGAGCAGAAGGGTTTAGCCCGAAGCCGGTCGAACCCGGGCTATGGTGACGTTTCTCTCCGGCGGCACCGGCACGCCGAAGCTTCTCTCCGGTGCCGATTCGGTTTTCGCCCCCCGCGAGACCACCGTGGTCGCCAACACCGGCGACGACGTCGAACTCGGTGGCCTGCTGGTCTCGCCCGACCTCGATACGGTGCTCTACGACCGCGGCGGCGTGCTCGACCGCGAGCGGTGGTGGGCGGTAGCCGACGACACGACCGCGACCCACGACGAACTCCAGGAACGCTCGGCGGCGGCGGGCTTCGAACCCGGCCCGCGCTACCTCCCTGACGAAAAACAGACCGCGGGGCGCGACCTCGCGCGCTGGCGGCGATTCTCGGGCGTGAGTGAGTTCATGTTGATCGGCGACCGCGACCGCGCCACACACCTCCTTAGAACCAGTCTCCTCGACGAGGGCTACTCGCTCACCGGGACGACCAGTCAACTCGCCGATTCGTACGATCTCGGGCTCGAACTCCTCCCGATGAGCGACGACCCGGTCGCAACGATGATCCACACTCCCCAAGACGAGGTCCACTTTCAGGAGTTCTGGGTGGCCGAAGGCGGTGAGCGCTCGGTCGAGGACGTCGAGTTCCGGGGCGCGGAATCCGCCGATCCCACCGACGCGGTGCTGGAGGCGCTCGCCGGTCCCGTCGTGATCGGCCCGTCGAACCCCGTGACGAGCATCGGGCCGATGCTCGCACTCGACGGCGTTCGGGAGGCGCTCGCCGAGACGACCGTGGTGGCTGTCTCGCCCTTTATCGGTGACGAGGTCTTCTCCGGGCCGGCGGCGAAGCTGATGGAAGCCGTCGGGCTGGAGGCGAGCACCGCGGGGGTCGCCGAGGCCTATCCGTTCTGCGACGCGTTCGTGGTCGACGACGGCGACGACACGCCGCTCGACCGGCCGACGGTGAAGACCGACATCACGATCGACACCCCCGAGGACTCGGCACGGGTCGCACGCGCCGTCGCCGACGCGCTCGAACTCGGGCGGGGGGAGAGCTGATGGTCGACCTCGACTTCGAGCCACGGGTGGCGCTGGCGAGCCTCAGCGGGGAGTCCGACGCGGCGTGGGCGAAACGCGCGGCGGACCACGCCGGCCTGGCGTTCCTCGGCGGGATCGCGATCGACGAGGGCTCGCGGCGGGCGGCCGAACGGCTGGTCGAGCGCGGTCGAAACGAGTTCCTGCCCGAGGACCCGTTCGCGTTCGTCGACCGGCAACTCCGCGCGCTCGACGACGTCCCCCTCGAAGCGGGTGTCAACGTCAGAAGCGCCTCGCGCGCGCCAATCCGGGACGTCGCCGAGCTCTGTGCCGACCACGACGCTATCCTCGAAGTCAACGCCCACTGTCGCCAGCCCGAACTCTGCGCGGCGGGCTGTGGCGAGACGCTCCTCAGAGATGCCCACCGGCTCTGTGAGTACGTCGAGACCGCCGCCGCGACGGGCGCGGTCGTGAGCGTCAAACTCCGCGCGGAGGTGCCTGGCATGTCGCTCCCCGAGACGGCCGGCTGGGTCGCGGCCGCCGGCGCGGACGTCCTCCACGTCGACGCGATGGACTCGGAGGAGGTCGTTCGGGAGATCGCCGACGCCGTCGACGCGTTCGTGCTCGCCAACAACGGCGTTCGCGACGCGGCGACCGTTACGGAGTATCTCGATTACGGTGCGGATGCGGTGAGCGTCGGCCGGCCGAGCGACCGCCCGGCCGTGCTTCGACGCGTTCGCGAGGCGACCGATGCGTGGTTCGCAACCCACGAGACGGACGTGGCGGAGGCGGGGACCGGCGGATGAGGACGACCGCGGAGAACGCCGAACTCGCCCTCCTGCTCGAAGTCACGAGCACGCCGAAACCCGGCAACGTCGACCGGACGCACGACCACGACGACCTCCGCTTCGAGCACTTCGTGGCGGGCGCGGTGGGCGCGAGCCAGGGCCTCCGAATGGCGGCAGCGGGCGACCCAGTAGGAAAATCGTTCGAGCGCGCCGTCGAGGGAATGGCGAACCAGCGCGGCGGCAACACCCAGTTCGGCGCGTTGCTGGTCCTCGTCCCGCTGGTCGCGGCGGCACGCGCGGAGGGCGGGGTCACACCGGAATCGGCGTCGGCGGTCGCCGAGGCCACGACGGTCGAGGACGCGGCGGGGTTCTATCGAGCCTTCGAACACGTCGACGTCGCGGTCGACGACCCGCCCGACGGGATGGACGCGCTCGACGTTCGCCGCGGTGCCGAGGCGGTTCCCACGCTCGAAGACCGCGGGCTGACACTCTCCGACGTGCTCGCGGCGAGCGTCGAGCGCGACGGCCTCGCGCGCGAGTGGGTCTCGCGGTTCCCGCGGAGCTTCGAGACCGCCGAACGGATCGAGTCGAGCGATGGGCCGGTGCCCGACCGGGCCGCTCGGGCGTACCTCGAACTCCTCGCCAGCGAGCCCGACACGTTCGTCGCGACCGTCCACGACGAGGCGACCGCGCGCGAGGTCTGCGAGGCCGCCCGCGCGGTGCTCCGCGGTGAGGCGAGTTCCGAGACCCTCGCCGACCAGCTCGTCGAGGCCGGGGTGAACCCGGGCACGACCGCCGACATCGTCGCCGCCGGGCTGTTCGTCGCGCTCGAACGCGGGCTCGACGTATGACCGGACCCAGGGAGTGGCCGGTCGACCTCGACGGCGTCACCGAATCCGTGGTGGCGACGCGCGGCCCCGGGGGAGCCTGGAACTTCGCGGCGCTCGGGCTCCACGCCGGCGAGCCCGCGACGGCGCGGACTTGGGGTCGCACCCGAACGCGACGCAACTTCGAGCGCGAGGGCAGTGGCATAGTTCAGTTCGTCCACGACCCGGTGGTGTTCACCGAGTGCGCGCTCTCCGTGCTCGAACGCGACTCGCCGGTCCACCCCGCGGCCGCGGCGTGGGCGCGCGTCGACGTCGAGCGGGTCCAGACGGGCGAATCCGGGGACACCGAGTGGGCCGAGTGGGAACTCGTGCCCACGGAGTCGGCGGTCGAATCCCGGACCGTGCCGACCACGAACCGTGGCTACGGGGCGGTCATCGAGGCCACCGTCGCGGCCTCTCGACTCGACGTCTCGGGCTACGATACCGCCGACCTCCAGGATCGGTTGGCGTTCTTCGAGGACGTCGTCGCGACCTGCGGCGGTGAGCGCGAGCGGGCCGCGATGGCGCTGGTGGGCGACCTGTCGGCGTGGGACGGGGCCGACTGAGCGGGCGAGAGCGCGTCGTTTATACGCCGCGCGAAAAAAGTCGGTCCATGGCCATCAAACCCGCCTACATCAAGAAGACGGCGAACGAGCTGCTCGAACGGTATCCCGACGCGTTCTCGACCGACTTCGAGCACAACAAGGAGAGCGTCACCGCGCTCACCAACGTCCAGTCGAAGGGCGTCCGCAACCGGATCGCGGGCTACGTCTCCCGCAAGCGCCAGTCCGAAGCCGCGGCCGCCTGAACCGGTCGGATTCGGCGTGATTTACGCCGACCAGAACCGTTTTCCCCTGGTTTGTCCTACCGCGGGGAATGACAACGCGAGTCGGTATTCTCGGTGCGACTGGAGCCGTCGGCCAGCGCCTCATCCAGCTTCTCGACCCCCATCCCGAGTTCGAGATCGCCTGCGTCACCGCCAGCGACGACAGCGCCGGTCGCCCCTACGGCGAGGCCGCGAACTGGCGGATCGACGTCCCGATGCCCGACGCCGTCGCCGACCTCGACGTGGCTCGAACGGAGCCCGACGCGATCCCGAACGACGTTCCGCTCCTGTTCTCGTCGCTTCCCTCGTCGGTCGGCGAACGTGTCGAACCCCCGCTCTGTGAGGCGGGCTACGTGGTCTCCTCGAACTCATCGAACGACCGGATGGCCGAGGACGTCCCGCTCACGATCCCGGAGGTCAACGGCGACCACCTCGACCTGATCGAGGTCCAGCGCGACTCCCGCGGCTGGGACGGCGCGCTGGTGAAGAACCCCAATTGTTCTACCATCACGGCAGTACCGCCGCTCGCGGCGCTCGCGGAGTTTGGCCTCGAAACCGCCCACGTCGCCACGATGCAGGCGGTCTCCGGCGGGGGTTACTCCGGGGTGACCTCGATGGAGATCATCGACAACGTCCTCCCCCACATCGGCGGCGAGGAGGAGAAGGTCGAGACCGAACCCACCAAACTCCTCGGCGAGTTCGACGGTGCGGCGGTCCAGCGTCACGAAGTGGATATCGCCGCCTCCTGCAACCGCGTCGCGACGGTCGACGGCCACCTCGAAAGCGTCTGGGCCGACACCGCGGAGGACATCACGGCCGACGACGCCGCCCGCGCGATGCGCGAGCTCCCCGCCCTCGACCTCCACAGCTCGCCCGACCAGTTCGTCGAGGTCTTCGAGGAACCCGACCGTCCCCAGCCCCGGCTCGACCGGATGGTCGGCGGCGGGATGAGCGTCGCGGCGGGCGGCCTCCGCGGGACGACGCATGGTGTACAGTTCAACTGCCTCGCCCACAACACCCTCCGTGGCGCGGCGGGCGCGAGCGTGCTGAACGGCGAACTCCTCGTCGAGCGCGGCTGGGTCTGAACGCCCTTCCCGCCGTCGGCCCGTCGTCGTTGTTCCCGAACCAGCATGAGCCGGTCATTGTCGACGGATCCAGACCGTATTTGACGCCGGACCGACCACGACCGATATGACCTCGAACCCCCGCTCGAACGTTCGCGCCACCAGTGGCGCGAGATGAGCGGCGTCGTCGCGCCGTTCACCGACGCGATCCTGCCGATCGTCGCGATCGCCGCCGTCGGCTACCTCCTCGGTCGTCGGACGGGGCTCTCGGTCGAACCGCTCAATACGGTGGCACTCACCTTCTTTTTGCCCGCCCTCGTCTTTCACGGGATCGCCACCACCGACCTGAGCGGCGGGACGGTCGTCAAACTGGTCGGTGGCGTGCTCGCCTACACCTTCGTCCTGATGGGGATCGCCTACGTCGGCGGCCGCGCGCTCGACGTCCCCGAGGCGCTCCTGCCGGCGATCGCCCTCTCCAGTGCCTTCCCGAACTCGGGGTTCGTCGGGATCCCGCTCACGGGCTTCGTCTTCGGCGAGATCGGGCGCACCACCGCGACCCTCTTCCTCACGACCCAGAGCGTGGTGCTCTACACCCTCGGGGTCTACGTCGTCTCCTCGGACGGCGAGAACGCCGCCATGGAGGCGGTTCGCGAGGTCTTCCGGCTCCCGCTGGTCTACGCGGTGATCGCCGCGGCGGCGCTTCGCGCGCTGGGTCTCGTCCCGCCGACCGACGGGACGTTCATGACCACCGTCGACTCGGTGGGGTCGGCGTCGATCCCGTTGATGCTTACGGTTGTGGGGATCCAGCTCGCGGAGGTCGAGCTCGGCGCGCCCGGCGCACCCTCCTCCCGGCGGGGCTCAAACTCGCCGTCGCACCCGTCGTCGGCGCGGCGCTCGCGCTCGCGGTCGGCTTCTCGGACCCACGGGTGAGCAACATCTTCGTCATCGAGTGTGCGACCCCCGCGGCGGTGACACCGCTCGCGCTCATCATCGCCTACGGCGAGACCCCGGAGGAGGGGCTCTCAGCAGCCGAGTTCACGAGTACGGTGATCTTCGTGACCACCATCCTGAGCGTCGTGGTCCTCACCGCGCTCGTCGTCGCGGTTCGGAACGGCTGGCTGTTCTGATCTGAGCCGTGCCGCTTCGTTTCGACCCGCGCGGAACCGTCTCAGAGCACCTGGTTCTTCAGGTCCTCGTACTCACCAGTTTGATCGACCCGCTCGACGTTCTCGGCCACGATGTCCGCGAGGCGTTCGTAGTACATCGGGGTGTTGCCGGTGTTGTGGGGGGTTATGAGGACGTTCTCGAAGTTCCAGAGTTCGTGGTCGACGGGTAGCGGCTCGGGGTCGGTGACGTCGAGCACCGCGCCGCCGATGGCGTTGTCGTGGAGCGCCGCCACCAGCGCGTCGGTGTCGACCACCGGACCGCGCGCGACGTTCACGAGGAACGCCTCGGGCGAGAGCGTGGCGAACTCCTCCTCGCCGATCAGGCCTTCGGTCCCTTCGTTCAGCGGCACCGCGAGCACGACGCTGTCGGTCCGCGCGAGCGCGTCGTGGAGTTCGTCGGTCCCCAGCACCTCGTCCGTCGGGCCGCCCTTCTCGGGCGAGTGACGCACGCCGATGGTGTGGACGTCGAATCCCGAGAGCCGTTCGACGATCGCGTTTCCGATTGCGCCGAGGCCGACGACCGTGACCGTCGATCCGGCGAACTCGCTAGTGGGGTAGGCGCGCCACTCGTTGTGTTGCTGTCGTCGCCAGCCCTCGTAGTGGCGGCGGGTGAGCGAGAGCAGGAAGCCGAGGACGTCCTCGGCGATGTTGGGGCCGTGGACGCCCGAGGCGTTCGTCACCGCGACGCCGTGCTCGTCGAGCGCGTCCATCGGGAGGTGGCCGTAGCCCGCCGAGAAGCCCGCGAACAGCCGAAGGTTCTCGGCGTGGTCGAGCAGCTCCTCGTCGATGACCTGGCCGACCACGATGGGGACGTCCTCGACGAGGTCGCGCTCCTCGGCGGGCGTCGTCGCACACTCGACCTCGTGGTCGGGCAGGCGCTCACGGAGCGCCGTCGCCAAATCGCTGCTCGACAGTCCGTGGATCCCCTTTCGGAGCACGACGATGTCCGGGGCCGTCATTCGCTATCCGCTCCTGTGTCCATGCATGCGCTTCGGCGGCTACGGGTGTATATCCCCCGGAAGTCGAGCGGTCCCGGACACAACGGGTAGACATTTATTCCCGGCCGCGGGCGGATCGGTATGGAGCGGATCGATGTCGCGGTCGTCGGTGGTGGACCCGCCGGAAGCTCGGCGGGGCGAGCCGCGGCCAGGCAGGGAGCCGAGACGGTGGTGCTCGAAAAGGGGGTCCCGCGCGAGGACCGCGACCGACCGGGGCCGGACTCGACCGATGCCGCCGGGATGTTGGACTACTGGGTCGACCTGATGGACCTCCCCGAACCGGTCCCCGACGACGTGATCCTCCGGGAGCTCGACGGCGCGACCTTCGCGGGACCCTCGGAGCGGATCACGATCCGGGAGACGGGCATGAAAAGTTCGTACCCGAACTTCGGGTTCACCTTCCACCGCGCGCGTTTCGACGACTGGCTGCGCGAGCGCTGTGAAGCCGCCGG
Source organism: Halococcus salsus (assembly GCF_009900715.1). Lineage (NCBI taxonomy): Archaea > Methanobacteriati > Methanobacteriota > Halobacteria > Halobacteriales > Halococcaceae > Halococcus > Halococcus salsus. The sequence goes on from NZ_JAAAJC010000001.1 coordinate 570,889, forward strand.
CGGGGAGTACCGCGTGGGCAAGAGCGTCCGGAACGTCGAGGTCGACCCCCGAGACGGACACGTCCTCACGCTCGCGAACGGCCACGAGATCGAAGCCGAATACCTGATCCTCGCCGACGGGCCACAGCGGACGGTCACGCGCGGTGTCCTCTCGGAGTTCGTTGGCGAGAGTCGGTTGGAGGGGCTCTCCTCGCGCCGCGCGAACCACATCGCCTACCAGGAGTATCGAGAATTTCCGCCCGAACTCTTCCCCGATGACCGGATCGTCTTCTGGTGGGGTGCGATGCCGGGCCACACCGCCTATCCGTGGGTCTTCCCGAACGACGGTAACGTCGCGCGCGTGGGGCTGACGATGCCGATCGGGCTCGACATCGACGAGGTCGAGAACCGCGAGAGCTACCGCCTCCTCGAACCCGACGACGACTCGATCCCGTCGGGCTCGGAGTACATCCGCCGCCTCCTCGAGAGCGAGTACCCCGACTACGACCTCGAGGACTTCCCTCTCGTCGAGGACCGCGGCAAGCGAAAAGGGGTGGAATCCTATCCGATCTCCTCGACGAAGCCGATCGACTCCCCCGTCGGCGCGAAGGTCGCCGTCGCGGGCGGCGCGATGGGGACCACCTCGGCGTTTCACGAGGGCGGCGACCACGTCGCGGTTCGGACGGGCAAGATCGCCGGGTCGCTCGCGGGCGCGGGCGCGCTTTCGGCCTACAACCGCGAGTGGAAACGTGCGGTCGGCGACGAGATCGCCCGAAACGTCGCGATGGCCGACGTGGTCGGCGGGTTCGGGCCCGACGACTGGGACCGGACCTTCGGGGCGGTCGGCCGGATGATGAAGGACGGGACGTACAGCCCGCTGCGGGTACCCCGAGCGGGGCGTGCGGGGCTGTCGGTGTTCGCGAAGTACGAACGCGCTCGGTTCGGCTACCGCAACGGCGGCTACGTCCAGATCGAGGAGTCGGAGTACGCGATATGACATCCTCCCCGCCGTGAAACGGCGGGGTTTCCCTTCCGAGGTGGGAAATTATAGCTCGCAGTCCATCTGTTCACGCGGGAGAAAATCTCCTCGCGCTTTGTCGAACAGTCGGACTGCTGGCTGTGCCATCCAGCCGTTATCCCTATCCTCTCGCCGAGGATTCGGGAGTACCCTTTGTCGAATGTTCTCCGCGCCGTTCGTATCAGCGTTGGCGACCAGTCCACAGTCGTCACAGACGTACAGGCCGCGTTCGACGCGCTGGCTGTCCGCTTTCGTCCCACACACCGAGCAGGTCTTCGACGTGTCCCGTTCGGAGACGGTTTCGACCTCGATTCCTTCGGCTTCGGCTTTGTAGTCGAGCAACGTCGTGAAGCGGTCGAACGCCCACCCGTGGAGGTCCATGTTGCCGTGGTCGCCCCAATTCCGTGGGCCGTTCTCGTCCTCGCGGATACCGCCGAGGTCGCCCACGACGATTGTACCGACCTCGCATTCGACGCACTCCTGTACGATGTGCTTCGACAGCGCGTGCAAGAAGTGCGTGCGCCGGTCGGTGCGCTTCCGGTCGAGACGCTGTGCCTCACGAGAGAACGAATCGTTGCACTTCGCGCGCTCTTTGGCGAAGTAGTATTCGTCCTCTTTGAGTACGCCGCCGGGGTACAACACGGACTCGTCACCGAACGAGACGGCGGCGACGTTGCAGATGCCGAGGTCCACACCCGCCGTTCCGTCACCGGCCGATGTGATCTCGATTTCGTGCTGGCAGACGATGTGCAAGCGCCACTCGCCGTGTTCGAAGACGGCGCGCACCTGCTGGACGTTCTCGATTTCAACGTCCGGGTCGGCGTCGTAGGCACACAGGATGAAATCGGACCAGTGGGCCTTCGTGTTCCGGCCCTTCGACAGTCGGATGTAGCCGTTTCGAGCGTCGTGCTTGAAGCCGTCTTCCTTGAACGTGACCGTCGAGCGCGGGTGTTCGTCGCCGTTCTTGCGGTAGCCAGGCGGGTTCGCGTTCTCGTCCCCAGAGTCTCGGTGGCCGTACCATCCACGAAACGCCTCATCGAGTTCTTCGAGAACTCGCTGACTGGACTGTGCGTTGAGGTCCGCGTAGCGTTCGTGGCTCTTGAGATACGACTTGAGTACCGAGTGGTCGGGAATCTGGCCGCAAGCGTCCCAAACGCGCCCCGCTGTCCACCGGGCGACGTTCCAGAGTTTCGCGGCGGCGAAACCAAGCGTATCAAGCCCGTCTCGCACCTGCCGCTGGTTCCGTATGGAAGCGCGGTGGGTGCGAACAACGGTCTCAATCGCCATGCATAGCCTATTGTGCTACGCCGATATAATTACATGGTGTCCATAGTGAAAGTGAATGCGGAATATCCAGTAGAGCCGTTGGCGGGTGGCCGGTGGTTGCGACCATCCACGGCAAAGCTTACGCGATTCACGCCCGCCCCCCGGCCTACGGCCTCGGCACGGGATTCTCTCGCTGAATTATGATAGCAAAGGGATTTGAGGTGGCGGCGGCAAGGACCCCTGCACGCCGTTGTCCCCGCCCGAGCACGTCCACACGGGCACGATGACGCGCGGCGAACCCCGGCGTGCGATACTGGTTGCGCGTAGCGCAACCCACTGCGAGGCCGGCACGCGCCGGCCGAGGTTGGTCACCGACGACCCGCCCGGCATAGGGTTTTCCGGCCGAGACGGCACACCGCCCGCGATGAGGCCGGTGGTTAGTGTTCCGGGCGACACTCCACTTTCAGTAGCGAACGGCTCGTCGCTCCTCGAACGCGGGAGCCCACGACGTGCTCTCCGCCGCACGTCCGTCGTCGTGTGGGTCACCGTTCCTCCCAGCAGCAGGCGGACCCCATGAGCCACGCTCAAGTCGTTCCCGCCCGAAGACGGAACGAGTCCACACCCCTGCCATGCCCCACGCTCATTCGACGGCGAAACTGCTCGTCATCCCCTCCGTGGTCGCGCTCCAGCTCTCGCCACCGGAGTTCGAGGACGCGCTCTCGTACTTCGAACCGGACGCCCTCCTCGTTCTCGGTCCCCAAGAACACGCCTACACGACGGCTGCCTTCGACCACCTCACCGACGAGTCCGTCCCCGTCGTGTTCGACCCGCTCGACGCCACTCTCCCCGACGACTATCGACCGTGCACGCTGCACGGCGTCGACGTGGTCTTCGCGAACACCACCGCCGACATCGAATCCCTCCACGAGGGCGAGACGGACGGTTCGCTCGACGTCGACACGGAGACCTACGTCGTGAGCGGGCTCCTCGGTCTCGACGTCGATACCGACGCGCTCTCGACCACCCTCACCGGTCGCGCCGACTACCGGAGAGCGCTCTCGCCGAGCGATCGTGACGGGTCGTACACGCATCTCGCCACGAAGATCGAGGCCGGCTACGCCTACACCTGGGACGACCTCCGGGTCCGTGGCATCGGCCTCCCGGACGGGGCTGGGTTGCCGCCGCTGACCTGTTTCACCCTCGATACGGAGGGGCACACGACCGCGGAATCCCTTGATCCCGGCAAGCTGGGACTTCGCGCGGTCCACGGTGTCGGGCCGACGACCGAGGACCGGCTCCGGACGGCGGGGCTCGCCACCACCGACGATATCGCCGCCGCGACCGTCGAGGAGTTGACCGAGATCCGGGGCATCGGCGCGAAGACGGGCGAGCAGATCCGCTCGAACGCGCGGGCGTTCTCGGAGGGTCGGGTCATCCGAACCAGCGAGACGCCGCTTCCGGGTCGGGACCCCGTCTTCGTCGATATCGAGACGGACGGGCTCAACCCCACGATCGCGTGGTTGATCGGGGTTCAGGACGGCATCGACGGCGACTACGTCTCGTTCGTCCAGCCCGACCCGGACGACCCGGGGAAGGCAGCTCGGGAGTTCATGAGCTGGTACACGGCGACCGCAACCGGTCGAACGCTCATCGCGTGGAACGGCTGGAACTTCGACTTTCCCGTCCTCCGAGAGCAGATCACCGCCCACTGTCCGGAGTATCTCGACGCCTGGAAACGCGCCTCGAAACGCGACCCGCTCCGGTGGGCCCGCGACCACGACAACGCCGTGCTCCCCGGTCGGACGAACAAACTCGAACACGTCGCAGGCGCGCTCGGCTGGGAGCACGACGACACGGGTCTCTCGGGGGCCGCAGTCGGGCGCGCCTATCGCCGCTGGATAGAGACCCGCAGTCCGGACGACGAACTCGACTGGGAACGCCACGAGCGCTACTGCGAGGATGACGTTCGCTCGCTCGCGTTCATCTACGAGGCGATGCGCGAGGCGAACCGGCTCGCGGCGACGAACGACGACCGATCCCGGTCAGTCGGCGAGACCACCGAGCAGGGGACCCTCGGGGACGTCTACTGAACGTTCGAGAACGGCTTTCACCGGACCGGTCGGGACGCTATCGGCCGCTATCTGAACTCCCGGGAGTACAACCGAGCGAGCGTGAGCAACGCGACCCCGAGACAGACCAGCCCGGCGAGCAGCCCTATCGGTGGCCCGAGGGTGAGCCCCGCACCGACGAGCGCGACCAGGAATATCAGGAGGTCCAGCTGTGTCCGCGTTTCGAACTCGAACCCCGAACGGTGTCGGTCCGCACCGAACGTCGTGCGCTGCGCCATACCGCGTCGTTTCTCCCGGGAACGCGTTACGTCTTGTGGGCCATCGAAGGAGGCGACGGGACGGGGCGGACGTCGTGACCGAGTTCCCGCTTCCCTCGGAACCGGTGGGCGAATCGAAGTGGATCGACCGATGCTTTATAGCCGAAAATCACCAACGGGTCGTATGACCAGTCGTCGAGCGCTCGGTTTCCGACGGGACACCCATCCCGATATTCCATCGCATCGGCGTGGACACTGCTCCCAGTCGGCGGGCCGTCGCGACCGATGACGCCCGCCGGCCCTCCGCCCACCACGGTCGTCCCGCTATCGGCTCCAGATCATGAGTGACAGCCAGACCCCCGACGCGAGCTCGCTCGCGAAGACCTACCCCCGCTACGCCGGGCAGGTCGCCTACGACCACACCCAGCCCGCCGTCGAGGCCGAGACGGTTCCCGCCGCCGACGTGCTCGAACCCGGTCTCGCGGATCGACTCCCGCACGACCTCTACACCCACCAGGCCGAAGCCCTCTCGCTGCTCGAAGCTGGCGAGAACGTCTGTGTCGCGACGTCGACGTCCTCGGGAAAGACGTTCGTCTACGGGCTGCACATCGCCCGCCAGCACTACCGAGGGGAGGACTCGACGGCACTGCTGGTCTATCCAACGAAAGCGCTCAGCCGCGACCAGAAACAGGCGCTGGATGAACTCTATGCCACTCTAGGATTGGACATCGACGTCGCCGTCTACGACGGGGACACCCCGTCGAACGAACGCCGACGTATCCGCGAGGAGTCGGACGTCGTCATCAGTAACTTCTCCGGGGTGAACGTCTACCTCTCCGACCACGCGCTCTGGAAGGAGTTCTTCTCCCGACTCGACCTCGTCGCGATCGACGAGAGCCACTCCTACACGGGGATCCAGGGGATGCACGTCGCCTGGGTGATCCGCCGTCTCTGGCGGGTGCTCGATCGATACGGCGCGGACCCGCAGGTGACCCTCACCTCGGCGACCATCGGCAACCCGAAGGAGCACGCCGAGTCGCTCACAGCCAAGTCGGTTCAGGTCGTCGACGAGGACGGCTCGCCGCACGGCGACCGCGAGATCGTCTTCTGGGACCCACCCACCGAGATCGACGAGAACGGCGAGGAGGTCAAACGCTCCGCGAACGAGGAGGCCAGCGACGTCCTCGCCCACCTCGCCGACCGGAATCTCCAGACGCTGATGTTCACCCGGTCGCGCAAGCAGACCGAGCTCAACGCGCGCCGGGTTCGGAACGCCGACGAGGACCTCGTCCCGACCGGCGGGCTCGACGTCGAGGCCTACAACGCCGGTCACGGGAAGGACACCCGACGGCGGGCCGAGGACAGACTCAAGAACGGGCGGTTGGACGGGATCGTCTCGACCAACGCCCTCGAACTCGGTATCGACATCGGGAGCGTCGACGCGACGATCCTCACCGGCTACCCGGGAACCCGCCAGTCGTTCTGGCAGCAGGTGGGTCGCTCGGGTCGCGGGCTCTCGGACGCTCTGGGCGTCTTCGTCGCGAACTACGACTCGATCGACCAGTACATCCTCGACCACCCGGAGTACGTCCTCGGTGACACCATCGAGGACGCCGTGGTCGACACCACGAACGACCCCGTCTACGCACGGCACCTCCTCTGTGCCGCCGAGGAGATCCCGCTCACCCACGACGACGGCCGGTGGTTCGGTGACGACCGCCTCGAACGCGCCGTCGAGATGTGGCGTCGCGCCGGGCGGATGGTCGGTCGCCTCGAATCCGGTGTCCAGTACGACGGTCCGCACCGCCCGCAGATGGACATCTCGATGTACGCGACGAAGAGCGAGCAGTTCGAGGTTCGCGTCGCGAACGGCGATATCGACATGGAACCCATCGACAGGGTTCGTGCCTACCGGGACTTCCACGAAGGGGCCGTGCACCTGCACAAAGGAACCGAATACGAGGTCGTCGAGCTGAACGAGGCGGGTGCTCACCCGTACGTGCTCTTAGAACGGACGAACGCGGACTACTACACCCAGACCCTCTCCGAGATCACCATCGGCGACCTCGACCGACAGGACTCGCGTCCCCTCGGGAACGACGTGACCCTCTGCTACGGCGAGGCGACGGTCACCGTCGACTACTACGCCTACAAGAAGGTCGAGTACGGTCGCGGGGACGGTGGCCGCCAGATCCCGACGGGGCTCGACCCGATCGAGATGCGGACCCAGCTCACGTGGGTGGCCTTCCCCGAGGGAACGATGGACGACCTCGACGAGCGACTGGAGCTCGCTGTCGATCCCGAGGTGTTGCTCGGCGGGCTCCACGCCGCCGAACACGGGACGATCGGGATGGCACCGCTCGAACTCCGACTGGACAAGGGCGACCTCGGCGGGCTCAGCCAGTGTCGACACCCGGAGCTCGACGGGCCGGTCTGGTTCGTCTACGACGGTGTCGCCGGTGGACTGGGGTTCAGCCGGGCGATCTTCGACAGCTACGAGACGATCGCGGCGCACACCCGGGACATGATCCGCGAGTGCGACTGCGATGGCGAGGACGGCTGTCCGGCCTGCGTGATGGACAGCAACTGCGGCGACGACAACAGCCCGCTTCATCGGAGTATGGCCGTCGAGCTACTGGAACGAACCCTCGCCGAACGGTCGACTCCCCGCTGAGACGACTCGACCGTCTCCCCACGAAGACATCGCAACCTCCTGTTCGATGCCGTGGTCCTCGTGAGCCGTCCGCCCCTCCGTCCGAGACCCGTCCGACGTCCGTCGGACGTAGGTTCATGTTGCTCGGGACGAACATCACGTATGGGCTGGGAGCGTCGACTACCGCCGATCGCCGAGGACGCTCTCGAACGCCTCTCGGCGGCGGCCGAGGACTCGACCGAGCCGGAGGACGCGGAGAACGGTGAGAGCGGGCGTTCGCACGGGGGGTTCACGAAGGACGAGGCCACGGCGGTTCTCGTGGCCGACGAGGAGTTCACCGAGGCCGACGCGGAACACGCGCTGGAAGTCCTCTTTCAGCGTGGCCACATCTACTACGTCGGGGACGACGTCTACATCACGCCGACCGACGGCTGAGCGCCGCTCGGGGGAGCGCCGAGGAACCGGCGGCGCTCGGTCACTTCCACTTTCAGTCCGCTTCGATAGGGTATACCTTCCCTTCAGTACGAGTTCCAGGCGTGGCAGACCTGATCGTTCAATCGGCCGTCAAGGAACAGCTCGAAGGGATAAACGTCTCCTCGGATTTCTACGATGCGCTCGACGAGGTGGTCGCGGACCAGCTTGACGATGCCGCCCGGCGTGCGGAGGAGAACGACCGAAAGACCGTCCAGCCGCGCGACCTCTGAATCGGCGTCCGGCTCGGTCGGACCACGGCGTCATCGTGGTTCCGGCACGGCGGTGTATTTCACCTACCGAGAGCGGAGTCCGTTCACAGCGGTGCTCCGCTGGGGCTCGATCGACCCCACGGCGAGGAACGACCCCATCGAGCTCCATAATTCTATCTCAGAGCGCGACTCCACTCGGGCGGAGAGAGCTCGCGAGGCACTGCGACCAGCCGATTCGGGAGTTATTACCGAACAATATCAATTGACACAATCATCTTCCGACGAAGATCAATAGAATAAGTCTAGTAATTTTGTATGGGTTATTATTATCTAAGTTTCTAAGTTGGGAAAAGAACTAAGTAGTGATTGATTATGTGTGTTAACGATGGGGAGAAGACTTCCACGACTCGGGATGGGGCCCGTCCTTGTTGCGTGTCTCATCGTCGTTCTCGGCACGACGATGATACCCGCGTTCGCGGCAGGAACTGGCAATCAGGCCGATATGACCGAACAGAACACGACGAACTGCGGTTGCGGGGCCGGTGAGGACAACGACGTGGTCGATATCGACGGCGACAACAACACCGTCGAGATCGTCATCAACGGCGAGACCGGCGAGGTCAGCGACGTCGTCACCGAAGACACCGGTGATGGCGGTGGCTCGGGGGCCGACCCCGCCGATGACGGCGACAGCACCGGAACCGACGAGAGCGCCAGCGTCGATGTCACTGTCGACGACGGCGACGTTCGCGTCAACGGCCAGGACGTCGCGAACGAGGAGAACGACGGGATGAGCAACCAGGAGGCGCGTGACTCCGTCACCCGGATCGTGACCAACGTCGAGGGGACCTCGGTCTCCAACGACGACATCGACCGGATCGTCGACGAGAACGACATCAACGGCGGCGACACCAGCGGTCTCAACGTCGATGCACTGGTCGAGGCGCTCAACGCGGCTGACGACGGCAGTGACGGGGCGGACGGTGCGGACGGGGCGGATGGAACGGACGGCACTGACGGTGCGGACGGGGCGGACGGGGCGGACGGCACTGACGGTGCGGACGGAAGCGACGGCGACGACGGTGCGGACGGAACGGACGGTGCGGATGGGAGCGATGGCGATGACGGCACCGATGGCTCGGACGGAGCGGATGGAGCCGACGGTGCGGATGGAACGGACGGTACTGACGGCTCGGACGATACGGACGGCGCTGACGGGGCGGACGGAAGCGATGGCGATGACGGTACGGACGGTACGGACGGAAGCGATGACGGCTCGGATACCGAGACACCGACCGACGATGGCTCGGACACCGACGACGGGTCTGACACCGACGGCGACGACGGCGACAACAGCCAGACCGTCGGCGACATCGACGACAGCACGCTGTTGCAGATCCTCCTCGACCTGGGCTACCTCGACCTGAGCGAGGTCAATTCCGCGATCGAGAACAACTCGATCGACAACAGCACGATCGTCAACAACGCCGTCAACGGCGACCAGACGCTCAACCTGAACAGCGTATACGTCGACAACAGCGTCACCAACATCGACAACAGCACGACGATCACCCAGATCATCCAGAACTCGACGGTCGGTGACGACTCCGGCAACATCGACACCGGCGACGGCGACGCCGGCGACGGGGACGGAACCACCACGCCTGGGACGACCGACGTCGGTGACGGCGACGGTGCCCCCGACATCAGCGTCTCGAAGAGCACGGACACGGACGAAGTCGAGGTCAGTCTGCTCGACGACGGCGGGGTCCTGCAGGCGAACGAACCCGCGACGTTCACCGTGACGGTCACCAACGACGGGGACGCGACCGCCGACGACGTCGTGGTCAACGACGACGACGTGATCGCCGATATCGCGAACAGCGACATCCTCGACACGACGGTGTTCCTCGTGACGGATTCGAGCACGAGCCAGGGCGACTTCAGTGCCGCCACTGGTGACTTCGAGGTCGGCACGCTCGAACCGGGCGAGACCGCGACGCTGACGTTCGACGCGCTCGCCGTCTCGACGGACGCGGGTCTGCTCGACGGCTCGCTCGCGGACCTCAACGCGACCAACGACGCCGAGCTGACGTCCGTCTCGCCCGAGGACTCGAACGCCGACAACGACGCCGGTAGCGCGACGATCACGCTGGTGAGCGCGCTCGACGATGGGCTGACGGCCGACCAGCTCGCCGCGCTGAACGACGCGTTCACCGACGCGCAAGTCGACGACCTCCAGGCCGAACTCACGACCGACCAGCTCGTGACGCTGCTCGACTCGACGAGCGACCTGGAACTCGCCTCGATCGGCGACGCGCTCAACAACGACGAGACCACGATCGAGGACCTCGGCGACGCGATCGACGGTGACAACCTCGATAGCTTCCTCGGCGGGCTCTCGGGCGGCGGATCGGTCGGCGTCAGCTCGGCCGACGACACGACCGAGAACGCCACCGACGGCGATGCCAACACCAGCGACGACGCCACCGCTGGCTCCGGCACGGCCACTGGCACCGACGGAACGGCCGCCACGGCGAACGCGACCACGGACACGCAGTCCGCGGTCGGCCCGCTCTCGACCGGCGGGTTCGCGGTCGGCGGCGTGACGCTGCTCGGGCTCCTGGGGAGCGTCGTGCTCTTCAGGCAGAACCGGTAACGCCGGCTTCCGCCGGCACCTCGTTTTTCGTTCCCCTCGTTTCGGAGAGCGCCGTCTCCACCTACCGGGGGCGACGGATCGCTCGGCGACTTTCGAGGAAGCCGGACGACGTTCCCGCGACGGTTCCGACGGGGACGGCGACCGGTTGTCGAGACCCGGAGATGGCCGACGACTCGTTCACTGTGGGGTCGGCAACGGAGCCTCCGGCGAGAAGTTCACCTCGAAGCGAGCCCCCGCGGTGCCGTCGGCGACCGTCACCTCCCATCCGTGGGCGTCGGCGAGCGTGTCGACGATCGCCAGCCCGAGCCCGGTCCCGGCCTCGTTCGTGGAGTAGCCACGCTCGAACACCGCCTCGCGTTCCGATTCGGGGATCCCGGAGCCATCGTCGGCGACGTAAAAGCCCGGTGCGTCGTCGAGCGGCCCCACGCGGACCGCCGTGGCGTCGCCGTGTTCGATCGCGTTACGGAACAGGTTCTCGAAGAGGGTCCTGAGACGGTCGTCGTCGGCTTCGGCGGGGTCGAGGTCCTCGACGGTCAGTTCGGTCCCACCGGTCTCGACGGTTCGCCAGGCCTGCTCGGCGGTCGCTTCGACGTCGACCCGGGTCGAGTCGGTCACTATCTGGCCCTGCCGGGCGAACGTGAGACACTCCTCGATCAGGGTGTCCATCCGGTCGAGCGCGTCGGCGATGGGCCGTGTGTGCTCGCTGTCGGTCTCCGTTTCGAGGAGTTCGAGCCGGCCGCTCGCCACGGCCAACGGGCTGCGCAGGTCGTGGCTCAACACGCTCGCGAACGCCTCCAGTTGGTCGCTCTGGCGTTCGAGCAGACGCTTTCGGGCCGCACGTTCGCGCTCGCGTTCCGCGCGTTCGAGGGCGGCCTCCACGGTGGTGGCGAGGAGCCGTGTGAGCGCCTCGTCGGTCTCGTCGAACTCGCCCGGCGTCGTGGTGCCGACGTTCATCACGCCGTACTCGCCAAGCGGGAGGACCATCCCCGATCGGACCGGCGTCTCCGGGCGGCAGTCGTCCGTGTCGTCGGCGTCGTAGCTGTACGCGTCGCCGGTCTCGAAGACCTCCCACGTGCGGCCATCGCCGGGCTCGTAGGTCGGCAACGCCTCGACCGCCGTCCCCTCGTCGTCGGTCAGGGCCGCCGGACGGAGCGTCCCGGTGTCCTCGTCGTATAACCAGAGACTCGCCACGGAGCGGTCGAGCAGGTCCTCGGTCGCGTCCATGGCGATCGACGCCACGGCCGCGGGCCCCTCGGCCCCCATCATCTCTCGCGTCCGGTCGTGGAGGTCGAGGAGCACACGCTCACGGCGTTTCTGGGGTGTGATATCGGTGTAGATGGCGTACTGTGATCCCTCCGGCGACTCCTCGTCCGGTCCGCTGATCGGGACGTTCCGCAACAGGAAGGTCCGGCGGCCAGCGGCCGTGAGCCGTTCGACTTCCGCGTCGAGCGACGCCCCGGACCTGGACGCGGCCACGAGCTGTCTGTGCTTTTCGACCCGGTCGGCGGGGACGATCGTCTCCGTGACCGGGCGGTCGAGGACGCGCTCCGGCTCGTAGCCGAAGACCTGCTCGAAGGCGGGGTTGACCTCCTTCGGGACGAGCACGTTGTCGTCGAGGTCGTGGCGATACACCGGGTCCGGGATGTTCTCGAACAGCGCCGCGAGGGTGTTGCGCTCGCGTTGGAGGTCCCGTTTGTCCTCCCTGCGCTCGGTGATGTCGGTCAGGATCGCGTAGCCGGCGACTCGCCCGTCCTCGGCCGTCTCCGTCATCGAGGCGTTTCGCAACAGGAAGGTCCGTCGCCCGGTCGCGGTCTCGCACTCGACCGCCACGTTGACGAGGTCGCCCGTTCCCGCACGCGCCACGACGTCCTCGTACTCCGCCAGACGATCGGCGGGGACGATCGTTTGGGCGATCCGTTCGCCGACGACCTCGTGCTCGTCGTACCCGAAGACCGACTCGAACGCCGGGTTGACGGCTCGGATCCGCCCCGCTTCGCCCGCCGCTTCGAACTCGTATCGGAACACCGCGTCCGAGACGTTCTCGAACAGCGCACTCAGTCGGTCGCGTTCGCGTTCGAGGGCGCTCTCGTAGCGGTTGCGTTCCGTGACGTCCTGGCCGACGAGGACGGCTCCCCGGAACTCGCCGTCGGAGGGCAGCAGCGAGACGTGGATCCGCAGCACGCGTTCGTCCCGTTCGGGGTGCGTGATGGGGATCGTATACTGACCGGTGGTCCGGTCGGACGACGCCGACAACAGGTCGCGCAACACCGCTCGGTACTTGGAGATGGCGGCCTCGGGCACGATCCCCTCCTCGATCAACGAGACGAACGGGTCGCCGGTGAGCGCCGCGACGGTGTGCCCGACGAGCGCGGTCGCACGTTCGTTACACCACGTGATCGTCCCCTCGGCGTCGAGCACGAACACGCCGACCGGGGCGACCTCCATCACCGTCTCGTAGCGTTCGAGCTCGTGTTCGCGCTCCCTGTGCTCGGTGACGTCGGTCAGGACCGACTGGACGGCGGGCTCGCCCTCGTAGGTGATGGGCGTGCTCGCCACTACCGCGTGTCGCGTCTCGCCGTCGAACCCGACGAAGCGCTGTTCGATGGGCTCTCGGGGTTCGCTCTCACGACTCCCCGCCCAGCGCTCCCGGAGCGTGGCCTCGTCCTCGGGGTGGACTAGGTCGAGCGTCGACAGGCCGTGAACCGCCTCGGGGCCGTCCGCGCCGATGAACGACGCGGCCGCCTCGTTGGCGTAGACGATGCTGTCGTCGAGGGAGGTGATGACGACGCCGGCGGGCGAGGACTCGACGAGGTGCTGGTAGCGCTCCTCGGAGCGTTCGAGCTGTCGCTCCGCATGGCGTGCCTCGATCGCGTTCTCGATCCGGTTCGCGAGCACCTCGTACTGCTCGGTGCCGGTCTCCTTCTGGAGGTAGTCGGTGACGCCGAGTGAGATGGCTTCACTCGCGACCTCTTCGCTCCCCTTGCCGGTGAACAGGATGAACGGGGTTCCGGGATCGCGCTCGGCGACCGCCTCGAACAGCGCGAGCCCGTCCATTCCGGGCATATTGTAGTCGCTGACGATACAGTCGACGTCCAGATCCTCCAACAGGTCGAGCGCCGCGTCCGGGTCCGTCGCGGTCGTGACCGTCACGTCGTCGCTCGCCCGTTCGACGAACGCCGCTGCCGTCTCGACCATCCCCGGGTCGTCGTCCACGAGGAGGACCGTTGCCATCTCTCTCATAACTGAATCCCTGCGGTCGTCCCTTCGGACGATCGGCGGGGTAATATAAATGCCCCCACTCGACGGTCGAAACTCCCGTTCGGGCGAGGTCGTGCCCGATCCGGCTCGTCTCATGATCCCGCCGAGGGCCGACGAGGACGCGCTCTCGCTGGAGGCAACTGACGAGACGAAGACGGCACCGACCGGACGACAACGGATGGCTTAGGAAGCGCGAGTCGGAACGGTGAACAGAGTAAATGAGAGTCACGCGGATCCTTCGGTCCTCGCCCGTCGTCGTCGTGATATTCGCGAGCACGCTCGTCGCGGTGATGGGCGTCTCCCTCATCAGCCCCGTACTCCCGGCCGTACAGGAGGCGTGGGGTATCTCGGAGGGCCAGGCCAGCCTGCTGCTGTCGGCGTTCACGCTCCCGGGGATCTTCCTCACCGTTCCGATCGGGGTCGTCGCCGACCGGATCGGTCGGAAACCCGTCCTGATCCCGGCGCTCGCCGTCTTCGGCCTCTGTGGTGGGGCGATCGTCCTCGTCCCCGATTTCACGCTGGTTCTCGTGCTTCGGGGCATCCAGGGCGCGGCCAGCAGCGCGATCATGATGGTCACGATCACGCTCCTGGGCGACCTCTTCACCGGCGAGGAGCGGCGTGTCCTGATCGGGACCAACGCCGCGATCCTCGCGATCGGTGCCGCCGGCTACCCGCTTCTCGGCGGTGCGCTCGCGACGATCGCCTGGTCGGTTCCGTTCGCCTGCTTCCTCCTCGCGCTCGTCATCATCATTCCCGGGATCACGGTGCTTCAGGAGCCGGACCGAAGCGAGAGCGACGCCGAACCGAGCGTGTACGCCTTCCTCACGGGGCCGACCCCGCTACGACCGTTCGCGGTCCTCTACACGGCGATATTCGGGATCTTCGTCGTTCTCTACGGGGCACAGCTCACGTTGCTACCCTTCCTGCTCGATAACAGCTACCAGCTCTCGTCGGCCGGTATCGGTCTCCTCCTCGGGCTGCCGGCGCTCGCGATGGGAGCCACCGCGACACAGAGCGGTCGGATCCTCCGCACGTTCACGAGCTTTCAATCGATCGCGCTCGGCTTCGTGAGCTACGGGGTCGGGCTCGCCGTCGTCGCCCGCGCCCAGTCGCTCTCCACCGTCGCTGGCGCGCTCCTCCTGTTCGGGTTCGGGCAGGGGCTCGCGGAGCCGATCACGGACACCGCGCTGAACGAGTTGGCCCCGGACGACTTCCGTGGCAGCATCATGAGCGTGCGAACGAGCGTGCTCCGACTCGGGACGACGGTCGGGCCACCGCTGAGCGTCGCCGCCACCGGCGTCGTGGGCTACCGAGGAACGCTGTTCCTCTCCGGTATCGCTGCGTTCCTCATCGGTGCGGTTTGGTTCACGGTCAGAACGATCCCCCGAAGCGACGAGCACTGACCGTCGGCTGTCGAGGTGGGTCCCGCGTTCGACGGCGGTTGGTAACTGGGTGGGCTACGGTATCGCTTCGATCAGTACTGGTCGTCGAACTGCTCCGCCATCTCCACGTCCTGCTCGGTGACACCGCCCTCCTCGTGGCTCGTCAGCTGCACTTCCACCTCGTCGAATCGGATCGTCATCTCCGGGTGGTGGACCTCCTCGTCGGCGAGCTCGGCGACGTCGTTCGCGAAGGCGACGCCGTCGAGGTACTCCTCGAACTCGTAGGTCCGAACGATCGCCTCGCCGTCCCGGCTCCATCCGTCGGGCGCACGGTCGTCGATCTCGTCGTCCGAGAGGGTCTCGGCCATGTCACCACAACCGGGGACCAGGTGAATAAGGGTTTGCCAGGCTCGTTCAAGCAACACCGTCCCACGGACGTCGTCGAAGCCATCGGTCCACCCGAACGAAGCGACCTCTCGAGGAGCGCCCGACAAACGGTCTCTAGCCGACTACTGCGCGTCGGTTGTTCCCCAGGACGTCGTACGAAGATACTCCTCTGGCTATCCTCGCTACGTCGTGTCCATGAAACCCGATGGGTGCTCCGTTGGTACGTCGGGGGTGAGGGCCATCCAGTGAGCACTATCAAACACCTGAGCAACACTGCGGGGAGTATAGGGGACCGCATCGTCTCTTCGCCGACGGAGTACGTTCCGACCGTAATCTATACCCACTTCGGGACGCCATCCGTCCCCTACCGACGCCATCAGACGCGAACCACCGCCCGAAATACGGCCTGTGATAGAACACCAACCCTATGACGACCCCATATCACCCCGACGACCTCGCCGACAGGGACGATTTCGAAGCCCACCTCCAACACCTCGTCGCCGTGGCGCGCGACAACGACATCCCGATCGAGGGTGCGTATCACGTCCGTTCGTCCGAGCCCGAGGAACCGGACTATCAAGTCGAGATCAGCGAGATAGCCCCGGGGAACACGTAGAACGAGCTCCTCGGTCGATCGGTAACTCGTGCGAGGCGCGTCGAGACGGCGACGGGCTCACTCCTCGGAGGTGGTCTCGCGAACCAGCGTATCGATCTCGCTGCGCATTCGCTCGGAGTACTCCCGGTCCGAGATGCCACGCTGGTTCGCCAACTCCACCAGCGAGGTCTCCCGTGGCACTTTGAAGTACCCCTCGCGGACCGCGGTGTGCAGGAGGTCTCGGTGGGTGCTCGACGCTTCCGATTCCCCTTCGTCGCTTGAGGCCATTGGTCTTCTCACGTCGAAGTTGGTCGGAAGCGCCAAAGGTATTGCGATAATCACAGTTTGAATGCCGGAATATTCGCACAAACGAAGTTTTTTGCTGTGATTATCGCAGCGTCAAAATGATCCCGACGAACCGCTCGGCTCGGCGTCGGTCTCGTCGTCGTACTCGAAGTGGCTCCACGGGCGCGTGTAGTGGTTCGCGATTATCTCCGAGGTCACGAGCTCGATGCCGGTGGTGGCGAGGTCGTTGGTGATCGTGGTGAGGTCGTGGGTGTCGACGGCGACGGCCTCGACGTAGAGGTTCTGTGCGCTGGTGAGCATCTCGCGAACGTCGACGACGCCCCTGGTCGAAAGCGCCTCCCGCGCGAGTCGTTCGCGTCGGTCGGCCGGCGCGGTGCAGATGAACAGGACGTGGAGCGGGAACGCCGCTCGCTCGTAATCGACTTTCGGGTAGTACGATTCGATGACTCCCGTGTCCTCGAGCGCGTCGAGCCGGTTGCGTACCGTACTCGACGAGACCTCGACCTCGGCGGCGATCTCCGCGATCGTGGTGTTGCGGGCGTCGCGCTGGAGCGCGAACAGGATCCCGCGGTCCACGTCGTCAAGCGTCTCCGAATCCATGGAATGAGTAGGCTCCTTCCGCAAATAAATAGTGCCGGCGACCACCGAGGTCCGGCGCGACCGACGGTGCAACGTTGTCCGTGAACGCGACACTCGTCGTGAACACGGCAGAGCGGAGCCCGCCGACGGAATCGGTGGTGCTCTCACGGAGCCCAACGTCCCCGGTGTCCCGAGCGAGGACGACCGCGACCGACCTCCACTATAAAAAGGCGGGGTTCACTGCACACGAAACTTGAAACGGGGCTTGGGATAAGTCACGGATCGTCATGGCGTCGTCAGACGAACCCACCGAGGTGCCGACGGACTACGAGATCGCCCAGCAGGTCGAGACGCGGCCCATCACCGAGGTCGTCGAGCCGGTCGGGCTCACGGCGGAGGACCTCGAGCTCTACGGCGACGAGACCGCGAAGCTCACCTTCGACGCCATCGAGCGGCTCCGGACCTCGGACCGCGAGGACGGCGACGTGATCCTCGTGACCGGGATGACGCCGACGCCGATGGGCGAGGGAAAGACCGTCATGACCGTCGGCCTGACGCAGGCGTTCAACCACCTCGGCGAGAACGCGCTCGCGGCGGTCCGCGAACCCTCGCTCGGCCCGGTCTTCGGTGTCAAGGGCGGGGCAGCGGGCGGCGGCTACTCGCAGGTGCTCCCGATGGAGGACATCAACCTCCACTTCACCGGCGACCTCCACGCGCTCACCTCGGCGCACAACCTGGTCGCCACGATGCTCGACAACCACATCAAACAGGGCAACGACCTCGACATCGACGTCAACCGGGTCCAGTGGCCCCGGGCGGTCGACATGAACGACCGCGCGCTTCGCGAGACGGTCATCGGGCTCGGCGGCGAGGGGACGGGCATCCCCCGCGAGGACCGCTTCATCCTGACGGCCGCCTCCGAGATGATGGCCGTACTGTGTCTCGCCGACGACCTCACCGACCTCAAGGAACGCGTCGGGCGTATCATCGTCGCGTACGACGAGGACGGCGATCCCGTCACCGCCGACGACATCGAGGCCACGGGTGCGGTCACGATCCTCCTGAAGGACGCCCTCAAACCGAACGTCGTCCAGACCATCGAGGGGACGCCGGCGTTCGTCCACGGCGGCCCGTTCGCCAACATCGCCCACGGAACCAACTCGTTGATCGCCGACGAGGCGGCTCGAAAGCTCTCGGACTACCTCATCACCGAGGCGGGGTTCGGTTCGGACCTGGGGGCCGAGAAGTTCATGAACGTCGTCTGTCGGCTCGGGGGGATGGAGCCCGCGGCGGTCACGCTCGTCGCCTCCGTCCGCGCGCTGAAGTACCACGGCAAGGACATGTGGCCGGCCGACCTCGACGCGCTCGACGAGGCGGACGTCGAGGCGGTGCGTGGGGGGTTCGAGAACCTCGACGCCCACGTCCGCAACCTCCAGGGGTTCGGCGTTCCGGTCGTCGTGGCGCTGAATCGGTTCCCCGGCGACACGTCGGAAGAAGTCGAGGCGGTGCTCGAGCACTGCCGGGAGGACTTAGGGATCGAGGCGGCCGAGTCGACGGTGTTCGAGGAGGGCGGCGCGGGTGGTGCGGACCTCGCCGAGAAGCTCATGACCGCCATCGAGACCGACGAGGGGACGTTCGAGTTCCTCTACGACGAGACGGCCCCGATCGAGGCGAAGATCGAGACGATCGCCACCGAGATCTACGGTGCGGACTCGGTCTCGATCGGGAGCGACGCCCGCAACGACATTGAACGCATGAACGATCTCGGTTTCGGGGACCTCCCGGTCGTGATGTCGAAGACCTTCCACTCGCTCAGCGACGACGCCTCGAAGAAGGGTGCGCCGACGGGCTGGGACCTCGAAATTCAGGAGGTCTACCCGTCCGCCGGGGCGGGCTTCCTGGTCGCGCTCACCAGCGACGTGCTCACGCTACCGGGGCTGCCCGCCGACCCCGCCGCCGCCAACATGGACATCGACGACGACGGAACCGTCTCGGGGCTGTTCTGACGGGACCGGCCTCGGAGCCTGTTCTGTGACTGCTCAGTCTGACTCCTCGTCCACCTGTCGGTCGTGGACGACCGTCACCGGGGAGACCGACCGGCGCATGACCGTCTCGGAGACGCTCCCGCGCAGGATCCGCGCCAGTCCGGACCGGCCGTGACTCCCCATGACGATGTGGTCGATCCCGTTTCGCTCGGAGTAGCTCACGATCGAGCGCGCCGGGTCACCGAACTCGATGACCGTGCCGAGGGTGAGGCCACGTGCGTCGGCCTTTCCCTGTGCCTGTGAGAACCGTTCCCTGATGCGCGCTTTCGTCGGCTCGTACCACTCCTCGCTGTACCCCGGCATCCCCGCCCTGCCGACCGGGGAGTGATAGCCGGTCTCCTCCGGTCTGGTGTCGAACGGGTCGATGACCGTGAGCAGCGTGATAGTGACGTCAGGCAGTGTGAGTGCGTGGACGAGCGCGGCCTCGGCTTGTGGGGACCCGTCCATCGGGACGAGGACCTTTTCGGTGGTGGACATGTGACATCAGTGACTCCGTCGTGCGCCCGTGACCGACTCCTCGGGAGTCGTCACGGGTCGACCACTCCGTACGGTTCGTTCACGTCCCACATGCTTAACGACTGAGCAGGAGTACGCAGGCAGCCTCGGTGGAAAACGACCTAGGCGGGGACGACCCGGACGGGGGTTCAGCGCTGTCTCCTGGGGTCGGACCCCGAGCGGTCCGTGTAGGGGGTTTCCCAGGATTCGAGCGCGGTCGAAAGCTCAAGGTTTATGCGCGGGTATCGCGTGCGTTCGCCTCGAAACTACCCGGCCCCGGCGACCGACGGCGTGGGTCGGGATGGTGGTGGCGGCTCGTTTCTGTTCGGCTCTCGAATCAAACCCAGACGATACCATGAACCTGATAGAAAACACGCCGTTGGAGGGGTTCTTCGACGAGTACGGCCTCGGGTTCGTGATGGTCGCGAGCTACTTCGGGTCGGGGTCGGTCTTCATCGCGAGTTCGGCCGGGGTCCAGTACGGCTACGCGCTGCTCTGGGCGGTGGTTGCGGCGGTCGTGCTCGGGTTCATCGCCCAGTACATCAGCGCACGGTGTGGGATCTTCGGGAAGCCGCTGATGACGTTCGTCCACGACCGGCTCGGAGCCCCGACCGCCACCGCCATCGCGGTCGTGCTCTCGCTTGGCTGTGTCGCGGGGGGGCTCGAACTCACGGCCGCCGTCGGGAAGGGCATCTCGGTGCTCCTCGGTGGCGCGGGCTACTCCGTCGGCTGGATGCCGCTCGCGGTGCTGTGTGCCGTCGTCGCCGTCGTGGTCGGGATCCTCGGCTACGACGCGGTCGAGAAGGTGATGGTCGCGCTGATGTTCGGGCTCCTGATCGCCTACGTGGTCGTCGCCGGCGGGAGCTCGCCGTCCGTCGCCGGAATGGTGGGCGGAATGGTTCCCCGGATCCCCGAACTCGGCGCGCTCGCACTCATCGCCGGGATCCTCGGGACCACCGCGCTCTGGCCCAACTTCTTCCTCGAATCCATCCTGGTTCGGGAGAAGGGCTGGACCGACGAGGCGGCGCTGCCGGCGATGCGCCGCGACCTCGGGATGGGCTACGCCATCGGTGGGGTCGTTACGGTCGCGATCGTCGTCGCGACGGCGGCCGTGCTTCGACCCGCCGGGATCACCGAGATCACGACCTACATCACGCCCGGACGCGCGCTCGCCGACATCCTGGGCGAGTGGGCGCTCGTCCTGTTCCTCGTCGGCTCGATCGTCGCGGCGTTCAACAGCATCGTCCCCATCATGTGGACGCCCGCCTACATCATTCCGCAGGCCACCGGGCGCGAGATCGACGACACCGACCGGGTCTTCCGGGCGATCTACGCGGTCGGGACCGCCGTCACCGGTCTCTCGCCGCTCGTCTCGATACTCTTCGGGTTGAGCGTCGTCGACATGATCCTCCTCTTTCCCGCCGTCAACGCGGTCGTCGGGCTCCCGATCACGACGGTCTGCCTCCTCTGGGCGGCGAACAGCTCGACGTTGCTTGACGAGTACGTCAACGGCTGGATACTGAACACCGTCGGAGCGATACTCGTCGTTCTCTCGGTCGTGCTCGCGGTCTCCTCGGCCCAAAGCGTCGTCGGTGCCATCACCGGCGGTGGCCTGTAACTTCCCGGAAATCGTCCGTTGGGAGGGAGCCGCCAAAGCGACCAAGCACCCCCTCGAAGCCACCATGCCAGAGCAAGGCACACACGTATTCCGATACGCCGCCTCACTCGGTCATGGGGCCACAGTACCAGGGATGTCCGTTCTGTGACCGTGTCTTCGAGATCGGGTCGACCGACGTCCGACCGATGAAGCGGCACATCCGTCTCGCACACGCCGACCCGGAGACCGATCACACCCGGGACGACCGGCTCCCCTCGAAGCGGCCGTCGTTCGGCCGCGTCTGAGTAGCGGCCGGACGAGGCGGAGCCTCGATGGGGTAGTGCTCGTTCTTCGCCGTGACAGACGGCTGGTGAGAGGAATCCACGGACGGCACACGCCGGGCACAGGGCTATGCCGTCGAGCGGGTAACCGAGTGGCGATGGCGACGCCGGCCGACCGCTGTGGCTACGAACAGCCCGTGATAACACGGGAGAACGTCGGTGCGGTGTGTTGCTGGCGGCCGGTGTGGACGGGCCGCGAGCATTGTATCTGGCACGCCGACGAGGACGAGAAACCCCGCGCGGCGTTCGAAGCCCACCCCGCCGAGCACGGTGAGCGACTCGACGGGGCCGTCCTCCGCGGGGCCTTCCTCACCGGTGCCGACTGGTTCGTCGGCGGGACGCTCATCGGTGCCGACCTCTCGGGAGCGATCCTCAGAAACACGGATTTCACCGGGACGGACGTCCGCCGAGCGAACTTCCGGAACGCCGACGCACGCGGCGCGGTCTTCGACGGGGCGAACGTCGAGGACGCCGAGTTCGTCCACACGGAGGTGCAGGGGGCGAGCTTCGAGGACGCGCTGTTCGACCGGGCGGTCTTCCGGGAGGCCCACGTCGACCGGAACACCCGCTTCGGCGACCGGGTCGCCTACGACGACGGGCTCGAAGCGGTCGAGGGGGAGGCGCTGGTGGTGACCGCGGAGGCGGGGATCTGGACGTACAAGGAACTCCAGCGGCTCTTCGGCGAGAACGCGCTCCCCGAGGTCGAACGGCGGTACTACCTCCGCGAGAAGGACCTCAGACGCCGCGTCGCCTGGCTGAGCGGCCACTACGGCCGAGCGGTGCGTCTGGAGGCGGCCCGCTGGGTGACACACTACGGAACCAGCCCCTCACGGGTGGTCGTCACTTCCCTCGTCCTCATCGTGGCCTGCGCGCTCCTCTATCCCTTCACCGACGGGATCCGGGAACCGGCCACCGGGACGGTGATCGCCTACGGTCCGGCCGACCCGATCGGCATGACCCTCGGGGAGCTGTTCGCGACGCTGTTCACGAGCCTCTACTTCAGCGTGATCACGTTCGGAACGCTCGGTTACGGGGACATCCAGCCGGTCGGTACCGCGGCCCGCGCGCTCGCGAGCGTGGAGTCACTGCTCGGTGCACTGCTGCTCGCGCTGCTCGTCTACGTGCTCACGCGCACGCTCTGAGTGCCGGCTCGTGCTGTGGTGTGTCGAGACCCAGTTCGTCGAGATCGCGTTCGCTCACCGGCGCTCCCGTCGGGGGTCGCGAGTCACACAGCTATTTGAACGCCCGCCGTCGAATCGAGAGCCATGCGTCTACAGGACTACTGGGGTATCGGGCCGAAGACAGCCACCCAGCTCACCGACCAGCTCGGGGTCGAACGGGCGGTTCGAGCGATCGAGTCGGTCGACATCGCCACCCTCACCGACGCCGGTCTTCCGCGCGGTCGGGCGACCCGCATCCTCCGTCACGCACACGGCGAACAGGGGATGGCGATCCTCGCCACCTCGGACACACGGACCGTCTACAAGGACCTCCTCGAACGGGCCGAAGCGTACGCCGTGACCGCGGCCGCCAGCGACCGCATTCGCGTTCTCACGCCGCTGACCTCCCGCGAGGCCATGACCGAGCGCCTCGACGACGTCACCCTCGCGGCCGAGACGTGGCGCGAGCACGACGAGCCAACCCGCGAGGCGATCCTCGACGTCTTCGAGCGCTTCGACGGGATGGGCGGCGGCGACCGTGCCGCGGTCGAGACCGTCCTCGACCTCCAGGAGCTCGGCGTCGACGGCGGGACGTTCGCCTCGGTCGGGTCGATCGACGCCGAGACGCTCGACGACGCTCGCGAAGCGCTCGGTGCCCTCGACACCACGGGCGGCGACCCCACCGTCCGTGAGGGTGTCGACGACGACCTCGACAGGTCGCGCCGCTATCTCGAAGCGGCCGAGGAGCTCGAATCACGTGGTATCGACGTCGTCGAGGCGATCCAGTCCGAGGGGGTCCGGTCGAGCGAGGCCTTCCGCGAGGCGTTCGTCAGCTACGTCGCCGACGAGACGCCGATCCCGGCGACGCGGGTCAGGGAGGCGACCCCCACCGAAGCGGCCGACGCGACGGACTTCATCACGCAGGGGCTCCGGGAACTCCTCGCGAGCTTCCGGACGGCGGTCGAGACCCGCGAGCGGGAGGTACGGAGCGAACTGGAGGGCAGGCTCGAACGCAGCCGGTCGGCGATCGAGGCGGCCGCCACCGCGGTGAACGAGACCGCCTTCCAGGTCTCGCTCGCCCGCTTCGTCCACGCCTACGACCTCACACGACCCACGTTCGTGGAGTCGGGCTGCGTCGCGGTCGAGGACGCCCGCAACCTGTCGCTGGTGGCGTCGATGGGCGATGCCGCCCAGCCCGTCACGTACGCGGTCGGCGACCACGGCTGTGCGCCCGCGGTCCCGGACGAGGACGTGGCGGTGCTGACCGGGGCGAACAGCGGTGGCAAGACCACGCTGCTCGAAACCCTGTGTCAGGTCGTGGTGCTCGCGCACATAGGACTGCCCGTCCCCGCCGCGGCGGCGGAAGTGAGCCGGGTCGACGCGGTCGTCTTCCACCGTCGGCACGCGAGCTTCAACGCGGGGGTGCTCGAATCGACGCTCAAGACGGTCGTGCCCCCGCTCACCGAGCGCACACGAACACTGATGCTCGTCGACGAGTTCGAGGCGATCACCGAACCGGGTAGCGCCGCCGACCTCCTGTACGGGCTGGTCCGGCTCGCGGTCGACGCGGGCGCGGTCGGCGTCTACGTGACCCACCTCGCCGACGACCTCGAACCGCTGCCCGACCGGGCGCGGATCGACGGGATCTCCGCCCGCGGGTTGCGCGAGGACCTCACGCTGGACGTCGACTACCAGCCACAGTTCGGCACCGTGGGTCGGTCGACGCCGGAGTTCATCGTCTCGCGACTGGTCGCGAACGCGACCGACCGAAGCGAGCGCGCGGGGTTCGAGGCCCTCGCGGCCGCCGTCGGCGAGGAAGCCGTCCAGCGGACGTTGATCGACGCGGACTGGTCGTCCTGAGTGCGCCCCGAACCGGCCCCCTCAGGCGACGTTACGTTCGTCCCGCAAGCCGTCGTCCGTCTCGAAGCGTCGGGAGCGAAGCGGGTCGATGTCCACGAGCGAAGCCTTGCCGTCGCAGGCGATCTCGGCGACGATCCGGCCCGTCGCGGGGGCGTGCTGGAACCCGTGGCCCGAGAAACCGGCGGCGACGACGAAGCCTGGGACCACCTCCTCGACGACCGGGTGGTGGTCGGGGGTCACGGCGTACAGCCCCGCCCAGCCACGTTTCACCCGGGTTCGGTCGCCGAAGTAGTCGGTCCACTCGCTCGCCCGTTCGAGCGCGCGCAGCGTCCAGTCGAGCCCAGGCTCCTCGTCGTAGTCGTCGGGGTTCTGGACGGGGTCCGCCCCGCCGAAGTGGCCACCGACGAGCGCGTCTCCCGCCCGTTCCGGGCGAAAGTAGAGTCCGGTGTCGAGGTCGATCACCAGCGGCGCGTCCTCCGGCACGGGGAGTTCGGGTTCCACCACGAGCACCCGTCTCCGTCTCGGCACGATCGGGAGGTCGACGTCAACCATCGCGGCGAGCCGACCGGCCCACGCACCGGCGGCGTCGACGACCGCATCGGCGGGGATCCGTTCGTCGGGCGTCTCGACGGCACGGACCGCACCGTTCCCGTCGAGCAGTACGTCCGTGACCGGCGTCCGCGTCCGGAGCTCGACGTTTCGCCTGTCGAGAGCCTGCACGTATCCCTGTGTCGCGAGGTTCGGGTCGGCGAACCCGTCGAGCGGCGAGTACGCGGCGGCGACGAACGGTTCATCGTGGATCCCCGCCGCGAGGTCCGTTGCTTGGGCCGGGTCCAGATACCGGCTCTCCCCACCGCGCTCGTTCTGTAACGAGACGTCCTCACGCAGGTTGGCCGCCGTGGACGCCTCCCGTGCGAGGAGGAGGTAGCCGGTTCGGCGGTGGCCGATGTCCACCCCGAAGGTCCCCTCGAAGTCGGCCCAGACGTCGAGGCTCGCGAGCGAGAGGTCCACGTTCACGCGGGTCGAGAACTGTGTGCGGATGCCGCCCGCCGCGCGCTGGGTGCTCTCGCCACCGAGACGGCCCTGCTCACAGAGCGTCACCCGGACCCCGCGTTCGGCCAGGGAGTACGCACACGAGAGACCGACGATGCCGCCACCGACGACGACTACGTGCATCCGACCATCCCGTCTCGATTTCGTGGAGAGTCGGCGTTTCGAGCCGCTCGGTCCCGCCGGATCACTCCGAGATCAGCTCCAGCCGCTCGATCTCCGATTCGGACCAGTCGTAGAACGACTTGTCCGTCTCACGGAGCGTCTCGACACAGTCGTTGTATCGGCTTCGCGCCTCCGGAGCGAACTCGTCGTCGGGATGGTCGTGTATCCACTCCCGGAGCTCCGCGAGCGCACGCGGCGAGTACGTATCGATCCGACCCTGTGCGTTCAGGAGCTCCAGCTTCCGGTCCTCGTCGCGAAGGGAGCGAACGAGCGCCCACACCGCGGTCCCCCAGAGCACGACGACCGACGCGATCATGACGACCCACGCGCTCAGTGCGAGCGCCACGTCAGTCCGCCTCCATCGCCGTCTCGCCGGTCGTCCCCCGACGTAGCAGCCCCATCACGAGAACGGACCCGAGGAGGATGCCCCCCATGAGGACGATCCCACCGACCGTCTGGACCAGCGAACTCCCGATGTTCGTCACGAGGTAGTAGACCATGATGAACACCATCACGACTGGGATTACGTACTTGATGACCGGGCCCCACCACTTGCCGATATAGACGTCGGCGTTGTGGTTCAAGGCGATCACCCGGATCCGCTCCGGGCCGATCTTCCAGCCGACCGTGAGGACGAGCACCAGCGTGGCGATCGGCAGTCCCCAGTTTCCGAACATGAAGTCCATCGTGCCGAGGAACTCGCTCGAGTACGCGCTCGGGAGACCGACGAGCCAGATGACGACGGAGACGGCGAGAACCGACCCACGGCGGCTCAGCCGCGTCTCCTCCGAGACGGTCGTGACGGCGACCTCGGTGATCGCGATCCCCGTCGAGAGGGCGGCGAACAGAAAGCCCACGAAGAACAGGATCGCCCACATCGCGCCACCGGCCATCCGCGGGAAGACGCTCGCGAGCGAGACGAACGTGAGCTGCGAGCCGGCCGAGGGGTTGATGCCGAACGCGAATATCACCGGGAACGTCGCAAAGACCGCGAGCAACCCGATGCTCGTGTTGCCGATGGCGGTGAAGATCCCGCCGCCGAGCGGGACGTCGTCGTTCTCGGAGAGGTAGCTCCCGAGCGTGAGCGCGATCCCCCACCCCAGCCCCGTCGAGAACAGCGCCTGTCCGAGCGCGGCGATCCACGTCGATCCCCGGGTGAGGTAGTCCCAGTCCGGCGTGAAAACGAACTCGAGACCGCCCATCGCCCCCGGCAACGTCAGCGCCTTGATGGAGATCGCCACCAGCGCGAGCACAAGAAACGGCATCGTCCACTTGACGACGCGTTCGATCCCGCGGCGGATACCGAACAGCAACACGACGGCGGTGAGCGCGACCGCGAGCGTCTCGGTGCCAATCGTCATCACCGGCGACCCGGAGAACGCGTCCCAGAACGCACCGGAGTCGAACCCAGGCTCCGAGAACCGAAGGAGGAGCGCGTTGGCGGCGTAGTAGATCGTCCAGCCGATGGTCGAGGCGTAGTAGGACATGAGCGCGACGATGACCACCACGATACCCAGCCCGAGTCCCTCGGCACGGCCGCTACCGTAGACCGACTTGAACGCCCCGATGACGCCACGGTTGGTGTACGAACCGAGCACCGTCTCCGCCATCAGTCCCGGCACGGCGATCAGAAAAAGCAGGAGGATGTACGCGACCAGGAACGCGCCGCCGCCGTTTTGTCCGGTCGTGTAGGGCATCCGCCAGATGTTGCCGGCCCCGACCATCGCCCCGAGCATCGCCATCAGGAAGCCGAACCGGCTCCCCCACTCCTCGCGAACGGTCCGCGCCTCAGCGCCGCTTGGCATCGTGTATCACAGACGAGGCAACACTGATAGATATAAATACGTTGCCCTGGGCAAGAATCGCGCTGGCTTCGCGATCCCGATTACCCCGCTGGGACCCCCGTCGGTCCTGCCGAAACGGCACGTCGGACCGACGGGTGGCCGACCAGCGTTCGAGTCGTCGAGGGACGAGCGGGGCGTCTGGTTCGGATACTTACGAAGCGAACGTGGATCCGGGTGGTCCGGCCGTCGGACGAGTTCGTCGACCCGTTTACTCCATCCGGTCCGGTTCGTCGGTGGGGTCCGTTCCGTCGGTGGGTTCCGTCGCACCGGCGGATTCCGTCCCGTCGGCGGGTTCCGGTTCGTCGGTCGCCGACTGGGCGGTCCCGGTGACCTCCGCGAACGCGACGTTGTCGCGGGCGTTCTGGATCTCGACCTCGACCTCGTCGCCAGGACGGGCCCCGGGGACGATGACGACGTATCCCCGCTCGACCTTCGCGATGCCGTCGCCCTGGTCACCGACCGACTCGATCGTCAGCGTGCGCGTCTCGCCGCTCTCGACCGGTGGCGACCGGGCGTCGTCGTTCGTGCGACCGGCACCCGACTCGGACCGGACCCGGCTCCCCTCGTCGGTCGACCCCGTCGGGAGAACCGCGACGCGGTAGGTCTCCTCGGGGACGATCGAGCCGTTCTCGACTTCGTTTTGCGGTATCTCGATCCGATACGTGTCGCCGTCCGCCTCGATAGACCCACTAAAGAGACACTCCAACCGGTCCGAAATCTCGACCATAGGTAGCTCGGTGCTCGTTCTGCAAGGCTATTGAACCTTCTCATTCGACCGGTCTCCCCGCTGGCAAGCTCTACCGATCGAGGATCGGGTCCTCGAGCGCGCTCACTTCGGCCATGATGTCGGCGATGTTCGCCTCGCTGACGTCGTTCTCGCGGAGCGCCCGTTCGAGGTAGGTACCGACCGCCTCGAAGTCCGCCTCGCTGATGTCCAGGTGGCGGTGTGCGTCCCGCATCTCGCCACCGGTGTACGTGACGGGACCGCCGGCCACCGCACTGATGAACTGGACTTGGTGGGCACGCAGCTCGGCCATGTCCATTCCCTCGAAGAACCCGACGAGTCGGTCGTCGGCCAGCACCCGGTCGTAGAAGTCCTCGACGACCGCCTCGACCGCCGCTTTCCCACCGATCTCCTCGTAGACTGAATCGGTCATCAACGGGGACCCTAACGGCCCGTCCCGGGTATCGGTTCGCCCGAACGCGATCGGGTCTTTTTCCGTCGGGACCGTGACCGTGGTGCTCGACCTACGACGCCGTGAGGAGCTGGTCGAGGAGTTTCTCCTGGGCGATCGCCAAGTGTTCGCTGAAGGTCGCCACCGAGATGTCGAGCGAGTCGGCGACGTCCGCGGCCGTCGTCCGCTTCGGGTGGTCGAAGTACCCCATCTCGTGGGCCGCTCGCAGCACCTCGTACTGGCGGTCGGTGAACGCGGCCCGGTTTATCGGCACGAACGCGTCGCCCCCGTCGGGTAGCGCCTGCGTGAGACGCCGTACACGAACGTTTCGGGCGCACGAACGGACGTCCTCGACGACCGAGCGGACCGTCGGGAGACCGGGCGCGAGGAACGACAGCGTGAGCGTCCCGGCGTCCGCACGGATCTCCCGCGCGGGGCAGCCGTGGTCGGAGAGCGTCCCGCACGGGCAGTCCCCGTCCTCGTTCCGGAAGCGATAGATCGACTTCTCCTCGTCGCCGGCTATTCGTTCCGCGCGTTCGTCCGCCGGCGAGGACTCGGTGGTCCGGAGCGTCAGCTCACCGATCCGGCCATCGCCGGTGCCGGTGGACCGCCCGTCGGTCGTGATCGATTCGACCTCGAAATCGGTGCTCAGCAGGGCTGCGGGACAGCGGTCGATCCCCATCACCGAGATCTCGACGTGGACGGCGGACTCCATATTGGACGGTCGTGGATCGAGCTATAAGCGTTCCACGAACGGCTCGCACGATTGAGGTGGATTGGGACTCTCGCTCGACGTCGAACGCCACGAGACACCCACATCATCGACCACACGTATCGCCAACAAACATACAACGGGACGGGCGGTAGCCCGCGCTGTGGACCGAACGAACCCAGACCCCGATGGCGATTCCGGCTGCACCGAGGCGAAGCGAGCCTCGCAGCAGCGAAAGTCGGTTCTCATCTGCCCCGGGTGTGGGCGCGAAGCGCTCGCGACGGGTGACTGGGACCGGGAGCCCACGGACCAGGAGGATCGGGTCGACCTCGTCTGTCCCGACTGCCGGACGCACCTCGCGACCCGGGGCAGCGATCCGGAGACGGAACACGGACGGGGAACCCCCGCTCCGATGCTGCCGGGCACGACGTTTCCGCAGCTGGCCGTCTCGACCGGCTTGCACGTCACCGCGGTGCAGCTCGACCTCTGGACACGGTTCTGGACGCCGTCCACCGCTCGGCACGGCAGGGGTCGTTCGTAGGCCGACCGTGTCGCGGCGTCGTGCGGGTCGGATGCGCGTTCGATGGTCGATCGAATAGGTCTCGACCGACTCGTCACGTCGTCGGAGCTATCGCGCGGTGACGAGCACCGTCACGTAGCGAAAAACCTCGTTCGGTTTCCGGAACTCTCAGTGCGCGTGGTCACTCCCGACGACGGGACGTCCGTCGAGAGCCGTCTTCGCTATACTGGAGAGTACGTTCTCGACGATACGGGGTTTCTCGCCAAGTAGAAAGGGGACCCGTCGCGTGGCATCACCTGCAACTTCCCCGTCCGACTCGATACACGTCGTCGGCAAATAGCTACTGGCCGTTCTTCGGCCACACGAACGATTTCCCCGCGGATAGCGATCGCTGCTCCGCTTTCCGTATTTTTCCTCCCAACCGAGGAACGGAGTGGCGCGTGAGACGGTCCCACCGCGTTGCCGTGCAGACCATCGGACCCTCCCCCGTAATCGCTGCTGTCCACCGAACGAAGCCAACGGAGCGCCCTCGAAAGGGCTCGGAGCAGCTCTCGAGTCGATCCGGGTCGAGGGTTCCGTTTCGTCGAACCGTGGTCGGGTTTTTCTCGCTCCTCTCGGGGGTGAGAACTCACACAAGGCTTATATCGATCTGGACTAAACGTTCATTCAGGCCAGAAGAGGGCCGTTGCGTGGCATCACTCCGTGACCTCCCTCCCGCTGGTCCACCCTCCCACTTTCGACGAAGACGAATCCCGATAGCCTTCCTCATATCCTTGGATGTTCCGACCCAGTGGGTGTCGTCGCGGGAGGACGTCCGCAAGTAGGGCCGGGAAACGGGATCCGTTGCGTGGCATCGCCCGTCTCACCCGTCGCCCAATCCACCGCTCGGCCTCATGCAGAAGGGCTACCTATACGCGCTTCCGCTGCCGAAGTGGTTATGAATCCGCTCCATCGTGTGTCGAGCAAACTCTATTGGCGGTCGGGCGACGGACTGCGGCGGCTCTCCCAGCGCGGTGTGAAGCCGTTTCTAGAACTGGTGGTTCACGAGGAGGCTACGGCGTGGTCGCTCTTCGAGATGCCGATCAGCCGGCGGCTGTGGCTCTGGCGGCACGGGTTCATCAGCCAAGCCGACGTGCTGTACGACGTCGACGAGCGGACCTACCACCGCTACCTCTCGAGCTATCAACGCGAACTCACCCGGCCGATCAACGGCCAGTGGCGGACCTCCCTCCAGAACAAACTGCTCTTTCACCGGCTCCTCCAACCGTTCGACGCCCACCGCTCGACGGTCCACGGTCACCTCCATCGCGGACAGTTCACCGCCGTGGACGCTCTGGACGACGGTTCGAGCGACGAGGCGAAGAACGCGAACGACCGCACCACCGACTCGGTATCGCGGGTCAAGGAGTACCTGACCTCGGAGAACCGACTCGTCCTGAAACCGATCTACGGGGTGAGCGGCAACCGCGTCCTCATCTGTTCGCTGACCGACGGGGACTACTTCGTCAACGGAGCGGAACGGTCCGAGCGGGAGTTCGAGGAACTGGTGGCCTCGCTCGACGGCTATCTCGTTTGTGAGTTCGTCGAACAGGCCGACTACGCGGACGACCTCTTCCCGGACGCCTCGAACACGATCCGCGTGCTCACGATGTGGGACCCCGACACCGACGAACCGTTCATCGCCGACGCGGTCCACCGGATCGGGACGGAGCGGTCCGCCCCCCGCGACAACTGGTCGCGCGGGGGGCTCTCGGCGGCGATCGACCGCTCGACGGGACGACTGGGGGAGGGGGTTCAGTACCCATACGATGGCTCCCTCGAGTGGCACTCGACCCACCCGGAGACGGGGAACGCGATAGCCGGGCAGGAGGTCCCCGGCTGGGAGGCGGTGAAGGAGAAGATGACGGCGCTGGCGGGACGGTTCCCCCAGATCCCCTACGTGGGGTGGGACATCGTCGTGACCGACCCCGGCGAGTTCACCGTGATCGAGGGCAACACGTGCAGCGGGGTCCGCGTGTTTCAGGTTCATCGTCCGCTGCTCGACGACCCGCGGGTACGGCGTTTCTACGAGCACCACGACGTCATTTGAGCCTCACCGGAGGAGCCGTCTGAGCAGGTCGTAGACACCGCTGAGTACTAGTACCGTCGCGACCAGCACGAGCAGGTTCAGGGGTGAACCGGTCCCGATGGGTGTCACCGTCACCGAAAGCGGGTAGACCGCGACGAGGTAGACCCCGAGCGCGACCACCGCCAGGATCACCCCTTCGACGAGCGCCCGGACCCGATCGCTCGCGAACACCCGGCCGAGGGTCGACGACCGCGTTTGAATCGCGTTCGTTCGCCGCTCGGGCGGGATGGTCACGCCGCGACGACCTCCCGACCGGGACCGAACCGTCTCGGGGTGGAGTCGACCCACAGCACGGTGTCGACCCCGATGCGCGGGAGGGGGCGCGAACGAGCGGGGGACATACCGCTCTCTTCCGTGGCCTGCCCAACAGTCTTTACGGTTCCGGTGACGACCCGCCGTGCCGTTCCTACCGGAGTGCTTTTTCCGACACCGTTGGTAGCGAACCCATGGAGAAAGCAGTCGTTCAACAGCGGCTCGCCGACAGCGGGGTCGTCGCGGTCCTCCGTTCGATCCCCGAGGACGTCATCGTCGAGGTAGCGAACGCGATCCACGAGGGCGGGGTGACGGCGCTCGAAGTCACGGCGGACGCCGACCGCCCCGCCGAGATGATCGCCGCCATCGACGAGGACCTCGAGGGGACGGACGCGATCGTCGGGGCTGGCACCGTCATGGACGCCGAAACCGCCAACGAGGTCATCGACGCGGGCGCGGAGTTCGTGCTCGCACCCAACTTCGAACCAGAAGTGGTCGCGGCCTGCAACGAAGCCGACGTCGTTTGCGTTCCGGGGATCATGACGCCGACGGAGGCCGTCGACGCGATGAACGCCGGCGCGGACGTCCTGAAGGTGTTCCCGGCGGCGACGGTCGGGCCGGGTCACATCAGCGCGCTCCGGGGCCCGCTGGGCGACATCCCGCTGATGCCCACGGGCGGGGTCTCGGCGGAGAACGCTGGCGCGTTCTTCGAGGCCGGTGCCATGTCGGTGGGTGCCGGGTCGGCGCTCGTCAACTACGAGGCCATCGAGAACGGCGACATGGACGGCGTTCGAGAGCAGGCAGCGGAGTTCGTCCGTGCCGTCGAGACCGCCCGGTCGGGCTGAGCTCGGCACCGACGAAACCCATCGAGGCGGCCGGAGAACCCGGTCTCAGTCCCAGTCGAGGTTCGCGATCGCGTCGTCGATGTCGAACGCCTCGGTGGTCTCGCTTCCCGCCTCGGTTCGGTCGACACCCTCCTGTTCTTCGTCGATCTTGACCTCCGGTCCTTCCTCCTCGGTGAACTCCGAGTGGACGCCCCAGGGCATTCTATCGCCTCCTGACGGGTCGCTCGGGTTTCCGATCCGATGCGGCACCACGGTAGACCGTTCCGTTCGTAACTCTCATCGTTCGGGCGGTTCACTACGCCCGTGGAACGATTATACCTGTCGGGAGGACCGATCGTGATGGGCCACCACCCGAAAGACGGCTGTAGACTCGGACCACACCGCCCTCCCGTCGTCGTGACCGGCTCTCACGTCCGCCGAAACGGCGGCTACTCCACCGCCATCTCGACGGTGCCCTCGACGTACCGGTTGACCGATTTGTTCCCGTCCGGGAGCGTCGACGACGACCGCTCGACGGACCGTTCGACGATCGTCCCGCCGGCACCGACCGCGACGTCGTGGGTCTTCCCGCGGGCGACGCCCTTGAGTTTGGCTTTGACCGGCGTCCGCAGCCGGTTCCACTGGCCGGCGGAGCGGCGCTCGTAGACCTTGCCGCCGCTTCCCGCGGCGAGCCCCTTCGCCCCGTCGCGGTCGAGGGCCCGGATCGCCTGCCGACCGTCGTCGATGACGTGTGGCGTCCACCGGAAGCCGTCGTAGCGGTAGACGATCCCGTTGCCGGCGGCGACGTTCACGTCCTTCGGCCCGACGCTGGCGATGTCGAAGAACCCCTCGCCCGCGAAGTCGATCCCGATGCGCTTCCAGTTCGTGCCGCCGTCGGTGGTTTCGGCGACGAACTGACTGGTCGAGCAGACGTGTCCCGCCGTCCGACCGTGGAAGTCGATGGCCGGGATCGTCGACCCGCCACCGGGTTTGGTGACCTTCTCGTACTTGATCGCGCCGTTCTTCCGGCGAGTACCGACGAGGAGCTCGCCCGAGCCGTTGACGAAGAAGAGCCGTTCGTCGGTGTCGGCTTTCCCGACCACCGAACAGCCCTCCCAGGTGCTGGTCTTGCCCTTCGGCGCGGAGTAGTTCGTGAGGGTCTCCGTGACGACGTTGTACTCGCCGATGACGCCCGACCCGCCGACGAACCAGATCGCCTTGCCGTCGCTGGTCACGTCGATGGCTCGCAACGGCCGGCTTCGCGCCTGCGGGCCGTAGTCGACGACCGTCTGCCAGCCGCTCTTCCGGCGCGCGAGCACGTCACCACCCGCCCCGACCGCGAACGGTCCCTCGACGGTATCGACCACCCCGTACAACGTCTTCGTCGTCGGCGAGTCGACCCTCGTCCAGAGGGTATCCGACGACCGCTTCGATGCGACCCCGACCGTCGGGACGCCGACCGCGGCGACCGCCGCCGCGCCGCCCGTTTGCAGGAAGTTCCGTCGTGTCAGTGACATCCGTTTTTCACCACACCTCCGGTTCGGAGCCACCACCCTTTAGTTGACAACAAACTGCCATAAAATATCGTATTCGAACGAACCGTTTCGCCTGGGTATCAGTCGGTCCCACGATAGGCCAGCACCGCGGCCCAGAGCGCCCCACCGGCGAGCACCATCGACGTCCCCGAGAGGAACTGTATCGTGGTGAGTTTCCAGAGGACCGAGTCGTGACCGCCTCCACTCTCGGATCGCTGGGTATCGGTGGTGTGAGCGGTGTGTGCGGTGGTCGTCGTTTCACCCGATCCGGGAGAGCGTGTCTCGGAGGTCGTATCCACCGTCGAACACGGCGTTGTTCCGGTTGCGGTCGCCGGGGCTCCGGCCGCGGTCGCCGAGGCGGTCGTGTCGGTACCCGTGGTGAGGTTCGCGGTCGTGGTGTGCTGGCAGCCGTGTGCCGCCGCGGGGGCGACGAGCCCCATCGTGAGTACCGCGAGACACAGCGCGCCCAGTCCGAGTCGTCGAACGAGTGGTCTGAAACCCATACCGTCGACCACCGCTCGCTCGCCATATATTCGGGACACGCTCCGGATCGACTGAGTGATTTTCTACTGTGTTCGACGGACGGATGTCGTTCGACGGATGAGACTGCACGACCGCGAGAACCACGACCGGTCGGGTCGAGCGGGACGTATGTACGTCCGTCCCGCGACCGCCGCCGACCGCGCCGCGCTCCCCGCCCTCCACACCGCCAGCGTCCGCGCGTTCGGGCCCGAGTACTACGACGCCGACGCGGCTCGACGGTGGGCGAAACCCGGAGGCCGGTCACCCGCGGACTACGAACCCGACACCGACGACGAGCACGTCGTCGTCGCGGTTCGCGACGGAGCGGTCGCGGGTTTCGGCCATCTCGTCCCCGCCGTGGGCGAGGTCCACGCGGTCTACGTCCATCCCGATCACGCGCGCCACGGCGTCGGGAGCGCGCTGCTCGCCGAACTCGAAGGCTACGCGCGGGGCCGCGGTCTCGACCGCCTCTCGCTCCAGTCGTCGCTCAACGCGGTCGGGTTCTACGAGCGTGCCGGTTACGAGCGCGTCGGCGAGGGCGAGAGCCCCGGCGGGCTGGCCGTCGTCGGGATGGAGAAACCCCTCTGATCAGGCCCGTGGGTCGCGGTCGGGACCCGGATACTCGCCGCCGACGGCGGTCGGATGGAGGGTTTCGGGGTCGAAGAGCTGGGCGAATCCCCTAGGGTGTTTGACGCTCACGTCGACGTACGGGCGGAGTTCGGCCCCGGTTCTCGCGGTCCGGAGCCCGTCGTCGAACGTGAGGAGGTGGGCCGCGTCGCCCGCCGCGGCCGACGCGAGCGCCGGGTGGTCGCCCGCCGACTGTTCGACGCGAACCCGCAGCTCGTCGATCCGCTCGCGCCACGCGTCGGCGAGGCCGTCGTCCGCGAGAGTCGCGACGACGGCCGCCGCGTCCGCGAGGAGGGCGTCGCTCGCGACCAGCGAGACCCACGAGTGGGCGCGCACGAGGTCGAGCGCCTCGCGGGCCGCGCCGCCGCAGAGCAGGTCCGCCGCGAGCACGTCGGCGTCGGCCACGACTCGCGCGGGATCGGGTCGGTCAGTCATCGCGACGCGTCGCGAGCGCCTCGCTGACTGCCTCGGGCGTCACGTCGTACTCGGCTGCGCGCTCGAACAGCGCTTTCCAGCTCATACCCCCGACCGTGGCCGCCGAAACAAACGGATTGCGTTCGACTCAGACCGTCGCGATCGACCCACCGCCGCGACCGTCCAGCGGTCGGCGCACGAGCCGCGACCGCGGGAACGAGTAGCGCCGGTCGCTGCCGGGATAGGTCACCTCGACCACCGGTTCGCCGGGGTCGTAGGCGCGGTTCGTCGGATGTGCCGCAACGGTCGTGTCGAGGTTCCGGATCTCGACCTCGTCCGCTCGACGGTCGACCACGCCCGCGACGACGAGGTAGTCGCCGGTCTCGCGGTCGCGGACGCGCTCGCCGGGGCGGTACGTACAGAACTCACACAGCGGCAGTCGGATGGTCTCGGGAACGAACGTCGTCCGACCGCACGCGAGACAGTCGGTGGCGCGCGAGCCGGGTGGTGGGACCCGCCCCTGCGTGACCTCGATGGCGACCCGCCGAAGGTGTTTACAGCGCGCGCCGCGGCGGACGTGGTCGGGGCACGAACACCGGCCGTGGGGGAGGTCGACGACGTGGTTCGCGTCGGCCTCGGTCTCGACGACGTACTGACCGCCGCCGAGCGGTGACACCGCCATGCGTTCGGTCCACGCTCGGGCGGCGCGGGCGGGGAGGGCCCCGAGGTCGGGGGCGAGCGATTCGATTCGTGACGCGGGTGTGTTTCTGGTGTGCGTCATGGGTTTTCTCAGGCAGCAACGTCTCTCGGACGTGTTCTGCCGTCAGTGGAAAGAGGGGCTGGAACGGCCTAAACCCGTCGGCGGGGTTCGAAGCGCTTTTCTCAGGGCCGACGGAATCACCGGTCATGGAACGGGAGACGCTGGTCGAGGCCGTGGTTTCCATCGTCGCCGTGGCGATGTTCCTCGTCGTGATCGTCGTCGTCGGCGTTCTCTTCGAGGGGGCGAACCACCAGCTCGTCGGCCTCGGCCCGTTCGCGCTGATCGGCAGCGTCGCCTTCTTCATCGTGGCGATGTCGATCGCGGGCTACTTCCTCGCCGGCCAGTAGCAGCTTCAGGCCTCGGCTTCGCCCTCGTCGTCGGTTTCTCCGTTCGCCTCACGCCAGTCGGTGAGCTCCTCCTCGTCGGCGTCGTCGAGCGCCTTCTCGTAGTAGGCCAGCGGGTGCGAGATGGTCTCACACCGCTCGTCCTTGTTGATACAGTCGCCGTAGGACTGCATCGTGGCACACGACGGGGGTGAGTACTCCGTGGGTCCGGTCTCGCCACGGATGTGGTCGGTCTGGTACCGTGTGATG
Source organism: Halococcus salsus (assembly GCF_009900715.1). Classification (NCBI taxonomy): domain Archaea; kingdom Methanobacteriati; phylum Methanobacteriota; class Halobacteria; order Halobacteriales; family Halococcaceae; genus Halococcus; species Halococcus salsus. Next base: position 608,599 of record NZ_JAAAJC010000001.1, read on the forward strand.
TCCTCCGCGAAACCCGGGTTCACGGTGTAGAGGTCGACGATCTCGTCGGTGGTCATCCCGATCGAGGCGAGGAAGGCGGTGATCGCGAAGCGCGAGTGGTGAGCGAGGTGGTCGCCCTTCTGGACCCCGTCGAGTAGCGCCTTCATGCACGGCGGGAAGCGCTCGGGCACCACGGTGTCGATGTCGCGGGTGAGGTCGAGGTCGGCGAGCGTCTCGCGGAGGTCGGCCACGGGGCCGTCGAGCGCGTCGCCGACGGCGGTCGGAACGGAGAGGGGGAGCCCGTCGGCGACGCGGCGCTCGACCGCCTTCCGGAGGAGGTCGTCGCGTTCGGCGGTCGAGACCGGCACCATCCCGTCGGCGAGCGCGCGGTTGACCAGCCGCCAGCCCTCGCCACGCATGTCGGCCGCGAGCGGGAGGTACGCGCCGACCTCGACGAGGTGGTCGTCGAGGTCGGTCTCGGCGGGGTGGATGTGGCGCGCGAGGTCGAACTCCACGAGGAGGTCGTCGGCCGTGAGCGGCTGTTCGCGTGCGCTCTTGAGCTTCGAGCCCTCGGCGGCGGTGAAGCGCTCGTGGGCGGCGCTGGCCTCGCTCCGTGCGTAGCGCCGTGTCAGGATGTGTTCGTCGACGAGCGAGACCAGGACGCGGGCCAGCGGGTACGAGAGGAGTTCGGTGCGGACGTCGCGATGGGGCTCGCCGATGTCGCCCTCGGTGAGCGCGCGCTCGACGCGCTCGGTCGCGCGCGCGACCACCCGCTCCTCGTCGGCGAGCGCACGGAGGTCGGGGTCGAGCTCCGCGACGGCCTCGCGTGCTCCGTCGAGGAACGGGTAGGTGGCGTGGCGGCGCTCCATTCGCGGGTCGTACTCCAGCGAGGCGAATAAGTGCGATGGTCGGACGAGACCGGAAGACACAGGTAGCGAATGGGAATACCCGCTATCGAATGCGGATCGCATCCCACGCGTGGCGCTACGCCACGCCGGCGCTCGTCCTCGCGCCGGTCGCGTGGCCCCTCTCGCCCCTCGCGGCGCTGGCGGCACTGGCGGCCGGCGCGCTCGCGCTCGTCTTCCACCGCGACCCCGAGCGCGTGGTCCCTGACTCCGGGGTCGTCGCCCCTGCCGACGGCCGCGTCTCGGTGGTTCGACGCGAGGGCGACCGCCTGCGCGTCGGGGTCTACATGAACGTGCTGGACGTCCACGTCAACCGCGCGCCGCTCGCGGGTCGCGTCGAGTCGGTGACCCACTCGCCGGGCGCGAACCGGCCGGCGTTCTCGAAGGACTCGGACCGAAACGAGAAGGTGCGGATCGACTGCGGGGCGTTCACGGTGGTGCAGATCGCGGGCGCGTTCGCCCGCCGGATCCACCCCGACGTGGCGGCGGGCGACGAGATCGCTCGGGGCCAGCGGATCGGGCACATCAGTTTCGGGAGCCGCGTCGACGTGATCCTGCCTCCACACGTCGAGGTCGAGGACCTCGCGGTCGAGAAGGGCGAGACGGTGCGTGCCGGTGAAACGGTGTTCGTCGAAGACGGAGCTCTCGACCCCTGACGGCTGACTATTCGCTTCCGACTCAGGGGGTCGGTTCGACGGTCGGGCCACTCCCGAGGAGGTTCTCGGGGTCGTACTCCGCCGCCATCGACGCGAGGCGGTCGTAGTTGTCGCCGTAGATCATCCGGGCGCGTTCGCCCTCCGCGACGAAGCCGGGGAAGCCGGCGTAGAAGCCCTCGATGGTTGCCGAACTCGCCCAGAGGTGGTCCCAGATCTCGCGGGCCCACGACTCGCACGCCTCGTCGTTCTCGGGGTCGTCCCAGCCCCCTTCGACGCTCAGGAGGAACTCGGCGTTCCGGTGGGGGTAGGCGGTCGCGTCGGGGGCGACCTCGCTGACCGCCCCGCCGAGGTGCCAGATCCCGAGTTCGCACTCGTTCGTGGGTGCCGCGAGCAGCGCGTCGACCATGGCGTCGAGGTCGTCGTCGGCGAGTTCCGTGGCGTACGCCGAGTGCCACGAGTAGCGTCGCGCGTCCGGGAACAGCAGGCGTGCGACCTCGTGGACGCCCGCGAGCGGCTGTGGGCCGCTCATGTCCATCAGCGGCTCGCCGAAGTCCTGGAAGGACGCCATGACCTGCTCGCCCTCCTCGACCGGGCCGGCGTAGACGCCATAGACCATCACCACGGGCGCGCCGATGGCCTCCGGCGGCACCATCGGGATCGGCGGGATCCGCATCAGCACGACCAGCGTGGTCAGTTCGGCGGGTGCCTCGGCGGCGTGGGTCCGGTAGGCCCGGAGGACGTCGCCCGCGCGCTCGATCGGGAAGATGAGCTGAGCGATCGCCACTTCGGGACCGACCTCGTGGAGCTCGAGTTCGAAGCTCGTGACAACGCCCACGGTCGCGCCGCCACCGCGGACCGCCCAGAACAGGTCGGGGTTCTCGTCCGCGCTCGCGGTCAGTACCGCTCCATCGGTGGTCACGAGTTCGACCGACCGGAGGTTGTCGATCCCGAGGCCGAACTTCCGGCGAAGCCAGCCGATACCGCCCGCGAGCGTCGAACCCGCGATACCGGTCTGCGCCGCCGACCCGACGACCGGCGAGAGGCCGTGCTCCTGGGCGGGGCCGAGTACGTCGGCGACGCGCGCGCCGGGACCGACCCGCGCGGTACGGCGCTCCGGGTCGATCGTGACGTCGGTCATCCCGCTCATGTCGACCACGAGCCCGTCGTCGACGAGCGCCGACCCGGTGACGTGGTGGCCGCCGCCGAGCACCGACAGCGGGAGGTCGTGGTCACGGGCGGCCGCTATCGCCGTCGCCACATCGTCGGTCGAGGTGACACGAACGAAGACAGCGGGATGGCGGTCGACCGCCCCGTTCCAGAGTTGACGGGCCTTCTCGTAGCCCGCGTCGTCGGCCGTGATGACGTCGCCCGAGACGGCCGCTCGGAGGTCGGTTACGATCGATTCGTCGAGGATAGTCGCTGTCGTGCTCATTGTCGTTCACCCCATTCGAGGTCACAACCCTAGTGGTCACGAACGAGCATAAAGATGTAGCTCAGAAGATACTTCTTCTACGACTAATCGGTTCGTAGCGAAAACGGGCGTTACTCGGGGCTCCGGCCGAACGTGTCGAGCCGGGCGGCGAGCGCCTGGGCGACCCCGGAGAGCCGCGCGCCGCCCCAGACCGCGACCACCGCCGCGCCGACGGTGTCGAAGACGAGGTCGAGCATGGTGTCCTCGAGGCCGTACTGGGTGAGGATGCTCCCCGAGCCGAACGCTCCCGAGAGCCCACTGACGGCGAACTCGATCACCTCCCAGAGCACGCCGAAGGCGAGCACGAACAGGAAGATGAAGACCACCATGAATCCCTGCGGGAAGTGAACGTCGTCGCTGTGGACGTCGAGCGCCCGCACGGTGGCGTAGCCCGCCGCGGCGACCACCGACGCCGAGAGCGCGTGGGTGAGGTGGTCGTACCACCAGAAGGACTGATAGGGCGAGAGCGCGGTCCCCGGCAACCCCACCGAGCCGAAGGCGTGGAGGAACACCGCGCTCGTTATCCAGAGCGTGAGCCCCGCGTCCATCGGCAGCCCGAGGTCCCGCTGGAGGAGGCTGGGAAGCCGCGTCACCCCGATCGCGAGGAGGGTGTTGACGATCACCTTCGTGTTGCCTTCGAGGAGCCCCACCAGAAACATCCCGGCCAGACCGACCTCCATCGCGCGGGTGACCTGGCGCTGACGGCGTGTCGAGACCCCGAAGCGGTCACGAAGCCTCATCGTTTCGCCCCCGGAAACCGACTCGTGTGGACCCGCCGGCGGACGTACCCCTCGAAGACTATCCCGGCCCCGACGCCCGCGATGGTCGAGGCCACGAACTCCCACATCAACGCGGTTTCGGTCGTGAGAAAGCCCGTGCCCAAGTAGAGGTCGGCGAGCCAGCGAGTGAGCGCCCACACGCCCGCGGTCGCCATCGTGGTGAGGACGACGAACACCACCGCGAAGCGGTAGCTCATCTCGATCGCGGTGAACAGGTGGAGTTCGACCGCGATGATCAGCGCGAGCGCCGCGACCGAGACGTAGGTCGCGACGTTGCCGACGATCCCGGGGACGACCGCCCACGCGAGCGTCGGGAAGGCGGCGACGGCCAGGATCTCCCACGGTACCATCGCCCGACGGTTCCGAAAGGAGATGGGCGGGAGCACCGCGACCGCGACGATGCCCGCCGCGAACACCGCGCCGAGCACCTTCCCGCGGACCGTCGCTCCCGCTGCAACCGCGACGACGGCGACCACCACCGCCCACGCGAGCCACGCGTTCGCTCGTTCGCTCTCGATGACCCGACCGAGGTCCGCCCGCGACATGGTCGGGGTTCATCGCCCGGGGATAAAGCGTCTCCCATCGGTCACGTCACGAGGTAGCCGACGGCGTAGGCGATCGAGGCCAGCGTCACCGCCGCCAGCCCGGTCACGACGGCGGCGAGCCGCCCGTCGTCGTTCCGACCGAGCCTCGTCGGCTCCCGGTTCGAGATCGCGGGCAGGCGGCTCGCGAGCGGTGCGGGGCCGACGACGCCGACTGCGAGCACGCTGAACACGAACGTGTGAGCGGAGTCGATCGTCGGGGCGGGAACGGCGAGCACCGCGGCGGCGTACGCGAAGCCGAGCGCCGCCCGGCCGTGGACGGCCCGCCGCACCGAGCGCCGCGTGAGCCAGCAGTAGACCGAGACCGCGAGCCAGAGCGTTGCGACTTCGACCCAGAACGCGCCCAGCAGATTCAGGGTCGGGTCGGCGGTGAACCCGACCCGGTGGGCCACGAGCGTGACGTCGAACGGGTAGAGCATCGCCGGCGGCTCGCCGGTGAGGAGGTCACCGAAGGGGTGGCTGAGGAGCCCGACGAGCGCGGCGACGGTCAGCGCCCGCGGCGCGAGCCCGCCGTAGCGCATCGTGGCCTCGGTGACCACGAGCCCTGCGAGCGCGAACACACCCATCACGAACCCGCCGAGCGCCCCGCTCACCAGGGTCGCCACCGCGACCAGCCCGGCGAGAACGGTCACGGAGACGGCGTGCTCGCTGCGTGCTCGGTCGGCCGACAACCCGCCCGCGCGGCTCCAGCACCAGACCGCGAACGCCGCCACGCATCCCACGACCAGCGAGTGGGTGACGGCGCGGTGGACGAGCGTGCTCGCCGACCAGAAGCCCTCGGCCGCTCCCATCAGCCCGCCCGAACTCCCGAGGATCCCTACCGGTGCGTAGAGGATGTCGACGTCGGGTACCGTGGCGAACACACCGGCCGCCGCACCGAGGGCGAGCGCCCGGTCTCGTGAACAGCCGAACAGCCGCGCGCCGCCCGCGACGAGGGCGAACGCGAGGGCCGCGTGACCGACGAACATAGTTCTCCGGACGGGGTTCGGGGAGATAAATCACGCGTGCGATACGTTCGACCGGCTCACGCGTGAGCCGAGGCTCTCGACGAACCGGATCGTGGGCGGGCGACCCTCGTCAGGCGGCGAGGCTCGGGCCGAACGAGGGGTGGAGTACCTCGTAGTCCCCACCGTTGTCGACCCCGATCACCGCCCAGTCGTAGTCGGGGGTCGCATCGAGGAGGCGTTCACGGAGGGCGGCGGCGCTCTCCTTCCACGCGACGAAACACCGGAGGTTGCCGGAGTCCGGTAGCGCCGTCGAGTCGTCGGCGGCGGTCACGTGGACGACGCGCCACTTGCGTTCGGCCCGTAGGCCGTCGTCGTCCTCCGAGACGGTGTAGCCGAGGTCGGCGAAGATCGATCTGGCCTCCTCGGACGGGGTCGTGGTAACAGTCCCCATGAGCCAGCACTACGATAGCGGTCGTGATAAGTGTTCGCGTGGGGTGGGATTTGGGCGGTCACTCGTGGGCGGCGTCCCACTCGTCGGGTTTCTTGATGTTGGCACAGCCGTTGCACTTGATCCGCCCCATCGCGTCCATCGCGTTGTCGAAACTGGCGCAGTTGCTACAGAAGTAGCCCCACCGGCTCTCGCCGGCTTCGTCGGCGTACGCGGCGAAGAACGGTCCCTTCGACCCCCGCTCGGCCTCCGTGCGGTCGACGTAGAGGGTCCGCCCGCCGGCGGTCGTCGTCGCGTCCATGTCCCGATCCGGGCCCCGACGTTCAAGTGACTGCTGGGTTCGCTCGTTCGCGGGATAGAAAGATTGAGGCCACCAGCCCCACTGGGTTCGGGGAATGAGTCTGGTCGTCGTGCCGGTTCGGTATCCGTTGAGCGAACACTCCCGCCGAACGCTCCGGACCGCGATCGACGTCGCCGAGGAGCGCGACGCCAACCTCAGCGTGCTCCACATCGACCTCTATCAGGCGAGCCAACGGGTCACCCAGGCCGAGCTGAAGCGCGCGGTCGAACGCGAGTTCGGTCGGCTCCCGAACGCACGCTACGCGGTTCGGACGGGGTTCCTCGTCGAGGAGACCATCCTCGACGAAGTCGCCACCGAAGGGGCCGACGTCGTGGTGATCGGCCGAAAGCAGACCAGCCGGTGGCGGCGGATGATACGGCGGGTCACCGACGAACCCGACGTCGCTCGATTCCTCCGGAACCAGCTCGACTGCGACGTCGTCACCGCCCCGCGAAAGGAGTGATCGGTCGTGGACGCATCGGCCGTGGACGAGCTACTGTAGCCCGCCGGGACCACCGGGGTCGCCAGGGCTACGTCCCCCATCGCGGAACCGCGGCTCGTCGTCCTCGTCGAACACCACGTGGGTGTGCGGGTAGGGGAACTCCACGCCCGCCCCGCCGAACGCCTCCCAGACGTTCTCCTGCACCCCCGAGCGCACTGTCAGGAGTTTGTACGGCTCCTTCACCCAGTAGCGGAGGGTCAACAACACGCCGTTGTCGGCGAACTCGTTGATGTAGCACGTCGGCGCGGCGGGATAGCGTGCGCTCCCGATCCGGATGTCCGGGCCGCCGCGGATCACGCTGTCGACGTCGCGGGCCGAGCGCTCGATCAGGTCGCGCGCCACGTCGAGGTCGCCCTCGTAGGTCACGAGGATGTCGAGCGAGAGCCTGGTCCGTGGGTCCTCGGCCGAGTAGTTGATCACGTCGCGCTCGCGGATCGTGCCGTTCGGGATCACGAGGAAGGTGTTGTCGAGCGTGAAGATCTTGGTGTACTGGAAGGTGATGTCCTCGACGAACCCCCTCGTCCCCCCGTCGGTGTCGACGATCTCGATCATGTCGCCGATCTCGTAGGACTGGTCGGTGAGGACGAACAGCCCGCTGACGAACCCACCGAGGATCGGCGAGATCACGACCGCGACCGCGGCCGTGAGCACCGTCACCGAGAGGAAGATGTTGTCGAGCCCCACGCCGAGGAAGCCCGCCGCGATCAGGAGCGCGAAGAACATCACGACGGCGCGTATCGTCCGTAGGACCGCTCGACTCACGCTCGGTCGACGGAACCGACGGGCGACACGGCGACCGAGGAGTTCGACGAGCCGCTTCGAGCCGTACCACGCGAGGACGAGCACGACGACCGCGAGCACCAACTGGATAGTCCACGGGGGAACCCAGCCCGGCAGCAACTCCTGGACGAAGTCGACGGTCTGCTCGGAACCCTGCTGGAGGCTGCTCGAGTTGTTCTCCTCGGTGGCGTTCGTGACCGCCGTCGGGAGGCCCGTCTGCAGCACCGCTGACAGTACCCAGCTCATCACGACTCCCGCCTCCATACCCTCGGCAACCTGTCGTAGCGAAAAAAGGTTGCGAACCCACCTTTCGGGCCCCACCTTTTGCTGCGCTCGCCTTCGGCTCGCTGGCAAAATGTGGATCAAAAGCGCTGCGCGCTCCCGTTGGTCGCCCTCGCGCCCGCTCACTCACTTCGTTCGTTCGCGGTAGGACCACTGACACCTCCGCAACCGCACGGCACCGCAGAAGCCCTCGCACTCCCTTCGGTCGTGCTCGCCCTTCATCCTCCAGGCCCGCACCGCTCCCGCAACGGCACCGTGCCATCGCACCGCGGCCCGTTCGCTTCGCGCCAAGAACCATCTATCACTGCCCACCGTGACGAGTGCTGACGTGCTACGCTCCGGCAAAACGGTCGCGGAAAGTCGGGTTTTTGCGTCTCCAACGGCGACCGAGAGCCAGTGACAGAAACGGGAGGAGGATCCCTGAAACTCTTCAAAAACAGGGAATTCGTTGCATTGGCAAGCACCGCGTTCGCGCGGAGCCAGGCCTACTCCACCATCCTGATCGCGCTCGCGCTCTATGCGGACCTCTTCCAGACCTCGGGCACCGTCGAGGGGCTGTTCGGGACGGCGTTCGCGCTGATCCAGCTCATCGTCGTCCTCCCGCTCGGGCGGCTGGTCGACACCCACAACGCCAAACACTTCCTGCTGGCCGGGCTCGGGGTCAACGTCCTCGCGTTCGTCGGGTTCGCGCTCGTCGGCAACGCGACCGACGTGATCCTCGTCCGGATCCTCCAGGGAGCGGGTGCGAGCCTCCTCTGGATCACCGGCTCGGCGGTGGTCGGCGAACTCAGCCCCGACGCCGAGCGCGGCCGGTGGCTCGGGACCTACAACCAGGTCGCGGCGTTCTCGAGCCTCGCGGGCGACGTCGTCGGTGGCTTGCTCCTGTTCACCTACGGCTTCACGCTCACCTACGCGGTGCTCTCGGTGGTCACGATCCTCGCGACCCTCACCGTCTTCGCCTACCTCCGGGACAATCCCGGTGGGAAAACCGACCCCGAGGAAGCCACCGGGACCGAAACCCTCCGGACCCTCCTCGACCGGACCGCGGTCCGCGCGCTCGTGGTCTTTCGCCTGGGATTCGGCTTCGGGAAGATGGCCGTCATCACTTTTCTGCCGATCTACGCCCACACCGAGTTCGGGATGAACCCGCTGTTCGTCGCGGCGATCCTCGCCGGCGGCAAACTCACCAAGACCCTCTTTCAGGGTGTCGTCGGCGGCTACACCGACCGCGTCGGGCACAAACACCACTTCGTCGTGGCGGGCGCGCTGGTCTACGCGGTCGGCACCGCGATGATCCCCTTCGCGGGGAGCGCGGCCAGCGTCCTCCCCGGCCTCTCGTTCGCGGTGTTCGGTGAATCGGTCCGGCTCGCGCCGGCCTTCTTCGTGCTGTTCGCCGCCTACGCCGTGATCGGCGTGGCCGACAGCCTCCGGCTCCCGGCGAGCATGGCGCTGTTCGTCGAGGAGGGCGAGCACTTCGGTGCGGTCGCCGCAAGCCTCTCGCTCCGCTCGGTCGCCTGGAAGGTCGGCGAGGTGATCGGCCCGTTCACCGTCGGCGTGCTCTGGGACGCCACCTCGGTGTTCGTCGCCTTCTTCGTCGCCGCCGGCCTCATCGTCGTCGCCACCGGCGTCTTCGTCGCGCTCTACAGCGTCGACCCGACACCCGCGCGGAGTCCAGTGCCCAGCGACTGAGACGGTCCCCACCCGGGGCACGGCTGGTCGACGACTTACCTACCGGCTCCCGTCGACACCGCCGTTCACGTCGATACCCGTACGTTTAAAACGGCTGACTGACCAAATAGTCAACGTGACTCCCGAACTCATGAAACCGTTCCTTGAGACCGACCGGCCGCCCGAACGTGGGGTGGTCGGATGAGATTGTTCGATACCGACCGACGAGTGCTCACCCTCGCGTTCGCGCGGATGGCGGACTCGATCGGGAACTCGTTTCTGATCATCGTTCTGCCGCTCTACATCGGGAGCGGCGTCGTCACCGGTCAGACGTTCGGCCTGGGCGTCGCGCTGGTCACGGGGATCATCCTCTCGGCGTTCGGCTTCTTCAGCACCGCCCTCCAGCCGATCGCGGGCTACCTCTCCGACCGCACCGGCAGCCGCCGGATCTTCATCGTCATCGGGCTGTTGATCCTCACGGTCGCGAACTTCGTCTACTCGCTCGCCGACAGCTACGCGCTGATGCTCGTGATCCGCGGGCTCCAGGGTATCGGTGTCGCGATCACGATCCCGTCGACGGTCGCGCTGGTCAACGAGGTCACCACGGACGACTCGCGCGGCGGCGACATGGGCATTTTCAACACCTTCCGGTTCGTGGGCTTCGCCGCCGGACCGATCCTCGCCGGAAGCGTCGTCAACGGCGGCCCCTACCGGGTCGTCGGCCTCGCGATGACGGGCTTCGAGGCCGCCTTCTACATCGCGGCCCTCGGCTCGCTGATCGGCGCGGTGCTCATCATGCTGTTCGTCGAGGACCCACATCCCGACGAACAGGACGCGGAGGCGGGCAGTGACCTCGGATTCGCGGTCTTCGACCACGACCACGACACCCTGATCGACCCCGTCTTCGCGCTCGGGCTCGCGCTCCTCACCGTGGCGATCGGCATCGCGCTGATCGAACCGCTCCAGACGGACATCAACAACCACCTCGACCAGGGCGCACAGCTGTTCAGCATCGAGTTCTCCGCGTTCATCGTAGCGCAGGTGTTCCTCCAGACGCCGATCGGCACCGCGAGCGACCGCTACGGCCGCCGACCGTTCATCCTCGGCGGACTGATCGTGCTCGTGCCGGCGATGCTCGCCCAGGGCCTCGTGACGACCCCGATCGGGATGATCGCCACGCGACTCGTCCAGGGCGCGGCGGCCGCGACCGCCTTCGCGCCCGGCTTCGCGCTCGCCGGTGACATCGCCCAGGGCGGGAACTCCGGGACGACCTTCTCGGTGCTGACGATGGCCTTCACGCTCGGGACCGCCATCGGCCCGCTGCTCGCGGGCTACCTCATCAGCTTCGGCTACGTCGTCCCGTTCGCCTTCGGAGCCGTCCTCTCGGCGCTCGGCGCGCTCCTCGTCTACTCACAGGTCGAGGAGACCCACGCGACCACCGCCGGAACCCCGGGCGGCGGGCAACCGACGAGCCAGGACTGAGCCCGGTCAGAACAGGTCTTCTGCGACGAGCCGGTCGACCGCTTCCCGAAGCCGTTCCTCGCTGTTCGCGTACGAGAACCGCGCGTAGCCCGGCGTCCCGAACGCGCTGCCGGGCACCGTGGCGACGTGGGCGTCGTCGATCGCGGCCTCGCACCACGCGGAGTCGTCTTCGTCTACTGGCACCATCATGTAGAACGCCCCTTCGGGGGCCGACACCTCGACCCCGTGGTCGGCGAGCAGATCCACGAGGAGGTCGCGGCGCTCCTCGAAGGCCTCGGCCATCTCCACAACTGCATCGTCGGTGTTCGTGATGGCCTCGACCCCGGCGCGCTGGGTGAAGTTCGCGGCCGAGGAGACCGAGTGCGACTGGACCTTGCTCGCCTGGGAGATCAGGTTCTCGGGCGCGGCGAGGTAGCCGAGCCGCCAGCCGGTCATCGAGTAGGCCTTCGAGAAACCGTTGATCGTCACTGTACGGCTCGCCATCCCATCGAGGCTTCCGAGGCTCACCGGGTCGACACCGTAGGTGATCTCCTTGTAGATCTCGTCGGAGATCACGGTGATGTCGTGTTCGACCGCGAGGTCGCGGACGCCGCGGAGCGCCTCGTCCGAGAACACTGCGCCCGAGGGGTTCGACGGCGAGTTCACGACGAGCAGCTCCGTTTCGTCCGAGACCGTCTCGGCGAGTTCGGGGAGCGCGGGTTCGAGCTGGAAGTCGTGGGCCGCGAGGTCGACCCGCGAGAGCGACCCGCCGGCGAGCTTCACCATCGCCTCGTAGGAGACCCACGCGGGGTCGAGCAGGCAGACCTCGTCCTCGTCGTCGATGAGGCTCTGGAAGGTCTCGAAGAGCGCCTGCTTGCCACCCGGCGTGACGATGACGTCGTCGGCCGTGTAGTCGAGCCCATCACCCTGGAGCTTCTCGGCGATCGCCTCGCGGAGTTCGGGCACGCCGTTCGTGGGTGCGTAGCCCGTGTAGCCCGCGTCCATCGCGTCCTTTCCGGCCTCGACGACGTTTTCGGGGGTGGGGAAGTCGGGCTCGCCGACGCTGAGGTCGACCACGTCGACCCCGTCGGCTTCGAGTTCGCTCGCGGCGTCGCTGATCGCGAGGGTGGCGCTCGGCTCGACGCGCTCGACCCGGTCGGCGAAGTTCATGCTCATGCCAGGGCCTCCAGTTGGTCGAGCGCGCTGTCGACGGCTTCGGCACCCTTGCCGGTCCGCTCGCGCGCCTCCGCCATGCTCATGTCGGGCCCCAGGATCCCGAGCGAGACGGGGGTGTCGCGGTCGAGACTCACGTCCATCAGTGCTTGCGCGGCCGTTCGGACGATCACGTCGTCGTGGTCGGTGTCGCCCGAGACCACCGGTCCGAGCACACAGACGGCCTCGATGGCGTCCTTCCGGGCGAGGCGGTCGGCGGCGAGCGGGGTATCGTACGCACCCGGTACCGGTATCGTCTCTTCGATCTCGGCCCCGCGGTCGTCGGCGGCCCCGCGTGCGCTCCGTTCCATCTCCGCGGCGAGTTCGTCGTAGAACTGCGCGATAACCAATCCCAAACTGGGCATACTCGCCGGGTCGCGAGCGCCCCTCAAAGACCTACCGCTCCAGTCCCACGCGGCGTGAAGTTGCTGAGACCGGGACACGAGATCGTTTCAAACCGAAACAAGCAGAACGATTGCCTGTTATTTACTTGTATGCCAACCGTTCGGACGAACGGGATTCGGACGTACTACGAGGACTCTGGTGACGGCCCGCCGGTCGTGTTTCTCCACGGTGCGATGAGCGACCATCGAATCTGGGCTGAACGGATGCAACCGCTCGCTACCGACTATCGGATCGTTGTCTACGACCTCAGAGGCCACGGCCGCACCGGCGGCTCCGAACGTAACTCTTACTCGATCGATCTGTATGCCGAGGACCTTCACGCGCTCGTCGAAGCTCTGAATCTCGATCGACCGGCGGTCTGTGGTCTCTCGCTGGGCGGGATGATCGCACAGGCGTATGCGGCCAACTATCCGAACGAGATCAGTGCGTTGTGTACGTTCGGGACACGCACGCCGACCATTCTGTCGCGCGGGGAGTGGGTCGAGCGCCGAGGGATCCCGAAACTCGCGGATGCGCTCTCCCCTTTCCTCGACCCGGATCGCCTCTGGAACGTACTGGATATGTACTACGAACGGCGATACGGAGAGGAGGCGATCGGCGACCTCGAAGCGGCGGAACGACTCCAGCGAAGCCACGCTGCGGAATTCCCCGAAGTACATGAAGAGGAGTTGGCGAAGATCGACGACGTGCTCGCGTCGTATCCGTCGGTCTCCCTCGACCACTCGTCGATCACCGTTCCGTCGTTGCTCATGTACGGGGAACGAGAGACGGAGAGCGCTATCCGTCACGCCGGATACATGGCAACCGAGATTCCCGACGCCGAGACCCGTGGGATACCGAACGCCGGCCACAACTCACACGTCGACAATCCAGAGTTCATCATCGAGTCACTTCGTGAGTTCTTCGCGACGGCTGTCGAGTGACGGCCGGCGACCCCAAACGAAACACTCCTATTCCATCCCCGAGGTCCAACGGGCATGGCATCGACCGACGGCACCGCCTCCCGTCAGCGTGCCGGCCGCGGCCGTCGGGTCGTCTTCGCCGTCGTCGCCATCGCCCTCCTCGGGCTCCTCGCCCGACTCGCCTTCCTCGGCGACCGCACCGCCCACTGGGACGAGGCTCGCGTCGCCTACTGGACGCTCCACTACCTCGATACTGGGTTGTTCGAGTACCAGCCTATCATCCACGGGCCGTTCCTCCAGCAGGTCAATCGAGCCGTGTTCGCGGTGCTCGGCCCGAACGACTTCACGATGCGGCTGGTCGTCGCGCTCCTCGGCGCTGGCCTCCCGCTCGTCGCGCTCTGCTTTCGCGAGCGCCTCTCGGGTGTCGAAACCGTCGCGCTCGCCGGCTTCCTCGCGTTCGACCCGCTCGTGCTCTACTACTCGCGGTTCATGCGGAGCGACCTCCCGCTCGCGGCCTTCGCGCTCCTCGCGCTCGGCTGCTTCGTCCGCGCGCTCGACACCCGAAAACCGCGCTCCCTCCACGCCGGCGTGCTCGCGTTCGCGCTCGCAGTCACCACGAAGGAATACGTCCTCGTCTACGTCGTGACGTGGCTCGGCGCGCTCGTACTCCTCGCCGACCATCGACTGTTCGGTTGCGGTCTCCCGACCGACTGGCGGGGGCGGCTCCGCGTGCGCATCCGATCGGCCCGACCGGCGCTCCGACGCTGGCTCCCCCACCTCCTCGCGAGCTTCGTGGCGTTCCTCGTCGTCGTGGTCTACTTCTACGCCCCGCGGACCGGCCCGAACGGCGGTCCGGGGTTCGACGACCTCTTCGCCGATCCGACGGTGCTGCCGGCGGTGGTCGGCGAGGCGACCATCGGGTCGTGGCAGGCCTTCGTCTCGCTCTGGGTCGGCGGCGGCCACCAAGACCACGCCTACCTCCCGTTCCTCGGGAGCGCCGCCGAGACCCTCTTCGTCGGTTCGGGCGCGCTGGCGGTGCTCTCGGTGGTCGGCTTCCTCGTCGACCGCTACGCGGACGACGGCCCGCGCGACCTCGTCGCCTTCTGTTTCTACTGGGGGTTTGTCAGCGTGCTCGGCTATCCCATCATCGCCGACATCGCCGCGCCCTGGACGGTCCTCCACGCCGTGGTCCCGCTCGCGGTGCCGGCGGCGGTCGGGGTGGGCGCGCTCTACCGCCGGGGTTACACGGCGCTCGCCAGCGAGAACCGCCCCGCCGTCGCCGCGGTCGCAGTCATGGGATTGCTCGTCGTGGGTCAGGTCGGGTTCGTCGCCACCACGGACGTCTACCTCGACGACCAGTCCGACGCCAACCCCCTCGTGCAGTACGCCCAGCCCGCGAGCGACCTCCATCCCGCACTCCACGAGATGGAGTCGGTGAGCGCCGCGAATTCGGGGACCGACCTCCTGCTCTACGGCGACTTCCTCGTGGCCAACACCACTGGCACCCGCGAGCCCGGCTGTTCGGAGTGGTTCGACGTCCTCCCGCTGCCGTGGTACTTCGAGGCCGAGGACGTACGCGTCGCGTGCGCCCGGAACGACTCGGCGTTCGAGTCGGCGATGAACCGGAGCCATCCGCCGGTCGTGGTGAGCCTCAGTTCGGATGCCGACTCGCTCGAACCCCGGCTCGCCGGCTACGAGGCCTATCCCGAGGTCATCCGGACGCAGGACACCAGCCGGACCAACATCACGGTCTTCGTCGAGGGGGCCGCAGCGAACGCGAGCGATACGCCTTAATCCCGTGCGTCGAAACCCGGAGCCATGAAACTCAGCACCCCCGGTCCGGTGGTCGGCGTCGTCGGCGGCGGGCAGCTCGGTCGGATGCTCGGCGAGGCCGCCGGCCCGCTCGGCGTCGAACTGGTCGCGAGCGACCCGACGCCCGACCCGCCCGCGAGCCCCGTGGTGAGCGAGACCGTCGAGGGGGACTTCGACGACGCCGAGACCATCGACGAACTCGCCGAACGCGCCGACGTCCTGACCTACGAGATCGAACTCGCCGACCCCGACAAACTCGAACGTGCGAGCGAGAAACACGGCGTTCCCGTCCATCCCGCCCCCGAAACCCTCCGGACGATCCAGGACAAACTCGTCCAGAAGCGTCGCCTCGGTGAGGCTGGGATCCCGGTCCCCGAGTTCCGCGCGGTCGAGAGCGCCGACGACCTCCGCGAGGCCCTCGACGACCTCGGCTACCCGGGGATGCTCAAGGCCCGCGAGGGAGGCTACGACGGCCGTGGGAACGTCCCCGTCGACTCGCCCGACGACGTCGACGAGGCGTTCGAAGCGATCGACGGCCCGGCGATGATAGAGGAACACGTTCCGTTCGACCGGGAACTCTCGGTGATCGGGGTTCGGGGTGCCGACGAGCACCGGGTGTTCACCCCGGGTGAGAACGTTCACGAAGAAGAGATCCTGCGTGAGACGGTGATCCCGGCACGGGTCTCCGACGAGGTTCGTGAACGCGCGAAAGCCGTCGCACGCGACGTCCTCGACTTTTTGGATGGACGTGGCGTGTTCGGCATCGAACTCTTCGAGACAAACGGGGAGATCTCGGTCAACGAGATCGCGCCCCGGCCCCACAACTCCGGGCACTGGACCATCGAGGGCGCGCGGACCTCCCAGTTCGAACAGCACATTCGGGCCGTGCTCGGCTGGCCGCTCGGCGCGACCGACACCCGCGAGACGACGGTCATGAAGAACTTCTTGGGGGACGTCGACGAGCCGAAACCCGCCGAACTCGACGGGATCGAGGCCATCCTCGAAGACGCCGCCGCGAACGTCCACTGGTACGGCAAACGCGAGGCGCGCCCGCTCCGGAAGATGGGCCACGTCACGCTGACCGACGGCGAGCGCTCGCCCGACGACCTGCTCGCGCACGCTCGCGACCTCGTGGACGCGACGACGTTTCACTGAGTCGGGCGAGGGTTAATCCCGCACCGCGGCGAGTGGGCCGTATGACCTCACGGGACGTGAACCTCGACGAGATCGAACGTCGGCGCGACCGCCTCGTCGAGCGGTTCGGCGACGCACCCGTGGTCGAGCGTCACGACACGCCGGCACCCGACGTCTTCGAGGAGTGGATCGAGCTCTCCGAGACCGGGTATCTTGGCAGTGCGTACGCCCTCGTCAGGCGACCGCCCGAGAAGCTTCCCTCGCTCACGGAGTCGATGGCGGTGGATGGGGAGGAGCGCGAGCGCGTGCTGTTGATACTCGGTCGTGGCGGCTCGAAATGGGGCGTTCCGGGTGGCGGCCAGGAGGACGAGGAGACGATGGCGGAGACCGTACTGCGGGAAGTCGAAGAAGAGGTCGGTATCGACATCGCCCTCACCGGGATCGGCCATATGCGTCACGAGATCGCCACCTGTGAGGGCTACGACGAGCGCCTCCACGTCCTCCGGGTGTTCTTTCGGGCCGACTACGTTGACGGGTCGATCACGATCCAGCCCGGCGAGCTGAACGGGGCGGTGTGGTTCGCCGACCCGCCGGAACCGGAACGGCTGTCGTCCTCGACGCAACGACTGCTCGACGGCTGGCGAACGGCGTAGCGCACCGCCGACCGTCGCGCGACCGCAACGGCGAAGACCCGCCGACCGCATCCCCTCGCATGGCCGACGACATCGACGCGCTGATCGAGGAGCTGTACGAGGAAGCCGACGAGAACCGACCCGAGGCAGAGACGCCCGACGTGGGGATAATCATGGGCTCCGATTCCGACCTCGACACGATGGCCGGGGCGTACGAAGCGCTCTTCGACCTCGGATTCTCCGAGGTGACTGTGGACGGAACTCCCGAAAACCGATTCACCTTCGAGAGTTACGTCGTCTCCGCCCATCGAACTCCTGAACTGATGTACGCCTACGCCGAGACCGCCGCCGACCGTGGGCTCTCGGTCATCATCGCGGGCGCGGGCGGGAAGTCCGCCGATCTCCCGAACATGACCGCCTCGATCGCGTTCCCGGTGTCCGTGATCGGGGTGCCAGTGCAAGAGAAGTCCGTGGATTCGGTGATCGGGATGCCGACCGGCGCGCCCATCGTCGCGGTCGACGCCGGAAAGTCCTACAACGCGGGTCTCTCGGCGGTCCAGGTCCTCGCGAGCGAACACGACGAGCTCGCGGAGCGGCTCGTCGAGTACCACGACGACCTCGTGAGCGGGGTCGCGGACGTCTCGCGGGCGCTCCACGACCGGGGGATCGAGGGCTTCCGCGAGCGCGACGGATAGCCGGTCGAACGTGGGATGCGACCGGGTTTCGGGCCGACGTCGGTGGGAAAGAATCAATCCTTATATGAGTGGGTTCCCAAGCCCGAACACGAGACAGACCACATGAATCAATGGATAGCCGTCGGGGCGCTGGCGCTGGTCGCGATCGTCATCCCGCTGTCGTTCATCGTGATATCGAGCCTGTTGCGACCCAGCGTTCCCGAACAAGGAAAGACCGCGGTCTACGAGTCGGGCGAGGTCCCGACCGGCGACACCCGGATCCGGTTCAACATCCAGTACTACATGGTCGCGTTGCTGTTCCTCGTCTTCGACATCGAGACGGTCCTGATCTTCCCCTGGACCGTCATCTACCGCGACGCGGTCGCGGAGTTCGGGCTGGCCTCGACGCTCGGCCCGATGCTGGTGTTCATCGCGGTGCTCGTGCTCGGGCTCGCGTGGGCGTGGCGCAACGGCGCGGTCGAGTGGGTCCGTAACGAGCAGCCGAACACCCAACGGACACGACAATGAGTAGCGACAACCAGACCACGACGCCGGACGTACAGACGACCCAGGAGGCGCGGATGGGTGGCGGCACCGACAACCGATTCAACTCCAAACTCCGCGAGACGTTCGGTGCCTCGCCGTTCATCCTCACGAAGTTCGACTCGTTCATGAACTGGGTGCGTGGCTCCTCGATGTTCATGCTCCAGTTCGGTATCGCCTGCTGTTCGATCGAGATGATGCACACCTACGCGGTGAAACACGACCTCGACCGGTTCGGCTCGGGGGTCCCGCGGGCCTCGCCGCGCCAGGCCGACGTCATCATCGTTCCGGGGACCATCGTCTCGAAGTTCGCCCCGCGGATGAAGCGGGTCTACGACCAGATGCCCGAACCCAAGTTCGTGGTTTCGATGGGCTCGTGTACGATCTCGGGTGGCCCGTTCCAGCAGGGCTACAACGTCGTCAAGGGCGCAGAACAGGTCGTTCCCGTCGACATCCACGTCCCCGGCTGCCCGCCGCGCCCGGAGGCGCTGGTCTACGGTGTCGCCAAGCTCCAGGAACGCATCACGAACGGCGAGTCCGCGCCGGTGACGGTGAAGCCCTACGAGCTCGAACGGTTCGGCGACCTCGAACGCGACGAGCTCATCCAGAAGCTCGCCGACGACATCGACGAGGACACCCTCGTCATGCGGTACAACTGGACTGATTCGCCATGAGTTTGGAACGACCCGAACGGTCGAGCCACGTCGGCGCGACCGAGGACGGCCTCGACTACGACGCGCTCGCGGAGCTCCTCGGCGACACGGTCGTGAGTCGCGAGAGCCACCTGAACGCGGAGGCGTTCGTGATCCGGCCCGACGAGGTCCAGAACGCGCTGTTCGCGCTTCGCGACGAGGCGGGCTTCGATCACCTCTCGAACGTCACGGCTCAGGAGTACGCCGACCGCTACGAGAGCATCTACCACCTGAAGAAGTTCGCCGACCCCACCCAGGAGGTCTCGGTGGTGGTACCCGCGGCGAAGGACGACCCCGTGAGTCAGACCGCAGTGCCGGTCTACGCGGGCGCGGACTGGCACGAGCGCGAGGCCTACGACCTCGTCGGGATCCGCTACGAGGGCCACCCCGACCTCCGACGGATCCTGCTGCCCGAGACCTGGCAGGGGCACCCATTGGGGCTCGACTACGACCAGGACGAACCCCAGGTCGTCACCCTCGAATCCCACGCCAACCCGCTCGAAGAGGACCACCGCGAGGACGGTGCGGACACGATGTTCCTCAACATCGGGCCCCACCACCCCGCGACCCACGGCGTACTCCACGTCGAGACGGTGCTCTCGGGCGAGCAGGTCGCCCACATCGAGCCGGACATCGGCTACCTCCACCGCTGTGAGGAGCAGATGTGCCAGACGAAAACCTACCGCCACCAGATCATGCCCTACCCCGACCGGTGGGACTACGTCTCCGCCGGGCTCCTCAACGAGTGGGCCTACGCGCGAACCGCCGAGGACCTCGCCGGACTGGAGGTCCCGGAGTACGCCCAGGTCATCCGGACGATGGGTGCGGAGCTCTGTCGGACCGCGGCCCACCTCCTCGCGCTCGCGACGTTCGCGCTCGACGTCTACGGCGAGTTCACCGCGACGTTCATGTACGCCTTCCGCGACCGCGAGATCGTCGAGGGGATCCTCGAAGACCTCACGGGGCAGCGCCTGATGTTCAACTACTTCCGGCTCGGCGGGGTCGCGTGGGACCTCCCGGAGCCCCGCGAGGAGTTCTTCGAGAAGATCCGGGACTTCCTCGACGGGATGCCCGCGAAGCTCGACGAGTACCACGACCTCATCACCTCGAACGAGCTGTTCCAGCTCCGGTGTGTCGACACCGGGGTGCTCGACACCGAGACCGCGAAACAGTACGGCGCGACGGGGCCGGTGGGCCGCGCCTCGGGTGTTGACTACGACGTCCGGCGCGACGATCCATACGGGTACTACCCCGAACTCGACTGGGACGTCATCACCGCGACCGAGGGCGACAACTACGCCCGCGTGCTCTGCCGGATGCAGGAGGTCGAACAGTCGGCGCGGATCATCGGACAGTGTGTCAACCTCCTCGAGGACTGGCCCGAGGACGACCGCGAGGTTCAGTCGAACGTGCCGCGAACCCTCCGGCCCGACGAGGACACCGAGATCTACCGTGCGGTCGAGGGCGCGAAGGGCGAACTCGGGATCTACATTCGGGCCGACGGTACCGACAAACCCGCCCGGTTCAAGATCCGAAGCCCGTGCTTTTCGAACCTCCAGACCCTGCCCGCGATGGCCGAGGGCGGGTACGTCCCCGACCTGATCGCGGCGCTGGCGAGCATCGACATCGTGCTCGGCGAGGTCGATAGATGAGGTCCGGCGTCCTCCTCCAGCAGAGCAACGC
This sequence comes from Halococcus salsus, assembly GCF_009900715.1. NCBI lineage: Archaea > Methanobacteriati > Methanobacteriota > Halobacteria > Halobacteriales > Halococcaceae > Halococcus > Halococcus salsus. Next base: position 629,108 of record NZ_JAAAJC010000001.1, read on the forward strand.
GACCAACGCCACGAACGCGACGAACGCCTCCGCGGGCGCGAGCGGCGGCACGACGTTTCCCGAGCTCCTGAGTCAGACTCTGGGATTCGGTCCCAACCCCGACCCGGGTCTCCAGTTCCTCTTCGGGCTGGTGGGCGCGGCGCTGATCTCGGTGCTCTTCCTCTCGGTCGTCGCGGTCGCGGGGATCTGGGGCAAACGAAAGATCACGGCGGCGTTCACCGACCGTATCGCGGTCAACCGGATCGGGCCGTTCGGCCTCCTGATCGTGGTCGCCGACGCGGTCCGACTCCTCTCGAAGGAGGTCATCATCCCCGACGGTGCCGACCGGCCGGGCTTCGACATCGGGCCGATGCTCGTGCCGTTCTCGGCGATCCTCGGCTTCGCGGTGATCCCGCTCGGCACCAACCTCCAACTCGCCGACCCCGAGACGGGCTTCGTCTTCGTCTTCGCGGCCTCGTCGCTCGCCTCGCTCGGTCTCCTGCTCTCGGGCTACTCCTCGAACAACAAGTACTCGCTTCTCGGCGGGCTCCGCGCGCTCGCCCAGAACCTCGCCTACGAGATCCCGCTCGTGGTGACGGCGGCCTCGGTGGTGCTGTTCGCCGGCACCCTCCAGATGAGCGAGGTCGTCGCCGTCCAGGCCGAACCGCTGTTCACGGTCGCCGGGGTCTCGATCCCGTCGTGGTTCGCGTTCGTGAACCCGTTCGCGTTCGTGCTGTTCATGATCTCGAACCTCGCCGAAGTCGGCCGGAACCCCTTCGACACGCCCGAAGCGCCGGGCGAGCTCGTCGCGGGGTTCATGACGGAGTACTCGGGCGCGTACTTCGTCCTGCTCTATCTCGGGGAGTTCCTCCACATCTTCCTCGGCGGGGCCATCGTGGCCACGCTGTTCCTCGGTGGACCCGCCGGGCCGGTGCTGCCGGGGATCGTCTGGATGCTCATCAAGATCCTCGCGGTCTACCTGTTCACCCAGTGGATGCGCTCGGCCATCCCCCGGATCCGGATCGACCAGCTGATCCAGATCGGCTGGAAGGGCCTGCTCGTGATGAGTTTCGCCAACCTCGTGCTCACGGCCGTTATCGTGGGACTGATCGCGTAACTACAACCAATGATAGGAATCCTCAAATCGATGGCGACGACGATGAAACACGCGCTCGACGGCGAGACCTTCACCGTCGAATACCCGGACGTCCCGCCCGAGGTCAGCCCACGATTCCGCGGGATCCACAAGTTCAGCCAGGAGCGCTGTATCTGGTGTCGCCAGTGCGAGAAGGTCTGTCCGAACGACACGATCCAGATCGTCCAGGACGACCAGCGAAACGGCGAGCAGTACAACCTCCACATCGGTCAGTGCATCTACTGCCGCCTCTGTGAGGAGGTCTGCCCCGTCGACGCGATCATCCTGACCCAGAACTTCGAGTTCACCGGGGACACCAAGGACGACCTCGCGCTCAACAAGGAACAGTTGAAGAACGTACCGTGGTACAAGGATATCGACCCGCTCGAATCACGCGAACCCGATCGTGGCGTCTGGATCGGTGACGGCGAAGGCGAAGTCGATTACCAGTAATCATACGTCGCGCGGTGCGAGGTCGACCGAAGCGAGGGCGGTCTTTTTCATCCACGTTTTTGCCGTGAGTGGTTTCGAAGCGAGCAAACGCGAGCGAGAAATCCCGAACGGGAAAAAGGTGGGGTCACGAGGACATCGACCCGCTCGAATCACGCGAACCCGATCGTGGCGTCTGGATCGGTGACGGTGAAGGCGAAGTCGATTACCAGTAACTCGTTCGACGAATCCGATCCGGGACCGGCTAAATTTCCGTCCGGAGAACCTCTCAACCCAACGGAGATAGAGTTATATACATCCCGTATGAGTCTGGACACAGATACCGATGAGTGGATCCGAAACGGACGACCCGACGGAGGACACCGAGTCGGCGACGGAGGAGGAACTCGCGGAGTTCGTCAAGCAGTCGTCGACCCGAACGGCGGTGCTCACCCAGCTCGTCAGCGGCCCGGCCACGCCCGGCGAGATCGCCGAGGACCGCTCGGTGACCATCGACGGGAACACGGCGAGCACGAGCAGCACGAGCAGCACGAGCGCCGAATCGGCGGCCGAACAGCTCCAGGAGAAGGGACTGGTCGAACTCCTCGAAACGGACGAGCTCCGGGTGTTCAGCCTCACGGCGCTCGGCGAGAGCGTGCTGTTCTCGCTCAACCAGCAGGACGAGGTCTGAAGAGGCTCAGTTCTCGGGGCCGGTCTCGTAGTCGCCGCCGTACCGGATGAAGAAGTACGCGAGCCCCAGCGTCGAGAGCATGAGGCTCATCGCGGCGATCCCGAGGTTCTTCGCGCTGTTCGGGACCGTCAGCCCGGGGCCGCCACCGCCGCTCGACCCGCCACCCTCCTGGACGATGACGGTGCCGACCATGCCGACCTCCTCGTGGGGTGCACAGTGATAGGGGAACTCGCCGGCTTCGGGGAAGGTGTGGCTGAAGGTGATGTCGTCGCCGTCCTCGGGGTCACCGGAGTCGAAGGCCCCGTCGTCGGCGACGACGTTGTGCGCGCCACCCTGACCGGTCCACTCCCAGGTCACGGTGGTTCCGGGTGCGATGGTGAGCTCCTCGGGGTCGAACGAGAGTCCCGAACCCGAACCCACTGCCACCGTCTCCCCGCCGCCCGAGCTGTTCCCCTCCTGTGCCGCGGCCGTGCCGGTCGCGCCGGCGACGGCCGCCGTCCCTCCGGCGGCCCGGAGGAACCCGCGTCGGCTCACCGGCGCATCGGCGTCGGTCGCATCCATACCCCGGATCCGTGTCGATCCATACTGAACATTACGGTGTCATCGGCCGGTCCGTCGACCGTTCGGGTCGTCCCGCGAGCGCGTTCGATGGGGAGGGACGTATTCCATGCATTCGCAAGCCACGAAGCCACCATCCAGGAAGACAACGAACCTATAACCGATGCGACTGAATGGGGACGTAGGGAGACGAACGGGAGTGGCCAAACTACATGGGTAACGACGACCGCGAAACCGACGGGGGTATCGTGTCGTCGGTCGGCGACCTCGTCGTGGTGTCGAACCGCCAGCCGTACACCCACAGCTACGAGGCGACCGACGACGGACGCGAGATAACGGTGAGCCGGCCCGCCGGCGGGCTGACCGCGGGGCTCGACCCGGTGATGCAGGAGACCGACGGGACCTGGATCGCCTGGGGCGACGGGGAAGCCGACGCCGACGTCACCGACGAGAACGACGAAGTCCGAATGCCGCCGGAGAGCGAGGCCTACACGCTCAGACGCCTCTGGCTCACCGACGAGGAGGTCGAGGGCTACTACTACGGCTACTCGAACCGCGTGCTCTGGCCGCTGTGCCACGGCGGCACGATGAAGGCCGAGTACGTCGAGCGCTACTGGCAGCGCTACCAGCAGGTCAACCGGACGTTCGCCGACGCCACCATCGAGGCCGCGAGCGAGGATTCGCTGGTCTGGTTTCAGGACTATCACTTCACGCTCGCGCCCCGACAGGTCCGCGAGGCGGTCCCCGACTCCACGTTCCTGATGCACTTCTGGCACATAACGTGGCCCGGTTGGGACACCTTCCGGTCGTGTCCGAACCAGGAGGCGCTGCTCACCGGGCTGCTCGGCAACGACCTGCTCGGGTTCCACGTCGAGCGTTACTGCAAGAACTTCCTCGACTGCGTGGACGAGGCCCTGGAGGACGCGTTCATCGACTACGACGGCAACCGCGTCAACTACGACGGCCACACGACCACGGTTCGCGCGTTCCCGATGGGCATCGACGCCGACTCGATCCGCGAACACAGCGAGTCGGCCGACGAGGCGTTCTGGAACGAGTTCAAGACCGACCACGGTATCGAGCCCGACACCAGGGTCGTCGTGGGCGTCGACCGGCTGGACTACACCAAGGGCATCGTCGAGCGCCTCGACGCGTTCGAACGGCTGCTCGAAACCCGACCCGAGTGGCGCGGGGAGGTGTGTTACGTCCAGAAGGCCAACGAGAGCCGGTCGCTGATCCCCGACTATCAGGACCTCCAGACCGAGGTGCAGGAGTCGATCGAGCGGGTCAACGACCGGTTCGGGACCGACGACTGGCAGCCCGTGGTCTACATCAACGAGTTCATCGCCCAGGACGAGCTCTGTGGGCTCTATCGCTACGCCGACGTGATGCTCGTGAGCGCGGTGCGCGACGGCATGAACCTCGTCTCGAAGGAGTACGTCGCCGCACAGGTCGACGACGACGGCGTGCTCGTGCTCTCGGACCAGGCGGGTGCCTACGAGGAACTCGGCGAGTGGGCGCTGACGATCAACCCCTACGACACCGACGCGTTCGCCGAGACGATCGAGACCGCGCTGACGATGGACCCCGACGACCGCGAGGACCGCATGGCGGCGCTTCGCGAGCAGGTCGAGTCCCAGGACCTCTTCGCGTGGATGGACGACATCTTCGCGACGGCGAACGAACTCAGGGAGAAGAAGATCGCCAGTGACGGGTGAGCGCTCCGACGGGTCGGGTTCCGACCCGACTCCGAGCGGCGACGTCGACCCCGACCTCCGATCGGCGATGGCCACACGACTCCGCGACGCCGACGGCCTCCTCTTCTGTACCGACTTCGACGGCACGCTCGCGGGTATCGAGACCGACCCCGACGCACCGGCGATCGGTACCGCGAACCGCGAGGCGCTCGAAACCCTTCGCGACCACCCCGGGGTCCACGTCGCGGTGATCAGCGGGCGCGAACTCGCCGACCTCCGCGAGCGCGTCGGGATCGCGGGCGTCGACTACGCCGGCAACCACGGCCTCGAACTCTACCAGGGCGAGGAGGCCTCGGTCCATCCCGAGGCCGCCGAACGCGAACGCGAGCTCGAACGCATCGTCGACATGGTCGAGGACGACCTCGCGGGCACCGACTGCTTCGTCGAGAACAAGACCGTGAGCGCGACGATCCACTATCGGAGCGACCCCGAGCGCGAGGCCGAGGTCCACGACGCGGTCGAGAGCGCCGTCGAGCAGGTCGCGCCCGACGGGTTCGAGGTCTCGACCGGCAAGGAGATAATCGAACTCACGCCCGCCGTGGCGTGGGACAAGGGGAAGGTGGTCTCGCAGCTGATGGAGGACTACCCCGACTCGCTCGCGGTCTACATCGGCGACGACACGACCGACGAGGCCGCCTTCCGGGCGCTCTCGGACGAGGACATCAGCGTCCACGTCGGCGACGACGAGACCGCGGCGGCCTACCGGCTCGCCGACCCCGAGGGGGTCACCGCGTTCATCGAGTGGGTGGTCGAAGAAGGCCTCGACGAACTCGACGGTCACGCCGACTGACCGACCAGGGGTCGACCGCGCCGGGCGCAGGCTTATGCCCTCGGCGACTCAAATAATGGATATGGGACTCATCAGCCACCTCACCTCGAAACGGTCCGGACAGCTCAGCGCGCTCTCGATGCTCGTCGAGGCAGCCATCGCCCTCTACCGGGGCAAGAAGGACGTCGCGGCGCTCTACCTCGGCGCGGCCGTGCTCGCGTACCGGTCAAGCGTTATCGGCGCTGTCGCCGAGATACTGATCCGTGCCTATCAGCGGCTTCGATAAACGGGAAAACGCGCGGCTTCGCGGTCGGTCGACTTACGCGCCGGCTTCGTCGAGCGCGGACTCGATCTCCTCGCGCTGGGTCACGCCGATGAACCGTTCGACGACACCGTCGTCGTTCTCGACGACGAGGGTGGGGATCGAGCGAACCTGGTACTCGTTGGCGGTCTCCTGGTCCTCGTCGACGTCGATCTTCTCGAACTCCACGCTCCCGTCCCGGTCGGCCTCGATCTCCTCGAGGATCGGGTCCTGAGTCTTGCAGGGGCCGCACCAGTCGGCGTAGAAATCCTTCAGTGTGACGCTCATTGTTCACCTCTGGTTACGTCACCACCACTGATAAGCGTTGTTCACCGGCCACCGGCCGACGAAAGGCTTAGGACTCTCCCGGCTCCAGCGGAGGTATGAGCAGCGGCCAGAACTCCGGCGGGCTGATGTCGAGCGCGGGACTCGTGCGGTACTTCGACGCCGAGGACCAGAACGCGATCCGGATCAGTCCGGAGTCGGTCGTGGCCTTCGGGGTCGCGTTCGGGTTGTTCGTGATGGCGCTGACGGTCATGCTGTAACCGGACGTTCTTTTTCGTCCATCGCCTCCGTCCGCTATGAGCCTCACCGCCGGCGTGATAGCCGTTCAGGGTGATTTCCGCGAACACGCGAGCGCCATCGAGCACGCGGCCCGCGCCCACGACGAGCGCGCGGAGCCGATCGAGGTCCGCACCTCGGGGACGGTTCCCGACTGCGACCTCCTCCTCCTCCCGGGTGGGGAGTCGACGGCGATCTCGGCTCACCTCCAGCGCGAGGGTCTCGCCGCGGAGATACGCGAGCACGTCGCGGCTGGCAAACCCCTGCTCGCGACGTGTGCCGGTCTCATCGTGGCGTGTACCGACGCCGGCGACGACCGCGTGGACTGTCTGGACCTCGTCGACGCGACGGTCGCGCGGAACGCCTTCGGCCGCCAGCGCGACAGCTTCGAGACCCGACTCGACGTCGAGGGCCTCGACGAGCCGTTCCCCGCCGTGTTCATCCGTGCGCCGCAGGTCGCGAGCGTGGGCGAGTGCGAGGTGCTCGCGACGTTCGACGGCCATCCGGTCGCGGTGCGTGACGGTCCCGTCATCGGCACCGCGGTCCACCCCGAACTCACCGACGACGCGCGGATCCACGGGCTGGCGTTCTTCGAGTCCCCCGAGTGACCTCGCCGGTGACAGCCTTTTGCGCATCGGCGTCGTCGGTGGGGTATGAACGCCCACATCGACGCGGTGCGGGTCGCAGGGACGCCGTCCGGGCCGGTGCCGGTGGTGTTGTTGGCCCCCGACGGCGAACCCGACCTCCTGCCGATATTCATCGGGTTCGACGAGGCCGCCGCGATCGCCCGCGGGCTCGACGCGGTCGACATCGGCCGGCCGCTGACCCACGACCTCCTGCTCGACGTGGTCGAGGAGCTCGGCGGCCGGGTCGACAAGGTGGTGGTCGATTCGCTCGAAAGTCAGGGCGAGGGCGGTACCTACACCGCGGACCTCCATCTCGACACACCGCGGGGCACCACGGTGGTCGACGCCCGGCCGAGCGACTCGCTCGCGCTCGCGGCCCGGACGGGGGCCGACATCGAGATCGACCCCGGCGTGTACGACGAGGGCCGTCGCGAGCGCGCGACGTTCGACGACCTCGACGACATCCGGGAGGTCGCGGACCTGTGAGCGACGGCTCCGCCCGGCAGACCGACCCGGTGCTCGACGACCTCGTGGCGGTCATCGAGGACCGGAAAGAGACCCTCCCCGAGGGGTCCTACACCGCCTCGCTGTTCACCCACGAGAAGGGCGAGAACAGGGTGCTCGAAAAGCTGGGCGAGGAGGCCACGGAGGTGATCCTCGCGGCGAAGGACGACGACCACGAGGAGCTGGTCGCCGAGAGCGCGGACCTGGTCTATCATCTCCTCGTGACGCTCTCGATGAACGACGTGAGCCTCGACGAACTCAGGGCCGAACTCGAAACCCGGCGGTAGGCGAAGTAGAACTGTTATCGCGGGACGAAGCGGTGGCGGACGACCTCGCTGTCGTCGTCCCATTCGAACTCGTCGTGGACGGCGTCGAGGCGCTCGCGGTAGGCGTCGAGGTCCGCCGAACCCTCCGCCCGCGCGTCCTCGTCGGTGAGGTCGCCGAGTTTTCGGGCTTCGACGTCGAGCACCTCGAACATCTCGCCGCCGACCTCGAAGGTGTCGCCCTCCTCGGCGTACTGGTGGCCGCGGTGGAGCTGGGTGACGGTGCCGTCGGCGACGAGGCGTTCGAGGTGTTCGTTCGGGAGGAGGTCGCCGGGCTGTATCTGGGCCATTTCCCTACCTACGCGTCCGAAAAGCAAAAGAGAGCGGATTCCCGTCGGGTTCGAGACTCATTCAGAGCGCCCCGCCGACCGCGCCCGCGAGCGCGCTTTCGACGCCCGAGATCACCGCGATCAGCACGCCGACGGTGACGATCCCGAGGCCGAGCACCCCACCGATCGGCCCGATGGCGAACCCGAGCGCGCCGACCGCGATCCCGAGCACGACCGCGAGGACGATGCCGCCGATCGACCCGCCGAGCAGGCCGTGCCACGCGCCGTTGAGGAAGCCACCGCCGGCGACGTAGCCCGCGACGAACCCGGAGACGAGGCCCGCGAGGAACGGCCCGATACCGATCGGTGCGCCGATAATGCCGAGGACGACGTGGAGAACGAACCCGATCCCGACCGCCCGCCAGTTGGTCATAGCCGTGAGTAGTCGGCGGGATGGTATATTCATATCGACTGCGGGTCTCCGGGGCGAGGGCTCGCGTGCACCGACGAACGCGCTTTTACGTATCCCTGCTGTACGGGCCGCATGATTTTCGAAGACCTCCCCACCACGCCGACCGCGGAGGAACTCATCGACCGGGCGTTCTCGCGGGCGGCGCGGGCCGGACGGGCGCAGTCGGGCACTGACGGCCAGCAGTCGATGCTCCAGACCGCGGCGAACGTCCTCTCGGACAACCTCGAACACGTCGTGACGAGCTGGCCGGACTTCGACACCGTCGACCCGTTCTACTACGAACTCGCCGACGCGCTCGTCGAGGTCGACGAGCTCAGAAAGAGCCTCTCGGAGGTCCGCTGGGCCAGCCAGAAGACCGCCGAACTCAAGAGCGAGTACCAGGGTCGGCTCCGCGGCGACGTCGAGACGGCGCGCAAACTCAGAAAGCAGGCGTTCGCGCGGCTCGCGGACGTGGTCGAGGAGGTCGAACCCGACCTTGAACGGCTCGGAGCAGCCCGCGACGAGCTCCGAACCCTCCCCGACATCCGCCCCGACGAACCGACGATCGTGGTCGCGGGCTTCCCGAACGTCGGGAAGTCCACCTTCGTCAACCACGTCACGAACGCCCGCGGCGAGGTCGCCTCCTACCCGTTCACGACAACCCGGATCGGCGTCGGCCACCTCTCGCGCGAGCGCATCCGATACCAGCTGGTCGACACCCCCGGACTGCTCGACCGCGACGACGGCACCCGCAACGAGGTCGAACTCCAGGCCGAGAGCGCGCTGGCCCACGTCGCCGACTGCGTGCTGGTGTTCGTCGACGCGAGCGAGGCCTGTGGCTTCCCGCTTCCCCAGCAGCTCGCGCTCCGCGACCGCGTCGAGGACCGCTTCTCGGTGCCCGTGCTCACCGTCTGTACGAAGGCCGACCGCTCGGACGACCTCGACGCCGACCATTATCTGAGCGTCGAGCAAGACGAGGGGATCGAGGAACTGGTCGACGCGGCGGTCGAGGCGGTCGGCTACGAACCCGAACTCCCCTACTGACCGCGGGACTTTCCTTCTCGAAGCCGAACCCGAGGTATGCACTTCGACCAGCGCACCCAGCGCGCGCTCCGCGAGGCCGGGCTCTCGACCGACGAGATCCGCGAGGCCTCGAAGCGCGTCGTCGAGGCCACCGAGGACGATGCCGAGCGATTGGAAACCTTCTTCGCCGACCTCGAAACGGTCTACTCGGACATGGATCAGGCCCACAGCGCCGAGGCGTTCCCCGAACACGAGGTCGAGTACCTCGATCTCTTCACCCACGCCAACGACATCCGGGGCTACCTCCGGTTCTCGACGTGGGGCGTTCCGGTCGAGGGCGGGCGCGTGCTCTCGGAGGACCTGGTCGAGCTCTCGCTCGGCGACACGGTCAACAGTCGAATTCAGTTCGCCGCCTCGCGCGAGGCATTGCAGTGAGTCGGGCCGACGGCGGACGCGACGCGGACCGCCAGTGGGTCCGGATCGAGGAGGAAGTCCCGAGATGGGGACTGGTGAGTCGGCCGTTGACCACCGTCCGGGAACGCGAGTTGGTCGTCGATTCCGAAGGCGACGACGAGGGTTCGGGGACGGCGGACGACCCACTCGCGACGATCCAGGCGGCGTTCAACCGCCTCCCGGTCTTCGTCCAGCACGACGTCACGATCCGCGTTCGGCCGGGAACCTACACGGACGAGGCTCCGGCGATTCACACCGGGCCGCTCGTTCAGAAGGCCCAGTCCACGCTCCGTCTCGTGGGCGACCCGGACGACCCCGAACGCGTCGCGGTCGGGTCGGGGATAAACTCGACCTTCTGGGGAAAACAGTCCCACTACTCGATCCAGGGGCTCGCCTTCGACGGCCTCTCGCAGTTCGCCGGGCCGGTCGACCTCCGGGACTGCGTTTTCCACGGCAACGGCGACGCCGCGATCTCGGGGAAGAACGGCCACGTCTTCGCCAAACGGTGTCGGCTCGGCTCGCCCGACGACCGCTACGCCATTTGGAGCACGCTGATGGAAACATATGGGTTGGTGAACTGTCACCTCGCCGCGAACGAGGCCGCGATACGTGCCAACGGCCCCGGAACCCATCGGCTCTCGGGGAGCTGTTCGGTCGACGCGCCGACCGCGTTCGACGCCGACTCGGGGTCGCTCATCGTCCACGGTGAGAACCTCTACGTCGGCGGGCGACGCTACACACCGGGTTGAGGTGGGTCGGTCGTTACCGGCCGTAGTCCGCGTCGCCCGTGCCGCCGGTGAGCGCGCTGGCGAGCGCGCCCTCGACCACCACGTCGTCGCCGAGCGAGGTGAGTCGGATCTCGGGGACGTTGGTCATCACGAGCTCGTCGAGGCGCTCGCGCATCGGGTCGACGACCTCGGCCTCGTTGTTGAGCGCGACCGCGCCGCCGACCGAGACCACGAGCGGCGCGTAGGCGTGGACGATGTCCGCCATCCCCAGCGCGTTCCAGTCCGCGAGCCGGTCGATGACGTGACTCGCGAACGCGTCGTCGTCGTTCTCGAAGACGTCCACCGCGGTGAACCCCTCGTCCTCGATCGGGAGGGCGGTCTCGGGCCGGCCCTCGTCGTCCCAGAGCAGGCGGGCGTACTCGGGGATGTTGCTGCCCGCGCAGTAGGCCTCCCAGTGGCCCTCCTTCCCGCAGCCGCAGTCCATTCGACCGGTTGGATCGACGGTCATGTGACCCGCCTCGCCGGCGTTGCCGTCCCAGCCGCCGAGGATGTTCCCGTCGACCGCGACGCCCGCACCGATCCCCGAGGAGATCGTGAGGTAGACCATGTCGTCGGGGTTGCGCTCGGCGTGGTAGCGCTCGCCGATGACGCCCGCGGCGACGTCCTTGTGGAGGTAGACCTCGTCGGTGTCGAGGAGGTTCGAGACGGGGCCGCGGAGCGGGACTTCCCCCACGGGAATGTTGGTGGGCTCGACGAGTCCCTCGGTGAGGTCTAGGCGGCCCGCGGCGGCGATACCGACCGCCTCGACGGCCGTGGGGTCGACCCCCGCCGCCGCCGTCGCTTCACGGAGGCTTTCGAGGATCGCTTCGGTGACCGCGAGCCCGTTGGGGCCGCGCGGGGCTTCGCGTCTGTCGGACCCGTCGATGTTCCCGTCCGCATCGGCGACGACCACCCGGAGGTTCGTCCCGCCGAGGTCGACGCCGGCGTAGTTCGCCATAGCTCGATCGTGGCGGCCGGCGACTTAGTTCATCACGGTTCGTCGGCGGGGGTGGCATGTGTTTCGCGTTCGACGGGACGGCCGCGTTCGGGTCACGTATAGCGCTCGGGTGCCGAATGGGGACATGATCGAGCCAGACCTCTCGGGGCGGACGGCGCTGGTGACCGGCAGCGCGAAGGGCGTCGGGCGCGAACTGTTGTTGTCACTGGCCGAACGCGGCGCGTCGGTCGCGGTCCACTACAACACCAGCCCGGACGCGGCCGAGGAGGTGGCGAGCGCGGCGCGCGAGCACGACGTCGAGGCGGTAACGGTGCAGGGCGACGTCACCGACCCCAGCGCCGTCGGCGAGCTGTTCTCGGCGGTCGAGGCCGACCTCGGGAGTGTCGAGATCCTCGTCAACAACGTGGGGGCGTTCGCGCCGACGCACTGGGAGGAGATCGACTTCGAGACCTGGAACCTCGTGCTCGAAACCAACCTCAACGGGACGTACCTCTGCTCGAAACGCGCCCTCCCTGGGATGCGCGAGAACGACTGGGGCCGGATCGTAAACGTGGGCTACGCGAGCGCCGACAGACTCCTCGTCGCGCCGAAGAACTTCCCGTACTTCGTCGCCAAGGCAGGTGTCATAATGTTCACCCGGATGCTCGCCGCCGACACTCAGGACACCGAGATCACCGTGAACGCCATCTCGCCGTACGTGGTCGAGAACTCGGACGTGTTCCCCGAGGACCTGCCGCGGGGCCGCGCGGCATCGTTCGAGGATATGTCCCAGGCGATGTTGGTCTTCCTCGAAGAGGGCAGCGACTACCTGAGCGGGCAGAACCTCGCGGTCGACGGTGGCTGGCGACCCGAACGGATCTGAGCGGGGCGGCGGCCGCCGCTGGCGGTTGCGGCGCGGTCGCGGTGCGGTCGCCGCGGCCCGCGGTGGCGGTTGCGGTTCCTGGTGTCTCGGCGAGCGGGAGCGAGCCGAGGCTCAGGAGAGCGGTGCTCTCCTGGTGGATGAAGGGCGAGCGCCGAAGGCGCGAGGGCTTCGGCGGTGCTGTGCGGTTTGCGGTTGCGGAGGCGGAGTGTGTAGTGGTCGTACCGCGAACGAGCGCGGAGCGCGAGTGAGCGGCCCTTTTTAGTCCACCGGAAGACGCTTCGCGTCTTCCGAGCCGTTCGTTCGCCTTCGGCTCACGAAGACAGGTTTTTGCGAGGAGCGGTAGCCGACCGTAGGGAGGCTACCCGACGAGGAAAAAAGTGGAAGTCTGGGTTTTTAGAACGCGTCGCCTTCGACCGAGATGTCGGCGTGGAGCTCCTCCTTGAGGGCGGAGTGGACGTGGCAGATCTCCTCGCCGGTCTCGACGAGCGTGTCCTCGTCGCCGCTGATGTCGGCCTCGACGCGCATGTCGAACCGGATCGCGGTGAGGTCGTCGTCGTCATCGAGGTCGGCCTCGGCGTCGATCTCGACCTTTCCGAGGTCGTCGTAGTCGTTCTGCTGGGCACCGACGCGGAAGGCCGGAATGTAGCACGAGGCGTAGTCGGCCACGAGCGTCTGGTTCGGCTCCGGGCCCTCCTCTTCGGTCGCGTCGATGGTGAGTTCGAACTCGCCGAGGCGGCTGGTGGTCGAGAACCCTTCTTCGGACGTACTGTTGACGGTGATGTCTGCCATTGCGCTCGCGGGTTGGACTGCCGGCGACGTAAGCCTGTCCCACTCGTCTGCGTGGCGGCCGCGGTCCCACGGTGGACCCGGTCGAGGGTCGGAACGGTCGAGCGCGGGTCAGTCGAGGGTGAACGAGCCGTCGTCGTCGAGGACGTGGACCTCGCTGTCGGCGGCGCGTTCGTCGACCGCGTCGGCGAACTCCTGGGGGTCGGCTTCGAGCGGCGGCATCGTGTCGTAGTGCATCGGGAAGACGTGCGGCGCGTCGAGCCAGTCGGCGGCGATCGAGGCCTGCCAGATCCCCATCGTGAAGTGGTCGCCCATCGGGAGCGCGACCGCGTCGGGCTGGAGGAACGGCGCGATGACGTCGCGCATCTCGGGCATCAAGCCCGTGTCGCCGGCGTGATAGAACGAGGTGCCGGTGCCGTCGGGACCGGGCTGCTCGTCGCTCACGAGGACGCCGGTCGGCATCCCGAGTTCGTACTCGTAGCCCATGTCGATGCCGCTGGTGTGGTCGGCGCGGTGCATCGTGACGTAGGCGTCGTCGCACTCGACGGTCCCGCCGATGTTCATCCCGATCGTCTCGGCGACCCCGAATTCCGCCTCGACGTAGGCCGCGAGCTCGGGGGTGGCGACCACGGTCGCGTCGGCGAACTCGCCGACGTCGGCGATGTGGTCGGCGTGGCCGTGGGTGAGTACGACGTAGTCGGGCTCTTCGATGTCCGCCGGCTCCTTCGAGGTGTGCGGGTTGTCGAAGAACGGGTCGATCAGGAGGCTGGTGTCGCCGACCTCAACGTACCACGTCGAGTGGCCGTGCCAGGTGAGTTCCATTGCAGTCCCCGATACTCGCGCGGCACACTTAGTTGTGCGGCGGGTGTGTGAACAATTCACGCGGTGGATTCCGGCGACCCGTCAGGGGTCGTCCCGGCGGTTCCCGTCGGGACTGGCCTTGCGGCGCTCCGCTTCGAGCCCGCGGATCTGCCGGAGGTAGTAGAGCACACCGACGAGGGCGACGACTACGAGCACCGCCAGCCCGCCCGCGAAGATGTAGAGGTCGCGCTGGAGATAGTACCGGACGGCCACGCTATCGCTCTCGACGTTCTCCCAGTGGATACGGACGTGGCCCGAGGCGGTGCGCTCGGTCTCGTAGTCGCCCGGGTCGACCCGCGCGAGCGGTTCGTAGTCGACCCGCATTCCCTTCGGGATCGTGACCTCGTAGCTCCCGGGGACGAACGTCTCGGTCACGAACTGCTTGCCCTGGGTCGAGGACTTGAACGCGACCCGGCCGTCGCGCGCCGGGAGGTCGATCACCGTTCGCTCCTGTTCGTTGGTCGCGTTGAGTTTCGGCGAGGCCGCCGTCACCACGCTGCCGTTGGGGTACTGAAACTTGAGCGCCGAGATGGCGAGCGGTCGGTCGCGCTGGAGGCTGTCGCGACGCTGGACCACGAATTCCGAGCGGTTATCGACGCGGTAGACCGCCTCGTAGCTCCCGCCGGTGATGTTGATCGAGGCGTTGACGTCCGTGTCCCAGTCGTAGCTCTCGTTCTGGGTGAGCGCGTCCTGATTCGCGGGGCTCGGCCCGAACGCGGACGTACAGCCGGCGAGCGCGACGAACGCGAGGAACAGGACGAATCCGAGCGCTCGCGTTCGGTTCATTCGACGACACAGAGGAGTTCGGCGGGGAGATAGCCCCCGATGCTCGCGAGCAATCCCGGTGGGTCGGTGCCCTCGGCACAGATGATGCTCTGTTCGAGCAGCCCGAGCCGCTCGACGGTGATGATGTCCTGGGCGTGGCCCGCCCGGTTCACCGTCGCGCGGGTTTCCCCACGTGTCGCGCTGTTGACGTTGACCCGACCGGCCCCCCGCGACCACTCGTAGAGCCGGTCGCGCTCGGCGTCGGCCAATCGGTTGGGGTCGCCGTAGACGAACTGCATCGGGAGATGCTGGACCAGCCCGTAGCGCGTCCGGACCTGGTCGGGCGTCCCGGGGCCCAGGCCGAGTTGGTCGCTCGGAATTCGAATCTCCTCGCCCGCGTCGAGCACCAGTCCCTCGTCGTCCCAGCGTTCGAGGGTGCCGGTGTAGACCTCGCCCGCCTCGAACTCGGGGGTGATCGCGCCCCACTCCTCGCGGAGGACGTTCCGGGCGATGGTCTCGTCCTCGCCCGACACCGTGACGCTCGGGAAGTCGTCGTGGCGGAGCCCGACCTCGTACTCGACCGCGAGGTCGCCGACGGCGTTCTCGACCAGCGACCGGAGGCCGTCCAGCGCCCGCTCGCGGGCGTCGCCCTCGACGTAACACTTGGTGGCGAGAACGACCATCAGGCGGGGACGTTGAGTTCGGACCGGAGCCGATCGATGCGGGTGTCCATCCCCTCGATGAGCTGGTCGTTGTCGAGCGATTCGAGTTCGGAGCCACACTGGGGGCACTCGAAGCCGAACTCCATGGCCTCCTCGAACTCGAAGCGGATCGAGTCGGTCTGACAGAGGAAGAACTCGTGGGTCCGCTCGTACTCCCGGCGCTCTTCGAGCGCGTCGAGCAGCCGCTCCATCTCGTCCCGGAGGTTCTCGGGGATCGAGTCGTACTCGAACGTCCAGAGGTAGGTCAGCCAGCCCGAGTCCTCGTCGCGGAGCCGGCGGTAGCTCGCGAGGTCGTTCTCGTAGAGGATGAACAGCGCGCGCCGGACGTCGTTGAGTTCGAGGTCGAGATCCTCGGCGAGCTCCTCGTCGGTGACTTCGCCGTCGGGCGGGGCGGCCGCGACGGGCATCCCCCGCGGACCGACGAGCTCGTGGAGATAGGTCTGCACTACCGGATCAGAAAGGAGGTCCTCGAACGCCATTTGGCCCTATTCGGGTACGGGGGCGGGTAAACCCATCGTTCACTCCCCGTCGTTACCGGGGCTCTCGACACGCTTGCCGCGGGCCTTCGGCACCACTCGGCGCTCGGCGTCCGTCCACTCGCGGTCGAGTTCGCGCCCCTCGAAGAGCCGGTCGAGGAACACCGCGAGCGAGGCCACCTCCGAGTGGGGCTGGTTGGTGACGGCGACGTTGTAGTCGGCGGCCTCGTAGACGTCGAAGGAGACCTTCTCGGCACCCACGACGACGAGCAGCGGCCGATCGCGGTGGGCGCTTCGGATCTCGGCTTCGACCTCCTCCACCGGGAGGCCGTACATCGTGAGGTGGACGACGGGACCCGGGAACTCCTGCAGTAACGGGCGGTAGGCGTCGGTGACCTCGACCTCGAACGGGCCGCCGAAGCGCTCGGTGATGTCGGCGACGGTCTCCCCTGGGCCGGCGGCCTCGCCAGCGAAGACCACCCGGTCGGCACCCAGCGCCCGGGCGGTGAGCCCCACGTGCGAACTCATCCGCTCGTCGCGACCCGGCCGGTGGCCGAGCCGGAGTACGTGGACTTCGGGTTCGCCCTGCATCTCACTGCGCGGCGTCGATCGCCGAACTGATCGCGTCGACGGTCGGGTCCACCGCCGTTCCGTTGACGAACACCGCCGGCGTCCCTTCGATACCCTTCTGCATGCCCTGCTGTTTATCGTTCGTGATGGTCCGCTCGAACCGCCGGTTCGTCGCGGCGCTCCTGATCCGGTCCGCGCCCAGTCCGGTCTCCTCGCCGAGCGACGCGTAGAACTCCGGACCCAACGAACTCTGATTCGCGAACAGCTGGTCGAGGTAGGTCCAAAAGGCTTGGTCGCCGGCGAGCGCTTGGGCGGCCCGGGCGGCGTTCGCGGCCGTGTAGGAGGCGGGGTCGTCGACCGGGATGGGGAAGTCGTGGTGCTCGTAGCGGATGTCGTTCGAGTCGATGTAGTCGCTCTGTATCTCCGGCACGACGTTCTGCACGTACTCCTGACAGTGCGGACAGGCGAAGTCCTCGTAGGCCGCCACGGTCACGCCGGCGTTCGGGTCGCCCTTGACGGGCGCGTCGAGCGGCTGGTTAACCGAGAGACCGCCGCTCGCGTTGTAGTTGGGGAGGTCCGAATCCGCGCTCGCCGAGCCGCCACCCAGGCCGAGACAGCCGGCGAGGGACGTGAGGGCGACCCCGCTCGCGCCGAGCAGCATCCGGCGGCGGGTCGACGTCGATCTGTCCCCCGTTCGGTCCGCCGGCCCGCGGTTCTGGTCCATTGGTTGACCATTACGCCCCGGCGCGCATAAATCCCGCGACCCGCGGCGGATCCGGACCGCAGGGACCGCAAGAGCCATACTCCACGACTCGGCATTCGGGACATGAACCTCACCGACAAACGCGTGCTCATCACGGGCGGGGCGGGTCTCGTCGGTTCCCACCTCGCGGGCCACCTCCTCGACGACAACGAGGTCGTGGTGGCCGACGACTGCTCGAAGGGCGACCGCGAGCGGGTCCCCGACGGGGCCGAGTTCGTCGAGGCCGACATGACCAGCGAGGACGACGTCGCGGCGGCCGTCACCGAGGACCTCGACTGCGTCTTCCACTTCGCGGCCTACACCGACACCAACTACGCGGACCCGCGCCAGCTCTTCGAGGAGAACGGCGCGATGACCTACAACGTCCTCGAACGCATGGACGAGGTCGGCGTCTCGAACATCGCCTTCACCTCCTCTTCGACTGTGTACGGCGAAGCCCCGATGCCGACCCCCGAGGACCACGCACCGCTCGAACCCATCTCGATCTACGGTGCGAGCAAGCTCGCCGACGAGGGCCTGCTCTCGACCTACGCTCACTCCTACGGCTTCACCGTCTGGCTCTATCGCTTCGCGAACATCGTCGGCCCGAACCAGCGCGGCAATGTGGTCCCCGACTTCATCGAAAAGCTCGACGAGAACCCCGACGAACTGGAGATCCTCGGTGACGGCAGACAGGAGAAGTCCTACCTCCACGTCTCGGACTGTGTCGAGGCGGTCTGTCACGTCGTCGAGAGTACCGAAGAACCGATGAACACCTACAACCTCGGGACCGAGACCACGACCTCGGTAACCCGAATCGCGGACATCGTGGCCGACGAGATGGGGGTCGACCCCGAGTACTCCTACACCGGCGGCGACCGCGGCTGGACCGGCGACGTCCCGAAGATGCGGCTCGCGGTCGAGAAGCTCACCGACCTCGGCTACGAACCCGAGCTGTCGAGCGACGAGGCGGTTCGGCGCGGCGCGCGCGAGCTCATCGACGAGATCTGTTAAACCGAGAATTCGGTTCGCGCTTCACACTCCCGATCGTCGGCTTCGAGGGTCGCCACCGCGGTGTAGCTACCCGGCTCCGGTGGCGACCACTCGCCGTCGTAGGTCACCGACTCGCCGGGCGCGAGCTCTTCGGACTGGAGCATCTGGGCGAACATCTTCCCCTCCGACCACCGCCAGCGCTCCTCCTCACCGTCGAGCACGACGAAATCGGCGGTCCGAGCGCTCCGGAACGAGAGCGTCACGGGTTCGTCCCCGTCGTTCTCGACGGTGAAGGCGAACGAGACCCGGTCGGGGTTCGTCCGGAGGTCGAGGCTCCCGGTAAGTGACATGCGCGGACATCGGCGCGCGCTTGCAAAAACGTCGGGGACCGTCGTGGTGGCCCCGCCGAACCTATTCGGCCGTGAAGACCGGCGCGACCTCGTCGTTGGCTTCGAGCACGCCGTCGAGGACCACCCGGTCGCCGATCCCGACCTCACCGGTGAGCCGGCCGGTGACCCGCGCGCCGTCGAGCTGGACGATTCCTACTTGGTAGGGAGCGTCGAACCCCACAGGGGAGACCTCGACCGTGGTCTCGGTGTAGACCTCGCCCGCGGTCGGGAGTTCGGTCATCTCCACGTCCCGACTCCCGCACTCGTTGCAGACCGCGAACGGCGTGCCGTAGACCGTCCCGCAGTCCGGACACCGGACCCCGAGGAGGTCGCCGTCGCGGAGCGCGTCGACCCACTCGGCGTGGCTCAGGCTCATTCGCGGGCCTCCATCACCGTGACGACGGTGGTCGCGGCGTCGCCACCCAGGTTGTGCGCGACGGCGCGTTCGGCCCCGTCGATCTGGCGCTCGCCGGCGTTGTTCCTGAGGTGCTCGGTGAGTTCGACGATCTGGCCCGTCCCGGTCGCGCCGATGGGGTGGCCTTTCGCCTTCAGCCCGCCCGATGGGTTGATCGGCCGGTCACCGTCGATCGCTGTGCGACCCTCGGCGGCGGCGGGCCCGCCCTCGCCGTCCTCGAAGAAGCCGATGGCCTCGCTCGCCATCACCTCGGCCCCCGTGAAGCAGTCGTGGACCTCCGCGAAGTCCATCTCGTCGGCGCTCGTCTCGGCCTGCTCGTAGGCCTGGCTCGCCGCGTCGCGGGCGGCCTGTGTGGCCTGGACGACGGGTTTGGCGCTCAGTGGGACGATGTCGGTCGCGTGGCCGACGCCACCGACGTCGACAGGGTTGTCGAACGAGTCCGCGTTCTCGTCGCTGGTGACGACGACGGCGCTCGCGCCGTCCGAGAACGGACAGCAGTCCATCAGCCGGAACGGGTCGGCGACCACGGGGGAGTCGAGGACGTCCTCCACAGTGATCTCCTTCCCGAAGTGGGCGTTCGGGTTCCGGGTGCCGTTGGCGTGGTTCTTGACCGCGACGTGGGCGAGCTGCTCCTCGGTGGTGCCGTACTCGTGCATGTGGCGCTTGGTGTGGAGCGCGAACACGCCGGGGAACGTGAGTCCTGTCGGCTGTTCGTAGTAGCGGTCCGACGCGGAGGCGAAGATCCGTGTCATCTCGCCGGTGCCGAGACCCGTCTCGGGGGTGCAGCGCTCGACGCCCCCAACCAGAACGGTGTCGTGAACCCCCGCCTCGACCGCCTCGACGGCGTTCTTGAACGCGTTCGAGGAGGTCGCACACGCGTCCTCGAAACGCTGGCAGGGGATCCCCGCGAGCCCGATCTGGGCGGCCACCGCGGGCGCGAGGTGGGTGTCGTTCTCGGTCTGGCCGCCCATCGCGTTGCCGAAGTAGAGGGCGTCGATGTCGTCGGGGCCGACGCCGGCGTCGTCGTACGCACCGAGCGCCGCCGTCGCGAACAGTTCCGTGAGGGTGCGCTCGTGGACGCCGAACGTCGTCATGTCCGCGCCGACGACGCTTGCTCGTGTCATCGACGTTTATCAAGGGTCGGAGACACAAAGACCTGCCGGACCGCCCGAGAACCGTGTCAGTGGGCCGCGTAGCCGCCGTCGACGACGTGGACTTCTCCCGTCGTGTACGAGGCCGCGTCGCCCGCGAGGTAGACCGCCGCGCCGGCGATCTCCTCGGGGTCGGCGAAGCGATCCTGGGGAATATCGCGGAGGAGGTCCTCGTAGATCGACTCGTTTTCGCGTACACCCGCGGTGAACTCGGTCTCGACGTAGCCCGGCGCGAGCGCGTTGACCCGGATCTCGGGGGCCCACTCGACCGCGAGGGTTCGGGTCATCCCGACCATCGCGTGCTTCGAGGCGACGTAGGGTGTCTGGTAGGGCAGGCCGACGACCCCGCCGACGCTCGCGACGTTGACCACCGCCCCGCTCCCGTCGCGCTCGCCGACCCGCCGCCCGAACGCCGCCGCACACCGGAACGCGCCGGTGAGGTTCACCGAGAGGATGTGTTCCCAGGTGTCGATGTCGAGATCCCGTGCGTCGCCGAAGAAGGGGTTGGTGCCGGCGTCGTTCACCAACACGTCGACCGGACCGAGCGCGTCCTCGGCCGCGTCGAACGCCGCCCTCACCTCCTCCTCGACGGTGACGTCCGCCGGACAGGCTATCGCTTCTCCGCCTGCGGATTCGATCCGCTCGACAGTCGCGTCGAGGTCGTCATCCGACCGCGCCAGCGCCGCCACGCTCGCGCCCGCCGCCGCCAGCTCGACCGCTATCGCCTCGCCGATACCGCGGCTGGCTCCCGTCACGAGCGCCACGCGGCCGTCGAGCGAGAAGCGGTCGAGCCCTGGTTCACTCATGCAGCCACCACGCGAGCCGGCGGCATAAATTCGGGCCGTCCGGCGGCCACGGTGGTATTATGTCCACACCACCCGATCACGACCCATGTCGTTTCAGTTACCCGACCTCTCCGGCCGGACGGCGTTCGTGACGGGGACCACGCGCGGCATCGGCAAGCGGATCGCGCTCACGCTGGCCGAGGCGGGCTGTAACGTGGTCTCGACCGGGAAGACCGTCGACGATTCGGACAGCGATCTGGAGGGCACCATCCACGACACCGCCGCGGCGTGCGAGGAGCGCGGTGTCGAGTCACACGCCATCCAGTTGAACCTCCGCAACCCGGACGAAATCGAGGCCGCCGCCAAGGAGGCCATCGAGGTCTTCGACGAGGTCGATGTCGTGATCAACAACGCGAGCGCGATCCAGCTCGCGAACGTCGCGGACCTCCCGGCCAACCGCTTCGACCTCCTGAACGAGGTCAACGTTCGAGGAACGTATCTCACGATTCGGGCATTCTTGCCTCACCTCAAGGAGCACGGCGGCCACGTCCTCACCAATTCGCCCCCAGTCACGATGGACCGCGCGCCGGGGAAGGCGGCCTACGCCTGGTCGAAGCTCGGCATGACCTTCGTGACGCTCTCGGTCGCGGCCGAACTCCAGGGGACTGACGTGGCCGCCAACTGCTTCTGGCCCGTGACGATAATCGACACCCGGGCCTCGCGCTACTTCGGGATGGGGACCGAGGACGACTGGCGAACGCCCGCCATCGCCGCCGACGCGGCGTGTGCACTCCTCGACCGCGATACCGACTTCTCGGGCCACGCGTGCTACGACGAGGCGGTCCTCCGCGAAGCCGGCATCGCCGACTTTTCACCCTATAACGTCACCGACGGCGACCCGCAGCCGCTCTCGGCCCAGCTGTTCGACCCGGACTACGAACGACCCTGACGGTCGGCGTCGGGCGATAGGGATTCATCCCTGGGCCGCCTACGGGTCGCATGAATCGAGCACGACTCGGGCTGGTCGGTGCGGCGGCGGTCGGCGGCGGGCTCGCGCTCTGGAGCGCCTTCGGACTCCTCCGGTCCCGGTCGGCCGAGCAGGTCGAGTACACCGTCGAGCGGACCATCGACGACCGGACCGAGGTCCGGCGGTATCCCGAACTCGTCCGGGCCGAGACCACGGGCTCGTCGGGCCGCGAGGCGTTCCTCAGGCTCTTCGACTACATCCAGGGGGCCAACGAGTCCGGGTCGGACGTCCCGATGACCGCACCGGTCCGCACCGACGACGCGGGCGAGACGGTGTCGATGACCGCCCCCGTCCGAATCGACGATGACGACGAGGATGGCGTCCGGATGGCCTTCTACCTCCCCGCCGAGTACACCCCGAACACCGCGCCGCGACCGGCCCACTCGGCGGTCTCGCTCGTCGTCGAACCTCCGCGGTCGGTGGCGGCGCGGCGCTTCTCGTGGTGGGCGTTCGACTGGCGAACGCGCCGGCAGGAGTCGAAACTCCTCGATAGCCTCGCCGAGACCGACCTGACGCCCGTCGGCGAGCCGTTCAGCTTCGGATACGACGACCCGAGCGTTCCGCCGTTCCTCCGAACGAACGAGGTCGCGGTCGAAGTCGAGTGGTGAACATCGGGGCGTGAGTGGCGACTTGCTCTTGCTGGTCTGTTGTCACCGATATTCAAACAGCGTCAGTAGGTCTCCTACCCGTTCAAGCGACCCGCCAAACATCCCGGCTTGAATCGGACCCCACTCTTCGCCTTCATCCTCAACAGTATCGATGATCTCGGGAGAAGTATAGCGGTAGCCTGGGATCATTCTTGCACTGCCATACAACCTCTCGCTCTGATCTGCCCACAATAGTTCGGATAGCTCATAAAATTCATTGAACTTCTCCCTGTAACTCTGTTCATTTGGGAAAAGCTCGGGCAAGACATCAAAGAGTGTGTCTTCCATTCGGTTTCTAAGCCGGTTATTGCGTCCGCTCAATCGGTCGCTAACAGCTAGTGGGTGAACTTCAGTCATCAGCGGAACCTCAACGGATCTAACAGAATCTTCATTCACACCAGTCGTGACTTCATAGATGAGAGGCCAATTCTCAGATTCTACTGCCGCTACGCCGAGAGCGTATATCAACAATGTCGTGGGATACTTTGCAAGGTCTTCCCACAGGCTGTTCCAGGGGCCGCTGCGGGGAGGCATTGCGGTCGTGAGCTGCTTTGTGGATCGTTGGATAGACTGTGTAGCACTATTTTCGACTTCTGGCTGCCAGTAAGCGCAAGTACTAAAGATGGAAGCTAACGGTTTGATTGCTTCCTCATATGCTGCAAGGCGCTCTTCAACCTCGTTGATACCTTCTTTCGAGAGATTGAATCGATTGGCAGTGATGATCTCTTGAAGATTGTTCGTCTCGTCACGGATGAGATCAGACAGATCGATTTTGTGTTCAGGTCGTGTCAAATATCGTTTGGCACGTTCACGAGCAACTTGCTTTGATAGCGGGGCTCCAGAGTCAGCGTTTTCTAGCGCGTGGACTCGTTCTTTCAGGTCGTAGAAGAATTCATCTGCGCCATCAATCGAGATCATAGAGCCGTTCCGATGTTTGACTAGTTCTTCGGCATTAGTTGACGGACTACTATATGATGCCCAATACATCGAATAGCGACGATTTTCTGCCGACAGAATCAACTCACGCAACGCGGAATCCCAGCTGCCTGACCATCCACATACAACCAGGCCGTACTCGTCAAGAACTTGCTTGATCAAACGCTCTATCGGAGGATCATAGCTCTCCAGTTCATCAGCAGTGTTCTTCAAAATGCTTGCTTTGTAGTCGCCATTGACCTTTAGAACCACTGCATCTTCATGAGCCAGGGGTGCTGCACCCTTTGCATCACCTGGTTTGGAAATTACAGTTGGAGTCACACCTAGGTCTTGAAGAGCAGTCTCAAGCAGCCTATCGAAGTTTGTAGTAATAACAACGTCTATATACTCATTCTTCATCAGCCAAGCGATATTTTGATGTGACTTTGATGGTGTTTTGATTCCCCTCTCGCGCTCTTCATCAGTCGGCTCGAAATAGGACTGCAAGAGTGCTTGGCGATCTTCTTTTGAGGGCGCTAGCTCTTCGAGAAGGTCATTGTACTTTGGTTCGCTGCCGTACTCTTCTCTGTACCATTCGATAGGGTCAGGTTCCGGTTCCTCACCCTCAGCTTTCGCGACTTTCCCAACTAGATCGGAGATGACCTCCCAACCGGTTGGAACCGCCGCTTCTCTAGATATTCCAGATCCAACCAGCAAAGCGTAAACGCCGGGATTATTTCGAACTGAAAACGTCAGCCCCATCCGGTTATCCACCATGTAATCTCACTGACTCAGTGTAGGTGCAATAGAGCAAAGTAAGTACTGCCAACCGTCGTAGATAGTGTCCAACCGGGAGCCCTAGCCAAGACGACAACTATCGTCGCCCGCTGCCCGACTCCCGCCCTCTTTTGAAGGGAAGTATCCGACCCAAGGTAGCTTGACTAGCACCCGCGTGCTATTGCAGGTAGTTCGGGTCCTCGGCGTCACAGCGCTCCTCGTGCTGTCTGGCCTCCTCTTCGTCGTCGAACATCAGGCCGCAGTGTTCGCATTCGTGCCACGCCACCCCGTCGCGCACGGTCTCGACCACCATAGGGGGTGGCTCGGCGGTGCACGAGTATGAGTGTTGCTCCGGCGTGGACCGGCCCGGTAGTGGGAACGCTGAAGGCGGTCGCTCCCCGTCGTTCGGGTATATGTCGGATGGGGACGCCGCCGGCGTCGAACTCAGGGTCGAGGGGGCACAGAAACGCGACGCGGGCCGTGGGGTCGCGCGCCTTCCGGAGCCCGCTCGCCGGGCGCTCTCGGTGCTGAGCGGCGATACGGTCGTAGTTCGGGGGCAGAGCGCCACCGTCGCGAAGGTCTGGCCCGCGAGCGGCGACCTCTCGGGCGAGTCGGTCCGGATCGACGCCGACACCCGTCGGAACGCCGGGGTGAACGTCGGCGACACGGTGAGGGTGTCGCCGATCGCGGTGGCCGACGCCGACCGAGTCACGATCGACGTCCCCGGACGGCTGGACTCGAGCGCGGACCTCTCGGCGCTGGTGAAGCGTGCGCTGCTCGACCGGCCGATACAGGCGGGCGAGCAGCTCCGGATCGAGCGACTCGGGACCGAACCGCTCGGGATCGAGTCCACTACGCCCGACGGCACCGTGCGCGTCACCGGGGACACCACGGTAGCGCTCCGCGGGCGGGCCGAATCGTCCACGAGCGCTGGGGGGTCCGACGCGACGACGACGGCGGACACGACCGCCACCGCGGACGCCGCTGACGCGACCCCGCGGGTGACCTACGAGGACATCGGCGGGCTCGACGACGAACTCGACCAGATCCGGGAGATGATCGAACTCCCGCTCTCCGAACCCGAACTCTTCCACGAACTCGGTATCGACCCGCCGTCGGGGGTGTTGCTCTACGGCCCGCCCGGGACGGGCAAGACCCTCATCGCGCGGGCCGTCGCGGGCGAGGTCGACGCCTACTTCACCACGATCTCCGGGCCCGAAGTCGTCTCGAAGTACAAGGGCGAGTCGGAGGAGAAGCTCCGCGAGGCGTTCGAGACCGCGGAGGCGAACGCACCGTCAGTGGTCTTCATCGACGAGATCGACTCCATCGCGGGAGCGCGTGGCGACGACGCCGACATGGAGACGCGGGTGGTGGCCCAGCTCCTCACGTTGATGGACGGGTTGGAGGACCGCGGGCAGGTCGTCGTGATCGGCGCGACCAACCGGGTCG
Organism: Halococcus salsus; assembly: GCF_009900715.1. Lineage (NCBI taxonomy): Archaea > Methanobacteriati > Methanobacteriota > Halobacteria > Halobacteriales > Halococcaceae > Halococcus > Halococcus salsus. Next base: position 654,994 of record NZ_JAAAJC010000001.1, read on the forward strand.
ACGCCATCGACCCCGCACTCCGGCGGGGCGGTCGGTTCGACCGCGAGATCGAGGTCGGCGTGCCCGGCGCGGAGGGCCGGGAGGAGATCCTCGAGGTTCACACCCGCTCGATGCCGCTGGCCGACGACGTCTCGCTCTCCCGGCTTGCGGCCCGGACCCACGGCTTCGTCGGTGCGGACCTCGATTCCCTCTCGGTTGAGGCCGCGATGGCCGCGCTCCGGCGACGCGAGGAGGGCGTCCCGCTGGAGGTCACCCGAGCGGACTTCGACACCGCGATGGCGGCCGTCGACCCCTCCGCGATGCGCGAGTACGTCGCCGAGACGCCGAACACGACTTTCGAGGACGTGGGTGGGCTCGACGGGGCGAAGGCCACCCTCACCGAGGCCGTCGAGTGGCCCCTCTCCTACGAGGCACTGTTCGAGGCCACAGCGACGGATCCACCCGCAGGGGTGCTGCTCTACGGCCCGCCCGGGACCGGGAAGACCCTGCTCGCGCGGGCGCTCGCCGGCGAGAGCGACGTGAACTTCATCTCGGTGGCGGGGCCCGAACTCCTCGGACGCTACGTCGGCCAGTCGGAGGAGGCCATCAGGGACGTCTTCGCCCGTGCCCGCCAGGCCGCCCCCGCGATCGTCTTCTTCGACGAGATCGACGCCATCGCGGGTGGGCGCGGCGAGACCCACGAGGTCACCGAGCGCGTGGTCTCCCAGCTCCTCACGGAGATCGACGGCCTCGCCGAGAACCCGAACCTGATGGTGCTCGCCGCCACCAACCGCAGGGACGCCATCGACCCGGCCCTCCTTCGTCCGGGGCGGATCGAATCCCACGTCGAGGTGCCGGCCCCCGACGAGGCCGCCCGCCGGGCGATCCTCGATGTCCACACCCAGGGCAAACCCCTCGGCGACGTCGACCTCGACGCGCTGGCCGCGGACTCCGTGGGCTACTCCGGCGCGGACATCGAGGCGCTCTGCCGGACCGCGTCGATGGCCGCGATCCGCGAGGTCGCGAGCGAGTACGACCCCGAGGAAGCCACCGCCCACGCCGACGAGATCCTGATCACCGACGAGCACTTCGCCGCCGCCCGCGAGTCGGTGATGCCGACGTTCGAGTAGCGGGAGTCGAACGCACGAACGGCCGTCTCACGACAGCCGATCTCGAACCCGGCCGACCGACCGCCCCACCCGTCGCCGGATCCGATGGCGCTGGTAGACCCCCTCGCCGAGCGCCCAGACGAGCGCGACGAGGAGCCCGACCCCGAGAACCGAGAAGGCCCAGGTCGGAAGCCAGACGGGTTTGAGCCACGGCGCGACGTGTTTCCAGCGCGTCGCGAGCTCGGTGAGTTCGGCGGACACCGGCGTCACGCCGGCCACCCCGCCGACGACGGCCGGCACGGACGGAAGGTCGTTTCCGGGGTGGCTCCCGCCGTGGAGCGTGGCGTTGCCGGTCGCGTTCTGGTCCGTCATCGTCGGCCCGCCGGCCTCGTCGCCTTGGGCCACGCGCTCGGCGTCGTAGGTCGCCCACGGCGCGTGCATCTCCCAGACGACTTGGCCCGAGGGTGTGACCTCGATCACCCGGTTGTTCATCGAGTCGACGACGAGGGTGTTCCCATTGGAAAGCCGGTCGGCGTCGCGCGGCCAGTTGAGGTCGCCCGTGAGCGTCCAGGTCCGCTCCCAGGTGCCGTTGCCCGCCGGGCCGCCGGTCCGTTCGTACTCCACGATCCGGTCGTTCTCGGAGTCGGCCACGAGGATCGTGGGTGTACCGTTCTCGCTCTCGAGGTAGGTGGGGTTGTGCTGTTCGTAGAGGACCGAGTGGTCGCCGTCCGCCCCGAGCCGCATCTCGATCTCCTTCGTCGAGCGGTTGACCGCGATCACCTGGTCCATGTTCCGGACCGAGACCAGGAACTCGCCGTCCCGGATCTCGTCGACGTCGTTGACGTGGGTCCAGTCCTTCGCGTCGATCCCCGGGCCGGCCCCGTCCGGGTAGTGGTTCGCGAACCGCCAGCGCCAGGTCACGTTCTCGGTGGTCCGGTTGTAGACGAAGACGCTGTCGTTGCTGGTCTCGCCGGTGTCGTAGTTGATGCCCGCGACGAGGAGCTCGTCGCCGTTGATCAGGTCGATGTCGTGGACGTCGGGGCTGTCGAACCGCTCGGTCCAGACCCGTTCTTCGGTCTTCGGGTCGAACTCGTAGACGACCGTCTCGTTCTCGACCGGGTTCACGACGAGCAGGTTGCCGTTCGGGAGCGGGTCGACGTCGTAGAACCAGTTCGTGGTGTTCTCGGTCCCGTTGTAGATCCAGCTCACCGCCCCGGATCGGTCGACCGAGACGAGTTGCGCCGGGCGGTTCGACAGCGAGATACCCTGGGTGTGCCAGCCCTGGCTCGATATCACCGTCTCGCTCTCCGGGGTGACGTTCGTGACGCCGGCCCGCAGCGTCGGCTCGTCGTACGTGAGCGTCGCCACGCCGCTGAACGCGACCAGCACGACGAGGACCGCCGACAGCAGCCCCCTGACGAGCCAACGACGTGGTGGAAGGCCGGCCATGCAGACCACTGTCGGGATCGCCGCATAGCCGTTACGGATGCCGACGGGTCGTTTCACCGCCGCTCCTGCCGAAAACAGTCGTCGGATGCGTGTGGTCGCCCGCGGCGCTCCTCCGGTGGGAGATCAATCCCAGAAGGACTGGGTCCGGGCGTACTGGCGCTCTTGGGAGAGGATGTCTCGATAGAAGTCGTCGCTCCTACTGGAAGCAGTAGTTGCTTGCGCGCGGTCGCCTACGGCGACCCCACGGTGGGGCTCAATCCCAGAAGGATTGGGTCCGCGCGTACTGGCGCTCTTGGGAGAGGATATCCCGGTAGAAGTCGTCCTCGTTCTCGCGGAGTTTGGCGATGATCCGCGCGGCGTTGTGGGGGCCGACCCCACGGGCGGCGAGCGCGATGACGGCCTGTTTGCCGTGACTCTGGACCAGGGTCGCGGCCTGGTAGGCTCGCTGGGTCTGCTTCTCCTGCTCGTCGTCCTTCTCGTCGGCCTTGACCGCCGCGACGACCTCCTCGGCCCACGGGTTGAGCGCCGCGATACGGGTCGAGCCACAGAACGGACACTCCGGTTGGTCGGGGATCCGCCGCACCTCCTGGGTTCGGTCCCACTCCTGACAGTGGAGACAGAACAGTAACATTCGGTCCTCCTGGATCCGCTCCCGCACGGTGTCGATAACGCTCGCGTCGGCGTTCTCGGGTGCGAGCAGTTCCCGGCCCGACGACCGACCGTCGATCCCAACGGGGGTGTGTTCGGTGTGGAGCACGACCTCGATCTCCCCGTCTCGGACCCCCGAGAGCACCGTGCCCGTCGTCTCGATCGCGAGGTCCTCGTGGAAGATCTCGCGGACGGCCTCGTCGTACACAGGTGTGTCTTCGAGCGCCGTGAGGAGGCGGTCCCGGCCGAACCGGCCATCTCCCCGCCAGGACTGGAGCGCGCCGAACGTCGCCGCGACCTGGGCGAGCTTGAACTTCAGCGCGTCCGAGTTCTTGAGGCTGAGTTCGATGATCCCCGCGACGTGTTCGGGCTCGGTCTCCCGGAGCACGCCCTCGATATCGGGGCCCGAGATCCCGCGCGGGACGTCGAGTTCGATCCGATAGGGGTCGATCTCCAACCCCACCGACGAGCCCGTCTGCTGGCCCAGCAGCGCCGAGAGCACCCGCCCGAGGGTCTGGTTGGTGGTGTGGCCGAAACAGGCGTTCACGACGATGCTTCGGGGCTCGTACTCCACGACCACCCGCTCGTCGGTCGGCATCGGGCTCCCCGACTCGACCTGCTTTTCGAGCGGGTCGAGCGCCTCGCCCGCGGTGTACTCGTCGGTGGGATACCGGTCGGCGAGGTCGGCCGCCACTGCCGACCGGGACTCGCCCGACGCGAACGCCTCGCCGACCCAGCCGCGGATCTCGCCGACCTCGCCCGCGACGGGTTTCGGGACCGGAATCTCGCTGCCGGTCCAGGAGGGGACCTCGCCCGTCGGGTCCTCGATCGGGCTGACCTTCACCTCGCTCTCCTCGTCGTCGACCTCCGCGATCCGCCACATCTCCCCCCGCTGGATGAACGTCTCGCCGGGCCCCGCGAAGTTGACCACGAACCGCTCGTCGAGGCTCCCGATCGCCCGACCCGAAGCCACGTCGGAGACGGTGTAGGTCTCCTCGTCGGGGATCATCGAGAGGTTGGCGTAGAAGTACTGCCACGTGCCGCCCGACTTCTCCAACCTGTCCAGATCCTCGTCGAGCCAGAGGACCCGATTGCCCGAGAGTTCGCGTACCACGTCTCGAAAGTCGTCCTCCGTGAGGTCGCGGAACGGGTAGGCCCGCGTGACGAGGTCGTAGGCCTTCCTGGCGCTGATCTCGCCGAAGTCCATCACGAGCCCTGCGATCTGGTTCGCCACCGTGTCGAGACTGCCGTGATGAATCTCGGCGGGTTCGACCAGCCCCTCGTGGGCCCGCCGACAGATCGCGAGGGCTTCGAGCGTGTCGTCGGGCCGGGTCGTGAGGACTGTGCCCGAGGAGAGCTTGTCCGAGCGATGACCCGCCCGTCCGACCCGCTGGAGCAGGCGGGCGACCTCGCGCGGGCTCTGGTACTGGATCACGTGGTCGACCCGCCCCACGTCGATCCCGAGCTCCATCGAGGAGGTGCAGAGCAGGCCATCGAGTTCGCCGGCCTTGAACGCGTCCTCGACTTCGATCCTCGCCTCCTTCGAGAGCGAGCCGTGGTGGACTCCGATGGGGAGATCGAGCGCGTTACACCGTGAGCCGAGGGCCTCGGCGGTCTGTCGGGTGTTGACGAATATCAGGGTGGACGCGTTTTCGCTCACCAGGTCCCGGATCGCCCGGACGTGACTCGCGAGGTCGGGGTCGCTCGCGAGCTTTCCCGCGAGGGTCTCGTCCTCCGCGGTGACCCGTGGCTCGCGAACCCGGACGTCGAGTCGGCTCCCGACGTCGACTTCCATGATCGCACAACCCCGACCGCCGGTGAGGAACTTCCCGACCTCGCCGGGGTCGCCGACGGTCGCCGAGAGCCCGACCCGCTGGAACGGCCCCGAGAGCTCGCGGAGGCGTTCGAGCCCGATCGTGAGCTGCGCCCCGCGTTTCGACGCCGCGAGCTCGTGAACCTCGTCGATCACGACGTGCGAGACGTCGGAGAGCGCCTTCCGGAGCTTCTCGCCCGTCAGCATCGCCTGGAGTGTCTCGGGTGTGGTCACCAGCACGTCCGGCGGGTCGTTGGCCTGCTGCTGGCGGTGATACTGGGTGGTGTCGCCGTGTCGGACGTCGATCTCGAGTTCTAACTGGTCGCCCCACCAGTCGAGCCGGTCGCGCATGTCGCGGTTGAGCGCGCGGAGCGGGGTGATGTAGAGCGCGCCGATCCCGAAGCGCTCCTCGCCGGCGAGCGCGTCGAACACCGGCAGCATCGCGGTCTCGGTCTTTCCAGTCCCCGTAGGTGCGATCACCAGCCCGTCCTTCCCGTCGGCGAGCGGCGGGATGGCGGCGCGCTGTGGCTCCGTCGGGGTCTCGAACCCCCGTTCGGAGAGCGCCGCCCGGACCCGGGATCCGAGGTGTGTGAAGGCCGCAGAACCGCCGGCGGCCTCGCTCTCTGCCATTGAATCCCTTACGAACGCGACCCGATTAAGAACTCCGCTTACACCTGCCGGTAGGCTCCGAGCCGCGTGCCGTCGAGCAGATACGCCTCGCCGTCCGCCAGCCCGTCGGGCAGGAACGGCGCGAGGAACGCCTGGTGCTCGACGTTGACCCACGTCCCGCCCGAGAGGTCGTTGAACGCCGGGAACACGACCAGTTCGCCGGTGATATCGAGCTTCTCGTCGTAATGCTCCGCGAAGGGGGCGGGGTCGAGCGGCCCGCGGAGCCACACCCGCTCGGCTCGCGTCCCGCCCACGTCGTCTTCGAGTCGTACTGCAGGATGTTCGTGGCCGACACAGACCACGTCGGCTTCGAGAACGCGCCGTGCCGGCCAGGTGTGGCCGTGCGCGAATCCCACGTCCCCAACCCGGATTCCGCCCGTGGGCGTCACCGCGATCTCACCGTCGGTTCCGCCAGTGACCGACTCGATCTCGCCGTCGTGGTTGCCCTTCACCACGGTGACCGCCACCCGATCCGCGAGCGCCGCGAACAGGGCTTCGAGCTCGTCGCGCTCCGGTCCTCGGGAGTCGCCGATGGCGTGGGCGAGGTCGCCGAGGAAGACCACCCGCTCCACCGCACGGGAATCGACTATCCCGAGGAGGTGTTCACGGCGCTCCCGCGCTTGGTTCGGGAGCGAGACGCCCTCCCACCGGAGCGCGGCTTCGAGCCCTGCGTGGTAATCGGCCACGCAAAGCACGCGCTCGCCGCCGGCGCGGACGACCGCCGCCGGTTCGCCGGGCACCGGCTCGATTCGGCTAGAGCGTTCGTCGGCCCGCCCCATCAGATGGGTTTGAGGGTGTCGTCGTCGGGCTCGTAGCACTCGCCGCTCATCAGCGCGCTCTGGATCCCGTCGTCGGCCTCGGCGGCCGTGAGACCGTACTCCTCGACCACCCGGTCGACGACCGCCGCCCGGTCCGCACCGCTACCGTCGTCGAGTTCCTGCATCACCGTCACTACGGCCTCCTCGGGGTCGGCATCCACGACGTCGGTGTCGCCCTCGGTATCGTCGCCGGTGTCCGGTGCGTCCGTCTCGTCGCTCGTTTCGTCGCGATCGTCGGACGGCTCGGCTTCGACGGGGGTCTCGGGTTCCGATTCCACCGCCGGTCCGGGCTCGGTTCCCTCGTCCTCGGCCCCAGATCCCGCCGCGGCATCGACTTCGGTCACGTCGTCGGGGTCCTCGTCGGCCGGTTCGTTCGTCTCGGGCGTCGGGGTGTCGATGTCCGCTTCCCCTGGCCCGCCGACGTCGGCGGCGGTCTCGAACTCGGTGCCGAACTCGTTCTCGACCTGCTCGCGAACCTCGTCGTCGAGTTCGAACTCCTCCGGATTGTCGAGGTCCGCCCCGACCGCGGGTTCCCCGGACGAGTCGGTCCCCGCATCGGTCTCACCGGCGTCGACGGAATCGGTCGGACCGTCTCCCCCGTCGTCCGGTGTCGACTCCTCGAACGCGGGCTCGCCCTCCGAATCGGCCGTCCCGGCAGTCGGCTCCGGTTCGTCGACTGCTTCCCCGTCGGAGTCGGCTTCGACTTCCGACGTCGAATCGTCGGTCGGTTCGGTGTCGGGTGCCGATCCGGTTTCGATGACCGGCTCGTCATCGTCGGTCGTCGTTACCTCACTGTCATCGACTTCCTCGTCCGGCTCCGTATCGACTTCGTCCCCAGTCGTCACCCCGTCCTCGACGGGTTCCACGTCCGGCTCCGCACCGTCCTCGCCGGTCGTCGTCGCCTCGGTGTCGGCTTCCGCTTCAGGTCCCGAATCGTCTCCGACGGCCGTCGACGTCGACGAATCGATGGAGGCGGTCTCGTCGGTGGAAACCGATTCGCCGGTCCCCGTCGCCGTCGCTCGGTCGGTCGACCCCTCGACACCACCCGTTCCGGGTGGCACGTTCAGCGGCGCGACCTCCTCGCGCTCGCCGGCGACGACGCCCGCCGCGTCGCGCGCCATCGTCTCGACGGCGTCGAGATACTCGGTCGTCGTCCCGTAGTGGGCGATCGCCCGCGGTATCCCAGCGGCGAGCCCGACCTCGACGTCCTCGTCTTCGAGCGCCGCCCGGAGGTCGTCGTCGCGCTCGGCGCGTGAGAGCGCCTCGCGCATCGTCGCGACGCGTTCGGCGGTTCGTTCGGCGGTGTCGACGACGAACCGGTCCCGGGTCTCGGCGTCGACCTCGCTCAGCGTCTCGGGCCGTACGGAGGTGAACACCCGGTCGGAGTCCTCGGGCTGGAAGGTTCGTGCCTTCCCCGTGACGGCGACGAACGCGGGCGGGGTCGCGCTCTCGAGGAAGGAGAGCGCCTCGGGTTGGTACTGCCCGGCGTAGACCACGAACGCACCTGTGGGGTCGACGACCCGCGCGCGGAGCTGGGTGTCGTTGACGGCCTCGATCTCGGTGAGGACGCCGACGGCGAACAGCCGGTTGACCCGCGCGCCGGTCGGCGTCACCACGTAGTTCGGCGCGCGTTCCTCGTCGCTCTCGGCGTAGGAGAGACTCGCGTCGTCGAACTCCGCCGCGAACAGCCGGTAGGCGGTCTCGCGGTCGGGACGGACCGTCGAACTCATTCGCCCACCTGCCCGACCGCCGCGGTGTCACTCGCTTCACCGACACCGCCGGCGAGCAGCGTCCGGGCACGGTCGACCGGGTCGTCCTCGCTCGGCCCGAACTCGGTCGCGTCGAGGTTCGCGCCGTAGTCGTCGATCGAGAGGGTTCCCCGCACCCGGAACGCCTTGCCGACCACCGACTCGCGGATCGAATCGGCCACGACCTCCTGGTCCATCGCCTCGCGTGCGGCCTCGCGGGCGTCGTCGATGTCGCCGCCGTACACAGTACTGGTGAGATCGGTCCCGAGCACCGCGGTCACCGAGGCCGTCCCGTCGTCGACGATCGCCTTTATCCTGAGGTCGTCCTCCGCATCGACGTCGCCGTGGGCGCGACACTGGCCGCGCTGGACCACTCGACCACACTCGGGACACCGCTGGATCAGGCCGGACCCGTCGCGGACCGCGAGCAGGTTCCCCTTGATCTCGACGTCGAACATCCCGCCCGACCCGACCGCCTCGCGGATCGAGACCGTGGTCACGTCCTCCCCGCTCTCGACCTCGTGGTCGAGCGGCGTCACCGTCGAGAACTCGGAGACGTTCACCGAGGGCACCCCGCGGAACTCCCGGACGTAGGCGTTCTCGATCCCGACCGAACTGTCCGTCTCGATCTCGGGATGGGGGTCCCAGTCGGTAAACGGCAGTCGACCGGACTCGTCGGCGAGCACGCCGCTCAGGATCTCGGTCTCGCCGTCGCGGCCGTCGATGGTCTTGGTCTCGACCTCCACGACGCGGACGTCGAGCGAGACCCCTCGATCGCCCGGTGCGAGCTCGGCGAGCTCGGTGTCGCCGCCGACCTCGTAGGGTACGTCGACGGTGTCGACGAACGAGACGGAGGTCTCGGAGCCGAGGTTGAGTTCGGGGTTGCCCTCCCACTCGCGGACGCCGGCACCGACCGCCTCGATCGAGTCGCCCGGCGAGAGGTCGAAGTCATCCCACGCGGTGTAGGAGATCGTCCCCGACTCGTCGGCGACCTCGCCCTCGAAGATCACCAGGTCGTCGCCCTGGTACCGGATCGAGCGCTTGCCGACGGTGAGGACCCGGGCGCGAACCGTCACCGCCGAGTCGCTCGTCGCTATCTCGGCGATCTCCTTGCCGGTGGGTTCCCCGGTAGAACTGGTCTCGCCGTACTTCCGGCGGAGGCTGGCCTTCGCCTCCTCGACCGGGACGCTGTACTCTACGAGGTTCTGCAGGTCCGCTTTGACCTCCTCTTTGTCAACACCGAGGTCGGAGGCGAGATCCTCGGCATGGTCGTCGAGCGTCATCACGCCTTCTTCGACCGGCGCGAACTAAAGGGTTCTCCGCACGTCAGCCGTCGAGTGCGGTCTGGGCGTGCGTGTGGTGGAAGAACCGAACCAGCGGGTCGCCCGACTCGTCGGCGAACGGCTCGAAACAGACCCGCCGGTAGCGCTCGTTGTCGAGGAGGTTCACCAGCAGTCCCGAATCGTGTGTCGAGACCGACTCGTAGACGGCCCCGCAGACCGGACACGCCGGGTCGGCGTCGTCGGCTGCCATGTGACCGCTCCGACCCGGTCGCGTATGGCTGTTCGGCTCGTCGGACCGGACCAGTCACCCGGACCGTTCGCCGATGACGTGGATCGCTTCCGGAGGTAGCGAGAGCCGGACTCGGTCGCCGGTCGAACGGCCGAGCCCGTCGTAGACCGGCGGCGACAGCCTGACCCGAACCACGTCGGTGGTCCCACCTTCGGGCGCGACGGTCAGGAGGTGTTGGTCCCCCTCGAAGACGTGGCTCGTGACGGTGCCGGCGACGACGTTCTCCGCGCCAGCCCCGTCGGCGATCCCGACGTACTCGGGTCGGATACAGAAGTCGACGGTCGTCCCGACCGCGTGGTCCGTGCTCGGTGTCCGGATCGCCTGGCCGGCCCAGTCGAGCACGGTCTTCGCGCCCGTGTCGACCACGTCGGCGCGAAACAGGTTGGTGCTCCCGGTGAACGAGGCCACGAACGGCGTCGCGGGCCGGGCGAACACCGCTTCGGGGCTGTCGACCTGGTGGATCCGGCCGTTCTCGACGACGGCGAGGCGGTCGCCGAGCGCCGTCGCCTCGCGCTGGTCGTGGGTGACGTAGAGCACCGGGATCGAGAGCGACGAGAGGAGGGGGCGGAGCTCGCGGCGGAGCCGGCGTTTGATCGGCGCGTCGAGGTTGGCGAGCGGTTCGTCACACAGGAGGACGTCGGGGTCGGCGGCGAGCGAGCGCGCGAGCGCGACCCGCTGTCGTTCACCGCCCGAGAGCGTGTCCGCGGGCTGGTCGAGTACGTCCTCGATCTCGAGGGTGTCGGCGAGCTCGGCCACTCGGTCGGGCGAATCCGCCGCGTACGCGACGTTCTCGCGCGCGGTCAGGTGGGGAAAGAGCGCGCCGTCCTGAAAGACCAGCACCGTGCCGCGGTCCTCGGGCGGACGGCCGGTGAGCTCCACACCGTCGAGGCTGACCCGACCGGCGTCCGGCGTGACGACCCCCGCGACGACCGAGAGCAGCGTCGTCTTGCCACAGCCCGATGGTCCGAGCACCGCGAGCACTTCGTTCCCGACGTCGAGGTCGACCGGTCCGAGTTCGAACTCGGGGTACGACTTCGCCACGCCGTCGAGCACCAGGCTCATTCCCACGGGTTGGCGGCGAGGGTGTTGAGCAGCGCGAGCGCGAGCGCGGAGAGGACGACGAGCACGACGGCGACGGGGTACGCGCCGTCGAGGCCGAGCGCGTTGAACGAGGTCCAGATGCTCACGGGCAGCGTCGTCGGGTAGTACGAGACCATCATGGTCGCGCCGAACTCGCCCATCGCGCGAGCGAACGTCAACGTCATCCCGGCGAGGATGCCAGGCGCGGCGAGCGGCAACGTCACCCGGAGCGCGGTGGTCCACCGACCTTTCCCGAGCGAGCGCGAGGCGTGTTCGAGTTCCCGTGGGACGGCCTCGAACGCCGCCTTCGCCGTCACCACCACGAACGGCGACGCCACGAACGTCTGGGCGAGCACCACCCCGAGGAACGAACGGTAGGGCTGGAAGCCGGCCGCCGTCGCGGCCCCCCCGAGCGCGGTGTTCGGTCCGAAAACGCTCAAGAGCACGATCCCGCCGACGGTCGGCGGCAGAACGAGCGGGAGAACGACCACGCCGAGCACGGCGGTCGTCCAGTGCCCTTCAGCACGGGCGAGCCAGTAGGCCAGCGGGAGACCGAACGCCGTCGCGACGACCGTCGTGACCCCCGCCGAGAGCAGCGTGGTTCGCGCGGCACCGACCAGCTCCCGTTCGCCGAGACGGGCTACGAGCCCGGTAGGCGACACCGAGAGGAACAGCGAGACGACCGGCACGAGATAGAACAGACAGAGGAGGCCGCCGAGCGCCAGCGCGACCGCGAGCCAGTCCGGTCGGCCGGCCCCGGAGCGCTCACTCCGCGAGCGTGCTGGGTGGGTCGCCATGGGTCTCCGGATAGTTCGGCGGGACCTCGAAACCGTACTCCTCGAGGTAGTTCCCGGTGGTCAGCGTCTCGAACACTGCCCTCGTCGTCGGGGTCACGTTTCTGACGGTTGCACCGTACCCGATCAGCCCGCCCCGCGTCGTCTTGCCGCTCGGCGACGTGTACGACACCGTGGCGTACCAGTCGTCCTCGTACTTCGGACTCCCGAGGTCGATCCGATCGGGAAGGTCGATGTAGTCGTAGTCGCGCTCGACCGCCATGTTCCGGTAGGCGACCGCGGCGTCGATGTTCCCCGACTCGAACTGGGAGATCAATCCCGTTTCGGGGTAGATCTGGTCGCGTTTCGGGATCCGCTCCCTGAGGTTCTCCGCGTCGTCGTAGTACCGCGAGGCGAGTTCGAGGGTGAAGAGCGCCCGGTAGCCGAGCGGGTCTTGTGTGGGATCGGTCCGCCCGAGGGTCACGTCCTCGTCGAGCAGGACGTCGTACCAGTTCTCCGCGCCCGCTTCCCCGAGGCGCTCGCCCGCCTCGGTGTTCGGGTTGTAGGCGATCACGACCGCGTTGCTCGCGAACACCGAGTACCACGAGGGGTGGAGCGGCCCGTCGAACAGCGCCGTATCGGCCAGCGCCACGATGTCGGGGTCGCGCTGGCCCTCGCTCACCAGCCGCGCGACGGTCGAGGAGCCGTGGGATTCGACCCGGAGGTCGGTCCCGACTGCCTCTGAGAGCCCCTCGCCGAAGGCGAGTTCGAGGCTCCCGGCCGAGAGCACCGACACCGGCCTGGACCCCGACCCGCCCGTCGCACTCGTCGCGTTCGAGCCGCTCCCGGAGACGCTCGAACACCCGGCGAGCGCGACGCCGACCCCGGCCGCGCCCGCGAGGAACGCACGACGCGACCGCGACGGGCGTTGTTTCGGCATGGACATATCGAACACGCGGAGATCGGTGATAAGGGTTTTGCTCGGGTCGGTCGAAGCCGGTGTATGACCACCCACGCCGGCTTCGACGCGCGGATCCAGCGCTCGGGCGTGGCGTTCACCGCTCGGGACGCGGCGTTGCTCGACGCCATCGACGACCACGCCTCGCTCAACGCCGCCGCGAGCGCGCTCGGGCGGTCGTACTCGCGCTCGCAGCGCCGGGTGGTCGAACTCGAGGACGCCTTCGGCTCGCTGGTCGAGCGCCAGCGCGGGGGTTCGGGTGGCGGCGGGAGCCGGCTCACCGACACCGCCCGCGATCTCCTCGCCGAGTTCGAACGGCTCGAAGTCGAGTTCACCGGTGTCGCGGAGGCCGAGGAGACGGTGCTTCCGGGAACGGTGGTCGAGCGCGACGGCGAACTCGCCACCGTCGAGACGGCGGCGGGCCCGGTGCGAGCCATCGTGCCCGTGAACGCCGTCGCGGTCCGGGTCGTGATCCGCGCGGACGCCGTCACGCTCCATCCCCCGGAGAGCCTCCCCGAGGGCGACACCAGCGCCCGCAACCGCTTCGCGGGGCGCGTCACGGAGGTCGAACCCGGCGAGACCCTCGCGCGCGTCGCGCTCGACGTCGGTGCCGGGGGCCCGCTCGCCGTGCTCGTCACGACGACCAGCGTCGACACCCTCGACCTCGGCCCGGGCACCGAGGTCGTCGCCTCCTTCAAGGCCACCGCGACGCGGGCGTTTCCCGACGGCCACGCCGACACTGAAAACCCGTAGACTGATTCTCGTCGAACTCTCGCCGGGCAGGAGAACTCGTCAGAAGGGTAATGAGAATCGGGGCCCTACACGACGGGTATGTCAGGAACGATAACCGAGAAGATCGTCGAAGCCCACCTCGTCGAGGGCGAGACCGAACCCGGCGAGGAGATCGCCATCGAGATCGACCAGACGCTGACTCAGGACGCGACGGGGACGATGGTGATGCTCGAACTCGAATCCATGGAGGTCGACGAGGTTCGGACGGAGCTCTCGGCGCAGTACGTCGACCACAACCTCATCCAGGAGGACAACAAGAACCCCGACGACCACCTCTTCCTCAAGAGTGCGTGCCAGAAGTGGGGCGTCTGGTACTCGCCCGCGGGCAACGGGGTCTCCCATCCCGTCCACCAGGAGCGCTTCGGGATCCCGGGCAAGACACTGCTGGGGTCGGACTCACACACCCCGGCGGCGGGCGCGATGGGGATGCTCGCCATCGGCTCCGGCGGACTGGACATCGCGATGGCGATGGCGGGCGAACCCTATCACGTCGAGATGCCCGAAGTCTGGGGCGTCGAGCTGGAGGGCGAACTCCCGGACTGGTGTAGCGCGAAGGACGTCATCCTCGAATTGCTGCGCCGCCACGACGTCGACGGCGGCGTCGGACGCGTGATCGAGTACTACGGGCCGGGGCTCGACTCGCTCACCGCGATGGATAGGCACGTGATCGCCAACATGGGGACCGAACTCGGTGCGACGTCCACCGTGTTCCCCGCCGACGAGGCCGTCCGGAGCTTCCTCGCCCAACAGGAACGCGAGGAGGACTTCTCGGAACTCCTCGCCGACGACGACGCGGAGTACCACGTCACCGAGCACATCGACCTCTCGGCGATCGAACCCATGATCGCGAAGCCGTCGAGCCCGGGCAACGTCGTGCCCGTCACCGAGGTCGCCGGCGAGAACCTCTACCAGGGCTACATCGGGTCGAGCGCGAACCCCGGCCTCCGCGACTTCGCCGTCCCGGCGATGATCGCCGAGAACCACCGGGTGCCGCCCGAGGTGAGTTTCGACGTCAACCCGACCTCGCGCCAGATGCTCCAGAACCTCACCGCCGAGGGCTATCTCACGATGCTCTACGCGAGCGGCGCGCGGGTCCACCAGGCGGGCTGCAACGGCTGTATCGGGATGGGACAGGCCCCCGCGAGCGGACGCAACAGCCTCAGAACGGTGCCCCGGAACTTCCCGGGTCGAACGGGCACCCGCGAGGACAGCGTGTTCCTTTGTAGCCCCGAGACCGCCGTGGCGAGCGCGCTCGCCGGCGAGATCACCGACCCGCGGACGCTCGAAGACACCCACGACATGAGCTACCCCGAGTGGGAGGAGCCCGAGGCGATCATCGTCGACGATTCGGCGCTGAGTCCGCCGCCCGAGAACCCCGGTGGCGAGCTCGAAAAGGGCCCCAACGTGAAGTCGCTCCCCGAGTTCGAGACGGTTCCCGACGCCATCTCCGGCCCGGTGCTGATGAAGGTCGGCGACGACATCTCGACCGACGAGATCATGCCCGCGGGGTCGGCGGTCCTGCCCTACCGCTCGAACATCCCGAAGATCAGCGAGTGGGTCTTCGACCAGGTCGAGCAGGGTTTCTATCAGCGCGCGGAGGAGGCGGGCGCGCCGTGGCTGGTCGTGGGCGGGTCGAACTACGGCCAGGGGAGTTCGCGTGAACACGCCGCGCTCGCACCCTATCACCTCGGAATGCGCGCCGCGCTCGCGGTGAGTTACGCGCGGATCCACTGGCAGAACCTCGTGAACTTCGGGATCGTCCCGCTCGAGTTCGTCGACCGCGACGATTACGAAGCCATCGAACAGGGCGACGAACTCGAACTCCCCGCCATCCGCGAGGAGTTGCGAAACGGGACCGAGGTCACGGTGCGAAACGGTACCCAGAACACCGAGTTCACGGCCGAGCACAGCCTGAGCCCGCGCCAGGTCGACGTCGTCCTGCAGGGTGGGCTCATCGAGGCGTACAAGAACTGAGGGTCGACGTCGGCTCCTTCCGACCCACCCTCGCCGGCGGCCGACCACGCGAACCGTCATGGATCGCTATCCAAAGCGCCCGTCGTATCGCGACGAAGCGCCATCGTCTTGCCATCGCTCCGATGGGATACAGTCGTCCATCGCACGGACGACCTGCACAATCCATGGTAGACCAGGAACTCGTCGACCGGATCGAAGACTCGCTCGAACAGGACCAGGACGCCCTCGAAGCGGACCTCCCCGGGATCCTCTCGGAGATGGAGGGCCGGACCGACGACCTCGTTCGCGAACATCCGCAGGTGTTGGCCGACGTCCTCTCGCGGATGGCGGCGATGGACGTCGCCTCGTTCGTCCCCGAGAACCCCGAGACCGCCGACCAGTTCCAGGAACTCCTCTGGTCGGGGGTGCGGGTGATGGTCGAGCGGAACCCCGAGGTCAAAGAGCAGATCACCGAGGACATCACCACGAACTTCGCGGCCGACGACTGCCCGATGGAGGGCCACCTCCGGGTCGACGAGGACGCCAACACCGTCACCGGCGGGTCGGGCCAACTCGACGACGCCGACCTCACGATCACCGGGCCGGCGGACGTGCTCGTGGGGCTCGTCACCGGTGACGTCGACCCGATGAAGGGGCTCATGCGCAGGCAGTTCGAACTCGACGGGTCCATGTCGACGGCGACGAAGCTCGTCCCGGTCATGGACGCGCTCTCGAACCAACTCCCCGACTGAGGCGTCCGCTCGACCCGAAGTACGGAAGTACGGCCCCGTCCGACCTCGGCCATGAACGTTACCGCCGTCCCCGACGTCCCCGAGATCCGTGCGGGCGACGACCTCGCGGGGATGGTCGCCGACCGCGTCGACCTCGACCCCGACGACATCGTCTGTGTCGCGAGCACGATCGTCTCGAAGGCCGAGGGCCGGGCCTACGACCTCGACGACTTCCCAGCCGGGCCGCGGGCGACCGAGATCGCGAACCGGCTCGGCGACCTCGCGGGCGAGGAGAAGGACCCACGGTTCGCGCAGGCCGTCCTCGAAGAGAGTACGGAGCTCCTGATGGACGCGCCCTTCCTCCTGACCGAGACCCGGTTCGGCCACGTCTGCGTCAACGCCGGGATCGACCGTTCGAACGTCCCCGACAACGACATCCTCCTGCTCCCGAAGCATCCGAGCCGGACCGCCCGAGAACTCGCCGACGCGCTCGGCGTTCCAGTGATACTCACGGACACCTGTGGCCGGCCGTTCCGGTTCGGTCAGCGCGGCGTGGCCATCGGCTGGGCAGGGATGGACGCGAGCCTCGACTGGCGCGGTGCGCACGACCGCGACGGCCGCGAGATGGGTGTGACTGTAGAATCCGTGGTCGACGAACTCGCGGCGGCGACGAACCTCGTCGCGGGCGAGGGGGCGGGCGGGACACCCGTCTCGGTGGTTCGTGACCTCTCGCTCGACGAGGTCGGCACGAGCGACAACCTCTTTCGCGACGTCGAGGGCGACTTCGTCAGGCAGGCCCTCCGGGAGTGGTCGTATGCGGGGGATTGAGCTCACGCCCGAACACCCCACGGAACGCCTCGTCGACCTCGGCGAGACCGCCGCCGAGGCGGGCTTCGATACGGTCTTCGCGAGCCACCACTACAACAACCGTGACCCGTTCGCCGCCCTGACTCTCCTAGCCGACCGCACGGACGAGATTCGGCTGGGGCCGGGGATCACGAACCCCTACGAGACCCACCCCGTGACGCTCGCCTCGCGGGTCGCGACCCTCGACGAACTCGCCGACGGGCGGGCGGTGTTCGGGGTCGGTCCGGGCGACCCCTCGACCCTCCGGAACCTGGGGCTGGGCGAGCAGCGCGGGCTCCGGTCGGTGCTCGAATCCTTCGAAGTCGCCCGCGACCTCTGGGACGGCGAGCGCGTCGACCACGAGGGAACGTTCACCGCACGCGACGCGGGGTTGAATTACGAGGCGAACCGGATCCCGGTCTACGTCGGGGCCGAGGGCCCCGAGATGTGTCGGATGGCCGCGAAACACGCCGACGGACTCCTCTTCAACGGATCCCACCCCGACGACCTCGCGTGGGCTCGCGAGCGTGTCGAGGAGGGGTTCGAAGAACGCGTCGTCGGGGACGAGTTCGACCTCGCGGCCTACGCCAGCGTGAGCGTCGCCGAGGACGAGGAGGCAGCGCGCGAGGCCGCCCGCCCGCCGGTAGCGTTCATCGCCGCCGGCGCGCCGCAGCCGGTTCTCGACCGCCACGACATCGACGCCGACCGCGCGGCCGCTATCGGGGAGTCGATCTCGGCAGGGGACTTCTCGAAAGCGTTCGACCGGGTGAGCGAGACGATGATCGAGGCGTTCTGTATCGCCGGAGAGCCGGCGACGGTGGAATCACGGGTTCGAGCGGTCATGAACCACGCCGATAGCCTCGTGGTGAGCGCGCCGCTGGGGCCGGATCTCGAAACGGCGATCCGGCTTACTGGCGACCTGTGCGACCGGTGTTCGGTGACGTGAGGCCGGCGGTGAGCCCGCCAAGCGCGAGGTAGCCGAACAGCCCGAAGGCGACCGCGAACAGCACGACCCCGGTGAGGATGGGGATGATCGAGAGCGGGCTGGCGAGGGCGGCCTCGACCATGAGTCGAACGAGGTCGACGACGTTGCCGAGGAGGACGACGACGATGTTTGCCATACCACGGCTACGAAAGCGGGCTATTTGTGTTTGTTCGTCCGGGGCTCACTCCGTCCAGATGAGGCCCTCGAACGACGCCCGCATCACGACGTCGCGCCCTCGATGACAGACCACCGAACACGAGACGTCGTGGCGGTCGTCGTGTCCCTCCACGGCGTCGACGGTGACCTCACAGGTGACCGACTCGCCGGTGCGGACGGGCGCGAGGAAGTCGAACTCCATCGACCGCGCGAGCACGCCGAGGTCGCCGCCGATCTTGGTGGGGAGCGTCGCGGTGAGGAGCCCTTGTACCACGAGCCGGCCCTCCTCGTCGGGTTCGGTGTGGATCGCCTGCTGGTCGCCCGAGACCTCGCCGAAGCGCTCGACGTCCTCGCGGGTGAAGGTGCGTTCGAAGGTGTGGACGTCGCCCACCTCGGGGATCGTCGTGCTCGGCATGGCGCTTCTACACGGAGGGCCCGGAATACGTTATCGGGGCTACTCCCATCGGAAGAGCCGCGCCGACAGCCCGCCGCCGGCGACCAGCACGCAGACGAGCACCGCCACCGATCCCACCGGCCAGCCCCGACCGGACCAGAGCGCCTGCATCACCCGCACGACGTGGGTCATCGGGAGCACCTCGGCGACGGCATGGAGCCAGTCGGGGAGCGCCGAGAGCGGCATCACCGCACCCGAGACGAACAGCATCGGCATGTAGAGTACCTGGCCGACCACGCTGGCGACCCGTGGCGTTGGCGAGAGGCTGGCGACCAGATAGCCGAAGGCGATGAACGAGAGCGCGCTCAGGGAGAAACCCGCGAACACGGCCATCCAGCTGCCCGAAAACCGGACGTCGTAGACCACCAGCCCGCCGACCACCAAAAGGAGCAC
Organism: Halococcus salsus; assembly: GCF_009900715.1. Taxonomy (NCBI): domain Archaea; kingdom Methanobacteriati; phylum Methanobacteriota; class Halobacteria; order Halobacteriales; family Halococcaceae; genus Halococcus; species Halococcus salsus. Next base: position 673,920 of record NZ_JAAAJC010000001.1, read on the forward strand.
CCCGAGCAGCGCGACCACGAAGTAGGTCGTGACCTCGGTGGCGACCCACCGCCACGCGGGCATCGGGCTGGCTTTGAACCGCCGCAGCACACCTTGTTCGCGGTCGCTGGCGGTCGAAACGGGGATCGTGGTGAGTGCGATCGAACCGAGCACGACTCCCACGAGCGCGGGCACGAGTTGGTCGATCCCGTAGGAGTAGGCATCGGCTGCACCGCCCCCCGCCCCACCTGCTGCACCGCCCGCTCCGGCGTCGAAGACGGTTCCGATGAGCAGGAGAAACAACAGAGGAAAGGCGAGCGTGAAGAACAGCGTCGTCGGTTCGCGCGCGAGGCGTTTGGCGTGGGCCTCGACGAGCTTTCGATAGCTCCGGGGGTTCATCTCCCGCGCGCCTCCTCTACCCGGCCCGTGCGCTCCATGAACACGTCGGCGAGATCCGGTTGGAGCGTTCGGAGGTTTCGCAACGGTGTCGCCTGCCCTTCGAGCTCGAGCACCACCGACGAGACGAGGTCGTCGGCAGCCCCGAACGCCCGGACCACGCCATCGTCGCGCTCGACCCGTTCGACCGCGGCGAGGCCACGAACCCCATCGAGATCGAGGTCGGGATGGTCGTCGAACACCACACCACGACCCGTATCGAGCTCCGCGAGCAGGTTTCGTGGGGTGTCGAGCGCGACGAGGTCGCCGTCGTCGAGGATCGCTACCCGGTCACAGAGGGTTTCGGCTTCGGCCATGTAGTGCGTGACCAGCACGACGGTCGTCCCCGCCTCACGGATGCGTTCGACCAGTGCCCACGCCGCCTCGCGGGCCTCGGGGTCGAGGCCGGAGGTGGGTTCGTCGAGGAAGACCACTTCGGGGTCGTTGAGGAGCGCGAGCGCGATGAACAGGCGCTGTTTCTGCCCGCCCGAGAGCGCCTCGAACCGGCTGTGGCGCTCATCGTCGATCCCCCACGTTTCGAGCAGGGGTTCGTAGGCCACCGGCTCGTCGTAGAACGTCGAAAACAGGTCGAGGAGTTCGAGCACCGTGAGCCGGGCGGGGAGTTCGGCGGCCTGGAGCTGCATCCCGATCCGTTGGGCGAGCGCGGTACGCTCCCGACGGGGGTCGAGTCCCAGGACGCGCACCTCGCCCTCGAACGGACCGAGCCCCATCACCGATTCGACGGTCGTGGTCTTCCCCGACCCGTTCGGCCCGACGACGCCGAAGATCTCGCCCTCCCGGACCGCGAAGCTCACGTCGTCGACCGCGAGCACATCGCCGTAGCGTTTGGTGAGCCCCTCGACGGTGATCACCGCGTTCGACTCGTCGTGGACCGAGGGTTCCGACATCGAGCCTCCTGTGCGGTCCGTCACAGCCGGCTCACTTCAAAGGTCGACATCGATCGATCCGGTGGGCATCACCGCACCGATTTTTCGATCGACGATGCCTCTTTCATCCGTTCGCTGCCCGGACCCATGTTCCGATTCTGCCACGACCGATGGTCGAAATCCGTACGGGCTGTCGGTTGGACCGAGCTGTTATGCCGTCGCCCACCGTTCCCCGGCGTATGTCCTGGGAGACTATCGACCTCGAATGGGACGGCGACGTGGCGACCATCACCGTCGACCGGCCGGACCGGCTGAACGCGATGAACGTCGAGACCCTCGAGGCGCTGGAGGAAGCGCTCTCGGAGGCCCGCGACGCCCGCGCGCTGGTGCTCACCGGCGCGGGCGAGAAGGCGTTCGTCGCGGGGGCGGACATCGGCTACATGGCGGATCTCTCGGTGTCGGAAGCCCAGGCCTACGCGGAGCTCGGCCACCGCGTCACCGACGCCATCGAGACCTTCCCCGCGCCCGTCATCGCGGCGATCAACGGCTACGCCTTCGGCGGGGGCTGCGAACTCGCGCTCGCCGCCGACCTCCGGGTGGCGAGCGAGCGCGCGATGCTCGGCCAGACCGAGATCGACCTCGGGATCGTCCCCGGCTGGGGTGGCACGCAACGTCTCTCGCGACTGGTCGGCGACGAGCTCGCCCGCCGACTGGTCTTCTTCGGCGAGCGCCTCGACGCCCAGGACGCCCACCAGTTCGGCCTCGTCGGCGAGCTCGTCGCCCACGACGAACTCGACTCCCACGTCGCCGAGATGGCCGCGGAGCTCGCCGCCAAACCCAAGTACGCCCTGCAGGCCGCGAAGGAGTCGCTGAATCAGGTCCACGAGTCCGACCAGTCGGACGGGCTGACCTACGAGCGCCGCCTCTGGAGCGGGCTGTTCGGTACTGCCGACCAGCACGAAGGCATGACCGCCTTCGTCGAGGACCGCGAACCCGATTTCGAGTGACCGGCGATACTCTTCATACGACTGTAGCGGCATCGAACGGTGGATACGGACCGCAGCACTACTCGGGGAGGTCCACCACCGAAAGGGACTCGACATCCTCGCTCGCCGCCGCTTCGCGTACGGCCTCATCCTCTGTGACAAGCGTCAAATCGTGGCTATCGGCAACGGTGATATAGCTCGCGTCGTAGAACGTACACCCTGTCCGTCGAGCGGTTTGCATCACCGAGAGCAGCGTCGCCCCCGTTGCTTTCTCGACCGACACGTCGCGGTCGAGCCGCCCGAGAATGCTGATGGCGGTTTCGAGTTCGGTCGTCGTCAGTTCGTCCCTGACGAACGCGATCTTCCAGAGCGCGTTCGAGGATTCGTAGATCGTCAGATCTAGGATGTGCTGGTCGAACACGGCCTCGACACCGACGTCCACGCCGTCGGCCCCGATGAGAACGTCCACCAGCGAACTCGCATCGAAGAGCTTTCCCACCACGTCAGTTGTCCCGTCGCGTCTCACGGACCGCCTCGGTCACCGTCTCGGAATCGACCCGGCCGCCGACGCTCTCGCGGAGCGTCGTGGCGTCGCGCTGGAGGGCTTCGCGCCGCTGCTCGGTGAGTGCATCCTCGATCGCTTCACGGATCACCTCGCTCACGTTGATCTCCTCGCGGTCGATCGCGGCCTTCATCTCGTCCGGGATCTTCGCCGAGACGGTCTTCGTCATACTACAAGATAATACGGTAGCGTCTTACTTAACTATTGTAGCTTTCTGGAGTTCGTCCTACGCCGTGCAACGCTCACCGTCGAGGCGCGGCGCGCGAACCCGGGGCTTAAATCCGACCAGCTTCATACCGCGGGCATGGAATTCTGCGACGAGTGCGGTTCGATGATGAAGACAGAGGGCGACGAGTGGGTCTGTGGGAGCTGTGGGTTCACCAAGCTCCGAAACGCCGAAACCGAGGCCGCGATGACAACGACACAAGGTCAAGAGGAAACCGAGGTCATCGACGTCAGCGACGTCGACGACCGGGGATTGCCGACCACCGAGGTCCACTGCGACGAGTGTGGCAACGACGAGGCGTATTGGTACATGCAACAGATCCGCTCGGCCGACGAGTCCGAGACGCGCTTTTTCGTCTGTACCAACTGCGAACACCGCTGGCGCGAGGACGATCATTAAGGCCCACCTTTTGCTGCGCTCGCCTTCGGCTCGCTGGCAAAATGTGGATCAAAAGCGCGTCGGGTTCCCTCCGGTCACCCTCGCGCCCGCTCACTCGGCCTCCGGCCTCGCTCGCGGTGGGATCACTAACGACTCCGCAACCGCACAGCACAGCACAGCACCGCAGAAGCCCTCGCGCCTGCGGCGCTCGCCCTTCATCCACCAGGAAACCACACCACACCACCCCGCAACCGCACCGCCGCGGCCGCCGGCCGCACCGCAACCGCCGCACCGCGGCGGCCTACCAGCCCTCGAAATCCGGTTCCTCACGACCCATGAACGACTCCGCGCCCTCGCGGTGGTCGTGGGTCTCGAACACCGCGGCCTGCGCGGCCGCCTCGTTCTCCATCGCCTGATCCAGCGTGCTTTCGAACCCCTGCCCGACCAGCCGTTTCGACGTCTTCAGGGCGACCGTCGGTCCCGTCGCGATCTCCTCGACGAACTCCGCGGCGCGCTCGTCGAACTCGCTCTCGGGGTAGACGTGGTTGAACAACCCCAGCGACTCCGCGCGGTCGGCCTCGACGAGCTCGCCGGTCAAAACCAGCTCCTTCGCGGTGTTCTCACCCACGATCCGCGGCAGGAAGTACGAGGTGCCCGAATCCACCGCCAGTCCCACCTGTCGGAAGCCGAAACTGATCTTCGACTCCTCGCTCGCGAGTTGGACGTCGCAGGCCACCGCGAGGTTCGCGCCCGCGCCGAACGCCACACCGTCGATCTTCGCCACCGTGGGCAGCGAGAAGCGCGCGACCCGCGTGATCGCCCGGCTGGTGTCCTGCACGATCCGCTCGACCGCCTCCGCGAGCGGCACGTCGCCCGCGAGCCGCTCGGCCATCGCGTTGACGTCCCCGCCCGCCGAGAACGCCCCGCCCGCACCCGTGACCACGAGACATCGCGCGTCGCTCCCTTCCACCTCGTCGAGCGCGTCGAGGATCCCCCGCGAGACTTCGTGCGTGAGCGCGTTGCGCACGTCCGGTCGGTTCACCGTCAGCGTCGCCACACCGTCCTCGACGTCGAGCAGGACCGCGTCCTCGTCGCTCACTGTGCCGCCCCCGTCCCCTGCTCGCGCTCACGGAGTTCGAACTTTTGGACCTTCCCGGTCGTCGTCCGCGGGAGCTCCTCGACGAACTCGACCTCGCGGGGATGCTTGTACGCCGCGAGGCTGTCGAGGCAGTACTCCTTGATCTCCTCCTCGGTCACGTCCGAATCGGGTCGCGGTACAACGAACGCCTTCACCGTCTCTCCGCGCCGCTCGTCCGGGATCCCCACGACGGCGGCGTCGGCCACGTCGGGGTGTTCGAACAGCAACTCCTCGATCTCGCGGGGATAGACGTTGTACCCGCCGGTGACGATCATGTGTTTCTCCCTATCCACGATGTAGAAGAAATCGTCCTCGTCCCAGTAGCCCACGTCGCCGGTGTGGAACCACCGTTTCCCACCTTCCTCGGTGAAGACCGCCTCGTTCGCCTCGGGCCGGTCGTGATAGCCCTTCATTACGTTCGGGCCGCTGACGACGAGTTCGCCGGTTATCTCGTCGAGGTCGGTCTCGCCCTCGTCGACCGGGCCGCGGTCGACCTTGCGGACCGGCTCGAACTCCCGGTCGACGATCTTCGCTTTCACGCCCGGTAGGGTCTGCCCGATCGACCCCGGCCGCCGCGCGTCGGGGCTGTTGAAGTGGGTCACCGGCGAGGTCTCGGTGAGGCCGTAGCCCTCGTAGAGTTCGATCCCGAACTCCTCCTCGAACCGCCGGAGCACCTCCATCGGGAGGCTGCTCCCGCCCGCGTTGACGAACCGGAGCGACGAGCAGTCGAACTCGTCGAGGTTCGGCTGGTTCACGACGTCGTTGTACATCGCCGGCACGCCCTGCATGATGGTGATGTCCTCGGACTCGATGAGCGAGAGCGCCTGCTGGGCGTCCCACGACGGCAGCGGGTAGTAGGCGGCCCCCGAGAACAGCGAGGTGTTCATCGTCACCGTCATGCCATAGATGTGAAAGAGCGGGAGCACCCCGAGCGAGCGGTCGTCGGGCTTGGTGCCGCCGGGCAGGAGGTCGGTCGCCATCCGCGCGTTCGAGGCGAGGTTGTCGTGGGTCAACAGCACCCCCTTCGGCTGGCCCGTGGTCCCCGAGGTGTAGGGCTGACACGCCACGTCGTCGTCCGCACGGTCGACCACTTCGGGAGCCTCGTCGACGAGGAACGCCTCGAACGACGTCGCACCGTCGGCCTCGCCGAGGCTCACGACCGTCTCGACCTCGGTCTCCTCGCGGACTTCCTCGACCACCGGGACGAGGTCCGCGAGCGTGACGACGAGTTTCGCGCCGCTGTCGTCGAGCAGGTGACCGATCTCCCGAGATTTGTACTGCGGGTTCATGGGGACCACGACCGCCCCCGCCCGGAGCGCGCCGTGGAAGCTCACCACGAACTGCGGGAGGTTCGGGAGGTAGACCCCGACGCGGTCGCCGGGTTCGATCCCGACCTCGGCGAGCCCCGCCGCGAACTGCCCGACCTGCGCCCAGAACTCCCGGTAGCTCAGGTCCCGCCCGTCGTAGTGGATCGCGGTCGCGTCCGGGTGCGCCGTCGCCGCGGACTCGACGTTGGTCACGAGATTCGTCATGGATTCCCATGAAGGAACGCGTGCCGTCGGTTAAAACGTTCCCCTCACGCGAAACAGTGGTCGGTGCTTTCCGACCTCTGATTACCGATCGTAATCGGTCGGGGTTTCGCGTCCGGGTCAGTCGCCGAGGGAGACCTCGCGGATACCGTCGCGACCCGCCTGCTGTTCTCGAGAGCGACCGGCACGAGCCTCGACCTAGGTTCGTCGCGTAGGGGGCGCTTCGGTCGAGGTCGGGGGTGCCACGACCCGATGACTTAGGAAACCCGACGCCGTACCCCGCTCATGCGACTCCACTGGCACCGCCGTGACCTCCGGGTGGCGGACAACCGTGCGCTCGCGGCGGCCGCCGAAAGCGAGGTCCTCCCGGTGTTCGTCTTCGACCCGACCGTCCTCGACCACGCGGGTCCGGCTCGGGTCGCGTTCCTCCTCGACTCGCTCGGCGCGCTCCGCGAGGACTACCGCAAGCGTGGCGGCGACCTCGTCGTTGCACGGGGCGACCCGGCCGAGGAGCTCCCGCGGCTCGCCGACGAGCACGGGGCCGAGGCGGTGTTCTGGAACCACGATTACACGGGGCTCGCCCGCGAGCGCGACCAGCGGGTCGCGAACGCGCTCGACGACGCCGCCATCGACCACGAGGCGTTCCACGACGCAGTCCACCACGAGCCCGGGGCCATCACGACCAACGACGGCGACCCGTATGCAGTGTTCTCCTACTTCGGGAAGAAGTGGCTCGACCGCGAGAAGGAGTCGTCGTATCCCGCGCCGGACGGGGACGCCCTCCGGGCCGTCGACGGCGATAGCGACGACCTCCCGACGCTCGACGACTTGGGGTTCGACGAACCCGACGCGAGCCTCCCGGAAGCCGGGACCGAGGCGGCGCGGGACCGACTGGATTCGTTCTGCGAGGCGGCGATCGGGGAGTACGAGACCGAGCGCGAGTACCCCGCCCGCGCGGGCACCTCGCGGCTCTCCCAGGACCTGAAGTACGGGACCATCGGGATCCGGGAGGTCTCCGAACGGGTCGCCGAGGCCGCCGAGCAGGCCGACAGCGACGACGCGCGCGAGTCGATCGAGACCTACCGCGAGGAGCTCGCGTGGCGGGAGTTCTACACCCAGGTGCTCCAGTACAACCCGGAGGTCGTCACGGAGAACTACAGCTCCTACGAGAACCCGATCGAGTGGCGCGAGAGCGACGACGACCTCGACGCGTGGAAGGCGGGCGAGACGGGTTATCCCATCGTGGACGCCGGCATGCGCCAGTTACGCGAGGAGGCGTACATGCACAACCGCGTGCGGATGATCGTCGCCGCCTTCCTCACGAAGGACCTGATGCTCGACTGGCGCGCGGGCTACGACCACTTCCGGGAGCTGCTCGTCGACCACGACACCGCCAACGACAACGGCGGCTGGCAGTGGGCAGCCTCCACCGGGACCGACGCCCAGCCCTACTTCCGGGTGTTCAACCCGATGACCCAGGGCGAGCGCTACGACCCCGACGCCGAGTACATCAAAAAACATGTCCCGGAACTCGACGATGTGGACCCCGACGACATCCACTCGTGGCACGAGCTCGGCGAGGACGAGCGTGGGGAGCTAGCTCCCGACTATCCCGACCCGATCTGTGACCACAGCGAGCGCCGCGAGGAAGCTATCGCGATGTTCGAACGCGCACGCGGCGATGACGAGTGAACTGTTCGGGACGACATCCCGAATACCACGAACGGGTAGCTTCGCTCCATGATCCCGAACTTCACGGAGATGCGCGTTCCCGAATCCCGACGCAACCGAGTGACCGCACAGCACCGCCCCGAACCGCCCCGCGACAGCCACGAGCCTCCCCAACCGATTCACTTCACTCGCTTCGCTCGTTTCGTTCATCCCTCGCACAATGTCCGCGGACGGCACTCGCGTCGCTCGTGCCGACCGCGAGCGCGCGCCACGGCGGGTGGTCAGGATCGACGATCCGTCGCCATGTGGAACGCTATCAATGCTGTATCAAGCTTTAACAGTCATCGCGGCGTTGTATGACGTGGAGGAAATACAATGCCTGAACACTCTCATCCGGAGCTGCCACCGCTCCCCTACGACTACGACGCGCTCGAACCCCACATCTCCGAACAGGTGCTCGAATGGCATCACGACACCCACCATCAGGGCTACGTGAACGGCCTCGAGAGCGCCGAGGAGACCCTCGCGGAGAACCGCGAGTCCGGCGACCACTCCTCGACGGGTGGTGCGCTCAACAACGTGACCCACAACGGCTCGGGGCACTATCTCCACACGATGTTCTGGGAGAACATGAGCCCGAACGGCGGCGGCGAACCCGACGGTGACCTCGCCGACCGCATCGCGGAGGACTTCGGTTCCTACGAGGGCTGGAAGGGCGAGTTCGAGGCCGCCGCGTCCGCGGCCTCGGGCTGGGCGCTGCTGGTCTACGACCCGGTGGCCGAGCAGCTCCGCAACGTGGCCGTCGACAAGCACGACGACGGTGCACTCTGGGGCTCCCATCCGGTACTCGCGCTCGACGTCTGGGAACACTCGTACTACTACGACTACGGTCCCGACCGCGGCAGCTTCATCGACGCCTTCTTCGAGGTCGTCGACTGGGACGCCGCCGCCGACAACTACGCGAAGACCGTCTCGAACCACGAGTAATCCCCGAACCCACGCATTTTTCGCGCGCTCGACCCGATAGCGCCGCGGCCGTTTCGGCGAGTCGTTACTCCTTGTAACCCTTCCGGAAGCTCCGGAACTCCGTCCGGTGGGACTCCTCGTCCGAGAGCAGCGTCACCGCGAGGTCCTCGGTCACGGGGTCGTCGGCCTCGCGCGCGGCCGAGATGAGGTCCCGATAGGTGTCGATCGCCGCCTCCTCGTACTCGATCACGCCGTCGATCACTGACAGCACGTCCGCGGTGTCCTCGGGCGGCTGGAGGTTCTCCTGGTGGGGTTCGAACTCGAAGGAGGCCGGCGGCTGGGCGTCGAGCTCCTTCAGTCGCTCGCCGATGCGCTCGGCGTGGAGGAGCTCCTCCTCGGTCGCGTCGGTCCGGAGGCTCGCCTTGACCTCCTCGGCGGCGACGCCGTCGAGCACCGTCGCGTTCGTGAGGTAGTTCATCACCGTCTCTATCTCGTCGTTGTACGCCGTCCGGAGCAGGTCGATCACGTCGTCGCTCGTCATACGCGGGGCGCTACTCCACCCATCGTCTTAGCGATGTGGGTCGGCGCAGTTCTCCCGGTCCCTCACTCCACCCGAGCGGCGCGTGGCACCGCGAGTCGCCACCCGACCGCCCCGACCAGCGCGAACCAGTAGGCGTTGAGCGACCCGTGGAGCGAGACCATCGTTCCGATCGGGATCCGTAGACCGAACCCGGCGAACGTCGAGACCCCGTAGCCGAGCGCGAGCACCATCGAGACCGGGAGCGCGAGCGCGGAGACCGAGACCAGCACCCGCTGCGCCGGCGGCCGACCGGGCGCAACCCGGAGGACGATGTACCCCCCGAGGGCTCCCACGGCGACGGTGAAGCCGCCGACGGCGAGGACTTCGACGACGGGCGAAAAGGAGATCCCGACCGCGATGAACGCCGGACCGAGGAGGACGACCGCCGCCAGGCTCCGAAACCCCGGCCCCAACCCCACGCGGTCGCCGAGCGCCCGGCCCGCGAGCCCGGTCAACACCGGAAGCATGAACCCCGCGAAGTGGAAGTGGATCGCCGTCAGGAAGACGATCACCGGGTCGAACCAGAGGGTGATCCCGAGGTGGTGGAGCACGAGCGCTCCCGCACCGACGATGGCGTAGGCGAACCCCGCGTCGATCAGGGTCTCCGAGAGCGGCCACAGCCCCCGATCCCGAACCCGTGTGATAGCGGTGACCCCGAGCGCCCCCGTCACCGCGACCCACGGCACCGCGGCGAGCGCCGGCCCAAGTCCACCCGAGGGCAGGAGGAACGACGCGAGCACCAGTAGTCCGGCGACCGGCTGGCCGAGCACGGCGGCGGTGTACCACCGACGCGCGGCCCCCTCGAAGGCCGGCGTGGCTGCCATCCCCATCCCGAGCGGGACGACCACGAGCACCGCGAGCGAGACCGCCCGCTGGATCGCGTCGAGGTCCGCGACCGCCACCGCCAGCACCCACGCCGTCCCGCCGACGACCGCGCTCACGTCGGTGCGTCCGAACTCGCTCGGCAGCCACCCCACCGACGACCGCTCGGTCCCGACGTCGGTCATCCCGGCGGCAGGCGGTCGAGCCCGCTGGTCGGCCGCAGGTCGTCGGTGACCGTCGAAGCGGGTTCGCTCTCCTGGGTGAACGTCCCGCGATAGCTCAGGATGTGGCCCGCGAGCGGGTTCTCGATGGTCGCGTCGACGTGATAACGTTCGCCGGTCTCGTCGTAGCGGTCGCGGACCTCGACGCTCGCGGCGAGCGGGTCGGGAATCCGGCGGTACCGGCCACCCAGCCGGAGCCACTGGGCACCCGACTCGACGACGAGCACGCCCGCCTCCACGCGCGGCTGGAGTTCGCTCACGAGATGCCCGCCGGTACCGAGGAAGTCGAACAACCGGTCCCGCTCGCTGTCCCAGACGGTGAGGGAGTCGAACCGTCGGCGCTCGTCCCCGAACTCGAACTCACGGACCGTCGCGAGCGCCTCGTGTCCCCCTTCCCGAAAGCCCGCGGTTCGAACCGTGAACGGAACGTCGTGGCCCGCCTCGGGGAAGAGGAGGTTCAGCGCCGTCATCGGGTAGAGCGCGGGGAGCACGTGGGTCCCGCGCGTGATGTCCATCCGACCGCGCCCGAGCCCGATCGTATCGTCGTCGGCGTCGACCGCGTACCGCTCCCGAACCTTCGGATGGAGGTCGTCGGCCGCCGCGCCGAGCGCGTGTTCGTACACCCCGGTCATCGTCGTCGCTCCGTTGGCCTGTTCGTCCGCCCGCGAAGCCAGTCCCGATCCCCGAGGAAACCTCTCATATTCGGGATCGGTTCGTGCTGGACAAAAACGTTCGTGCGGTCCGGTCGCGGTCGTCGAGGCCGACGGCGCAAGGGTGATACCGCCGACGGTCCACCCTTCGAACAATGAGTAGGGCGGCGCGTGTCGTGGTCGTAGTCTGTCTCATCGCTTCGACCGGGTGTGTGGGGTTCTCCGGGGACTCGTTGCCGAGACCAATCGCGGGCTTCGCCGGGGACCCCGACAACCCCTACCCGAGCGAGAACCTCACCGTGGCGGTCGAGGCCAACGCCACCGACCGCGACTTCGCGCCGCTCGTCCGCGAAGCGCTCGATTACTGGGAGGCCAACGACGAACGCTACCTCAACTACACGGTGAACGCCACGGTCGTCCCGAACGCGACCGACCCCGACATCCGGGTCTCGTTCGCCCCCGCGCTCTCGACGTGTGGCGACGTCAGCCACGCCGCCGGCTGTGCACCGCTGATAACCAACCCGACCCAGACCGCCGACACGGTCGAGATCAGTGCGCTCGACAACCTCTCCGACGATTCGACCGTCCACGTCGTCGAACACGAACTCGGCCACGCCTTCGGGCTCGGCCACGACGACGACCCACAGTCCGTGATGGCATCCCGCACGACCCTCCGGGCGCTCCCCCAGCCGAACGCGACCGACCGGGCGCTGGCGTGGGACGACCCCACGCTCGCGGTCTACCTCGTGAACACGACGCCGGCGACCCGCGAGCAGATCCGCCACGCGCTCGCGTACTACGACCGCGGCGCGGACGGGACGGTCCCCGAGAACGTCTCCTTCCGTTCGACCCGAAACCTCAGCGAAGCCGACGTCGTGATACGCTTCGCGTCGGACGCGGCGTGTGTCTCCCGACAGGAGTCGTGCGGCTCGGTCTTCGGGACGGACTCCGACGGCGACGGCGCGCTCGAACGCTACGAGCGGGTCGACATCACCCTCACCGACCTCGAGACCGACGTCGTCGGGTGGCACGTCGCCCGGTGGCTGGGGCTCGGCTTCGGTGTCGAGAACGAGTCCGCCTACCCGCCGGCGCTCGCGGTCACGACCACCCACGACCACCGGGCGGGCGAGTGGTGGCGATAGCTACACCGAGTCCCACTCGCGCCGCCGTACCGAGTAGCCACCACACTCCGGACAGACCTGCCAGCGCTCGTCGAAGCCCGCTTCACAGTTCCGACAGACGTACTCCGTCTCGTCAGCGTCGTTCGCCGCCCCGATCCGGCCTCTGAGACGTTCGAGATAGCTCATTCGCGACCACTCCCGATCGGGCTTCGGCCAGAAACACTAAATACTTTGTCGGGGTCGCACCGCGAGTCCGTCCACCGAATCGCTACTCGAATCCGTCCTCCCACTCGAAGACACCGTCGCGCTGGACCACGCTTCCGTCGATCTCGAGACGTGATCCCTCGCTCATGTCGGTGATCAGGTCGATGTGGACCGCGCTCTCGTTGCCCGCCTCATCATCGGGGAGACAGGCGTCGTAGGCCCGACCGAGCGCGAGATGCACCGTGCCGGCCATCTTCTCGTCGAACAGGATGCTGTCGGTCGGGCGGTCGATACCGCGATTCATCCCGATCCCCAACTCGCCGAGCCGTCGGGATCCCTCGTCGGTGTCGAGTATCTCGCCGACGACCTCGGCGTTCTGGCCCGCGTCGAAGTCGACGACCACACCGTCCTCGAACCGGAGCCAGACGTCGCGCACCTGTCTTCCCCGGAGGGTCATCGGGACGTCGAAGGTGACCTCGCCCTCGGTAGCGTGGGGCGCGGTGAACACCTCGCCGCTCGGGAGGTTGTGTGAGTCGTCGGCGACCGACGCCGTGGAGTTCACTGCGGTTCGGTTCTCGACCGACATCGTGAGGTCGGTCCCGTCGGAGACGATCCGGACTTCGTTCCCCTCGTCGAGGCGGTCCTTCATCCCGGCCATCTCCTCGGCGAGCGACTCCCAGTCCCGGAGCACGGCGTCGTAGACGAACTCCTGGTACTCTTCGTAGCTCATGCCGGCCTGCTGGGCGAGCGATCGGGTGGGGTGCACGGTCGAGACCCAGTCGGTGTCCAGCCGTGCCTCGCGGATCCCGGTGGTGGCCTTCGAGGCGGCGTCGAGCCGGTCGCCGGGCACGTCGGCCATCGCGCTGGTGTTCCGCCCGCCGCCGAGCGAGAGGACGGCGTCCGCGTTCTCGTAGAGCGCGAGTTCGTGGTCGGGGTCCGCGTCGAACGCCTCGTCGTGGCCGTCGAGATAGGCCCGACTCGTCTCCGCGGAGCCGTAGACAGTCACGAGGTTCGCACCGCGCTCGCCCAGCGCGCGGGCCACCGCGACCGCGAGGTCGTGTGCACCCTCGGCAACGCTCACGACGACGTCGTCGCCCGCCTCGATCCGCGCGCTCCAGTCGACCAACACCCTCGCGTGATCCTCGATCCGGTCGTCCATGCACGGTTCTCACTCGCCGCGAACAAAACCCCGACTATCGGACCACGATCCCCGTCCCCTCGTTCCATCACCCACGCCAGTCGCTGACGCGCTTCGTCTCGTCGACCTCGACGTGCTTCTTGTTCGTCTTCCGGATCCACGCCGCGAACTTCTCCATCTCCGCCGACTCCTTGAGCGCCGTCACGGTGTTGAAGCGGTGTTTGAGCTCGTGGTTGGTGAACACCGCGTGGATCTGGCGGTGACAGGGTCCACAGACGGGAACGATAGGACTCTCCTTCCGGTTCTTCGGGATCAGGTGGTGTCTCGTGGTCTCGACCTCGCGCTCGCAGATCACGCACTCGTCCATACCAACGTTCGTCGTCGCTCCCTCATCGCTCCTCGGGCGGGAGCAACCGATTCCGGGACCGGACCGTTTCGACCGCCCTCAGTCGAGGAAGTCGGGGGTCGTCCGTTTCTCGTCGCGCTCGGCTTCGAGGTGTGCGCGGAAGTCCTCTATCGAGACACCGTCCTGCTCGCGCTCCTCGCGGTCGCGGACCGAGACCGTCCCGGCCTCCTCCTCGGTGCCCCCGACGATGAGCATGTAGGGGAGCCGGTCGTCGTGGCCCGCCCGGATCTTCCGGCCGACCGTCCACGACCGGGTCTCGACCGAGGTTCGGAAGCCATCGAGTTCGTCGGCGACCGACTCGGCGTACTCGATGTTGTCGTCGCTCACAGGGAGGATCCGGACCTGTTCGGGCGCGAGCCAGAGCGGGAAGTTGCCGTTGAAGTGCTCGATGAGCACCATGAAGAAGCGCCCGTAGCTGCCGTAGAGCGCGCGGTGGATCATCACCGGTCGGTGGGTTTCGTTGTCCTCGCCGGTGTACTGCAGGTCGAGCCGCTCGGGCATATTGAAGTCCAGCTGGACGGTGGGGCCGTCCCAGACCCGCCCGAGCGCGTCGCCGAACGAGAAGTCGATCTTCGGGCCGTAGAACGCACCGTCGCCCTCCTCGACCTCGTAGTCGTAGCCCCCCTCGTCGAGGACGTCCCTGAGCTGAGATTCGGCCTGGTTCCAGAGCTCGTCACTGCCGACGGACTTCTCCGGGCGCGTCGCCAGCGCGAGTTCGGCGTCGAGGTCCACGACCTCCATCACCTCGAAGATGGTCTCCATGATCGTCTCTATCTCGGCGGCGATCTGGTCCGGACGAACGAACAGGTGGCCGTCGTCGATGGTGAACGACCAGGTTCGCGAGAGCCCCGAGAGCTCGCCGCGTTGCTCCTTCCGGTAGACGGTGCCGTCCTCGAAGTACCGAACCGGGAGGTCGCGGTAGCTCCACGATTGATCCTCGAAGATCATCGCGTGACCGGGACAGTTCATCGGCTTCAGACCGTACTCCTCGTCGTCGACGTCGAGGAGGAACATGTCGTCGACGTAGTTGTCGTAGTGGCCCGACTGCTTCCAGAGTTCGGTCCGGAAGAGGTGTGGGGTCTCGACCGGCTCGTAGCCCGCATCGAGGTTGAGCGAGCGCGCGTACTCGGAGAGCGAATCCAGGACCCGCTTCCCGTTCGGGTGGTAGAGCGGCAGACCGGGTCCCGCGGTCTCGGAGATCGAGAAGAGATCCATCTCCCGACCGATCTTCCGGTGGTCGCGTTCGGCGGCCTCCGCACGCCGTTCGAGGTAGTCGTCGAGTTCGCCCTCGGACTCGAAGGCCGTACCGTAGACCCTGGTCAGCGTCTCGTTGTCCTCGTCGCCACGCCAGTAGGCCGCCGAGATCTCGAGCAGCGCGAACCCGCCGATCTCGCCCGTCGAGTCGACGTGCGGACCGCGACAGAGGTCGTAGAAGTCACCCTGTTCGTAGACGCTCACTGGGTCCTCGCCCGCGACCTCCGTATCGAGGATCTCGCGTTTGAACGGGTTGTCGTCGTAGGCGTCGAAGGCCTCCTCGCGCGACCACTCGGTTCGTTCGATCGCGAGGTCCGCCTCGATGATCGACTCGGCCTCGTCCTCGATCGCCTCCAAGTCCTCTTCGTCGAGGTCGACGTTCGCGATGTCGTAGTAGAACCCCTCGTCGGTCCACGGGCCGATGGTGAGTTTCGCCTCGGGGTAGAGTCGAGTGAGCGCCTGGGCGAAGACGTGGGCCGCGGAGTGCCTGAGCACGTCGAGGTACTCGTCGGACTGGTCGGTCACGATCTCGATCTCGACGTCCGACAGGAGTGGCTGGGCCTTGTCGACCAGATCTCCATCGACGACGCCCGCCACGGTGTCCCGACCGAGCCCGGGGCCGATCTCGTAGGCCACGTCCTCGACCGTCGAGCCCCGCTCGACGTCCAGTTCGGAACCGTCCGGCAGCGTCACGACGACATCGCTCATGGGCCGAATAGGTCCCACGCGCGGCATAAGCCTGTTGAGACGGTCGTCGGTCAGACCGCGCGCCCCGCGACCCGGAGGAGCTGTGCCGCACGGTCGGCCTTCGCGAGGAACACCTCCCGAAGCGTCGGCGGGGCCTCCACCCGCGACCCCGCGATCACCGACTCGGGGAGCCAGAGGGTGTCGCGCGGCACCCCGTCGTCGCCGTGGACCGCGAAGTGGCTGGTCTCGAGTTTCATCACCAGCGGGAGGTCGGTCCGCTCGACCCCCTCCTCGGTCGTGTAGAGTTCGCGGTTGAGCCGTTCGTGGGTGGTGCGCTGGATGAACGCACCCGACCCCTCGTCCGGGGTCGGTTCGATGGAGAGCCGGCCGACGTAGTAGGCGCGCGAGAACCGTTCGAACATGCTATGGTGATACATGCCACACACCGGTACTAAACGTTTCGGCCGGGCCGACCGAGCGGGTTGAGAGCCGACGCGAACGGCCAGCGAGTTTTTATCCCGGCCTCGTCAACCGGGTGGCAGTGAACACGAACGCCGCGGTCGTCGTCGCCCTCCTCGTACTGGCTGGTGGGGTCGTGGGCATGACCTCACAGGCGCAGCCGACCGGGACCACCACCCAGCGCGACGTCGACGGGGGGACATTCGACGACGTCTCGACGTTCATGCAGCGCGGCGTCGTCGCGACCAACGGCTCCGTCGACGCCGGGATGTGGCTCGCGGCGTTCGAGACGGCCAACAACCTCTCCCGGAAGCAGACGCTCGTCCAGCACCGTGCCGCGACCCTCGACGAACGGCTCGACCGACTCGAAACCCGGGCCGAGCGGTTTCCGCCCGAGAACGCGACGTCGCTCGCCCTCCGGAGCCACCGGGTTCGGCTGGTCGCCGAACGCGAGGCGCTCCGGAACGCGGTGAGCGAGGCCAAGACCACCGCGGCGAGCGAGGGCGTGAACGCGACGACGTTCGACGACCTCGACGGCCGGATCGAGAACCTGACGATACCGGCCCCCGGTTCGAACGCCAGCGCCGCCACCGACACCACCAGCGCGAACGTCACCGCCCCGAACGGTTCGGCCGCGACCGCCGACGACGTCCGGTTCGCGGGGGTCACCCACCGGTCGGGAACGACCTACAGCGGTCCGTAGGGACCGACGGCCGGTCTCGGGGTGCGTCCCGTGGCACCGGCGAGGTTTTACGCTCTGAGCACTAACGAAAGGTGAATGGATTCCGCGGCGCTGCTCGATCTCCTGGGGAACGAAAACCGTCGGCGCATCCTCAGACTCCTCGCCCAACGGCCCTGCTACGTCACCGAGATCAGCGACGCGCTCGGGGTGAGTCCGAAGGCGGTGATCGGCCACCTCCGAAAGCTCGACGAGGCCGGGCTGGTCGAGAGCCGGGTCGACGACGGCCGTCGGAAGTACTTCCGGATCTCCCGAAACCTCCGGCTCGAAGTCACGGTCTCACCTTACGGGTTCGGTGCGAAGAGCGCCTATCCGGCGAGTTCGAGCCTCGACATCGCGTCGTGTCGGTACGTCTCGATCGACGTCGCGACGGACGACACCAGCGACCTCGCCGACCTCGCCGCCGACCTCCACCGCTTCGAGGAACTGGAGGACGAGCTCTCGCTCGCCCAGCGGTGGGTCCAGGGTCGGCTCGCCACGCTCCACGACGCGCTCACCGACGAGGTCGAGGCCGGACTCGCCGTCGACGACCGTTCCGGCACCGCGGACCACGGCGACGCGCGCTTCTGTGCCGAGCTGCTCGCCGGGATCGAGGCGGGCGCGCGCACCGCCGATAAACTCGCCGAACGGCTCGGGGTGCCCCTCCCGGTGGTCGAGGACGCGCTCGACCTGCTGATGACCCACGGGCTCGCGAGCCGCGAGAACGGCCGCTGGACGGTCGAGTAACCGACTTCGTCGAACGGTGACGGGCAGACACGCCTACAGGTCGCGCGTGAGCCCGTCGCGGAGGTCCCGACCGAAGTAGTGGCCGAGCACCCCACAGACCAGCCCGATGACCGCGAACCCGGCGATGAAGACCGGCCCGCTGCCGTCGACGAACGCGAGGTAGATGTGGTTCTGGAGCGCGCTCCCGCCCGCGACCAGCCCCGCCGCGAGGCCGGCCTCGGCGTAGTATCGACGGCTGCCGATCGCCCCGAGAACGAACGTCGCGAGGAACAACCCGAGGAACGCGAGCGGGCCCCCGATGAGCGGGATGAACCCGCCGAGACCGCTCCCGACCGCCGTGAGCACGAGCGCGACGACGAAGGCCTTGAGCGAGAACACGCCGTCCATCCGCCGGCGGAGCGTCGACCCGCTCCCCGAACGGGTCGCGTCGGCTTCCGTCGTGGTCGGTCCGGCGGTCGTCGCCTCGGTGGTCGTCGCTCCGGCGCGGTCGCTCGACCCGCGACGCCGGGACTCGTCGCCCTCCCCGGTGATGTCGTCGACCTCGGCGAGGAGGTCGTCGACGTCGCGAGTCTTGGTCTTCGTCCCCTCGCCGCCACCGTCAGCCATACTCCGACTCGGGGCCCGAACGGCATGGGTTTTTCCCCATGCGTCGGGAACGGGTTTCGCCCGTCGAGCGCGACCCGGTCGGTTAGCTGCTGAAGTCGGTGCAGACCGGGATCCCCAGCGTATTGAAGTCGGTCATCGCCGCGAGCTCGTCGGGGACGCCGTGGATGTCGACGGTCTTCTCGACCAGCGCCGCGGGGTCGAGCTTACTGGATTCGATCATGTCGAGCATCTCGCTGTAGCGCGACGGCTGGAGCCCGAGCGAGCCGTGGAAGTCGATCTCCTTCGCGACGAAGTCGTCGGTCGGCAACGGGATCATCCCCGCCTCGTCGGACGTAGTCAGCCCGATCTGGACGTGTGTGCCACCCTTTCGGAGGCTGTTGACCGCGTTCCGACACGTCGTCTCGATCCCGAGCGCGTCGGCCGAGACGTCCGCGCCGCCGTCGGTGATGGCCCGGACCTCGCCCGCGGCGTCGTCGACCTCGCTGGCGTTGACGGTGGCGACCGCGCCGAGCTCCTCGGCCTTCTCGAGCTTCTCGTCCATGAGATCCACCGCGACCACGTTGCCGCCGAGCGCGTTCGCGATGTGGACGGCCGAGAGACCGATGCCGCCACAGCCGTGGATCACGACGTCGTCGCCGGCGTGGACGGGTCCGCGGTGGGCCATCGCGTGGAACGAGGTCATGAACCGGCAGCCACAGCCCGCAGCGGTCTCGGCGTCGATGGTGTCCGGGAGCGCCACGGCGTTGATGTCGGCGTGTGGGATGTGGACCTCCTCGGCGAACGCTCCGGGGGCCTCGTTCATGAACCCGAGACCGACGTGGTTGTCACAGATGTTCTCGCGCCCGTTCCGACATCGGTCGCAGATGCCACACGCGAAGTTGAACGGGATGGCGACCGCCTGACCCTCCTCGACGGTCTCGACGTCCTCGCCGACGGCGACGATGCGGCCGGTCGGTTCGTGACCGAGGACGTGCGGCGGGTCGGGACGGTAGCCGAACCAGTCCCAGTCGCCCTGCCAGCAGTGCCAGTCCGAACGGCACACGCCGCAGCCGACGACCTCGGCCACGGCTCCGTCGGGTTCCGGTTCGGGACGATCCACGTCCTGGACGGTCAACGGCTCCTGAAACTCCTCCAGTACGACTGCCTGCATGGCATTCACAAACAACGCCGGCCGTTGCAATCAGTTTAACTTATTATTTATTATATTTAGAATAAGTAATTTTCTGCCAGTCAGGGCTTTCGGGGGCAGTACAGGAGATACGAACTGTCGCCCATCCCATCGATTCGCCGTTTCAAGGGCCAATCCACGATTCCGGGTGCGTCCGCGACCCGTTCGAGTGAGCAACCAGCACGAACCAAACCGCTAAACGGCTTACGGGCGAACGCCACTGCATGTCACCCCGACTCGAAACGACGATCGAGATCGGGGGTCGTCGGGTGAAAAACCGACTGTACCGCGCGCCGCTGCTCGAATGTGCCGGCGACGGTCCCGAGGCGGTCGACCGGCTCATCGGTCAGCTCGAACCCGCGGCGGCCGCCGGTGCGGGCTTGCTGTTCCAGGGTGCGATGCCCGTTCACCGCGAAACCGGCCACGTCGCGCCGAACATGATGAGTCTCGCCGCCCCGCGACCCGACCTCGAACGGCTTACGGACGCGATCCACGACCACGGCGCGCGGATATTCGCCCAGATCGACCACGGCGGCCTTCGTTCGCTCGAAGCCTGGCATCACGCCTACGGCGAGGCTCGTCCCGGGGTTCGACAGCTCGCGGTCTCCGAACCGCCACGCCTCCTGCGACTCGCCGCGCGCGCCGGGTTTCTCGACCTCGACTACGAGGTCCTCTCGACGGAGGGGGTTCACGACCTCGCCGCCGATTTCGGCCGCTCGGCCGCCCACGCCATCGACGCGGGCTACGACGGGGTCCATCTCGCCGGGGCGAACATGGGCATCATCCAGCAGTTCCTCTCGCCCTACTACAACCGCCGAACCGACGCGTTCGGCGGCTCGTTCGAGAGTCGACAGCACTTCCTCGAACTCGTTCACGAGGAGATCCGGGACCGGGTCGGCGACGTTCCCGTGCTGACCAAACTCCCGTCGGAAGCCGCCGCCCCGCCGTTCGTCCGGCCGCGGCTCTCGACGGCCGACGGGGTCGAGATCGCGCGCCGACTCGAAGCCATCGGGTTCGACGGCCTCGTCCCGGTTCGGGCCTCCACGTTTTGGGACATGAGCATCGTCCGCGGCGAGTACCCCGACCGCGGCTGGGAGGGTTCAGCCTTCCGCGAGGGCTATGCGGCAGCGTTCGGAAGCGAGTGGCGGGCGCGGGCGGTCGCGCTCGCGAACCGTCTCCAGGCCCGCGAGTACGACCGCGAAGCCGGTTGGAACGCCGACTTCTGCCGGCGCGTGCGCGACGCCGTCTCGATCCCCGTCTTGTGCGAGGGCGGCCTCCGTCGGCGCTCGACGATGGACGACCTGCTCGGCGACGACTGCGACATGGTCGGGGTCGGCCGGCCGTTCTACGCCGAACCGCGGCTCCCCGCGCGATTGCTCGACACCGATGAGAGGGACACCGATCTCTCGAACGACCCGCGCGCCGTCTGTGAGAGCTGTAACAACTGTACCATCCCGCAGGCGACCGGCGCACCGGGGGTCTGTCGGACCCCGTCGGTGCTCCGAAAGCGTGGCGAGTTCGAGAGAGCAGGGGCCTACGACCGCGCCGAAACCCGATAGCGGACCCCGACCTCATTGGTGCTGAGTTCGTCCTTGCGTCGCTTCGCCTCCTTTCGGGTCTCGAACGGCCCCTCGACCACGTCGTCGCCAACGGTGACGTAGTATTCGGTCATTCCTACCTATCGGATGGGGGTGCTCAAATCACCTTTGAACCCCGACGAACGCGTCTCGAACGGATGGGTTGAAGTCCGGCGACTCGATAGGTGGGATATGAACCCGGGCGACCGCGTCCGACTCACGCGCGAGGGCCGAACCCACGAGGGCGTCCTCCTCCCCTCCTCGACCGACGAGCACGTCGTCCTCAAGCTCGACGGCGGCTACAACGTCGGCATCGAGCGGGCAGGAAGCGAGACCGAGGTCGTCGAGGCCGACGTCTACGACATCGCGAGCGCCGACGAGGACGACGCCTCGGAAGTGGAGTTCGACGAGGACCTTCCGACCGTGGCGCTGATCTCGACCGGCGGCACCATCGCCTCCACCGTCGACTACCGAACCGGCGCGGTGACCGCCCAGTTCGACGCCGAGGACGTGCTCCGGGCGGTGCCGGAGCTCGCGGGGCGGGCGAACTACCGGGGGAGAGTTGTGGCGAACATCCTCTCCGAGAACATGACCCCGGATATCTGGCAGGACCTCGCACACGCGGTCCACGAGGAGATCGAAGCGGGTGCGGACGGCGTCGTGGTGATGCACGGCACCGACACGATGCAGTTCTCGGCCTCGGCGCTCGCGTTCATGCTCGACACCCCCGTTCCGGTGGTGTTCACCGGCAGTCAGCGCTCGGCCGACCGGCCCTCCTCCGACAACGTGATGAACGCGGTCTGTGCCGTCGAGGCAGCCAAATCCGACTGTGCGGAAATCATGGTCTGTATGCACGCGACGGACTCGGACGACCGGTGTGCGCTCCACCGCGGAACCCGGGTCAGGAAGAATCACACCTCACGCCGCGACGCCTTCGAGACGGTAGGTGCGCGTCCGCTCGGCTGGGTCGACTACGACGCCGAGGAGGTGACTTTCCGCCGGGAGTACCACGAGCGTGATGCGACGGACCTCGCCATCGCGCCCGACCTCGAAACCGACGTCGAGTTAGTGAAGTTCACCCCCGGCACGAGCGAGGCGGTGCTCGACGCGGTCGCGGGGAGCGCCGGCCTCGTCGTCGAGGGGACGGGGCTCGGTCACGTCCACACAGACTGGATCCCACGGATCCGGGAACTGATCGAGGACGGGACGACCGTCGCGATGACGAGCCAGTGTCTCGGGGGCCGAGTCTGTGACCGGGTCTACGACACCGGGCGCGACCTGCTCGATGCGGGGGTCATCGAGACCGAGGACACCCTGCCGGGGACCGCGAAGGTCAAACTGATGTGGGCGCTCGCGAACACCGACGACCCCGAGGAGACGATGCGAACCCCGGTGGCCGGCGAGTGTTCCGAGCGCTCGGTCCCGCTCGAAAACGCCCCCGAGGGACGGCCGTGAGCGCCGGGGTCCACCTCCGCGAGGCGGAACCGGACGACTACGACGACGTCGTGGCCTTCACCAGTGAGACCTGGGCCGATCGCGAGACGAGCGACTACCTCCCCGACGTCTATCACGACTGGATCGCGGGCGACCCCGACCGAAAGCGGACCCTGGTCGCCGACGCGGGCGACGACATCGCCGGGCTCTGCCAGGTCGTGTTCCTCTCCGACCACGAGGCGTGGGCCCAGGGGATGCGCGTCAACCCCGCCTACCGCGGGGAGGGAATCGGGGTTCGACTCAACGACGCGCTGTTCACGTGGGCGCGCGAGCAGGGCGCGACCGTCTGTCGGAACATGGTCTTCTCGTGGAACGTCGCGGGGCTCGGTATCTCGCGCGCCGCGGGCTACGACCCCCGAACCGAGTTCCGGTGGGCGCGACCCGAACCCGACACGGTGGACGACACCGACGACCACGAGATCGTCTCGGACCCCGACGCGGCCTGGAGCTTCTGGCAGCGCTCGACGGCACGGCGCGACCTCGCGGACCTCACCCTCGCGATGGACGAATCCTGGGCCGTCTCGGAACTCACCCGCGAGACGCTCCACCGCGCCGCCGAGGAGACGCGGGCCTTCGCGGTCAAGCGGCCCGACGAGGGAACCCGGGCGATGGCGTATCGGACACGCGACTTCGAGTACGGTGACGGCGACGAGGCCGAACGCGTCGCGGAGTACGGCGTCGGTGCGTGGGCCGACCTCGACGCGGCGCGGGCGCTCTTCGGTGCCATCGGAGCCGACGCCGCCGACCTCGGTGCGGACCGGACCCGGGTGCTGATCCCCGAGACCGTCACGGCGGTCTCGGACGTCGCCGCGCTCCGCATCGGCGTGAGCGAGGAGCCGGACTTCGTGCTCGAAGCCGACCTCACCTGAGCAGTTTTCGCCCCGCTTTTCCGTTCAATGTCCCCGTCCGGTAGGATGATGTAGTCAGCATTCGCGACGAGTGCTATGCCCGACCGAACGGATGCACGCTCCCGACACGTACTGGTCGCTGCAGTCGGCGTCAACGTTGTGGTCTTGCTCTACAGCATCCTCATCGCCAACCAACTGTTCGTCGGATTCGGACTCCTCGGATTTCTCGTCTTCCTGTACGTGCTTCATCTCGCGTATCGACTCGTCCGGGCACACGAACGGATCGCGGACGCGCTCGAAATGCGACGAAACGAGCCGATGAACGAACGCTGACACCTCACCGCCCCCGCCACCTGCGCGAGGCTCAGTCGAGCACCACGAGCACGTCGCCCATGTCGACCGATTCGCCTTCCGTCGCGGCGACCTCGACGACGGTGCCGCCGCGCGAGGCCACCACGTCGTTCTCCATCTTCATGGCTTCGAGCACGCAGAGCACGTCGCCGGAGGAGACCTCGTCGCCCTCCTCGACGTTGACGTCGAGAATGGTGCCCTGCATCTCTGCGGTGACCTGTTCACCCTCCGCCGTACTAGTACTACTCTCGTCGCTCCCACCGTCGCTCGGCCCGGCCGAACCGAGTTGCTGGGTGTCCCCGGAGCCGTTCGCGGCCTGGATCGGCGGTGCGCCGCGCTCTTCGAGATTGACCTCGAAGCGCTTGCCGTTGACCTCGACCACGAAGTCCCGTTCGGTGACCTCCTCGTCCTCGCCGCCCTCGGTCCCGCCCGTCGGACCCCACTTCTCCTGGGCCTCCTCGATTTCCTCGGGATCGAGCTCCTCGTCGAGGTAGTTCGTTGTGTGTGTCCCTGCCGAGAAGGCGTCGTCGTCGAGCATCAGACGGTGGAACGGGATGACAGTAGTGACGCCCTCGATCTCGAACTCGGCGAGCGCACGCTTGCTCCGCGCGAGGCACTCCTCGCGGTCCGCGCCCCACACGATCAGCTTCGCGAACATCGAGTCGTAGTCCCCGACGACCTCGTCGCCCTGCTTGTGGGCGTCGTCGAGGCGGACCCCGATCCCACCGGGCGGGTCGTAGGTTTCGAGCGTCCCCGTCCCGGGTGCGAACTCGTTCGCGGCGTTCTCGGCGTTGATCCGGAACTCCATCGCGTGGCCGTCGAGTTCCACCTCGTCCTGGGCGAACGGGAGTTCCTCGCCGTCGGCCACCCGGATCTGCTGTTTCACGATGTCGATGCCCGTGAGCTCCTCGGAGACGGTGTGTTCGACCTGAATCCGAGTATTGACTTCGAGGAAGTAGAAGTCGCTGTCCGCACCGAGGAGTCCGTCCCCGTTGCGGTCGGTGTCCTCGACGAGGAACTCGAAGGTGCCGGCGTTGTAGTAGTCGGCGGCGTCGGCACCGTCGCGGGCGGACTCCTGGATCTCCGTCCGGAGGTCGTCCGTGAGCGCGGGGCTCGGGCCCTCCTCGATGACCTTCTGGTGGCGTCGCTGGAGCGAGCAGTCACGTTCCCCGATGTGGCGGACGTTGCCGTGGTGGTCGGCGATGATCTGGACCTCGATGTGGCGCGGGGCTTCGAGGAATCGCTCGACGAAGACCGAGTCGTTGTCGAAGTAGGCCTCACCTTCGCGCTGGGCGCTCTCGAACTTGTCCTCGATCTCCGATTCCTCCTCGACGACCTTCATCCCGCGCCCGCCACCGCCACCCTCGGCCTTGATGGCCACGGGGTAGCCCGCCTCCTCGGCGAACTTCCGGATCTCGTCGGCGGACTCGACCGGGTCGTCGGTGCCAGGTACTGTGGGCACGCCGGCGGCGCTCATCTCCTTTCGCGCGCTGGTCTTCTCGCCGAGGAGTTCCATCGAGTCGCTCGACGGGCCGATCCAGGTCATCTCGCTGTCCTCGACGAGCGCGGCGAAGCGCGCGTTCTCGGCGAGGAAGCCGTAGCCCGGGTGGACGGCGTCCGCGCCGGCCTTCTCGCCCGCCTCGACGATGGCGTCCCCATTCAGATAGGAGTCGGCAGCGCGCGCTGGACCGACGTTGTAGGCCTCGTCGGCGTACCGGACGTGGCCCGAATTCTTGTCCGCCTCGGAATAGACCGCCACTGTGCCGATCCCGAGTTCTTCGCACGCACGCATCACGCGCACGGCGATCTCCCCTCGGTTGGCGACGAGAACCTTCTCGAACATTCGTTCGCATGATAGACCGACTCCGCGCTTAAAACTATACACTCTGTGTCGGGAGTTGTGTCGGCGGGCGAACTGTTCATCACCCTCTGTATGCTCTTCCCAGGGTGGAATTATGAATCATCCTCGACATACTTGAGAAAATCTTGAGCCAGATGTATACAGAACGATGCATCATTGATTGCCCGCTCACCGTCCTCTATTTCGAATATTATCGAAGGGTCAGTATCTAATTCTGGAGCACCATATTTTGCCTTTTCATAGAAAATGCTCCAAAGTTGGGTGAGGAATATAGCACGCACAATGTCGTCTCGCCTTCCATAATCTGATGGGATAGTGTGGTAAAATGCTTGAGTTTTACCAGATTCATAATTGATACCATGACTATAGTCAAAATCACACCCTATGGCCTTGAACATACATTTTACAGATAACTCAACACACATCTGACAGTCAATTAGGATATTCTGAATATGTCCTTCAATGTCGGTTACTTTCTGCTGTCGTGGAAGCAGTACTGTAGTCCATTTTTCCTGGGTTGGCAACATTGTTAGCGTCACCACCGGTAACGATCTCGTTCTTTTCTTCGCTATATAGCGCAATCACCTCTTCTTCTTCTACTTCAGAGATGCGTTCTCGCATAAAATTGAGTCGGCGAACTGCCTCATTCAGTTGAAGTCTTGCATACTCTCGATCGTCGGGTCGGTCAACCATACGCCATGTAACTGATTCCTGACGACTTGAATCTTGTAGAGATATACATAATATTTCTGTAATAGTGCCATCACTCACGAGTTCCCGTTAATCGATAGGTTGTACTCAACGATCTCACGAGACACCTCCAAGACGAACTCGAAACTGCCGACACGGAATGACCTGAAGCTATCAACGAGATCCACCGGACGCTGCGCGAGAAGCGGTCGATAGCCGACATTTCTGAATAATCCCGTTCCTCGCCGAGCGTCGTGGGACCAGGACCACTCAGTCGTCGCCGAGGAGGCGGCGCGCGGCGACCGCCGCGAGACCGGCCACCCCGGCGACCACACCGAATCCGGGACCGTTCGTACTGGTGGTCTCGCCACCGGTCTCGGCCCCGGAGGCGTTCGCGTCGGCGGCCGACCCGGACCCGCTCGCCGTGCCGGTTTCGGTCGCCGCGCTCGTCGCGCCGGTCGACGTGGCGGCCCGGGTCGTCCCGGCACTCGTCGTCGTTGCGCCGGCGTTCGTCCCGGTCGCTTCGACGGCCGTCGAAGCGCTCCCGTTCGTGCCGCCGACGGTCGTGTTGGCTGCGGACGCGTTCGCGCTCGCTTGATTCGCCGACTCCGGGGGAACGATCCGGTGTACGGCACCCGTCTCGCCCTCGGCGGGTTCAGCGGTGGTGAGGACGTAGAGCCGGTTCGCGTTGTCCCGGCCGAGCGTGAGGATGCTACCGGGGAGACGGTGCGAATCGGTGTTCTCGATCCGGAGTTCCCGGAGCGGCCACTGTCCCTCCTCGGTCGGCGTCGCGGCCATCAACCGGCCGGTCGGACCGCTGTCGGCCCCGGGAAGCCGGTAGTCGCCGAGGACGAACGCGCCCTGGATCGCCGGGATCGCGTCGTTCGTGTAGAGGTAGCCGCCGACCGCCGCGACCCCGATGCTGTCGTCGTTCACGGAGTGGGGGTACTCGATCACGGGGTCGACGAGCGGTTCGCCGCCGCGAACCGAGTCCGGGGTGTGAGTGGGACAGGAGTCCGGCGGGTCCCGGCTCTCCTCCGGTCCGGGTTCGAAACAACCGGTCCCCTCGCGAACGTTCCAGCCGTAGTTGTTGCCCTTCTGGACGTGGTTGACCTCCTCGTAGAGCGACTGGCCGACGTCGGCGGCGTAGAGCTCGCCGTTCGAGAAGCCCATCCGCCACGGGTTGCGGAAACCCCACGCGAAGTGTTCGTTGAGGCCTTCCTGCCCTACCAGCGGGTTGTCCTCGGGGATGCCGTAGGCTTGCTCACCCTCCTGCGTGTCGACGTCGATCCGGAGAATGCTCCCGAGGAGGTTTTCGGTCACGTCCTGGCCGTTGCCGGAGACGTCCGGTCCCTCGCCACCGTCAAAGCGCTCGTACCAGTCCGCGACGTGGCCGAGGCCGACGTCGAACCCGCCGCCGCCGTCGCCCATCCCCACGTAGAGGTAGCCGTCGTCCGGGCCGAACGCGATCGCCCCCGAGTTGTGGGTGTCGTACGGCGAGGGGATCTCCATGACCGTCCGCTCGGAGTCGGCGTCCGCGGTGAGGCCGTCGTCGTTGGCGGTGAACTCGGAGAGGACCTCCGTGTGGTCGAACTCCTCGGGCGTGCCCTCGCGGCGCGGCGCGCTGTAGCGCAGGTAGAACTTCCGGTTCTCCCCGTAGTTCGGGTGGAGCGCCATCCCGAGCAGCCCCATCTCGCCGCTGATCTCCGCGAGCCGGTCGCCGACGTCGACGAACGGCTCGTCGCGCAGACCGCCACCGTCGTAGACGTAGACCTGGCCGAGCCGGTCGGTGATGTAGTAGCGGCCGTCGCGGTTCGTGGGCACCTCGAAATCCAACGGGGCTGTCGGCCCGCCGTCGACGATGGTCTCGATCCGAACAGTGGGCCCCTCGGAGACCACCGAGGCGGCGGTCGCCTCCTCGTCCTCCGAGTCGGTGGCGGAGGCCTGCGTGCTCGACCCGCCCCCGACCTCGATCGTCCCGCGCATCGAGGTGATGTGTGGTTCACAGACGTATTCAGCCATCTCCTCGCTCGCGGTGAACTCGACCGTCTGTGTTGCACCCTCCTCGCTCACGATGTCGGTCCGTTGCAGCACGTTCCCGTCGGCGTCGAGCAGCGCGACGTTGTGTCCCTGCCCATCGAGGTTCTCCCAGACCAGCCGGTACTCGACCCCGGGATCGAGCGAGAGAGTCGGGTTGGTCTCGCCCGCGATCGAGTCGGGCGCGCGTCCCTGCCAGCCGTCGATCTCACCGCCCAACCGGATCGTCTCCTGCGACTGGGCGCTCACCCTACCGAGGCTCGCCGCTCCCGCGACCCCGGCGGCCGCGATGGTGGTCCGCAGGAACTGTCGTCGCGACGATCCCTCATCCGACCTTCGTCGTTTGGATAACATGGCTGAACGGAGTTCGATACGGTTGCGGGCCACCGACCGCCCTCCCACACCGGATCGCTTGTTTCGGATCGGCTGTCGAAACGGGTTAATTCCGACGATGTTCGGACGACGACCGCCTCAGAATCGGTCCGACCGTCCGGCAGCCGCCCAGCCGTCGAGCGGTGCGGACTTCGGCACGCGAACCTGCCGACCCTGGAGCGCCGCGACCCGCCCCGCGAACGCCCACCGCTTGCCGTCCCAGGTCTCCTTCGCCTCGCTCCTGGCGGCCGCCGCGCGCTCCTGGTCGCCGAGGTGGGTCCCGAGCGCGGCCGCGATGGCGGCGGCTTCCTCACTGCTGGCGTCGTCGGGGATCGCTCGCGCGAGGGCCTCGGCCAGTGAGTCCCTCTCCATCAGAGTGGGATGTTGCCGTGTTTCCGGTCGGGGCCCGACGTGCGCTTGCTCGACAGCATTTCGAGGTCCTCGATCAGGATCGAACGGGTCGCCTTGGGTTCGATGACGTCGTCGACGAAGCCACGCTCGGCGGCGATGTAGGGGTTCGCGAAGGTATCGCGGTACTCGTCGATGAGTTCGTCGCGGCGGGCCTCGACGTCGTCGGCCTCCTCCAACTCGTCGTCGTAGAGGATGTTCACCGCGCCCTGGGGCCCCATCACGGCGATCTCGGCCCCCGGCCACGCGTAGTTGACGTCGGCCTCGATGTGTTTCGAGGCCATCACGTCGTAGGCCCCGCCGTAGGCTTTCCTCGTGATCGTGGTGAGGAGGGGAACCGTGGCTTCGGAGTAGGCGTAGAGGAGCTTCGCGCCGTGTTTGATGATCCCGCCCTTTTCCTGCTCGGTGCCGGGCATGAACCCCGGCACGTCGACGAAGGTTAGGATAGGAATGTTGAACGCGTCACAGAAGCGGACGAACCGCGAACCCTTGAGCGAGGCGTCGATGTCGAGGGTGCCCGCGTTGACGCGAGGCTGGTTCGCCACGACGCCCACTGCGCGGCCGTCGAGCCGTGCGAACGCCGTCACGAGATTGCGGGCGTAGGAGTCCGCGACCTCGAACAGCGAGCCCTCGTCCACGATCCGGTCGACCACCGCGGTCATGTCGTAGGGTTTGCGCGGCGCGTCGGGGACGAGATCCGAGAGGTCGTCGTCGGCCCGTTCGGGGTCGTCCCACGGATCGACTCTCGGAGGGTCCTCGACGTTGTTCTGCGGGAGGTAGGAGAGGAGTCGCCGGATGTCGTCGAGCGCCTGCTCCTCGTCGGTCTCCGAGAAGTGCGCGACACCGCTGTCCTCGGTGTGGGCCGAGGCACCACCGAGTTCCTCGAAGGAGACCTCCTCACCGGTGACGGTCTCGATGACCTCCGGGCCGGTGATGAACATGTGGCTGGTGTCCTCGACCATGAAGATGAAGTCCGTGATGGCGGGCGAGTAGACCGCCCCGCCCGCACACGGGCCCATGATCGCGGAGATCTGCGGCACGACACCGGAGGCCTGCTGGTTTCGGTGGAAGACCTCCGCGTAGCCCGCCAGCGAGTCGATCCCCTCTTGGATCCGTGCGCCCGCCGAGTCGTTGAGCCCGATGATCGGCGCACCGACCTCCATCGCCTCGTCCATCACCTTACAGACCTTCTCGGCGAACACCTCTCCCAGAGAACCACCGAACACCGTGAAGTCGTGGGCGAAGACGAAGACCGTCCGACCGTCGACGTCGCCGTAGCCCGTGACCACCCCGTCGCCCGGCAGCTTGTGCTCGTCCATGTCGAAGTTGGTCGAGCGATGCGTGCGGAGCTGGTCGAACTCGTGGAAGGTATCGTCGTCGAGGAAGTACTCGATCCGCTCGCGAGCGGTCTTCTTCCCCCGGTCGTGCTGGGCCTCGATACGCTCCTCGCCGCCACCCAGTGCCGCCGCCCGTTTTCGCTCCCGGAGCTCCTCGATGGGGCTCCTGTCGTCCGAATCGTCGCTCATCGCCACACCCCGTCGGACCTAGCCATACTCCATCATCGATTCGGGGTGGAAAAGGGATTGCGATACCCCGGACGAGGCTGCCGTCGGCCACAGGTAGTAATAGGTCGGGGTCGAACGGGGCCCCATGAGCGACGACCTCCCCCCGATACTCGACGTCCGAGACGCGCTCGACGAGATCGAAACCAGCGCCGACGCCGACGTCGGCGACGACCTCGAGGCGATCCGGGCGCGGCTCGACGAACTCGACGACCGTGGCCGCGCGGACGACCAGTCGGTGGTCGACGACATCGACGGGCTCGTGCTCGGGCTCCGGGAATCGCTCGACGGCGAAGCCGACCGCCGGGCGGAGGGCGTCCAGAACCGCCTCCGAACCTACCGGGACGCGCTCCACGACGCCTCGACCACCCTCTCGTTGTCGGGAGCCGAACTCCGCGACGGGTCGGGGGATCGCGCTGGCGTCGTGGACCACGCGGGCGAAACCGTGGACCTGGTCGGCACGCTCGTCAACGGGGGCGACGCACGTGCGGCGGTCGTCTCGCTCGCCTTTCACGACAACGACGGCGCTCCGGTTCGGAAGGTCGAGAGCCACGAAGTGGGGCTCGACTCGGACGAACGCCGCGACGTCGGTCTCACCGTCTACGTCCCCGAGAACGCGGCGTACTACGCCACGACGGCGCTCGACGCCGACGACCCGCGGGCGACGAGCGATACCGACGCGCCCGACGGGAACGAGTAGGCCGGACCGCCTACCGAAGCGGCCCGGGGATGATGAAGTAGTCGCCCGCCTCCGGCGTGAGGAAGAGGTCCCGGAAGTTGAGGAGGAGCACGACGACGACGACGGCGAGGATCACCGTTCTGAGACCCCAGAGCCACACCGTCGCGAGCGAATCGGCGCTCGAACCCGTTCGGAACTCCGCGACGGCGTCCTTGCCGAGCACCCAACCGACGAAGACCACGACGCCGAGCACGGTGACCGGGAGCAACAGCGAGACGCCGACGCCGTCGAACCAGCTCAGCCACGCGGTGTCCCACGCCGAGGGGATCCCGAGAACGAAGGCCACACCGCCGAGCGTCGCCGCCGTTCGCCCGCGCAGGAATCCGTAGTTGTCGACGAGGAACGCCACGGCGGCTTCGAGCAGACTGATCGACGACGAGAGCGCCGCGATCAACACCACGCCGAAGAAGACGATGCCGACGACCCGGCCGACGATGCCCCCGCCGGGGAGGTTCGCCATCGCGGTCGGGATCGAGACGAACACCGCGCCGGGCCCGCTCGTGCTGGCCGAGACGCCCTGGGCGAACAACAGCGGCAACACCACGAGTCCCGCGATCACGCCGATGGCGGTGTTCGCGATACCGATGGTGAGGCCGTCGGCGAGGAGGCTGTCGTCCTCGCCGAGGTAGGAGGCGTAGGTTATCATCACGCTGAACCCGACCGAGAGCGAGAAGAACGCCTGGCCGAACGCCGCCGGCAGCACCGTCCCGGCGTTCGAGACGATGGCGTTCAGGTCGGGCTCCAGGAAGAAGGCGTAGCCCTCGCCCGCGCCGGGGAGGGTCGCCGCGAAGATAGCGAGGCCCACCAGTAGGACCACGATCGCCGGCACCATCACCTTGGTCGCGAGCTCGATGCCGTCCTCGATCCCGAGCGCGACGACCCCGACCGTGATCGCCATGAAGACCACGTGGGTGATGACCGACGACGACCCCACGGAGATCGCCCCGAAGTAGCCTTCGGGCGCGGCGAGCGCGGCCCCGGTGATCGAACCGCCGATGTATCGGATCACCCAGCCACCGATCACGCTGTAGTACGAGAGCGTCCAGAAGGAGGCGAGGATACCGAGCGCGCCGACCACCCACCACGCGGGGTGGTTGAGTTTCTTGAACGCGCCGATCGCGCTGGTGTTCGCGCGCCGGCCGATCACGAACTCGCCGAGCAGTACCGGGATCCCGATCAACAGTACCGCGAAGAGGTAGACGACGAGGAACGCCGCCCCCCCGTTCGCCGAGGTTTGGAACGGAAACCGCCAGATGTTGCCCAGTCCGACCGCGCTCCCAACCGCCGCGAGGATGAACCCCGCCCGGGTCGTCCAGGTCTCACGTGTTGCCATGGATGCCGGGTTCCAAACCCGTGAACAAAAGCGTTCGTGAAACGATCGCGTGGTTCGGCCTCGTCAGTGCGCGTGTTCGCCCCGTCGAATCAGGGAACCAACACGAGCTTGCCGAAGAAGCTGTCCTCGAGCACCGCGCGCTGGGCCTCGTCCGCCTCGTCGAGGTCGTACTCCCGCGCCACGTCGACCGTCAGCTCGCCCCCGTCCATGAGGTAGGCCAGCCGCCGAAGCGCGACCCGGAGGTCCGGCGTGTTGAACATCGACATGAACTGGTAGGAGACGTCCTTGCTCCGGGCGACGCCGTCGTGCTCGAACCCCACCTGTGGATCGTTCTCGCCGATCCCGACCACTCGCGCGCCGGTCGCCGCGACCTCCGCGTCGAACTGGAGGTAGTCGTCGAGCCGGTGGTCGAGAATTACGTCTACTCCCTCGGTCGCGCCGGCGCGGTCGGTCGCGGCCCCGCGCACCGCATCCGCGAGGTCTTCGCGCGAGTAGTCCAGCACGACGTCCGCCCCGAGGTCGGCCAGTCGGTCGTGGTAGTCGGGGCTGGCGGTCGTGACGACGTGCGCACCCGCCGCGGCGGCGACCTGGATAGCGACGTGGCCCACCCCGCCGCTGCCGCCGTGGATCAGACAGGTCTCGCCGGGTTCGAGGCCCGCGTGGTCGACCAGCGCGCGCCACGCGGTGGCCGCGACGACCCCCGCCGCGCCCGCCTCGGTCGCGTCCACCCCGTCGGGGAGCCCCACGAGATACTCGACCGGTACCGTCGCGTACTCCGCGTAGCTTCCCTGGTGACTCCGGCCGACCCCGGTGCCGTAGACCCGGTCGCCGTCCTCGAACTCCTCGACACCTTCCCCGACGGCGACCACCTCGCCCGCGAAGTCGATCCCGGGCGTCATCGGGAGGGTGAACGGCTCGTACGACCCCTCCCGGAAGTAGGTGTCGACGGGGTTCACGCCCGCCGCGTGGACCTCGACCAGGACCTCCTCGTTCGCCGGCTCGGGTCGGTCGACCTCGTCGACCCGGAGCACGTCGGGACCACCGTGGTCGTGAAAGCGGACTGCGCGCATGGCTCCCAATGGATGGCGGACGGGGAAAAGCCATCGGCGTCGGGGCGGGTCCGTCAGCGCTTTCCGGGGCGGGGGGCTACCGGTGTCGATGCGGTTGATCGCCCACCGTGCGTTCGCCAGCAGCTACCCCGAGAACACGCTCGTCGCGATAGAGCGAGCGGTTCCCGACGCCGACATGATCGAACTCGACGTTCGACGGTGTGGCTCGGGCGAGCTCGTGGTGGTCCACGACGAAGTCGTCGACCGGATCTCCGAGGGTGTGGGCCGTGTCGACGAGCTCTCCAGCGCCGACCTCTCGGCCCTCGACGTGTTCGAGACGGGTACGGGCGTGCCGACGCTCGACGAGGCCGCCGCGGCGATCCCCGCCGACACCGGGATCGTGCTCGAACTCAAGGAACGCGGGATCGCCGACGACGCGGTGGCCGCCGCCTCGACGGTCGAAAACGAGGTCATCGTCTCGTCGTTCGACGCGGCGGCGCTCGACCAGCTCACCGTCGACGACCCCACCGTGGAACTCGGCTACCTCCTCGGGTTGAACCCCGACCGCGACTTCGAGGAGGCGCTCGACCTCGATTGCGCCTACCTCCATCCCCACTGGGGTCACCTGGTCCTGACGGACGCCGTCGACCGCGCCCACGAGGCCGACATGAAGGTCAACGTCTGGACGATCGACACCGCGTTCGTCGCCAGCCTTCTCGAACGAAAGGGGATCGACGGCGTGATCGCCGACTCGCCCGACGTGCGGTGACGCTCCCGCCGGGAACGTCGGCGCGCCGACGACAGCGAAAGTGGCGGTTTTATGCGGGCCGCGCCCGGTCGTCCTAGCGATGCGACTGCACGAGTATCAGGCAAAGGAGGTGTTCGCCGAGGCCGGGATGCCGATCCCGGACTCCGAACTCGCCGAAACCACCGACGAGGTCGTCGAGGCGGCCGGATCGGTCGGCTACCCGGTCGCGGTGAAAGCACAGGTCCACGTCGGCGGCCGCGGGAAGGCCGGCGGGATCGAGCTCGTCGAGAACGACGAGGAGGCCCGCGAGGCCGCGGAGTCGATCCTCGGGATGGACCTCAAGGGCTACACCGTCGACCGCGTGCTGGTCGAGGCCGCCGTCGACTTCGTCAACGAGCTCTACGTGGGCGTGACGATGGACCGTGGCGAGGGCAAGCCCGTCGCGATGGTCTCCTCCGAGGGTGGTGTCGAGATCGAGACCGTCGCGGAGGAAACTCCCGAGGCCATCGCGCGCGAGCACGTCGACCCCGCCTTCGGGATGCATCCCTACCAGGCGCGCCGTGCGGTCTTCGACGCCGGTGTCGACCAGGAGGTCGCGACCGACGTCGCGAGCGTCCTCACCACGCTCTATCAGCTCTGGGACGACCGTGACGGGTCGGACGTCGAGGTCAACCCGCTGATGATCACCAGCGACGACGAGGTCGTGGCGGCCGACGCCGTCATGAACATCGACGACGACGCGCTCTTCCGCCAGCCCGACCTCGCCGAGATCGAGGAGTCCGCCTACGAGAACGACCTCGAAGCCAAGGCCGGCGAGTACGGCTTCGACTACGTCCGCCTCGACGGGAACGTGGGCATCATCGGCAACGGCGCGGGCCTCGTGATGACCACCCTCGACCTCGTGGATTACTACGGTGGCGAACCCGCCAACTTCCTCGACGTGGGTGGCGGCGCGAAGGCCGAGCGGATCGCCAACGCGCTCGACATGGTCTTCTCCGACGACAACGTCGAGAGCGTCGTCTTCAACATCTTCGGCGGCATTACCCGCGGCGACGAAGTCGCGAAGGGGATCAACAACGCGCTCGAACAGTTCGACGAGATCCCGAAACCCGTCGTGGTGCGGCTCGCCGGAACCAACTCGGAGGAAGGTATGGAGATCCTGAACGCAGACCTCGTCCAGGTCGAAGAGACCCTCGAAGGAGCCGTGCAACGTGCCGTCGAGAACGCTGACAGCGCCTCCGTCACGGAGGGGTCGCGATGAGCGTGCTCGTCGACGACGACACGCGCGTCGTCGTGCAGGGCATCACGGGCGGCGAGGGCAAGTTCCACACCGGCCAGATGCAGGACTACGGCACCAACGTCGTCGCGGGTGCGGTGCCCGGACGCGGCGGTGAGGAGGTCGAGGGTGTCCCCGTCTACGACACCGTCGACGAGGCCGTCGAGGCCGAGAACGCCGACGCCTCCGTCATCTTCGTGCCGCCGGCGTTCGCCGCCGACGCGGTCTTCGAGTCCCTCGACTCGGACCTCGACCTCGCCGTGGCGATCACCGAGGGCATCCCGACCCAGGACATGGCGAAGGTCAACAAGCGCCTCTCGGAGGTCGACACCCACCTCATCGGGCCGAACTGTCCCGGTATCATCACTCCTGGCGAGGCCAAACTCGGCATCCTGCCGGGCGATATCTTCTCGTCGGGCAACGTCGGCTTCATCTCGCGCTCGGGCACCCTGACCTACCAGGTCGTCGACAGCCTCACCGATAGAGGATTGGGCCAGTCGACCGCGATCGGTATCGGTGGCGACCCGATCATCGGGACGGGCTTCACGGACGCGCTCGAACTCTTCGAGGAGGACCCGGACACCGACGCGATCGTGATGTGCGGCGAGATCGGTGGTGAGGACGAGGAGCAGGCCGCCGCGTACATCGACAGCGAGATGAGCACCCCCGTCGCGGGCTTCATCGCCGGGCGGACCGCCCCGCCGGGCAAGCGGATGGGCCACGCGGGTGCCATCGTCTCCGGCTCCGGAACTGGTACTGCGGAGAGCAAGATCGACGCGCTCAACGACGCCGGCGTTCCCGTTGGCGACACCCCCGAGGAAGTCGCCGAGAACGTCGAAGACCTGCTGTAGGTCGTCGAAGACGAGGTCGATTTTTCGCGGACGAAGCGTGTTTTCGAGAACGAAGTCGTCGTATCTCCGTCTCCGTTCGACGTTAGCTGTCGCCGAGGAACGGTCGGCGCTATGGCCGCCGTCGTCCGAGCAGCGCCGCACTGAGCAGCGCGATGGCCGCCCCGACGACCCCAAATCCGGGTCCGTTGCTCGACGTCGTCTCGCCGCCAGCGGTCGCGTTTTCGGACCCGCTGGTTCCGGCCGCGGTCGCACCGCCGGACTCCGCGCCGGTCGTCGCTTCATCCGATGTCGTTTCGCTCGACGTGGCCGCACTGACGGCGGTGTCGTCGGTCGCCGCAGCCGTCCCGCCGCTCGTGGCCGCCGTGCTTGCCGTCTCATTGGACGTCATCGACGTGCCCGTCGTGGTGTTCTTGACGGTCGTGAGGTTCGCCTGCTGCATCGCCTCGGGGTGGAGCGTGCTCGCGACCGTCACCAGCGGGGCCACGAGCCGCGGGCCCGGCTGGCTGATGTAGTTCGCGTTCACAGTAACCGTCTGATTCCGCTGCACGGCGGCCGTGCTGGCGTAGGGTTCACCCGAGGGAATCGTCGACGGCGTCGACGTGACGATCCACTGCGGGTTGCGCTCGGCGATCGTCTCGTTGCTGATCTGCTGGTACCCCTCGATGCCGGCGTTCGCCGCGATGTTGGTACCGCCCGCGGTCTCGACCACGTCGTTGATGAAGGTGTTGTTGCCGACCGCGAACCCGCCGGACTGCGGGTAGAGCACGCGCGGGCTCTCCTCGTCCTCGACAGCTTCCTCGACCGCGGTCACCGTCTCCTGGGTTTCGTTAACCGTTTCGGCGGCCTCCGAGCACGAGCCGACGAGCCGACCCGTCGTGTTCACGTCGTCGTAGACGTCCTCGATCGAGGTCGCCTCGGTGGATTTGTAGACCGTCAGCCCAGCACCGCGGAGGGTCTCGACCGTCTCGTTCGGGATGATGTTCGCCGCGATCACGAGGTCCGCGTCGGTGCCAACGACCCGCTCGGTGGCGACGGTGTAGCCGTCGGCCTGATAGACATCAGTTCGGTTCTGCGACCCGTTGAGATACGACGTCGTCGGGCCTTGTGGCATCCCGACGACCTTCTCGCTCGCGCCGATCGACCACATTATCTGGGCGGTGCTCGCGCCGATCGCCACCACGCTCTCGGGTTCGCCGTCTATCGTGACGTTGGTTCCCGTCGCGTCGGTCGCCGAGACCGGGAACGAGCAGGTCTCGGTCGCCGTCTGTGCCGGTGCGGGGCCGAGCGCGGCGTTCGGTCCCGTCGATACCGCCGCGACCGGCGCGATGCCGGCCATCGTCACTGCGAGGACGAGCAGCGCCCCCACCATCGTGCGTCTCATGTCCTCGGAACGTGCGGCGGTACTCAATAAATATTTATCTAACCCAATCCGAGTTGGTCTCGTGGCAGAGACGTCCACGACGCGCGACGAGCCGACCGCCATCCGTCCGGCTCGTGTCGGGAGCCGTGCGGTCGCGTGGTCGGTCGGACTCGTGGTCGCGCTCGTCGCCGTCGTCATCGCGAGCGCGGCGCTCGGTCCGGTGGGGATCGAGTATCCAGTCGTCGCGATGATACTTCTCGACGCCCTCCCCCGGCTCTCGTTTTCGGTCCCCGACACCGCCGCGACGATCGTCCTGCGGATCCGGCTCCCGCGGATCGCGCTCGCCGCGATCGTCGGCTTCGCGCTCGGAGCCGCCGGCACCGTGATGCAGGGCTTCTTCCGCAACCCGATGGCCGACCCCTCGATCATCGGGGTCTCGACCGGGGCGGCGACGGGCGCGGTGGCGTGGATCGTGGTTCCGTTCGTGATCCCGTTCGGGCTCGGCCTCCAGGGCGCGGCGTTCGCGGGCGCGCTGATCGCGG
Source organism: Halococcus salsus (assembly GCF_009900715.1). NCBI lineage: Archaea > Methanobacteriati > Methanobacteriota > Halobacteria > Halobacteriales > Halococcaceae > Halococcus > Halococcus salsus. The sequence goes on from NZ_JAAAJC010000001.1 coordinate 712,556, forward strand.
CCTTCGGGGTCTACCTCATCGCCACCGAAGGTGGGAGAACGCCGGTCGCCACCCTCCTGCTCGCGGGCGTCGCGGTCCAGACCTTTCTGGGGGCCGTCATCTCCTACCTCCTCATCAACTCGGGCGAGAGCCTCGAACGCGTGACCTACTGGCTGATGGGCCACCTCCACAACGCCTCGTGGGGCGATGTAACGACGACGCTCCCGCTCGCCCTCGTCGTCTTTCTCGGTCTCCTCGCCTACGCCCGCGACCTCAACGTCCTCCTCCTCGGGGAGAACGAAGCTCACTCGCTCGGGATCGAGGTCGAGCGCAGCAAACGTATCCTCCTCGCGCTGTCGAGCGTGCTCACCGCCGCCGCGGTCGCCGTCTCGGGCGTGATCGGCTTCGTTGGGCTGATCGTCCCCCACGTGATGCGCCTCCTCGTGGGACCGGATCATCGGATCCTGCTCCCGACCAGCGCGCTCGCGGGTAGCGTCTTCCTCGTCGCCGCCGACACGCTCGCGCGCTCGGGGCCCGCCGAACTCCCGGTCGGGATCGTGACGGCGGCGGTCGGCGCGCCCTTCTTCCTCTACTTGCTGCGTCGTCGGGAGGTGCGCGCGCTGTGATCGAGGTCCGCGACCTGGGGGTGTCCTACGGGGCGGTGGACGCGCTCTCGGGGGTCGACCTCTCCGTCGAACCCGGCGAGGCCGTCGGCCTCGTCGGCCCGAACGGTGCGGGCAAGACCACGCTGCTGGGCGCGGTCAACGGGCTTGTCACCCCCACGACCGGCACCGTCGCGGTCGGCGGCGACGACGTCACCGAACTGTCGGCGCGCGCGCTCGCCCGCCGGGTGGCGACGGTGCCCCAGCAGACCGACCTCTCCTTTTCGTTTCCGGTTCGCGAGGTCGTGGCGATGGGTCGAACGCCCTACCGGTCGCGGTTCGAGCGCGTCACGGACGAGGACCGCGACCACACCCGGCGCGCGATGGAACGCACCGACGTCGCACGCTTCGCCGACCGCCGGATCGACGAGGTCAGCGGCGGCGAGCGCCAGCGGGTGGTGTTCGCGCGGGCGCTGTGCCAGAATCCGGACGGACTGTTGCTCGACGAACCCACCGCGAGCCTCGACATCAACCATCAGGTGCGCCTGCTCTCGCTCCTTCGGGCGTTCGTCGCCGAGGGTCGGGCGGCGCTGTGTGCGATCCACGACCTCTCGCTCGCCGCCCGGTTCTGTGACCGGCTGGTGTTGCTTGCGGGCGGGACGGTGCTCGCCAGCGGGAGCCCCGAAGCCGTGCTGACGGAATCGAACGTCGAGCGCGCGTTCGACACTCGCGTCGCGGTGACGCGTCACCCCGTCACGGGAACCCCCGACGTCACGGCGCTCGCCGGGACGGAGGGCCGACGGCTCGACGCGCTCACCGTGGACGACCGCTAGATTCGACGAGGACGCTACACCGACAGTTGCTCGTCGGCGGCCGGTGGGTCGGTCGTGGACCCGGCGACGTTGCTGAGGCAGGTGGTCACGAGGGCGTTGACGCGTTTCGGGTCGGGGACGTCCCGGAGCGCGAGGTTGACCCCGCCGGTGCCCGCGGTGTAGACCGCGATGTCGCCGTAGGACAGCAGCCGTTCGACCGTCGACTGGTCGAAGGTGGTGTTCTGCACCCGGTCGAACCGGACCTGCGTGACCGTCCGCGAGAACAGACCCGTCTTCTCGTAGACCGCTTTGGTGGTGAAGACGTACCGCGTACTCCAGCGGGTGAGGTATGCCCAGGAGCCGATGCAGAGCCCGATCGGAACCGAAACGAGCGGGAGCCACGACGGGCCGGGGAGCGACCCGAGCCGCGAGAGCCAGACCCCGGCGATACAGAGCACGAAGCCGACCGCGACCGCGGGGAGGGCGGGATAGGTGCTCGGGGTGCCGGCCCAGAGCACGCGCTCGTCGCCCGTGAGGTGCACCCACTCGACCGACCCCGCCGCCGAACTCATGTCGCTCCTGTAGGCGCGGCATCGTCTTACCGGTTTTGAACCCGAGCGGGACCGGTGGGTCGTCGACGACCGACGGGGATCGGTTACGTTCGTGATGGTTGCCGCCGCGAGTACGATGATTTTTATTCTCCACCGCCGAGGCTCAGGTATCGTGAGTGATCAGCCCGGTTCTCGGGGGAGCAGGAGTAGGGAGTGCCAACCACCGGGCTCCGGTGGCGGAACCGGATCCGACGACGTGACCGACCGAAGCGGTGTGCCCGCGGGCGCGACGGTGGCGGGACCCGACGCCGACGAGCGCTCGGTCTCGATCATCATCCCGACGTACAACGAACGCGAGAACATCGAACAGGTCGTCGAGCGGTGTCGGGACGCGCTCGCCGAGTATCGGTTCGAGATCGTCGTGATCGACGACGACTCGCCCGACGGGACCTGGCGGTTCGTCGAGGACGAGTACGAGGGGATGGAGGCAGTGCGGGTGGTCCGCCGAACGGAGGATTCGGGGCTCGCGACCGCGGTCTCGCGGGGGTTCGACGAGGCGACCTACGAGCTGTGTGCGGTGATCGACGCCGACCTCCAGCACCCGCCCGAGAAGCTCCCAGAACTCATCGCGGCGTTCGACTCCGGGGCCGACATCGTGATCGGGAGCCGCCACGTCCCCGGCGGCGGCGTCGAGAACTGGTCGCGGTTCCGGCGGCTCGTCAGCCGCGGCGCGATGACGATCGCGAAGCTCGCGCTGCCACCGACGCGCGGTATCTCGGACCCGATGAGCGGCTTCTTCGCGGTCCGACGCGAGATCCTCACCGGGGTCTCGCTCGCGCCGACCGGCTACAAGATCCTACTCGAGATCCTGTTGAAGTGTGACTACGACCGCGTCGTCGAGGTGCCGTACGTCTTCACCGAGCGCGAACGCGGCGAGTCGAAGCTCTCGGCCGGCGAGTACCTCGGGTTCCTCGAACACGTCTACGACCTCCGGCGGGGCGGCTACGCTGGCCGGAACCCACACGCCGCCGTCTCGGCCGACCGAAACCAGCACTGACTCGGTCGGGATCCCCGAGGCGAACCAATAACCCTAAGCCGGGCAACCTGTATTTCCCGGTACCGAAATGCCCTCCCTCTCGCGCCAACGTCTCGGGGTGGCCCTGGTCCTCGTCGCCGTCGTCGCCGTCGTGGGTTCGCTCGCGGTGAGCGCCGCCACCGGGCCGTCGACCGCCTCGAACGCCGACACCAACGATAGCGCCGACCGCGGCAAAACCGTCGTCGGGATGCAGGCCGCCGGCCGCGTCTCGATGTTCGACTCGAACGGCAGTCGACTCTGGACCTTCGGCACCCCCGACACCGACTACTTCGACGTCACGGTGCTCGACAACGGCTCGGTGCTCACGGGCTACATCACCGAAGGCGAACAGGAGTGCGGCCAGTACGAAGCCCCGTGTGCGCGGACGGGCTTCCAGATAATCGACCCCGGCCCCGACGCCAACCCCGACCCGCAGGTCACGAGCGAGTGGTCGTTCCCCGTTCCCGAGATGCTCAACAACGAGGTCCACGACGTCGAGCCGCTCCCCTCCGGCGAGTTCGTCATGACCGACATGGCGAACGAGCGGATCTTCACCGTCGCGCCGAACGGCACGACGACGTGGCAGTGGAACGCGAGCGAGCGCTACGACGCACCCGACGACCCCGTCAGCACCGACTGGCTCCACATCAACGACGTCGACCGGATCGGCGAGGGTCGGTTCCTGGTGTCGGTCCGGAACGCCAACCAGCTCCTGATCGTCCAGCGCGGTGAGGGCGTCGTCGACGTCATCAACGAGGACACCGGCGACACGGACGACGCGATCTGCAAGGAGAACAACGGTCTCCGCGACTTCAGCAACGACTCCAACGGCGACGTGCTCTGTGGCGACTCCGAGGTCATGAACCACCAGCACAACCCGCAGTACCTCGGACCGGACGCGATCCTGGTGGCCGACTCCGACAACAACCGGATCGTCGAACTCCACAACGAGAGCGGGAACTGGGAAGTCGCCTGGGGCGTCGACTCCTCGAACGACGTGGCCTACAGCTGGCCGCGCGACGCCGACCGCCTCCCGAACGGCAACACCCTGGTCACGGACTCACGACGGGACCGTGTCGTCGAGGTGGCCCCGAACGGCACCACCGTCTGGTCCACCGATACCGGGACGTGGCCGTACGAGGCCGAACGGCTCCCCTATCAGGAGATGGCCAACGACAGCGACCTCCCGCGGATGAACGCCAGCGGCGACGCCCCGGTCGTCGACGGGGGGAGCAGCATCCCGTACGTCGATGAGGCCTACGCCGGGCTCTCGTACGTGGTCTCGCTCCCGGTCTGGTTCGCCGCGTGGCACATCGCGGTCATCGTCGTCGGCCTGCTGCTCGCCATCGTCGGCCTCGGGCTGGTCTGGAGCGGGCGACGAGCGGCCTAAGTCGAACATTCCGCACTTTCGATACGAAACCACGAGTGAGTGACATCGATCGAACCACCTACCCCGCTAGCGTGACAATGACCGATACATGTCATCCGTCGATACGGACGAGAGACCCACGTCCATCACCGGTCTCGTTTCGGCCGCCGCTATCGGTTCGATGGTCTCCCTCCTGGCCGGCAGGGCGAGCGACGAGCAGTTCGAGACCGTCTCTCTCGGAATCCCCTTCACAGTCCTTCCGTTCACGTTGAGCTTCGTCCACGGGTCCCGTGGAGGAGGTTTCCGATCGGCGTTACTCATCGGGGCTACACCGGGCGTTACGTGCCTCGCCGTTCTCCTTTATCAGAGTGGCCGGGAGATGGAGAGCCAAGGCGACCTGACGTTCGCTGGCGGGGTCGCTCTCTTCGCTGCTTTCGGCGTCGTCGGGCTGGGGGCCGGGATCGTCGGTCAGTTGCTGGGGATGGTCGTCTCGCGTGTGACCTGATTCGATCGTCGACGAATGATTCGTCCCCATCGCAGTCGAAACCGGCTCGTACTCGTCGAAAACGCGGATACGGGTGGTATCTTCTACGCCGGGCACATGCAGGCCGGGTCATCATTACTGCGCCACCCCACCGTCCGGTATGGCAAGTGGAACGTATCCGACGAACGAGGACGGCTCGCCGGTGTGTGCCAGACCGACCCCCGACGGGGTCTGTCTTCACGAGGTCTCGGTTCCCGGCGCGCCGTGTGTCGACCACCGGGGCCACAGTCCGGTCGAAGCAGCGGCGGTCGTCTGGCGACCGCGCGACCCCGAGTGGAGCCTGTAGCGCCCCCGATTACTCCATGTAGCCGAGGTTCCGAAGCCGTTCCTGGACGTCGTCGTCGCGCTCGACACCGCCGGTGTCGGCGACGTCGATGCTGTCGAGCCGCTCGTCGAGCGCCGCCTGAAGATCGGCCCACTCCTCGCCGTCGGGGTCGGTGATGGGCGATTCCTCGCCGGGGTCGGCGTCGAGGTCGAAGCCCTCGATCCCGTCGGCGGTATAGATCAGCTTCCGCGCTGGAGTCCTGACGCCGACCTGGAGCTCGTCGGGGTCGAGCCGACCCGGCTGGGTCGGCGACGACGCGACCTCCGAGACCGCGTGCTCCGTGTCGATATCGTCGCCCTCGACCGCCGGCCGGAGCGACCGGCCCTGGTAGGAATCCGGGGCCTCGACGCCGGCGTAATCGAGGATCGTCGGTGCGATGTCGACGTGACGGACCTGGTCCTCGACGACCTCGGTGCTCGCGCCGCCGGGCGGGCGGACGAGGAACGGGACGTGGACGAGTTCGTCGTAGAGGGCGGGCTCGTGACCGACCTGGCCGTGTTCGAACAGCGCCTCGCCGTGGTCGGCGGTGACGATCACGAGGGTGTCGTCGTCGACGGCTCGGAGGAGCTTGCCCACCTTCTCGTCGGCGTGGCGGACCGACGCGGCGTAGAGCCCACGGATGACCTCGCGCTCGCGTTCGGAGAACGACTCGGGGTCGTGTTGAGCGCGGGTGACGAGCTGGGAGGGCGTGGTGTCGGTCTCGGGGACGCCGACGGCCTCGCGGTGGTGTTTCGGCGGGGTGTAGGGCGCGTGGGGTTCGAGGAGGTGCGTCCAGACGAAGGCCTCGTCGCGGGCGTCTTCGAGCGCCTCGCGTGCGACCTCGATCTCGGCGGCGTCGCCCGTCACCATCCGCAGTGGGCCCTGCACGTAGCGGTAGGCCGACTGGACCGCGCGGTACACGGGACTATCGAGCGAGAAGTTCTCGAGGAGGAACTGTCGACCCCGCTCCAACCCCGGGAGCCCGAACTCCCCCACATCACGATAGTCGTCGTAGCCTCGGCCGTAGCCGTATTTCTCGCCGAGCCACGGGTTGGCGTGTGCGCCGACGCAGTGCCAACCGTTTCGCGAGAGCGCCTCGCTGACCAGGGTTCGCTCGCTGCTCAGCTCCTCGTAGCCACCGTAGTCGAGCGGGAGCGCCGACGTGAACACCGCCGGGAAGGCGTAGGGCGTCGCCGGGCCGTGGCTCACGGCCTCGGAGAACACGGTGCCCTGTTCCGCGAGGCGGTCGAGGTTCGGGGTGTGTTCGCCGACCGATCCCGGCATGAACGAGGCGTGGTCGGCACGCCACGCGTCGATGGTGAGCAGCAGCGTCTTCATTGTCCGATCCGCTCGCTCGTGGGTGAACTGTTTTACTATTCGGTGGCGTCCCCCGACGGTCGAGATGGGTCTCCACACGCCGGGATAGACGTGTGATCACACACCGAACGCACGATGGGGGTCCAACGGCAGGATCGCCCGAAACCGTCGTTTTCGTTGGTCTGACCGCCCGAGGTTCCGATAGGCAATACTTAATTGGCTCCGGTCTGTTCTTTCGCGCAATGATTTCGTCCTCCGCCGAGCGCCCTCTTCGTTCCACTGGACCACGACGACGAACGGAATCCCGCGAAACCCGTCGCCCGTTCTGAGATGTCCGGCACACGCGTCGTTCTGTGTCCGCACCTCTCGGTCGAACACTACCGCGGCGGCGAGAAGTGGGTCTGCTCGCTCGCCAACCGCCTCAACGCCGACGGCGTCGACGTCTCGGTTCGCGCCCTCCCCTACGCACCCGGTGGCGAGCGCCGCGTCGCGGTGCGCGACGTGCTCGACCCCGACATCCCCTATCGCGAGGCCTGGCACCACGACCTCTCGGCGTTCGACACCGCGTACATCTTCTACAACCCCCTCTCCGAACTCTTCTTCTCCGGCGGCGGCACCCGGATAGCGGGCGTCCACTCCTGGGTGTTCGTCTCGCGGAAGCTCTACGAGGCCCACTACGGCACGGTGCCCACGGCGGTCAAACTCCTCTATCGGACCGTCGGCAAACACGACCTCTCGCGGTTCGACGTCGTCCACTCCGTGACCCCGGCCTACGACTCCCCGCACCCCAACACGGTCCACATCCCGAACTTCGTCGACACCGACCGGTTCTCGCCCGACAACGCACCGCTCGACGACGAGTTCACCGTCCTCACGACCGCCGCCCACATTCGCGAGAAAGGCTGGGACACGATACAGGACGTGGCCGAACGCCTCCCGTCGAACGTCCGAGTGGTGACGACCGGCGAGGGAGCGGGGGAGGTCGAAGGGCTCGGCTTCCTCGACGAGGACGAACTCGCCGCGGCCTACGCCCGCGCACACGTCGTCCTCCACCCCGCCCGGGTCGACACCGACAGCATGGTGATCAACGAGGCCTGCGCCTCCGGCACCCCCGTGGTGACGACCCCGCTCTCGACCCACGTCAGGGAGAACGAGGCGGTGCTCCAGGCCGAAACCCCGCGCGGGATGGCCCACGCGATCGCCCTCCTGCACAGCGAGTGGGCACACGACGACGGCTACGCCGAGCGGTGTGACCGCGCCCGCGCGGAGGGCGAGTCCCACGCCATCGAAGCGGTCTACCCCAAACTCAAGGACCTGCTGCTCTCACCACCGACCCGCGAACGTGGCGGTGACCGAACGGAGGTCCACGCGTGAGCGTGCTCGACGAGGTCCGCGAGCGTTCGCTGTTCGACCCACAGAACAAACGGCTCGTGATGTATCTCGGCGTCGGAGCCGTTGGCATGGTGATAAATCAGGCTATCACCATCGGCTTGCCCAGGTTCGGGATCGCCCCGGTGCTCGCGGGACTCATCGCACGTATCGTGAGTACGCTCTCGAACTACGTGATGAACGACAGCGTGACGTGGCGCGGTCGCGGGGCGGCGGGCTTCGGTCAGTGGTGCTGGCGCGGCGTGAAGTACGTCGCGACCCGGCTCGTCGGGATCGCCATCGGGACGGCTGGGTTGTTCGTCTTCTATGAGATCTTCGGTATCCCGCTGTTCTGGGCGAACCTCCTCTCGATGGCGCTCGGCCTGCTCTGGGGCTTCGGTGCGAGCGAGAAGTGGGTCTGGAGTACGGAGGACTCCTCCTGGTCGTTCGACACCGTGAAGCAGTACTTCGGCGAGGACAAACGTGAGTAGGCTCTCGGAATCGATCGGCCGCGAGACGGGCGAACGGTCGTTCACCGACCGCGTGACCGACGCGCTGCCGGCCCGCAACGACCCGACGTGGCTGGTCGTCCTGCTCGCGCTAGCGCTGTTCGTCGGCTTCTCGATCTACACCTCGCTCCAGCACTTCCGCTTCGCCACCACGGGGGCCGACCTCGGGGCCTACACCCACATGTTCAGTTCGACGCTCAACGGCGAGGGCTGGCTCGACAACGGCAAGTACCGCGTCGAACTCCTCTCGTCGTCGTACTGGGGCGCGCACTTCTCGCTGACGCTGCTCGCCTTCATCCCGCTGTTCGCGCTGGTGCCCTCGGTCTACACCCTCCTGGTCGTGAAGTGCTTCGTGCTCGCCGCGAGCGTCGTGGTGCTCTGGGTGCTGGCCCGCGACCGGCTCGGTGCCCGTCTCGGCGGGGTCGTGACGCTCTCGTACGCGTTCAACCCGTTCCTCTGGTCGGCGTGGTCGTTCGACTTCCAGGAGCAGATCCTGATCCCACCCCTCCTCTTCGCGGCCTACTACTGCTATCGGAAGGACCGAACCGTCGCCTTCCTCGTCCTCTTCCTGCTGGTACTGTTCACCAACGAGTTCGTGATCTTCCCCGCGATCGGCTTCACCGCAGGGCTCGCGGTCGCGGCGCTCCTCGCGGGTCGGGCACGCGAGAAGGCCCCGGCCATCGTCGGCGCGGTGGTCGCCCTCGGGGTGGCGCGGTTCGTCTCCAGCACCGTGATCGAACACTTCAGTCGGGCGAGCGGGCTCCCGGTCTACGTGATCGCTGAACCCCTCCAGGCGTACGTCCAGGGCGCGACGCGGGTGTCGATCCTCGACCTCCTCGGCGTCGTGCTCACGAACCCCACCGTTCTGATCGATTCGGCGACGTTCGCGGTCGAGGACAAACTCCTCTTCTTCGCGGCGTTCATGCTCCCCGTCCTCTTCCTCGCGCTGTTCGACGAACTCTCGCTGTTCGCGCTCGGTCCGTACCTCGGCTTCGCCTGGATCTTCACCGGCGCGTCGAAGGCGGTCTACTTCGAGTTCGGTGCCCACTACCCGCTCTACCTCCTGCCGTTCGTCTACATCGGAGTCATCCACCTCCTCGCGCGGCTCTCGACCCGGTTCGGGGGGGTCTCGATACCGTCGCGGGCGGCGTTCTCGGGGGTCGCCACCGGCGTGTTGGTGCTCTGTCTCGTCGCGGGCATCGCCTCCGGCGGCGGTCACTTCAGCGCCCCGCCGCCGGCCGACGAGGACCACGATGCCGTCCTCCAGACCGCCATCGACTCGATACCGGCGGACGCGACGCTGCTCGCCCAAAACGACATCTACCCTCACGTGGCCACCCGTCCCAACGCGACCTTCATCGTGAGCCAGCCGACGTTCGAGGCCTACGAACAGCGATACGGGCCGGTCTCGCCGGAGTACGTCCTGGTCGATACGAACCTCAACCCGGACGCGTCCTGGGGGCGAACCGTCCAGCGGAGCTTCGGCGAGCGACTCGGCGACGAGTACGGACTGCTTCGCTACCAGGACGGCGTCCAAGTCTACCAGCGTGGCTACGAGGGGCGGACCTACGGGGTGACACAGCGTGACCCGAGCCCGCGGGTCTACGACGCGAGCGAGTTCGCGAGCGAATCCGCGACCGAGGCCGGGACCGAGGAGAACGCCACCCTCGTGAGCGAGGAGGGCTCCTCGGGCGATTACATCTGGTTCGGTCCCTACGACACCCTCGCGCCGGGCGAGTACACCGCGACCTTCCGGGTCAACGTCTCCGGCGACGGCGACGACCCCGTACTGCTGACGCAGGTCGCCGGCGGCGAGGACCACGCGGAGATCGCGAACACCACGGTCGCTCCCGGCGACGGCTGGCAGAACGTCTCGGTGCCGTTCCGCCTGACCGAAAGCACCTCGGAGCTCGAGTACCGCGGGGTCAGACGGGGCGAGGGTCGGGTCGTGTTGGACCGGGTGGAGATATCCTACCCGGAAACCGCAAACACCACGGAGGGTGGGGCGTGATGGAGGAGCAGGCATGAGCACCGCCGACCGCGTCAGGACCGCCGTCGACCGCCGGGTTCCCGAGCGGGGGGACCCGGCGTGGTACGTCCTCGGGTTCGCCCTCCTGCTCTTCGTCGGGTTCTCGGTCTACATGTCGCTGCTCTACCGGAGCTACTGGCTCACAGGCGCTGACTTCGGGACCTACGTCCACATGTTCGCACAGACGGTCGGGGGGAACGGGTTCCTCGAACAGGGCAAGTACACCGCCCGCGGGCCCGAGAGTTCCTACTGGGGCGGCCACTTCACCGCCACCCTGCTCGGGTTCCTCCCGCTGTACGCCCTCGTGGAGTCCCCGTACACCCTCATCGTCTCGAAGGCGTTCGTGCTCGCGGCCAGCGTTCCGATGTGCTGGAAGCTCGCGCGCGACCAGCTCGATAGCACGTGGATCGCGGGGCTGGTGACCGCCTCCTACGCCCTCAACCCCTTCTTCTGGAACGCGTGGCTCTTCGACTTCCAGGAACAGATCCTCCTGCCGATCCTCCTGTTCGCCGGCTACTACGCCTACACCAAGCGCCGGTACGTCACGTTCGTGGTCTTCCTCACGCTGGTGTTGTTCACCAACGAGTTCACCGCGATCCTCGTCGGCGGTTTCCTGGTGGCGCTCGCGGTCATCGCCTACCGCGGGAACCGCCTCCGACAGGAGGCACCCATGCTCGGTGTCAGCGCCGTCATCCTCGTCGTCTCCCGGATCATCGCGGGCTGGGCGATAGGGGTCTACACTGACTCCTCGGGTCTGCCGACCGACGTCGTCTCGCCGGCGTTCCAGGCCTATATCACGGGCTCGCGGGTCACGATCGGCAACCTCGTCGGCATCCTGTTCGCCAATCCCTCCCTCTTCGTCGACGCCGTCGCGATCGACCTCTTCGACAAGGTGGTCTTCCTGGTCCTCCTGCTCCTGCCGGTGTTGTTCCTCGCCGTGGCCGACGAGGTCACGGTGCTCTCGTTGGTTCCCTTCCTCGGGTTCGCGTGGGTCTTCGCCGGGCGCGACGTCTACTACACCTTCGGCGCACACTATCCCTTCTACCTCCTGCCGTTCGTCTACATCGGGGCCATCAGAGTGCTCTCGCGGGTCGACCTCTCGCGACGGCCCGAGTTCGACACCGACGCGTGGTGGAACACGACCCGTGGGATGCTCTCCGGGCTGTTCGCGGTGATCCTCGTCGTGAACCTCGCCGTCGGGGTGGCGATGGGGGCCGAGAAGGACGCCGTCCCGCGCGGCGGCGACGACGTCGAGACGATCAACGAGGCGATCGAGGTGGTCCCGGAGAACGCCTCGCTGATCACCCAGAACGACATCTTCCCGCACGTCGCCACCCGCGACAACGTCACCTTCACCGCGAACCGCACGCTCTACTATCGGTACCAACGCGAGAACCCCCCGCCGCAGCCAGAGTACATCCTGATGGACACCGACCTCGAAACCCAGGGCATCGAGTGGTCACAGCCGTTGCGAACGATCTTCGAGGGCCAGCTGGGTGACGAGTACGGTCTCTACGCCTACGACGACGACGTCTGGGTGTTCAAGCAGGGCTACACCGGCACGACCCGCGGTATCGGCGGCGACTACGGGTTCGACCCCAAAACCTACGAGCTCTCGGACATCATCCGAAACGAGGCGATCATCATCGACGGCCAGCTCGTCGGCACCGGCGGCCAGGACGGGACCTACTACTGGTACGGTCCGGGGGCGATGCTCCCGCCCGGCGACTACACCGCGACCTTCCAGGTCAACGCCACGAGCACCGGCGACCAGCCCGTCGCCACCCTCGAAGCCGCGACCGGAGCGACCCCCCGGCCGATCGCGACCGAGAACGTGACGAGCACCGACGGCCTCACGAACGTCACCGTCGACTTCTCGCTCGACAGCGTCGAACCGAACGTGGAACTCCGGGCGAAGCGGGCCGGTGGCACGGGCCGGCTCGCCTTCGAGAACGTCACCGTCTCCGCCCGGAACGACACCCCGAACGCGTCCGCGACGCGCGGGTAGTTCGACCCGGACGACGGCGGGGCGATGAGGAAACACATTTTCCGCTTCGCCGCCTCCTGTTGGTATGTTCGATGACGCGCGGGCGTACCTCCGCGCCGCGCTTTCGCGGTCCCGGCGGTTCGAGCGCCGGGAGGTCCACGATTTCCGCCGGTGGATCGAGAGCTCCAGAAACCTGATCCACCTCTCCGTCCTGTTGTTCGTGCCGCTCTTAGTTGGCCTCGTGACGCTGATCTCGAACGTCGCCGACCTCTCCTTCCTCCTCTTTCCGCCGCTGGCCGCCGGCGCGTATCTCCTGTTCGCCCACCCCGAGGAGCGCTACGCCGCCCCCTGGCGGTTCGTCTCGGGGTTGACCACCGGGGCGGCGTGTGGGTGGATCGCGGTCGCGACCCTCTCGGAGTTCTACTACAGCGCCGCGGCGGCCCAGCACATCCACGCCAGCGGTGCGGCGCTCGCGATGTTCCTGACCGGGGCGGCGACGTGGGCGTTCGACATCGAGGAGCCGGCGGCGTTCTCGACCGCGCTCCTCGCGGTCGTCGAACGGGCCTCGGGGTTCACCTACGTCGTCTCCATTGCGGTGTCGAGCATGATCGTCGCGGGCGTGTTCCTCGTCTGGCACCGCCACGTCTACTCCCACCGGGCCCGCTACCTCTACCAGTCGACGAAGGGCGACGACCACGTCCTCGTGCCGATGCGTGGCGACCACGCCGACGCCACCGCGATGTTCGGCGGTCGCCTCGCCGCCGCCCACGACGCCGGCAAGGTGGTGCTGTTCGACCTCGTCGACCCCGACGAGACCGGGGCGAGTGCCGCGGAACCGGACGCCGACGGACGAACCGTCGCCACCGACGGTGGGACGAACCCCGACGCACCGGCGTCGACGAAACCCCACGCCGGCCGGCTCGAACGGTGTGCGGACGCCGTCGAGACCACCGTCGGGGTGCCGTGCGAGGTCGTCGTCGCCCAGCGCGGCTCCGAACCATCCGCCAAGACCACGCTCAGGACCGCACGCGAGTCGAACTGCGACCTGGTCGTCACCCCCTACGAGGAGGGTGACGGGGGGCTGTCGTCGTTCGTGACCTCGCTGTTTCGAACCGATATGGACGTGGTGGTCCACCGGTCGATCGACGGACGGACCGAGTGGGGGCGGATCCTGGTGTCGGTCCGGCGGGCCAGCGACGTCGCCCGAAGTATGCTCGATTTCGCGTGCCGGCTCGCGAGCTCGTCGGGACGGATCGGGGTCTGTCACTGTATCTCGACGGCCGCCGAGCGCCGCGACGCCGAGAGCATGCTCGCCGACCTCGTCGAGACCTTCTCGACCCGCATCGAGACCCGGGTGGCACACGGCCCTGCCGAGGACTTCCTCGCGGCCGCCTCGTCCCACACCGACCTCGTGATGCTCGGGGCCAGCACCGACCGGAGCACCGTCTCGCGGTTGCTCGCGCCGGCGACGTTCGAACGGCTCCACGACATCGAGTGTGACGTGGCGATCGTCGACCGTCGGTACCGACCGCTCGACCACAACTGACATCCTTCTCGCAAAAGGCGGGGACCAAGGGGCGTGGTCCGCTGCGTGGCATCTCGGAGAGTGCGTCGAACCCTCCATCCCGTTGTTCAGCACCCTGGTATAAACACTTTCGTGTCATGGCAGAACGCTATACGGTTTCGCTGTACGTCGCGTTCGGACCGTTTTCGGCGGCGCTCGCGGTCTTCTACCGAGCAAAATTGTGCGATACCGACGGGAAATCGGGGTGGTTCCGAACCCGATTCAGACCTGTATCTCGTTCTCGCAGTGCGTACAGGGGATTCGGTCCGCAGCACCGGAGTCGTCGTATTCGGTCTCGTTCCCACATTCGTCGCAGGTCACGGTTGCCATGTCCACTCGTTCCGTGTCGTGGTCACATAGCCCTTCTACCGGCTTGTGCAAACTGGTCGATGTGTGGTTTCCGACGAGAAACGGTGAGAAGCCGGTGGGGGGATTTGAACCCTCGGCCTAATCCTTACGAAGGATTCGCTCTAGCCAGTCTGAGCTACACCGGCGCGTTTCAACTTCGACTCACCACGGCTATAATCGTTGCGAATCCGACCGACGATCCGGCCCCGCGACTCACGCCCGGAGCCGGATGTCGAGGCAGACGTTCTGTTCGTGGGGGGCGTACGACCGGACCGTTCGCCGGGTTTCGACGGTGACCTCGTAACCCTCGGCGGCCGCGCGGATGGCGCGCTCGCCGGGTCCGAACGGGTCATCTTCGTGCTGGATGTCGTAGTAGTGGATCGTACAGTCGTCGCTCGCGAGCGCGACCGCGGTGTCGAGGAACGCGTCGGCGGAGTGCGGGAGGTTCATCATGATCCGGTCGGCGCGAGTGTCGTCGCCGGCGACCTCCCGAACGTCCCCCTCGATGGCCGTCACGCGCTCCGTGACGTCGTTTCGTCGGGCGTTCTCCCGGAGATACTCGACCGCGACGGGGTTCAGGTCGATACCGACGACGTCCGCGCCCTGCTTCGCGGCGGGGATCGCGAACGGGCCCACGCCGGCGAACATGTCGACGACCCGCTCGTCGGCGTCGACCTGCTGGGTCACGCGGTGGCGCTCGGTGGCGAGGCGCGGCGAGAAGTAGACCTCGGCGATGTCGAGGGCGAACGAACAGCCGTACTCGCGGTGGACGGTCGTCGTTCCGTCGCCGGCGAGCACCGCCCAGTCCCGGGTCCGGAACTCGCCGGTGACCTTCGAGGCGCGGTTCGCGACCGTCGCGACCGGGAGCGAGGAGTCCATCACCGCGGTCGCGATCCGCCTCGCGCGTTCGATGTCGTCCTCGTGGAGCAGGACGATCTCCCCGAGGCGTTCGTAGCTCGGTTCGAAGCCAAGCAGGTCCGCGGGCATGACTTGGGTCTCGCGGGTGGGCACGTCGTGGGTGACGACCGCGTACTCGTCCGCGACCGCGGTCGCGTCCGTCACCGGGAGGTAGATCCGGCCGTCGGCGACGGTGATCTCGTGGTCGTGGTCGAGGAGTCCGCGGTCGTCGAGGCGTTCGCGGGTCTCCTCGCCCGCCTCGCGTGCGACCCGGACACACGGTACCTCCATACGCCGGAACTCGACCGCGGGTGGGCCTAAGCGTGGCGCTTCGTCGCCGAAAGCGTCATCCTCGGTTCTCGCCTCTCGGTCCCCATGAGGGAGCCCGAACCACCGGCGAACACCACCCGCGAGCGGCCACACCACCCGCGAACGGCCACACACCGAATCCAGCTACGGGATCCCCGAAGGCGAGGACGGGCTCCTCCCGTGGGAGTTCGTCGCGACACGGCTCCGAGAACACCGAACCGTCTGGCTCTCGACGACCCGCCCGGACGGCACCCCACACGCCAGACCCGTCTAGGGCGTGTTCGTCGACGGGACGTTCTACTGCGGCGGTGGCGAGCGGACGCGGTGGGTGCGGAACCTCGCCACGAACCCTGCGGCCGTCGTCCACGGCGAGAGCGGCGACGAGGTCGTCATCGTCGAGGGCACCGCCAACCGGATCGACGACGGGACCGGCAACCCAGGTCTCGTCGACCGACTGAACGCCGCCTATCGGGAGAAATACGGATCGAACACGGCACGCCCTTCTTCGCCATCCGTCCCGAGCGCGTGCTGGCGTGGCACGACTACCCGGACGACGCGACCCGATGGACGTTCGCGTAACCGGGTTTCTTAATCCGTCCGCCTCCCGAGTCGGGTCATGCTCACCTTCGTCGGCCTCGGACTCTACGACGAGCGCTCGATAACCATCGAGGGCCGCGACGCGCTCCACGACGCGGACCGGGCGTTCGTCGAGCGCTACACCTCGACCCTCGGCGGGGCCAGCGTCGCCGACCTCGAAGCCTACCACGATGTTGAGATCGAGACCCGGGACCGCGCGGGCGTCGAACGCGACCCGACGGCGATTCTCGACGCGGCCGAGACCGAGGACGTCGTCTTCCTCGTCGTCGGCGACCCGATGGTCTCGACCACGCACGTCGACCTCCGGCTCCGCGCCCACGACCGCGGTATCGAGACGCGAATCGTCCACGGCACGACCGCCCAGACCGCCGCGAGCTCGCTCACGGGTCTCCAGAACTACCGCTTCGGCAAGGCTACAACCGTGCCGTTCGCCTACGGCGACCGCCCGATCCCCGAGAGCGTCGTCGACACGATCGACGACAACCGCGACCGGGGGCTCCACACCCTCTGCTATCTCGATATCAAGGCCGCGGAGGACCGCTATCTGACCGCGAGCGCCGCCGCCGACCGCCTCGCGCCCGCCCTCGAGGACGCCATCGGGGTGGTCGTCGCACGGGCCGGGAGCCCGGAGCCACAGGTCGCCGCCGACACGCTCGCCCGACTCGCCGACCGCGAGTTCGGCGACCCGCTCCACCTCCTCGTGATTCCGGGGGTCCTCCACGACCTCGAACGCGAGGCGTTGTCGGCGCTCGCGAACGCGCCCGACCGGCTCTTCGCCGACGGCTCGTAACGGTCGGTCCGACCGGAGCGATCGTCCAGTATCGACCGGTACAGACCGTGAGGCGAACCCGAACCTTCAAATTCGCCGAGCGGCCCCGGTGGTTGTATGAGCGTCCTCCTCCGGCTGGCATCGCTGCTCGCGTTGCTGGTGGCGGGGGCGGGCCTCCGGATGGGCGGCGTGCTTGACGACCGGCGTGCCGACTGGCTCAACGACGCCGCCTACTACGTCGCGCTCCCGGCGCTGATCTTCGTCTCGACCTACTCCCGCTCGGTGAGCGAGATCCTCTCGCCCGCGCTGGTGGTCGGGGTGTTCGTCGTCTTCTTCGGGACCGTGGCGGTCGCGTTCGTCGTCCACCGTCGCCACGACGCGAGCGCCAGACGGAGCGTCGCGACGGTGCAGTCCTACCACTCGAACCTCGGCTATCTCGGCGTCCCGCTGGTCGCCGCGACGTTCAACGACCACGTCACCGCCGCCGCGAGCGCGATCCTCGGGATGGTCTCGCTGGTGCAGATCCCGCTGACGGTGTTCGTCCTCTCGTCGATCAACGGGGCCGACACCACGCTTCGGCACGAGGTCCGTCGGATCCTCACCACGCCAGTGCTGATCGCGCTGGTCGCCGGTCTCGGCGTCGGCTCGCTCGGGATCCCGGTTCCCGGTACGGTCGCCGGCGGGCTCGACCTCCTCGGCCAGTTCGCGCTCCCGCTGGCGTTGCTGTGTGTCGGCTCGTCGCTCGAGATCGACCTTCCGGCGGTGGACGTCGGCGCGGTCGCCGGGGTCGTCGGCCTCAAGATACTCCTGATGCCGGCGCTCGCGTGGGCGGTCTTCTCGACCCTCCACGCCGACACCGCGACGTTCACCGCCGGCGTCGTGATGTTCGCGACCCCTACGGCGGTCTCGACGTTCGTCTTCGCCAACGAGCTCGGCGGCGACGAGGCGTTCGCCTCGCTCAACGTCTTCCTCACCACGCTGATCTCCATGGGGTCGCTGTTCGTCTTCCTCACCGTGCTCGGGTGAAATAGCCAGATCTGTCAGCTCGTGTTCGTTCGTGGACCTGTCACGCTATCGCGTCCCGCAGTAGTTTTATTACTGACACTCGAATCGGTCATAGTACGTCATCCGCCCGGCGCTGCGCCGGGCACGAGGTGACACCGACCGACGATGACCCGCATTCCACACGACTGGTGTGCTTTCGACGGCACACCCACGTCCGGCACGCCCTCGGATACCTGCCGGAACGGCAATCGCGGTTCCCCGGTGACGGGACGCGGTGGAATGCGGGCTGACTCGGTCACGGTCCACCTCGCGCAGTTCGTCCCCACCCGGTCCGCGTAGGCCACCCGGTTTCGAACCCACGCGGCCGGTTTCTCTCGCCATCGACCGGCGAGCGAAGCCTCGAAGTGTCGGGGAGGACTGCGGCGTTCTCGCCTGCTTCCTGTCGTGACTGGGTCCCGGACCGGAGCCGCGCGGCCGTTCGGGCCGACTGTCCGATGACGGATCGGTCCCGCCCTCGACGGAGACGGTTCCTCGACGGCGGGACGAACGCACCGCCCCGCTCGATCCGGGATCGACCCCCTGCCTCGATGTCGGGGGAGGGCTCGGTCCCTCACCAGCCCGCGACCACGAACCGGCGACGACTCGCTGCCGGTTCGCGACGGCGCAGTGGTCCCGTGAGAGGCATCGCTGTGTCGTCCGAGGGTCGCGGGCGGGTCGAGCGGGGCCGCACGAACGACGCACCCGACGGAGAATCCATGCAACGAACCGACGACTCGACGCTCGAATCGAACGCGACGAACGACTGGCGCGTGGGCGCTGCCCGGCGAGCCACGGCAGCCGAGCGCCACACGAGAGCGCTGGCAGTCGTGGTCCTCACGGCCGGCCTCGGCTGGCTGGCGACGGTCGCGCTCACCGCTCCCGGCGTGGCCGCGCTGCTCGCCGCGTTCGCGTGCCTGCTGACCCTGCCGGTCGTGCTGCCCTACGTGGTCGTGCGCGCGGTCACGGCGGTCCTGCGGTATCGGGAGGGTCGGTGAGCGGCGCACCCGGCGCTCCGCCCACTACCGGGTCGAATACGGCTACTTCGGGTCAGCCGAGCTGTCCGCGGAGGTCGTACTCGGTGCCGGTGGCCATGAAGAGCACGTCCTCTATCACTACCATCACCTCGGGGAGCTCTCGGACCACGATCCAGGTGATGGCGACCAGCGCGACCACCGAGAGGCTCTGGGCGAGCACGCGGTCCGCGACGAAGTACGAGACCTTGTAGGGGTCGTCGGTGCCGAAGACCGTCATCACGAGGTTCGGGAAGACGTCGAACTTCTGGAGGCCGAACCCGAGCCCGATGAAGACGTTTCGGACGAGGTTCAGCCCGTAGATCACGGGGATCGAGACTGCGAGCGCGCGGAGCTTGCGCGAGAGCGGGGCGTCGGCCGCCGCGATCAGCCCCGCGAAGATCGCCATGCTGCCGATCCCGGTACACGCGATCAGGATGGTGTAGGTGATGGTGTGGCCGTCGGTGACGAACCAGAAGGTGCTGTGGTAGTCGGGGTGACCGCCGCTCGGGACCATCGTGCCCGGAACCACCGTGGGGTCGGCCCCCAGCAGCCCCATCAGGAAGGCGGTCTGGGCGGTGACGGTCTCGATCAGGAACTCCGTCAGGACCGGGATCGACTCGAACGGGAAGAAGACGACCCCCATCGCGGCGACCGCCCGCGAGAGCACGAACAGCGAATCACGGCCGCGGGCGAGCAACAGCCCCGCGTAGAGGCTCGCCGGCACCGCGACCAGCGTTCCGATCCCCTCGATGATGCTCTTCTGGACGAACGCGAAGTGATGGAACACCGAGAACCAGAACGCGGCGAAGACCACCCACCCCGCGACCGTGACGGGTCGTGCGAACCGGCTGTCGCGCCACGCGAGGAGCGCGCCGGCGACGAAGGTCAGAACCGACAGCCACGCGAGCGCGTCGGCGAACCGACCCACCCACGCGAGCGCCGAAAGCACCGCGTCGATCATTCACCGGTGGTAGGTCGATGCGGGCAATAGGTGTTGTCGTTTTCGCCACCACGACCATCCCCTCGCGCCGGCGTCATTCCTGCCGCTCCAACTCGTCTCAGCGCACGCGCCACGCGACCAGGCCCGCGACCAGCACCGCGAGAACGGCGACTACCGGGCCGAGACCGGGGCCGGTCTCGTCCGTCGTCCCGGCTCCCATCGTCGTCCCCTCTTTGTCGCCGCCAGCCGTCGTAGCCACAAGCGTCCCCGTCGCGTTCGGGGCGGTCGACGCGTTCGCGCCTGTGTCCGCGCGCTGGGTGGTCTCCACGACGGTCGCCCGCGCGCTCGCCGCCACCGGGGTTCCGTCGACGGTGTACGGGCGGTCCTGGGTCCCGTTCGCGCTCGCGAAGTCGTAGACCTGGTTCTCGTTCGAGTCGGTGTGGACCACCGCGCGTACCCGAGCGTCGTCGTCGAGCGGTTGGTCGAGCTGGACGGTCACGTTCCGGCTGGTGCCGTTCTCGAGGTAGCTCGACACCCCGACGAGCCGTTCGGCGGTGCCGTTCGAGGCGTTGACGACCACGAAGCCGCCGGCGGGCAGCGTCACGCTGTCGAGGCGGATCGTCTCGCCGCCGGTGGTCTGGTCGGCGAGCGACACCGCGGCGGTTCCGCCGGCGCTGTCGGTCGACTGGCTCGCCCGGACGATCGTGCTCGTACTATCGCTGGTGTTGAGCGGCCCGGTGGCCTCGACCATCACCGGCGTTCTGGCCCCGACCTGCGAGAGGTTGAACGTCGCGGCGAAGCTCCCGTTGGGCTTCACCCGTGTGGTGTTGGTCTTGACGAACGAGTCGGAGGCGTTCCGCTGGAGGCGGACCGTCACCTCGCTGCCGGGGGCGACGCTCGTCGTTCCCCGCACCGTCTGATTGGTGTCGGCCGAGAGCGAGAGCGCCCCCAACCCGAGTTCGGCCCCGACCACGGTGACGTTCGCTGAGACGGTTCGGTCGTCGCCCGCGAAGCCCTCGCTGCCGTTGAGCGTGAGCGCGGTTTCGAACTCGTCGCCCGCGGCGAGGCTCCCGTTCTCGAAGACCGCCGTGGTGGTGTTGACGTTGACGTAGAGCACGTCGTTCCCACCGTCGGGGATCACCCGTATCGAGTCGTTTTCGAGGCTCCGTGCCAGGTCGAGGCGTTTGGGCGGTCGGTTGGTCTCGGGGTTGGTCTGCACCATCGAGAAGTCGAGCGTCCCGGTCTCGACGAGCGTCGAGAAATTCGAGGCCGCGAGCACACCGTAGACCCCGGAGACGCGGAACTGGTTCACCGCGACGTCGCCGTTCGCGACCGAGTCGGTCGTCGTGACCCGGCCGGCGTTGACCGCGGTGGCCACGTCGCGCGCGGTGGTGATGTTGTCGAAGCTCGCCGCCGGCGCGGTCCACGTCGCGAGGTCGCCGTCCGTCCGACCCATGAGCTCGAGCGACGCGGTGTCGGTCTCGCGACCGTCGACCGCGACCGAGAGGTTGTACGTGCTGACTTCGAGCGGGGCGTCGAGCGGTTCAGTGGTGCGGTTCGTCTCGGTCACGGTGTCGTTGCCGGCGCGGTAGACCTCGCTCTCGTTTTCCCCCGTCCCCGCGAGATAGGTGTTCATGCGCAGCGTGACCTGCCCGTCGCCGTCGGTGTCGTTGACCGTGACGTTGGTCGCGTAGTTGACCGCCCCGCTCCCGACCGTGACGGTCGCGCTCGTCGTCCCTGCGAGGGTCACCGGGATCGCGGCGATATCGCCGCGGTGCTCGGCGACGGTCGAGCGGTTGAAGGTCGCGGTTTCGGTCGCGTTACCGGCGTTCTGTGCGCTCGTCGGGAGGGCCATCACGCCGGCGACCGTCGCGAGAACGACCAGCGCGACGAGCGCCGCGCCGATCCGACGGCGTCGTGGGCTCGTCACGGTCGGTCCGCACGGTGACCGTCGGCGGTTCCGCGATTCGCGGCTCCCGGCTGCAGCGGCTGCTGGTCCGTGGACTGGCGATCGGGGGGCAGTCGTGGCATCATTCGTCGGCGTCTGCCTCGAAGGAACTACCCATCTGGTAAGTGCTTTGTGGTGGGGGGAGCCGGCTCCCAAAACAGCGGACGGCGAAGCGACGGGTCAGCGCGGCTCGGCGACCACGGCGAGGTGGTCGGCGTGGAACGGGTCGAGCCGTTTCGTCTCGAGGACCCGATACTCGTTCCGGAGGTGGTCGAGCGCGTCCTCGAAGACCGCCTCGGGGTCGCGGACGGTGTCCTCGCTTCGGGCCTTGACCACCGCGGCCAGCCGGCCGTCGTCGGCGAGGAACCGGCGGTTCGCACACGCGACGCGCGCCTGCCCCCGGGTTGCCACGTCCTGAACGAGTACGTCGAGGTCGGCCTCGACGACGTGACCGTAGCTCGCGGGTTTTCGCGCGTCCTTCAGGAGCGGGACCAGGGCATCGCGTGTCCCGGCCACGTCGACGAGGTCGCGCATCGGGCGGGCGGCGAACTCGACCGCGTAGACCACCCGCGCGACGTCGGCGACGTGGCTCGCGGTGGTGCCGTTCGCCGCGCCGAGGTAGAGTACCCGGTCGCCGTTCTGGAGTCCGGGCTCCATCCCGCGTTCGTACATCGCGCCGAGTTTCGAGCGCCGGGCGTCCCACGCGCGC
Source organism: Halococcus salsus (assembly GCF_009900715.1). Classification (NCBI taxonomy): domain Archaea; kingdom Methanobacteriati; phylum Methanobacteriota; class Halobacteria; order Halobacteriales; family Halococcaceae; genus Halococcus; species Halococcus salsus. Next base: position 735,140 of record NZ_JAAAJC010000001.1, read on the forward strand.
CAGCCCTCGGCGGTCGGTTCGCCGTACACCGGTTCGCCACGGGTCGCGAGGCGCTCCTCGCCGTCGAATTCTCGATACTCGATCCCTTCAGGCAGATCCATCGGTAGCCTCCGTATTGCTTCTGATCTGGGCGATCCGGTCGGCCAGTTCGTCGTCGAGTGCGGGCCGGCGGTCGCCGGCGTAGTGGTCGATCCGGGCGGCGATCGTGAGCTTCCCGGCGAGCGCCCGCGCCGCCGACCCGCGTTTCTCGGGCCGGGTCCCGCGGACGGACTCGTGGACGTAGATCACGCCGTGTTTCGGCGAGGGGGCGGTCCCCCGAAGGTGGGCGAACAGGGCCTCCTCCGCACCGAGGAGCTGGACGGTGCTGCTCGACGTCCTCGCCAGCGATTTCAGCCCGCCGGCGAGCGAGAGGAGGCGGGCCGCGAGCGTCGGTCCCGCGAGCGCCGTGAGGTTCGGGGCGACCGCCGGGAGGGCCCGTTCGAGGAACGTTTCGAGCGCGGCGCGTTCGTCGTCGAGCGCGACCGCGCGACCCGCGAGCGACCGGACCCGTTCGCCCGTGGGGTCGTCGGCGTCCTCGTGGGCGAGTTCGCGGCAGAACTCGACCCCGGTTCCCGCGTCGTCCGAGCGGCTCCCCGCCCACTCGGCGACGCGTTCGGCGAGTTCGTTCGCCATCCGTTCGGTGTCGTCCATCGCGCGAATCGCGTGGATGACCTGGCGGTCGTCGGCGCGCTCGCGTTCGGTCGCGGCCGTCCGGGCCGCCTCGGTCGCCGTGTCGTGGAGCGTCGCGTAGTAGTCGTCCTCGTCGGCGACGAAGCCGTCCTCGACCGCCAGTGCGGGCCAGTCGGCCGGTTCGTCCGCGCTCCCGTCGCGGATGCGGTCGCGGGTCGCCGGGTCGTCGGGCGCGAGCCCCGCGAACCATCCCTCTGTCATGGGATGGGTTGCGAACTCGCGCGCAAAAGCCGTCCGGTTCCCCCGATGGGCCGTGGGCCGTCCAATTCAGGGCGAATTTGGGTGTATTTGTGGCATACTTTCATGTACTGATCCGGCGGATGATAGCCGTGCGGCGACGCACGTGACTCAAATGACAGACGAAAACACCGTACGTGAGGAGTCCGACGGACCGCTCGATTTCTTCGAGACGATGACCGAGAAGCTGGGTTCGCGCCGAAAGTTCATGGGCGACGCCGCGAAGGTCGGCGTCGGTGCCGTCGCGCTCTCGGCCGTGGGGGCCGGGACCGCGAGCGCTTTCCACGAGTCCAGCGACGTCGACATCCTGAACTACGCGCTGACGCTCGAACACCTCGAAGCCACCTACTACGCTGAGTTCCTCGAAGAGCACTCCGAGAGCGACGTCGAGGGCTCGGCGGTGGCCCAGTACTTCGCCCGCCCCACCCTCCGGTACTCGCTCTACCAGCAGATCGAGGACGTCGCGGACCACGAGGCCCAGCACGTCGACGCGCTGAGCCAGACCATCTCCGACCTCGGCGGCACGCCCGTCGAGGCTGCGGAGTACACCTTCCCCTACGACTCGATGGAGGAGTTCGTTGCCCTCTCGGACCGCATCGAGGCGGTCGGCGTCTCGGCCTACGCGGGTGCCGCGCCGTACATCGAGAACGACGACGTGCTCGCGGCGGCGCTCTCGATCCACAGCGTGGAGGCCAACCACTCGACGTTCTTCAACGTCCTCAACCTCCAGCGCGCCGCGCCGAACGCGTTCAACCCGGCCCGCGACAAGGACCAGGTGCTCGGCATCGTCACGCCGCTCATCGACTCGTAGAACCGTTCACCCACCGATTTTTTGGTCGTTACACCCGCCAGCAGTGCCGTCGCCGTCACGGCTCCGGTCCGCGCGGTTTCGACAGGATTTAACCCGCGGGTACACACGTCCCGGTATGAGTCAGAGCGATGCCGACGGTACGCCCGCGCGGACCTGTGTCTCGTGTGGGACCAACATCTCCGGGACCAACGCCGCGAAGTTCCCGTGTCCCGACTGTGGCCACCAGATCTACCGCGACGCCAACTGCCGCAAGCAGAGTACCCTCTACGAATGCCCGCGGTGTGGCTTCACGGGGCCGTAAAATGGGGAAAGTCGCCGCGAAACTCAAGGTGATGCCCGAAAGTCCCGACGTCGACCTCGACGACCTCCAGGACGAGCTCGAGGAGAGCCTGCCGGAGGGCGCGAAGATCAACGGTTTCGAACGCGACGACGTCGCCTTCGGGCTGGTCGCGCTGCTCCCCACCGTCATCGTCCCCGACGACGCGGGCGGGACGGAGTCCGTCGAGGAGGCCTTCGCCGCCCTCGACCGTGTCGAGAGCGTCGCGGTCGAGAACGTCGGCCGGATCTGAGCGACGGGAGAACGCACGTTTTATGGCCGCCGACGCATAACCCGGTTCTACCATGCCCAACTCCAAGGGACCCCTCAAGAAGACCCGGAACAAGCTCTCGAACGACCCGCGCGACCGCGGCACCTCGCCGCCCCAGCGCGCCATCGAGGACTTCGACGAGGGCGAGCGCGTCCACCTTCGTCTCGACCCCAGCGTTCCCGACGGTCGGTTCCACCCCCGATTCAACGGCCACACCGGCGAGGTGCTCGGTCGACAGGGTCGGGCCTACCGGGTTCGGATCAACGACGGCGGCAAGGACAAGACCCTGATCGCGATCCCCGCCCACCTCCGCCGCCAGGAATGACGATATTCAAGCGGAAACTCGACGAGGAGTACCTCACGCTCGCCGAGACCAAGGAGCTCCTCGCCGACATCGAGGCCGAACGCGCCGCCGACCCCGACCGAGAGCTGCGCTACGAGCTCCACCGCGCGATCGAGCACGTCAACCGGTTCTCCGAGCTCACGGTCGAGGAGTCCCAGGAGTTCGTCGACGAACTCGACGACTTCGAGAAGATCGACGAGCCCACGGCGTACAAGATCGCGAACCTCAAACCCGCCAACCGCGACGAGCTCCGCGCGGTGTTCGCCCAGGAGCGCTACTCCCTCTCGGGCGACGAGCTCGACGAGGTGCTCGACGTCGTCGCTCGGTACGCCTGAGCCGGCGCGAATTTAAGTGCGTCCTCGGCGTACGGGAGCGGCATGAGCGACGCCAAACAGAGCGGTGATACGGACGACCGCCGTGTCGTCGTGCTCGACCTCCTCCCGAACGGCCGCGCCGACGACGACCGCCCGCCCAATCGGAAGTCCCCGATCGCCTACTGTCTCCGTGAGACCGATTTCTCGCTCGTCGAACTCACGCTCGCCGGCGAGACCGACATCGGTTTCAGCGACCGGGTTCGCCCCGACCACGAGGGCGTCGAGCGCTTCCGGACCGTGACCTTCGAGGACGTCTCGAGCGCCGCGCGCTCGGAACTCGAGTACGCCGTCGAGGACCTCATCGACCGCGAGGAGACCCGGTTCGTCGACTTCTACAACGACGCCCAGCCGATCAGCCTCCGGCTCCACCAGCTCAACCTCCTCCCGGGGATCGGCAAGAAGCTCCGAAACTCGATCCTCGACGAACGGAAACGAACCCCGTTCGAGAGCTTCGACGACCTCGAAGAGCGTGTCGCGGGCCTCCACCGCCCGAAGGAGATCCTCGTCGAACGGATCCTCGAAGAGCTCCGGGACGAGGACCTGAAATATCGGATCTTCGTGGGGCGCGAACCGGTCGAGGAGTGACGTCACGCGGCGTTCGACACCGAGCCGTGCGTTTCGATATCCACGACGAGCGCATCCCGAACCGGTGCCAAGAGGGCCGCTAACCCGTCGACCGTCGACCCCGCTTTCGGCTCCCAGTCGTCGACCAGCACGAGGTCGAACGGACGGAGCACCGCCGCGGCATCCACGTCTCGGTACTCCGCGACCGCGAAGACCGTCGCGGCCTCCATCTCGACGGCGAGCACGCCTTCGTCGCGGTAGTGTTCGATCTCGGGGACCGTCTCGCGGAAGATCGCGTCGGTGGTCCACGACGAACCGGTTCGGTGGTCGACGTCGGTGTCGTCGAACGTGTCCGCCAGCACGCTCACGAGTCGTTCGCTCGCGTCGGCGTACCGCTCCGACGGGAGATAGTGGTGTGAAACGCCGTCGTCACGGATCGCGCGGTCACAGACGACCGTTTCACCCGGTGCGACGTTTCCGCCCAGACCACCGCAGCCACCGAGGACACAGAACCGCTCGGTTCCGAGCTCGATGAGGTGTTCCATGGCGATGGCCGTCACCGGTCCGCCGATCCCGAAGCCGCCGAGAACGCCGACCCGGCCGTCGGTTCCCGATAGCGAATGAAGTCGACCGGCACCCGGGTATTCGACCTCGGCTTCGGTGTGTGCTTCGACGACGTGGTCGAAGAACGGTGGCTGATAACAGAGGACGACCGCTTGCGGTACGTCGCTGGCGGCAACGTCCTTCGACTCGTGGAAGGCGCTCGGCGTGAGATACGCCGATGCACCGTGTTTGTCGGGATAGTTCGGAACCGGCATGTCCCGTTTCGATGGTCGGGCGGTATCAGTGTTGGCCGCCGAGACCACGCGCACGACCGAGAGCGGGAGGTTTTACATCTGGCGGGCAACAAACCCACTCAATGACCGAACCCGAGGGTTCGCGAGCCCGGCGCGACCCCGACGCGTTGCTGGCGCGGGCGGGCGTTCGCGGCGACCGGAACCAGGACCAGCACTTTCTCGTCGACGACCGGGTGCTCGACCGGCTCCCCGAGTACGCAACCGAGTTCGACACGACCCACGTCCTCGAGGTCGGGGCGGGCACCGGTGGGCTGACCGACCGACTGCTCGCCGACGCCGAGCACGTGACCGCCGTCGAGCGGGACGTCCGCCTCGTCGAGTTCCTCCGCGAGGAGTTCGCGGGGGCGGTCGACGCCGGGCGGCTCGACGTGGTCGCCGGCGACGCGCTCGACGTCGACCTGCCCGAGTTCTCCGTCTCGGTCTCGAACCTCCCCTACGGGAGTTCAAGCGAGCTCTTGTTCCGCCTCCTGCCGCGAGAGCGCCCGCTGGTGGTGATGGTGCAGGCGGAGTTCGCCGAGCGGATGGTCGCCGAGCCGGGAACCTCGGAATACGGCCGGCTGTCGGTGACGGCGGGTCACTACGCCGACGCCGAGATCGTCGAGCGCGTCCCGCGCGAGGCGTTCTCGCCCCCGCCCGCCGTCGAGAGCGCGGTGGTACGGACCACGCCACGCGAACCCGACTACGAGGTCCCCGAGGACGCCTTCTTCGCGTTCGTCCGCGGGGTGTTCACCCAGCGTCGGAAGACGATGCGCAACGCGATCCGCAACACCACCCACATCACCGGTATCGACGACGCGGCGGCCGTCGTCGCGGCCGCGGACGACGACCTGCTCGGGAGCCGCGCGGGCGAGCTCCGTCCCCACGAGTTCGCCGCGCTCACGACCCTCGCGATCGAGGACGGAGGGCTCACGGTGTGACGGCTCGCGGTCCGCGCCGTCCACACCGTCCGCACCGCCCGCGTTCCGGCCACCCCACTCGAACGCCGTCGTTCGGTCCGTGGCTGAAGACCCCTTCAAACGTTCGAACCTGGCAGTTTCAAGCAACGACCCGAAGGACCCCGATACCCTACCACGCCCCATGGCGATCATCGAGGACATCCGGGAGAGCCTCTCCCCGGCGTCCACCGACGACGAGACGACGCGGTACCGGTGTGTCGACTGTCTCACGGAGTTCGACGAGCAAAAGCGGATCTGTCCGAAGTGTGGCGGTGCCGAGTTCGACCGGCTGTAGCGGGTCGGGACGAGCGGGGGCGTTCCCCGCCGACCGATGGCCCGCGACGGCGACGCTCTCGACCGTGCGGTCCGGGGGTGATCGCCGGTGATCCTCGCGACCGGCTTCGTCAGGTGGCTCCAGACGACGTACTTCTCCTCGGTAGGCGCACGTGTGCTCGGGACCCTCGGGGCGTTGGTACTGCTCGGGGTCGTGGTCTACCTCGTCGACCGTGCGGGGCGGCCGTTCAAGAACCGCTACAGCTCCCGGCTCACCGAGGCCTCCCAGGCGGGTTTCGTCGCGGTCTGGGTGGTCGCCACCGTCTACTTGCTCACCGTGATCTGGCGGCGGGCCGACGGGGCCGCCCACCTCATCACCAGGGCGTTGAGCATCAAACCCTGGACGGGGATCCGGATCCTCCTCATCATCTCGGTGGCCGTGATCGCGTACCTCTTGGTCCGACTGCTGAACCGCTCGATCGACCGTCTCTCGGAGGAACACGGTGCGATCACCGACCATCAGAGCGAGGTGGCCTACCACGTCGCCGACGTGGGTGTGTTCGTGCTCGCGGGCTTCATCTCGCTCGCGGTCTGGGGCGTCAGCCTCGGCAACCTCTTCCTCAGCGCGGGCGTTCTGGGGGCGGTCGTGGGGCTCGCGGGCCGGGAGACCATCGGCGCGGTCACCGCGGGCTTCGTCCTGCTCTTCTCGCGGCCGTTCCACGTCGGCGACTGGATCGAGGTCGAAGACCACGAGGGCGTCGTGCGCGACGTCACCATCGTCAACACCAAACTCCGGACGTTCGACGACGAGCACGTCCTGATCCCCAACGACGAGATCACCTCCAATCCGCTGGTGAACCGTTCGGAGAACGACCGCCTCCGGATCGACCTCGAAGTCGGTGTCGACTACGAGACCGACCTCGACCGGGCGATGGAGGTCGCCCAGGAGGCGATGACCGACGTCGAGGCGGTGCGGGAGATACCGACCCCGCGCGTCATCTCGAAACGGTTCGCGGAGTCGGGGGTCGTCCTCGAACTCCGGTGGTGGATCGGCGACCCGAGCGCCCAGCGGCTCTGGAAAGCGAAGACCGCCGTCATCACCGACGTGAAAGCCGCCTTCGACCGCGAGGGGATCTCGATCCCCTACCCGCAGCGCACCCTCAGCGCGCGCGAGGAGGCCACCTTCGAGGTCGACGAGATGGCCCCGGAGGCGGCTCCGAGGTCGGATACGGCCGCCGACGGGGGCGAGTGATGGGGCTCGACGCCCGCCGCGAACGCGACCGGGTCTATCAGCCGGCGGAGGATTCCGACCTCCTCGCGACCGCCGCGCGCGAGGCCGCGTCGTCGACCGACCGCGTGCTCGACGTCGGGACGGGGTCGGGCTACGTCGCCCACGAGGTGGCCGAGACCGGGGCCCGGGCCATCGGCGTCGACCGGAACCCCCACGCCTGTCGGGAGGCCCGCGACCACGGTATCGAGGCCGTCCGCGGCGACCTCACCGCACCGTTCGCGCCCGACTCGTTCGACCTCGTGACGTTCAACCCGCCGTATCTCCCGACCGACCCCGACGACGAGGCCGACGACTGGATGGGGGTCGCCCTCTCGGGTGGCGAGACGGGTCGGGCCGTGATCGAACCGTTCCTCGCCGACGTCGGTCGGGTGCTCGCCCCGTCCGGCCGCGTTCTCCTCCTCGTGAGCAGCCTCTCCGATATCGACGTGGTTCGCGAGCGCGCGGCGAGCGCGGGCTTCGAGGCGACGGCCGTCGCCGAGAACTCGTTCCCCTTCGAGACGCTCGTGATACTCCGACTCGACCCGACGTGATAACTCGGGTGCATAAAACAGAGTAGAAAATATTAAAGACCCGCATCACGTCGGGTCGGCAATGACGGAACTCGTTGCGACGACACCGGGTGTCCTTCCGCTGCCGGACTGGGCGAAGGACCGATTGGGGAGTCTGAAGGGCCACCAGAAGGAGGACCTCGTCGACGGCGACGAGGGCGCGGAAATAACCGACGTCTACGACGAGGCGCGCGCGGCGGTCGCCGACTGGCAGACCACCGCGGGGCTCCACAGGGTTGGGGAGGGCCAGCTCCGCTGGGACGACATGCTCGCCCACCCGCTCTGCGTTCACGACGCGGTCGAGACCCGTGGGATCGTGCGCTACTACGACAACAACAATTTTTATAGGGAGCCGGTGGTCTCGGGTGAACTCACCTTCGACGGCGACCTCGCCGACGACCTCGACGCGTTCGTCGAGATGGAGAACGCGCCTGAATCCGTCCAGGCCGTGGTCCCAGGACCGTACTCCCTCGCCGACCTCGCGACCGACGAGTTCTACGGCGACGAGGCGGCCTTCCTCGACGCCATCGCGAACTTCCTCGCGGGCGAGGTTCGGGCGTTCCCCGAGGTCGAGACGGTGTTCGTGCTCGAACCCTCGCTGGTGACCGCCCCACCGGACGACGACCTCGCCGAGCGCGCGAGCGAGGCGCTCGATTCGGTGGCCGACGCGACCAGCGCCGACGTGGTGGTCCAGACCTACTGGGGCGCGCTGACCGAGAAGGTCCACGCTCATGTCCTCGACGCCGACGTCGACGCGGTCGGCTACGACTTCGTGACCAACCACGAGGACAATTTGTACAATATCAACGAGTACGGCACGAAGGACGACATCGCCCTCGGACTCGTCGACGGCCAGAACACGCTGGTCGAGGACCCCGAGAAGGTGGCCGAACGGATCGCGTGGGTCGAGTCGAACGTGCCGGCCGCCGACTTCGAGACGACCTACCTCACCACCAACACCGAGCTGTTCTACCTCCCAGTGAACCGAACCAAAGCCAAGTTCGAGGCGCTTGCCGAAGGGGCCGCGCTCGCGGAGGCCGACGCATGAGCGACAACCGCGAGCAGTTCCGACCCGCCGACCACCCGAACGAGCACTTCATCCTCACCACCGTGGTGGGGAGCTACCCGAAACCCAAGTGGCTCGACCGGGTGCGCGAACAGTACGAGGACCCCGACGGGCCCTTCGACGACGACAACTGGGCCGAAGCCGCCGACGACGCCGCCCGGGTCATCACCGACGAGCACGAGCGCGCGGGGCTCGACGTGGTTGTCGACGGCGAGATGCGGCGAAACGAGATGGTGGAGTTCTTCGCCGAGCGGATCGAGGGCTACGAATTCAATGGACCAGTGAAGGTCTGGGGCCACAACTACTTCGACAAACCCTCCGTGACGGACACGGTCGCCTACGACGAGCCCTGGCTGGTCTCGGAGTTCGAGTTCACGGACGAGGCGACCGAACGGCCCGTCAAGGTGCCGATCACGGGACCCTACACCCTCGCGAGCTGGAGCTTCAACGAGGCTTACGACGACGACCGCGACCTCGCGCTCGCGCTCGCGGACCTCGTGAACGAGGAGATACAAAAGCTGGTCGAACAGGGTGCGCGCTACATCCAGATCGACGAGCCCGCGCTCGCCACCACGCCCGACGACCACGCCATCGTCGGCGAGGCGCTCGACCGGATCGTCGCCGACCTCCCCGAGGACGTCCGGATCGGCCTCCACGTCTGTTACGGGGACTACTCCCGGATCTACCCCGAGATCCTCGACTTCCCGATCGACGAGTTCGACGTCGAGCTCGCCAACGGCGACTACGAACAGCTCGATGTCTTCACGGAGCCCGAGTTCACGATCGACCTCGCGCTCGGCGTGACCGACGCCCACGTCGCGGCGGTCGAATCCGTCCCGGAGATCAAGGAGAACATCAAGAAGGGACTCGAACTCGTCCCGCCCGAACGCCTCACCGTCAGCCCCGACTGCGGGCTGAAGCTCCTGCCGCGCGAGGTGGCCTACGGCAAGACCGCGAACATGGTCCAGGCCGCCCGCGAGGTCGAACGCGAACTCGACGCCGGCGAGATCGAGGTCGGTACCTCGGCGGCCGCCGACGACTGACCGTCGGGGGCGTCTCTGGAACCGATGGATTCGCGGGCCGAGAACACCGCCGGCTACTTCCTCACCGCCGCGGACCCCCGCTGGTTCCTCGACCACTCCATCGAGGACGGACTCGACGCGTCGTCCGCGGTCGATGTGCCCGACGGAACCGCTGCCGAACGTTTGATCCGCGCGGTTCGTCGAACGAACAAGGCTCCGGAGCGGTGCAGAAAGTTTATTACGGGGTCTCGAAAACGGATACGATGGAGCCCGACCGGCTCCGAACCGACGGGACGACCCGTTCGCTGGCATCACCCACCCCAGTCCGTCCCCCTCCCCGCTTTTGCGACCGTCGTCCCACGAGCCGCGCCTCGCGGTCTGCCTGGGGGCGAGGAATTATGCGCCCGCCCCCGGACGGGTGAGTATGCGAGTCCTGGTGACCGGCGCGACGGGGTTCATCGGCGGCCGGCTGCTCCCGGCCCTCCGCGCCGCCGGCCACGACTGCGTCGTGCTCACCCGGAACGCCGAACGCTACGATGGCCCCGACGGAGTCGACGTCGTCGAGGGCGACCTCCTCGAACCCGGAAGCTTCGACACTGCTCTAGAGAACTGTACGGCGGCCTACTACCTCGTCCACTCGATGGAGTCGCCGGACTTCGAGGCACGCGACCGGCGTGCAGCCCGGAACTTCGCGCGGGCGGCGAGCGCGGCGGACGTCTCGCGTGTGATATACCTCGGCGGGCTCGGTGAAACGAGCGAGGGGCTCTCTCCCCACCTGCAGTCGCGCCGCTCGCTCGAAGGCGTGCTGCGGGACGGCGATTACGACCTCACGGTGCTCCGGGCGGCGGTCGTTCTCGGTGCGGGCGGTGCGAGTTTCGAACTCCTCCGCCAGTTCGTCGAACGCCTCCCGCAGTTCGCCGTCCTGCCGCTCCCGGCGGCGGTGACGACGACCTGTCAGCCGATCGCGATCGACGACGCCGTGGCGTCGCTCGCGGGCGTGCTCGACGCCCCGGAGACCCGTGGGGAGACCTACGATATCGGCGGCCCGGAGGTACTGACCTACGAGGAACTCCTCCTGCGTGTCGCCCGCGCCACCGGCCGAACGGTGCTGACGGTGCCCGTCTCGTGGCTCCCGCGGTCGACCGCGACCTACTGTCTCGACCGGCTGACGGGTATTCCCACGGTCATGATCGCCTCGCTGATCGAGGGGCTCGACAACACCGTCGTGGTTCGGGATCCGTGCCCCCGCGACCTGGTGCCGGTCGAGCGGACCCCGGTGACCGTGGCGATCCGCCGGGCGCTCGCCGAGTGATCACTCCATCGTGGCGTCGAGCACCGCTCGGCGCTCCGCGATGGTTTCGGCGGTCATCGAGAGACGCTCGCCGTCCGTGTGAACGTCGAGCCGCCCGGTGTCGGTGCTCCGCCCGATCGCGTCGACGGGCGCGACCCCGTCGAACGCCGCTCTGACCCTCTCCGGGTCGTCGGTCTCGACGACGGCGCGGCCCGGTCGTTCGCCGAACAGTGCGGCGGCGGGGTTCTCACAGCCGTCGAGGTCGACCTCCGCCCCCGCTTCGGCCGTGACCATCTCCGCGAGCGTCACCGCGAGGCCACCGTGGCTCACGTCGTGAACTGCGGTCGTCGTCTCCTCGTTCGCCACCCGCGCGAGCGCCGTGACGAACGCTTGGGGATCGTCGGGAAGGCTCGGGAAGCGGTCGGACCCGCCGAACCGCGCGAGGTACTCGGACCCGCCGAGGCCCGGGTCGTCGTCGAGCCCGCCACCGACCAGGAGGAGGTCGCCGGCCCCGCGGAGGGCGGTCGGCGGGGCTTCGTAGCCCTCGCGAACGCCGACCATCGCGAGCGTCGGCGTCGGCGGGATCGGACCCGTGGTGGAGTCGTTGTAGAGCGAGACGTTACCGCCGACGACGGGGACATCCAGGTCGGCACACATTCCCGCGAGGCCGTCGACGATGGCCGAGAACCCGCCGTAGGTTCCGGGGTTCTCGGGGTTGCCGCCGTTGAGACAGTCGACCGCGGCGAGCGGTGTCGCACCCTTCGCGGCGAGGTTGGTGGCGTTTTCGAGCGCGACCGCGCGCGCCCCGACCTCCGGGTTCGCGGCGGTCCAGTTCGGTTCCGCGCCCGCCGAGAGCGCGAGACCGACCCCCGTTCCCTCCTCACTGGTTTCGTGGATCGCGAGCACTGCGCTGTCGTCGCCCGGTCCGCGCGCCGTCCGGAGGCCGACTTCGTGGTCGTACTGGCGGTAGACCCACTCCCGGCTCGCGGTGTTCGGGCTCCCCACTACTTCCCCGAACGCGGTTTCGAGGTCGGGGTTCGGTAGGTCGCGGTCGGGTTCGGCGGGCGATTCGGCCGGCAGGTCGTAGGCCGGCGCGCCGTCGGCGAGGAACTCGGCGGGGGCGTCGACCACGGCGTCGCCGTCGAACGAGCAGGTGTAGTTCCCTTCGACGACCTCCCCGATGACCGAACAGCCCAGGTCGAACTGCTCGGCGACTTCCCTCACTCGCTCGACGTTTTCGGGAGTCACCTCGTAGCACATCCGTTCCTGGCTCTCAGCGAGCAGGATCTCGACCGCGTTCATCCCTGGCTCGCGCTGGTGGACGGCTTCGAGGTCGATGTCGGCCCCGAGGTCGCCCTTCGCGACCAGCTCGGCGGAGGCCCCGCCGAGCCCCGCCGCGCCGAGGTCGCGGGCGGACTCGACCAACCGCTCGTCGATCAACTGCTCGTTCGCCTCGATCAGGAGCTTCTCGGTGTAGGGGTCGCCCACCTGCACCGCCGGCCGTTCCTCGGTTTCGGCGTCCTCGGCGAGGTCCTCGCTCGCGAAGCTCGCCCCGCCGAGCCCGTCGCGACCGGTCGCGTTGCCGACCAGCACGAGCGCGTTCCCGGGCCGCTGCGCCTCGGCGGTGACGAGCCGCTCGGTGTCGAGCAGGCCAACACACGCCACGTTGACCAGCGGGTTGCCCTCGTAGCCCGGGTGGAACGCGAGGCTCCCGCCCACCGTCGGCACGCCGATTGCGTTGCCGTAGTCGGCGATCCCCTCGACCACGCCGTCGAGGAGGTAGCGGGTGTGCTCGCGGTCGAAGGGTCCGAAGTAGAGCGAGTCCGTGAGCGCGATCGGGTAGGCCCCCATCGAGAGGGTGTCGCGAACGATACCGCCCACGCCCGTCGCCGCGCCGTCGTAGGGGTCGACGAACGAGGGGTGGTTGTGGCTCTCGATGCCGAGGGTGATCGCGAGGTCGCTCGCATCGTCGTCGGTGGGCAACCCGACCACGGCGGCGTCGTCGCCGGGGCCGACCACGACCTGCTCGCCCTCGCTCTCGAAGTTCGTGAGGAGCGGCCGCGAGGAGCGGTAGGCGCAGTGCTCGCTCCAGAGGTTCTCGAACAGCACGCTCTCGGTGGGGGTCGGCTCGCGACCGAGCCGCTCGGTTATCCGGCGGCGGTCGTCGTCGGCGAGGGGCATGGGCGAGATTTCGGGAGTCCGAGTATAGCGCTTTTGATAGTCGAGAAACGAAGGGAGACCGACTGCGTGATTTCGTCCGTCTATTCAGCATCGTGCGCTTGTTTTGCTTCGAGTGCTGATTCGGTATCCGATTCCCGTTTTGCTCCGAGTGCCGATTCGGTATCCGATTCCCGTTTTGCTCCGAATGCCGATTCGTCGATTACAATTCCCGATCCAAGTGAGAACCGCAGACCGCCCCGCGACGGCCACATACCTCCCCAGCCGACTGCGCTCCTCAGTCGCTCGGCTCACGGCTCACTTCGTTCGCCGTTCACGCGTGGTGGTGTTCACTTCGTTCACACCACCCCTTGCTCCCTGCGGTGCTCATCCCTCGCACAATGTCCGCAGCCGTGGGTTCACCTCCGTTCACCCACGACTGCGAGCGCGCGCCACCGCGGCCCGGTTTGTGTGGGCTCGCGAGATACACGGTGAGTGTTACTCCGTCGCGTCGCGGTACTCCGCTTGCGAGATGGTGTATCGGTACTCGTCGCTGACCTCGTCGCCGTGGGGGAGCCAGTTTCGGAGCAGTCCCTCACAGCGCCCGCCGTGGGCCTCGACGTACTTCTCGATGGCGCGGCGCGACTGGTCGTTGTCCGCGTGGTGGCTCACCGAAACCAGTTCGAGGTCCAGGCGCTCGAAGGCAAGCTCCATCAGCGCGCCGGCGCGCTCGCCCGAGTAGCCACGGCCCCAGAACCGCTTCCGGAGCCAGGTTCCGAGGTTGCCGGTTCGGCGGTCCCAGTCGATGTGGAGCGCGGCGTTGCCGGCGTACTCGCCAGCGCCGGGTTCGCCGTCCCGCGGTCGGACGACGTAGCCCGCCGCCTCGCCCTCCTCCCAGCGTTCCTCCACGCCGTCGATGTACTCCTTCGATTCGAGGAGCGTCTGGTGGGGCTCCCAGGGCATGTAGCGGGTGACCTCGTCCATCGCCTCCGGACCGTCGGCGTCCGAACAGATGTCGTAAAACTCGAAGACGTCGAGGGTCTCGTGACACAGCCGTTCGAGGATCAACCTGTCCGTCTCGATGCGCTCGGGGAACATATCCGACTCTCCGGGCGGGCTCACAAAAGCGTTCGCCGCCGCTCGCCGGAAAACCACCCCGCGGCGACGGGTCCGCAAGCCTTTGGACCGTTCACGACCAGGGAGGGGCATGGACGCCGCGCTCGGACCGCCGGCCGCGATGGCCGACCACGGCGACGACCTCACGCCGATGATGACCCAGTACGTCGAGCTGTGCGAGCGCTACGACGACGCTCTGGTGCTCTTTCAGATGGGGGACTTCTACGAGGCCTTCTGTGACGCGGCGGAAGTGGTCTCGCGCGAACTCGAAGTCGCGCTGACCCAGCGCGAGGACAGCACCGGCACCTACCCGATGGCCGGGGTCCCGGTCAGAAGCGCGGCCTCGTCGGTCGAAACCCTGCTCGATGCGGGTTATCGCGTCGCGATCGCCGAGCAGGTCGAGGACGCGGAGGAGGCCACGGGAGTCGTCGATCGGGCGGTCACGCGGGTCGTGACCCCCGGAACGGTGGTCGAGGACGAACTCCTCGCCCCCGGTTCCGCGAACTACGTCGCGTGTCTCGCGAGCGAGACCGAGGACGGCGAGGGTGCGTACGCCGTCGCGGTCGTCGACGTCTCCACGGGGGAGTTCCGGGTCACGAGCGCCGACTCGCGCGAGGGGGTCCGGGACGAACTCGATCGGTTCGCCCCCAAGGAGGCCCTGCTCGCGTCCGAGTTCGACGGGGAGTTCGACCTCGACTGCATGGTGACGCCCCACGACCCGGACGCGTTCGCGGTCGAGACCGCCCGCGAGCGGCTCGAAAGCGTGGTCTCACGGCCCGAGGCCGTCGTCGAGAACGACGCCGAGCTCCGTGCCGCGGGGGCGCTGCTCGCCTACGCCGCCCACACCCAGACCACCGACGGCGCGCTCGACCACGTCACCCGACTCACTCGGGACGACCCACGGGACCGCCTCGAACTCGACGCCACCGCGCTCCGGAGCCTCGGGGTCTTCGAGAACCCGTCCGGGAGCGACGACCACACCCTCGTCGACGTGCTCGACGAGACCTCGTGTGCGCTCGGCCGCCGAACGCTCGTCCGGTGGCTCCGACGACCGCTCCAGGACCGCGCCGAGATCGAAGCTCGTCTCGACGCCGTCGCGGAGTTGACGCACGCGTCGCTGGTTCGTGAGGAGCTCCGCGACCTGCTCCGGGACGTCTACGACATCGAACGCCTCGTCGGGACGGTCTCGCGCCGGCGGGCGAACGCCCGCGACCTCCGCGCGCTGAAAGCCACCCTCGACGTCGTCCCGGCGATCCGCGAGACCCTCTCCGAGGCCGATTCGACGCTGCTCGCCGACTCGCGGGCCGACCTCGACGGGCTCGACGACGTCCGAGGGTTGATCGGCCGGGCGATCCGCGAGGAACCGCCGACCGAGATCACAGAGGGCGGTGTCATCGCGCGGGGGTTCGACGACGACCTCGACGAGCTCCGGACGAACGCGCGCGAGGGCCGCGAGTGGGTCGAGGGCCTGGAGGAGCGCGAACGCGAGCGGACCGGGATCGACTCGCTCTCGGTGGGTCACAACGAGGTCCACGGCTTCTACATCGAGGTCACGAACCCGAACCTCGACGCGGTGCCCGAGGAGTACACCCGGCGGCAGACGTTGAAGAACTCAGAACGGTTCTACACCCCCGAACTCAAGCGCCGCGAGGACGAGATCCTGGGGGCCTCCGAGCGCGCCGACGCCCGCGAACACCGCCTCTTTCGCGAGGTTCGCGAGGAGGTCGCAAGTGAGACCGAACGCCTCCAGGCGCTCGCCGACACCCTCGCCGCGCTCGACACCCTCGCGACGTTGGCCCACGTCGCGGTCGAGAACCGATACACCAGACCCGAACTCGGCCACGACGGGGTCGCGATCCGGGACGGTCGCCACCCGGTGGTCGAGCGCGGAACCGAGTTCGTCCCGAACGACGTCGACCTCCGCGAGGAGCGGTTCGCGGTCATCACCGGGCCGAACATGTCCGGGAAGTCGACCTACATGCGTCAGGTCGCGCTGATCCAGCTGCTCGCCCAGGTCGGGAGTTTCGTGCCGGCGAGCGAGGCGAACCTCCCGGTCGTGGACCGGATCTTCACCCGTATCGGGGCCTCCGACGACATCGCGGGCGGTGAGTCCACCTTCATGCGCGAGATGACCGAACTCACCGCGGTGCTCCACGACGCGACGCGCGACTCGCTCGTCCTCCTCGACGAGGTGGGACGGGGCACCTCGACCACCGACGGCGAGGCCATCGCCCGCGCGGTCACGGAGTTCATCCACGACGAGGTCGGCGCGACCACGCTGTTCGCGACCCACTACCACGACCTCGCGCGGCTCGGCGACGAACTCGACGGGGTGCGAACCCTCCACTTCGCCGTCGAGGGCGACCCCGACGCGGGAGACGGGACGGGGTCGGAGGGCGTGACCTTCCTCCACACGGTGGCCGAGGGGAGCGCGTCGGCCTCCTACGGGATCGAGGTCGCGCGGCTGGCGGGGGTCCCCGAGTCGGTCGTCGAGCGTTCGCGCGACCTCGTCGCCCGCGGAACTGGGAGTTCCGAACCGACGACCGACGAGACGAACGAGCCAGGTGAGGAACAGCACTCGGTCGAGGACGGGACCGAAGCGGGCGACGAAGCCGCTATACCGCCGGAGACCGTAGCCGAGCTACGCGAGCTTCGGGTGGCCGAACTGACACCGGTGGAGGCGCTCGTCCGGCTCGACGCGCTCAAACGACGATTCGATGACCAGGATAACTGAACTCGACACCGAGACGGTCGAACGCATCGCGGCCGGCGAGGTCGTCACCCGGCCCGCGAGCGTCGTGGTCGAACTCGTCGAGAACGCGCTCGACGCGGGGGCCGAGTCGGTCGAGATAACCATCGAGAACGCGGGGCTCGACCTGATCCGCGTGGCCGACGACGGGCACGGCATGGCCCGCGAGGACGCGGCGCTTTCGGTCGAGCGCCACACCACGAGCAAGATCAGCGGGGTGGCGGACGTCGAACGGATCTCGACCCTCGGCTTCCGGGGCGAGGCGCTCCCGAGCATCGCCCACGCCGCGCGGCTCGAACTCACGACCAAGCACGAGGAGAGCGGCGTCGCCGGCACCCGAGTGGTGGTCGACGGTGACGAGAAGCGCGTGACGGCGGCGGGGCGAGCGGTGGGGACCACGGTCTCCGTGCGAGACCTGTTCGAGCGGATCCCCGCCCGGCGGAAGTCGCTGGCCCAGCCCAAACGGGAGTTCGCGCGGGTCAGCGAGGCGGTCACGGGCTACGCGCTGACCCACCCCGCGGTGCGGTTCTCGCTGACCCACGACGGCCGAAGCGTGGTCTCGACGCCGGGGTCAGGGAGCTACACCGACGCCGTCCTCGGTGTCTACGGTCGCGAGACCGCCAGCGAGAGCACGACCGTCGAACACCGCACGGACGGGGTCGCGGTGCGTGGGCTCCTCGTCTATCCGTCGATAACCCGGGCGAACCCCACCCACGTGACCACCGCGGTCAACGGCCGCACGCTCCGGGACGGCACGATTAGGGGCGCGATCCGGGAGGGCTATGGCAGCCTGCTCCCCGACGGCCGACATCCGGTCGCCGTCGTCGACGTCTCGCTCCCCCCGGAGGAGGTCAACGCCAACGTCCACCCCGCGAAGGAGGCGGTCGCGTTTCACGACCCGGACGCGGTCGCGAGCGCCGTCGAGCGGGCGGTTTCGGAGGCGCTCTCGACCGAGGACCTCTCGCGGACCGCCGACCTCGCCCTCGACCTCGACGCCGCGGTGGACGACGTCGGGGAGTCGGCGTTCGAGTCCATCGCGGTGATCGGCCAGTTCCGCGAGCTCTACTTGCTCTGTGAGGCCGACGACGACCTCCTCGTGGTCGACCAGCACGCCGCCCACGAGCGGATCAACTACGAACGCCTCCGGGCGGCGGTCGGCGATGGCGGTTCGGACGACGAAACGGGTCAGCCGGGCGTCGAGTCCGCCGATATCGAACCGCGACGGCTCCCGCTCACGGCGAGCGAGGCGGCGCTCGCCGAAACACACAGGGACGACCTCGCCGCGGTCGGCTTCCGGTTCGAGACCGATGGGGCGTCACTGCGGGTCACGGGCGTGCCAGCGCCCCTCGGTCGGGTCGCGAGCCCCGAGGCGCTCCGCGACGCGCTCGACGCGCTCGCCGCGGGTGAGGAGCCCACCGACCCGCGCGACGAGCTACTGAAGGCGTTCGCGTGTCACCCCTCGCTCACGGCCGGCGACGCGCTGACGACCGAGGAGGCGACCCAGCTCGTGCGGCGGCTCGGGGCGTGCGAGCAGGCCTTCGCGTGCCCCCACGGCCGGCCGACCGTGCTCCGGATCGACGAGGCGGCGTTCGCGCGCGGGTTCGAGCGGCCGAACACCCGATTCTGACGAGGGTTTATCCGCGATCCGGCGACGAACGCTCCCATGGCGACCTCTCTGCCGACCGGCATCGACGTGCTCGACCAACGGCTCGGGGGCGGCGTCCCGCCGGGCAGCGTCGTCGCGCTGTGTGCGCCGCCGGCGAGCCAAGCCGAGCTCCTGCTCGCCGAGTTCATGGGCCCGCGCGAGACGTTGTATCTCGCCCTCGACCGGACGGAGCGCGCGGTCACGGACGGTCTCCGTCGAACCACGACCGAGACGGGCGACCCGGACGTTCGGGCCGTTCCCGACGAGAATCGGGTCGACCACGTGCTCGAACGTCTCGGGGACCGTCCCCGGGATTCGACGGTGATCGTCGACCACCACACCGTGATCGAGACCGAGGAACCCGACTGCGTCTCCGAGTTCGTGACCCGACTCCGTCGCCATCTCACGGAAACCGGGGGCGTCGCGGTGCTCTACTGCCTCGACGGCGACCCGGTCCCGGAGCGCCGGGCGACCACCCTCCACAGTGCCGACGTGGTCTTCCGGCTCACCGTCGACGTCGTGGGAGCGACGGTCGACACCCGGCTCGCGGTGCCGAAGGTCCGTGGCGGTCGCGCGCTCACCGAGACCCTCAAACTCCAGCTCACCGACCGGGTCACGGTGGACACGAGCCGCGACATCGCGTAGCGGACGACCCGGCGGGTAGTAGCCCCGGTAGCAATCGGCGGAGCGCTTATGATCTAATCATTCGACCTGGACTCGATGGCTGCGACGGAGGGCTTCGGGCTTCGTCGGCTTGGCGTCCAGGTCGCGCTCGTCGGGCTCGTGCTCGTCGTGGTACTCACCGGCTTCGGGAACCCGTCGTTCGCCGCCGTCGCGCCGCTCCTCGTTCTCGGTGGCCTCGTCTCCACCGGCGGGTGGGGCTATCGCTGGGACGAAACGACGAGTTCGTGAGAAGGTCGTCGGGCGTTACTCGCTCGCGTCGGCCTCGTCGAGCTCCTCGGTGACGTCGTCGAGGTCGACGTCCGCGTCCGCGAGCTCCTCCTCGATGGCTTCCATGTCGGCCTCGCCACCACCGCCGCCCATGCCGCCCATCATCCCACCCATGCCGCCCATCATGCCGCCCGAGCCGTCGATGACCTCCTCGACGACCACGCGGTCGAGGTCGAGCCGGTCGATGAGGTCGCCCAGGATCTGCTGTTTGCCCATCATCCACTGCTGGTCGAACTGGAGCTGGGGCGACTGCTCGATGTAGAGGGTCTCCTTTTCCACCGTCTCCGTCTCGAACTCGGGTTCGCTCTCCTCGTCGTCGTCCTCGGACTCGACGAGCTGCTCCTCCTCGACCTCGTCGGTCTCGATCCGCATGTCGAGGTCGGCGTCGAAGTACATCGAGAGCATCCCCTTGGCCTGCTCGACGCGGTCCTCGACCACGTCGAGCACCTCGTAGTCGTACTCGACGTCCGAGCCCGCGAGCGGGTGGTTGAAGTCGACCCGCGCCCGCCCGCCGATGATGGTCTCGACGTGGCCGTGCTGGCCGTCGATGTCGACGTGGCCGCCCGGATAGCGGTCGTCCTCGGGGATGCGGTCGGCGCTCACAGTTCTGACCTCACCCTCGTCGTACTCGCCGAAGGCCTCGACCGCCGGCACCGTGACCGTCCCCGAGTCGCCGGGTTCGCCGCCGATGAAGTCCTCCTCGACGGCGTCGAAGAGGTGGCCCGCCCCGACCGCGATGACGCGGGGCTCGAAGCTCTCCTGCTGGTCGGCGACGCCCTCCTCCTCGGCGACCTCCTCGTCGGTGGTGTCGACCAGCTGGTCGTTCTCGACGGTGCGTGCGGTGTAGGAGAGTCGAACGAAATCGCCCTCCTGGATTCCCGTGGCTTCGGTTTCGTCGGCGGCCGCCGATTCCTCGGTCTCGGTGGCGTCGGCGTCCGTCTCGGCCTCGTCGTCGGTCATACCCCCATCAAGTCCCGTTCGACGTTTAAGAACAACGCTTCGCTCCCGCCCCCGCGAACCGCCCCCGATCACGCGTCCGCATCGGCGTAGAGCGTGGTTTCGAGGTACTCTTCGAGCAGCCCGTGGGCGGTTTCGAGTACCGCCTCGTCGCCGAGCACCACCCAGCGGGTCCGTGCGCCGTCGATGATGGTGAGCAGCATCGTCGCGGTGCGCTCGGGGTCGACGGGAGCGAAGACGCCCCGCTCGATGCCGTCCTCGATCATCGCCTCGAACAGGTCGAGGACGTAGACGTCGTTCGTCCGGAACTGTTCGCGGTAGACCTCGTTGTGGGCGGCCTGGGAGCGGAGTTCGAGCATCGCGGTCTGGAACGCCTCGTGGTCGTCCGGACCGTAGACCAGCGCGTCGATCGTCTCCCGGAGCCGTTCGGCGGGGTCGTCGTTCTCGGTCACGGCCACCTGCGTCTCGAACCGCGCGATGAGGTAGCCCAGAAACGACGACAGCAGGTCCTCCTTCGAGTCGTAGTGATAGAAGATCAACGACTTGCTCTTCTCGAACTCGTCGGCGATCGACTGGACGGTGAGGTCCACCGCGCCGTGACGACACAACGCGCGGTAGGTCGCCCGCATGATCGCCTCGTGTTCGGTTCCCGTCTCGTCCTCCGCACCGTCGGCCGATCCCGCTTCGTCGGTCGTATCCCCCATTTCGATCACTGACTACGTGGTTAGTTGCGGGTTTATACCTTGTGCTCGACGCTCTGCTCGGACCGGTCTCGACGGACGACGCCACGCGACCGAGCCCGTCGGACGGTTGGTTTTTGTAGCGTCCCGACCTCGACCGTCCATGGCCGACACCACCACCGCGAGCGAGTCCCTCTCGAACGAGGCGGCCGCCGAGCGGCTCGAAGCCCTCGCGAGCGAACTCCGGCAGGAGGACGGCGGGATCCAGGTCGAGGTGGGCAACAAGTCCGTCTCGCTCGCCCCCTCGGGCGACATCGACTACGACATCGAGGTCGCCGAGCGCGAACCGATGCTCGGCAGCAAGCACGAATCGGTCACCATCGAGCTCGAGTGGACGACCGACGAGTGAGCCCGTACGGCCACCGCTAACCGTCGATGTACGAAGTCGAACTCAAAGTCCGCACCGCCCACGACCCGGTTCGCGAACGGCTCGCCTCGCTCGATGCGGAGCCGCTCGGCACGGTCCGCCAGGTCGACACCTACTACGACGCCCCGGACCGCTCGTTCGCCGAGACCGACGAGGCCCTCCGCATCAGAACCGAGTCGACCGACGACGACGAGCGGACTCGGGTGACCTACAAGGGACCGCTGGTCGAGGCGGCCTCGAAGACCCGGATCGAGCACGAGACGGGGGTCGGTGACCGCGAAGCGATGGCGGGCGTGTTCGACGGGCTCGGTTTCTCGCCCGCGGCCACGGTCGAGAAGGACCGCGATCGGTTCTCGTGTGGGGAGTACACCGTCGCGCTCGATACCATCCGCGGGCTCGGCGAGTTCGTGGAGGTCGAACGCGAGGTCGCGGACGAGTCGGCCGTCGCGGACGCCCGTGACGGCGCGCGCGAGCTCCTCACCGACCTCGATTGCGACCCCGACACCCAGATCCGGACCTCGTATCTCGGGCTCCTCCTCGATGCCGACGCCGACTCGCCACCCACCGAGGATAACTGAGCGTAATTTATCGGCCGCCGAAGGTTTCCGCAAGTTATAGGCGGGCGGCTGTCGAAGGACGACCATGACCCAGCGAAACGTCAGTATCGAGGGACTCGACCGGCCGGCGGCGGAGGAGACCGCCGTCGAGATCGTCGAACGAAAGGGGATCGGCCACCCCGACTCGCTGTGTGACGGGATCGCCGAGAGCGTCTCACAGGCGCTCGCCTCGGCCTACCTCGACCGCGTCGGGCGGGTGCTCCACTACAACACCGACGAGACCCAGCTCGTCGCCGGCACCGCCGCGCCCGCCTTCGGCGGCGGCGAGGTGGTCGAACCCATCTACATCCTCGTCGTCGGCCGGGCGACCTCAGAGTTCGAGGGGACCACGATCCCCACCGAGCCCATCGCACTCGAAGCCGCCCGCGAGTACCTCGAAACCCACGTCCCCGAACTCGAGGTCGGCACCGACGTCGTGGTCGACGCCAAACTCGGCGAGGGCAGCGGCGACCTCCGCGGCGTGTTCGACGAATCGGGGGTGCCGATGGCGAACGACACCAGCTACGGCGTGGGCCACGCACCGCTCTCGGAGACCGAGACCATCGTCCACACCGTCGAGAACAGGCTCAACGGCGAGTACGCCGCCGACCATCCCTATCTGGGTCCCGACATCAAGGTGATGGGCAAGCGCGAGGGTGAGACGATCGACGTCACGGTGGCGGCGGCGATGATCGACACCTACCTCACCGACGTCGACGCCTACGCGAGCGCGGTGACCGACGTCCGGGAGTACGTCACCGGGATCGCCGAGGAACACACCGACCGCGAGGTCACCGTCCACGTCAACACCGCCGACGACTACGAGACGGACTCGATCTACCTCACGACCACGGGCACGAGCGCCGAACAGGGCGACGACGGCTCCGTGGGGCGGGGCAACCGCGCGAACGGGCTGATCACGCCCAACCGCTCGATGTCGATGGAGGCCACCTCCGGGAAGAACCCCGTCAACCACATCGGGAAGATCTACAACCTCCTCTCGACCGACATCGCCGAGAACGTCGTCGAGGAGGTCGACGGCATCGCGGAACTCCGGATCAAACTCCTCTCGCAGATCGGCCGGCCGATCGACCAGCCCCACGTCGCCGACGTCCGGGTCGCCACCGAGGCGGGCGTCGCGCTCGGCGACGTCGAGAACGAGATCGACCGGATCGTCGACCGCGAACTCGCCGACGTCACCGGGCTGACCGAACGGGTGATCGACGGCGAGATAGCCACGTTCTGACCCGCGTCACTCCCGTTCGTCGAGCACCCCGGCCGCGCCGGGGATCAGGGCGTCCTCGACGAGGGCCGCGGTCGCGCGACGGAGTCGTTCGGAGAGCGCCTGGTGGGAGATCTCGAGTCGGTCGGCGAGTTCGCTCAGGCTGGTCTCGCGCGGGATCGCGAAGTAGCCGGCATCGAGGGCGGCGTCGAGCGCCTCGAACTGGGCCTCGGTGAGCCCGTAGCGACCCACCGGTTTCCCCTGCATCTGTCGGATAGCCTTCACGTCGAAGGTCAAGCCGTTCTCCTCGACGAAGTCGTTGGTCATCGTGAGCGACTCCTGGTCGGGATAGAGCACCCGGAGATGCCATCGGCCGTTCTTGCCGAGGGCGTCCATCACCGTCGCGGCGGAGTTGGTGATCATCTGGAGGACGACCTCGACCTCGGAGACCCACTGCATCCGGTAGAGCTGTTCGTTCTCGAACGTCGAGAGCAGGGAGATGTCGCGGGTGCTCGGGTCGGCTTCCAGCGCCTCGCCGACCGCGTCGGCCTCCGCCCCGCGAACCCACACCAGCGGCATGACCGCGTCGTCGCCGCTCTGGACCACCCGTTCGATCTCGAACTCGACGTCCGGCAGCGACCGCAGCGCCTCGTAGAGCGCGAACTCCTCGGCGGGTATCTCCCCCCTGACGACCTGTGCGTTGCTCATACTCGGGGTTTCTACTCGATACTGATAAACTCGCCTCACCGGTCCGAAAACTCCCTCGCTTGCCGGGCGACCGCGAACCCCCGTCCGGCGGTCCGGAACGGTGGTGCTTTGAGCCGTCGCCGTCGAGGGCGTGCGTGCAGATCGTCGGCTACGCGTCGCTCGACCCCGCGCTGTTCGTCGCCGAGGCGGGGTCGGTGGAGCGGATGGACCTCGCCCCCGGCACAGAGCTCGCCTACACCCTCGGCGAGCGCCACTGTGCGGGAACGACGACCGACGACGGGACTCATCACCCCTGCGAGCGCCCGCGTGCGCCCTACTGCGAACTCCACACCACGCCGTGGTCGGTGGCGAACAACGCCGACTCCGAGGAGGAGCACGCGGTCTACCTCGCGGGTTTCACCCCGCGGACGTTCAAGGTGGGCGTCACGCGCTCGTGGCGGCTCGACACCCGTCTCCGCGAACAGGGTGCCGACCGGGCCGCTCACGTTCTCACTACGTCCGACGGCCGAGCGGCACGTGACCGCGAGACACAGATATCGACGGAGTACGGGGTTACCGAGCGGGTTCGCGTGGCGACCAAGATCCGAGGACTCGCCGAGCCGTTCGACGAGGCGGCGTGGGAGGCGCTGCTCGATCCCTTCGAGGTCCACGAGACGTTCGCGTTCGAGTACGGCCTCGAACTCGGGGAGCGACCGGTGGCCGAAACCCTCCTCTGTGGCACTGTTGTGGGAATGAAGGGCCGCGTTCTGCTTCTGTCCTACCGGGGAACCACCTACGCCGTCGACTGTCGGGACCTCGTGGGCTACGACCTCGAATCGGGCGCGCCCGACCGCGACCTCCAGGCGAGCCTCGGCGGGTTCGGCTGAGGACGGGGAAGTACCGAACGCTTTTCCGGCGGGCCAGCCAACCCGGGCGCATGGCAGACGACGAACCCGAACCCACCGACGAGTCGAGTTCCGAACCCGAGATCAACGAGAGCGAGGGCGAGGAGAAGTCCTTCCGCGAGCGCGTCGAGGAGATCCGCGAGGAGCGCGAGGCCGAAGCGGAGGGCGACGGCGAGAGCCGCGAGGAACGCATGGAGGAGCTGATGGGTGGCGGCGGTCCCGGTGGCGGCATGGGCGGCGGTGGCAACCCGTTCGCGCAGATGATGGGCGGGATGATGGGCGGCGGTCCCGGCGGCGGCATGGGCGGCCCCGGCGGCATGGGCGGCGGCCCGCCCGGTGCCGGTCCCGGCGGTCCGGGTGGCGAGAGCGACGCGGGCAACGAGGAGATGGTTCGCGAGCTTCGACAGCTCCGCGACGAGGTTCACGACGTCCGACGCACGCTCGACCGCATCGCCGACGCGCTCGAAGAGTAGCTCCTTACTCCGGGAAGCCGGTCCCGAGTTCGATCGATTCGTCCTCCGCACAGCGACCGACGAGTTTCGCGGGGTTGCCGACCGCGGTGCAGTTCGGCGGCACGGATTCGAGGACGACGGACCCCGCACCGACGCTCGCGTTCTCGCCGATGACGATCGGACCCAGTAGGGTGGCGTTCGCGCCGATCGTCGCGCCGTCTTCGAGCGTCGGATGGCGCTTTTCGTCCGCCAGCGAGTCACCGCCGAGCGTGACGCCCTGATAGAGCATCACGTCGTCGCCGATGTCGGTCGTCTCGCCGACCACCACGCCCGCGCCGTGGTCGATGAAACACCGCCGGCCGATGTCGGCCCCGGGGTGGATCTCGACCCCGGTGAGGAACCGGGCGAGGTGCGATATCAGCCGTGCGGTGAGGTGGAAGTCCCGCTCCCACGCGGCGTGGCCGAGACGGTGGGCCCAGAGCGCGTGAAGCCCCGGATACGCGAGCACGACTTCGAGGGCCGACTTCGCCGCCGGGTCCTTCGCCAGCGCCGTCTCGATGTCCTCTCGGATCCGTTTTCCCAGACCGATCATGGGGAACATCCGTGACGAGTGAGCATAAACCATGCGTCCACCGAAACCCGGTGCCCCGAGCGCGTCGAGGCTTCGTCACTCCCGCGGGGACTGCTCGAACAGCCACTCGAACCACTGGAGTTTGAAGTCCCGGCGTTCGCTCTCGTCGAGCGAACTGTTCTGGGTGTGGCCGTAGTTCAACAACGCGACCAGGATGACGCCGCCGACGGTGTTGCCGAGGGTGATGGGGAGCGTCACGCCGAGCAGCGCGGTGGCGAAACCAACGGAACTCCCGAACGCGACGTAGAAGGCCTCACAGGTCGCGATGATACAGTGAAAGAGGCCGTTCGCGGGGATCAACGCCATGATGAACACCACGAGAACCACGCGGGCGGTCGACTCCCGGACGGCGTGGGTGACCCAGACCATCCCCGCGACCAGCCAGCCCGCGATGAGTCCCTTGAAGAACAGCCCGAACCACGGCGTGTCGAGCGCGTGATGGCCGATCTCGGTCGCGGCGCGCGCGGCTTCCGGCGTGAATATCGGCGTCTCGGCGAGGAGGAACCCGCCCGCTATCGCGCCGAGGAGGTTCGCGACGAGGACGATCCCCCAGACGCGGAGTAAGAGTGGGACGCTCGCGATCCGCGTCAGGACGAGCGTGACGGGGGTCAGGGTGTTCTCGGTGAACAGCTGATAGCCGCCAATCACGATGAAGACGAACCCGATGGGATAGAGCAGGTAGCTCAGGACCTCGCCCGCCGGGCCGGGTATCGTCGCGACCACGGTGGCGCGAGTCAGAAAGGAGAGCACGATCGAGAGGCCGGCAGCGAGCCCGCTCAGGAACAGTTGGCGGTCGCTACAGCTGAACTCGTAGGAGGCGGTCGCCACCACCCGCTCGAACACCTCGTCGCCCGAGAAGCGGTCACGGATCGCCTCGCCCGCGGCCGGCGCGCCGCTCCGGGACCGATCGAGGAACTCCCGTATCCGACGGCGACGATCGAGCCCCTTCGAGTCGTTCGATTCGTCGACCGGGCTCGGCGAGTCGGCGCTCATTCGACGGGCTCCGAGACCGGGTGGCGTCGTACGTGATACATCCTAATTCGGCCGGAGGTGCGATTCGCGTCGAAATATAGGCAACGGCATCGGTTCGTCCCCCGTGTCACAACAGTAATGCGGACGCGACGTGAGGAACGGTTATGGACTTCAGCCTCTCGGCCGAGCAACGACAGATCCAGGGGATGGTCACCGAGTTCGTCGACGAGGAGGTCGTGCCTCGCGCCGCCGAGATCGACCACGACGACGAGTTCCCGGCCGACCTCGTTCGCGAGATGGGCGAACTCGGTCTGATGGGGATGCCCTTCCCCGAGGAGTACGGCGGTGCAGGGCTCGACTACCACTCCTACGCGCTCGGCCTCGCCGAGATCGCGCGCGGCTCGGGTGGGTTGGGGACCGTGGTGGCCGCCCACATCAGTCTCGCGGGCAACATGCTCTACGAGTTCGGAACGGAGGACCAAAAAGAGGAGTTCCTGACCCCGCTGGCCGAGGGCCGCGACATCGGGGCGTTCGCGCTCTCGGAGGCCGGCGCGGGCAGCGACGTGCCGGCGATGACGACCACGGCCCGAAAGGAGGGCGACGAGTACGTGGTCGACGGCGGCAAGCTCTGGATCTCGAACGGCTCGGTGGCCGACACCGTCACCCTGTTCGCCAAGACCGACCCCGACGCCGGCAACAAGGGCATCTCCTCGTTCGTCGTGCGGCCCGAGGAGGACGAGGGCTTCCACGTCGAGGGGACGGAGGACAAACTCGGCGACAAGGGCTGTCCGACCGCGGAACTCCGGTTCTCGGAGATGCGGATCCCCGAGGACCGACGGCTCGGCGAGGAGGGTCGGGGGTTCGTCCACGCGCTCAAGACCCTCAACGGGGGGCGGATCACCATCGCCGCCCGCGGGGTCGGGATCGCCCAGGCCGCACTCGATGCGGCGCTCGACTACGCCCAGGACCGCGAGCAGTTCGACCAGCCCATCTCGGAGTTTCAGACCATTCAGCACAAACTCGCCGACATGGACACCAAGGTTTCTGCCGCCCGCCTCCTGATGCACCAGGCGGCGGACCTGAAGATGCGCGGTGAGGACTTCCGGAAGGAGGCCGCCCAGGCGAAGCTCTACGCCAGCGAGGTGAGCCGTGAGGTCGCGAACGAGGGCGTCCAGATCCACGGCGGCTACGGCTACACGAAGGACTTTCCCGCCGAGCGCTTCTACCGCGACGCCAAGCTCAACGAGATCTACGAGGGGACCAGCGAAGTCCTCAGAAACACCATCGCGGGCAACCTGCTCGATTGAGAACCGATAGCTTCGATTAGCCGGCGAGCGAAGCGGGAGTATGACCCCCGAGGCGGAAGCCAGCGCCGACGGCATCACCGCGCGCTACACCGAGACCGACGGCGAGCGCGTGCTCGAATTCTCGCGCGACGGCGCGACCGCGGCGGTCGCCCAGAACGTCGACGGCTACGCCATGCTCAAGGTCCGGCCCACGGCGGACGGTGACGAACTCGAACGCTACTACGGCTTCGACATGGCGCTCGACCACGCCGCCGAGTTGCTCGGCGTCTCGCCGCACGACCTCCCGGTGCCCGACGCCGCCGCCGACATGGGGATGTGACTGGATGGACGACGACACCCGAGTATCTCGTTCGAACCCGGCTACGGAGCGGCATCGATGACGGGGAACGAAGGCGGTGTTTCGGTCGAGCGCAGTGGATTCGAGGCGTACGAGACCGGCATCGAGACGCTCCTCGGGGAGTACCATCGGTCGGTCGCGGACGGCCATCGTGACTACCTCGCTCGCCACGCGCCCGAGTACGAGTTCTCCCCGGCCGCGTACGTTCGGGACGAGACCGAGACGGATCTCGCGTATCTCGGTGCGAACGACGACCGGCGACCGCTGGTGGTCGCGGTGGACGGCGACGACGTCGTCGGCTGTGTCTACCTGTACGAGCTCACCGACGACGAGGCCGAGATAAAGCGGCTCTACGTTCGCGAGGCGTATCGCGGCCGTGGAGTGGGCCGCCGACTCCTCGAACGGCTGATCGAGGTCGCCGAGAACGAAGGCTATCGCTCGCTCCGTCTCGACACCGCCCCGTACATGGAGGGCGCACAACACCTCTACCGGCAGTTGGGTTTCGACACCTACGAAGGCGGGGCGTCGGTCACCGACGTTCCCGACCCGCTCCTCGATGACCTCGTCTTCATGCGCCGCCGTCTCGACGGGCGATAGCGCTCGGAACGAGAGCCGTCCAAGTCGATTCAGAGCGCGAGGAAGACTAGGTAGGGAACCGCGAACAGCACGACCGTCAGGAGGAGCAGGATGACACCGTAAGCGGCCAGGGTTCCAGCGGCCGTGAGCCACGACGGATGGTCGAATCGGCCGGGGAGGCTCGTGCTCATGGCTGATGCAGTGCGCGTCGGGGCTTAAACGCTCGTGCTCGCGACACCGTTCGTGGCGCGACCGTCGACCCGGTCCCCGAAGCGCCACGGCTTTCCCGCGGCCGGCCGAAGGAACGTCGATGTTAGTCGTTCACGCGAGCTTTCCGGTCGACCCGGCCCACCGAGACGACGCGCTCGAACTCCTCCCCGACCTCGTTGAGGGGTCGCGGGCCGAGGACGGCGTGATCGAGTATCGGGCGACGACGGACGTCACCGACCCCAATATCATCCGCTTCTTCGAGCGCTACGAGGACGAGGAGGCGTTCGCGGCCCACGGCCAGTCCGACCACTTCGGGACCTTCGAGGACGCGGTCGGCGAGTATCTCGCCGGCGAACCCGAGGTCGTTCAGTTCGAGGTCGACTCCGTCACCGAACGCTGAGGGCGACGGGGTTTCAGGCGGTTATTTCGGCGATGCGGCGGGGTTCGCCCGAGAGGGTCGGGTCGGGCTCGACGATCTTGAGCACCTCGTGGTCGGTGACCTCGGGATAGGTCTTGCCGATGGCCTCTTCGATCAGCGCGCGTTCGAGCCGGAACTCGGTACCCTCATAGACCACGTCCACACCCTGTTCGTCGAACGAGAGGAGGGTCATATCCATCGTAGCGCGGTTGACGAATAAAAACGACTCGCGTTCGCGTCGGAGACTGGATTTATTAGGGATGGCCCCCGATTCTGCCGTGTGTCGTTCCGCTCGGACCCCCTCTCCGAACTCGTCGTCCCCGATGGGACCACGGTCGAGGAACACGATATCGTGACCGATGCCGACGTGATCGTCGGAACACAGAGCACGATAGCGCTCGGCGTCCGGGCCCGGAACGTCGTCGCGGGCGAGCGCGTCACGTTCGACGGGGACATCGAGGCGAGCGGCGACTGCCGGCTCGATATGTGGTGTGAAGTCAACGGCAACGTGCTCGTTGGCGCGGACGCCTACATCGGCGAGCGCGTCGAGATCGGTGGCCAGCTCGTCGTCGCGGGCGACCTCGACATCGGCGACGACGTCACCATCGAGGAGGGGTTCGACGCCAACGGCTGGATCGTCATCCGCAACCCCGTGCCGACGCTGGTCTTCCTCTTCACCTACCTCACCCACCTCCTCCGACGCGGCGAGGAGGAGCTCGCCGACGACGTACTCTCGGAGGTGTTCGAGGGCCACGACGACCAGCCGCTCGTCGTCCCGAAGAACGCGACGCTCGGCGACGACGCCTGGCGGGTCTCGACGCCCGCCCGGGTCGGCGACGACTGTCGGCTCCACGGCAACCTCCGCGCCGAGACCATTTCGGTCGGTGCGAACGACGAGATATTCGGGAGCCTCCGAGCGCGCGAGTCGATCACCCTCGATGAGGGCACCGTCGTCCACGGCGACGTCACGACCAGCGACGGCGCGGTCGAGGTCGCGGCGGGGGCCCACATCCGCGGCGACATCGCGTGCGAACGGCTCCGCCTCCACGAGGGCGCGGTGGTCGAGGGGCAGATGCGCGCCCGCGGCGAGATGACGGTCGTCCGGGCCCAGCGCGGGGTCGACACCGCGGCGTCGGATACCGAAACCGAGACGGTGACGAGCGCCGACGACGTCGACGGAACGGTCGAGTCGGACGACGAGCGAACCGAACCCGACGGATCGAAAGGCAGTTTCACGCCGCCGAAATAGTCGGCCCATGCTCTCGCTCGCGCTCGCCGGCAAGCCGAACGCCGGCAAATCTACGTTCTTCGCGGCGGCGACGATGGCCGACGTCGACGTCGCCAACTATCCCTTCACGACCATCGACCCGAACCGTGGGGTCTCCCACGTTCGCACCGACTGCCCCTGTCTCGCTCGCGAGGAGCGCTGTGGCGACGAACACTGTCACGACGGTACGCGTTACGTCCCCATCGAACTCCTCGACGTCGCGGGTCTCGTACCGGGGGCCCACGAAGGCCGCGGGCTGGGCAACCAGTTCCTCGACGAACTCACGAACGCCGACGTGATCCTGAACGTCGTGGATTCGTCGGGGGGGACCAACGCCGAGGGCGAACCCGTCGAGGTGGGCGATCACGACCCCACGGAGGACGTCGACTTCATCACCGAGGAGATCGAGCAGTGGCTCGCCGGTATCGTCGAGCGGAACTGGGAGACCATCGCCCGCGGGTCGCGCGCGCCGAACTTCTCGATCGACGAGGCGATCCGGGAGATGCTCTCGGGGCTCGGCGTCGGCGAGGCGGCCATCACCGCGACCCTCCGCGAGCTCGACTATCCCACGGACCCGCGCGAGTGGACCGACGACCACAGGACCGCCCTCGCCCGCCAGGTCCGCGAGCGAACCAAGCCCCTCGTCGTGGTGGCGAACAAGGCCGACATCGCACCCGCAGGCGCGCTCGACGCGCTCCGCGAGGCCGCGGGCGAGGCGATCCCGGCGACTGCGGAGGGCGAGCTCGCACTCCGGCGCGGCGCGGAGGCGGGAGCGATCGACTACCACCCCGGCGACCCCGACTTCTCCATCATTGGCGACCTCACCGACGGCCAGCGCGCAGGCCTCGACCAGGTCCGCGAACTCATGGCCGACCACGGTGGCACCGGGATCCAGACGGCGTTGAACACCGCCGTCTACGACCTGCTCGATCACATCACTGTGTACCCCGTCCAGAACGAGACGAAGTGGACCGACGGCCAGGGCAACGTCCTGCCCGACGCGTTTCTGGTTCCCCGGGGTTCGACCCCGCGCGACCTGGCCTACGCAGTCCACTCGGACATCGGGGATGGCTACCTTCACGCCGTGGACGCGCGCTCGAACCGGCGGGTGGGCGAAGACCACGAGCTCTCGGAGGGCGACGTGGTGAAGATCGTGAGCACGGCGACCTGATGGAACCGTCTCGGATTTCTACCGAGAAGCTACAACCGAGCCAGCTGTTTCTCAGCGCTAGGAAACTCCGTGAGGCGAGGGAATGGTTCGATTTCGACGCGCCGCATTACGAACCGGTCTCCGTTATCCAGCTTGAGGACGAGGTGGTACTCATCGACGGTCACACTCGGGTGTATCTCGCTTTCCACGCCGGTGCGGAGGAGGTGCTAGCCCACGATGTGACGGCTGGGAACCATCCGGTAGTGCTGTACGCCGACTGTGTCATGTGGTGCAAACGGAAGGGGATCACCTCGATCGCGGACCTTGACGGTCGGATAGTGACTCACGAGACCTACGAACGGAGGTGGATCGATCGGTGTCGCCGCGTGGCCGCCGTGCTCGGTAACTAGCCGCGCTTAGTGATCTGCCTACCGAGATCCATCGGGCTGGTTGGAGTTCCCTTATTTCTCGATCTGCAGAGGATTTACGACGACTCGCCCGGTGCAAACGAGAACCGCAAGCCACGAGCCTCCCCAGCCGATTCCTTCGCTCGTTCACTCCGTTCACTCGCTCGGTCATCCCTCGCGCGAGTCGCGCGTCTCCGACGCGCTCCCGCGCGCCGACCGCACCCGTTCCGATCAGATCCACGAGAACGGCTCGATCAGGACTGCGAGGAAGAGCAGTCCGAGGAACAGATACGACCCCCGCATCAGGACCTCCGTCGCGCGTCGGGAGTCGAGCCGTCGGGTGGTGAGCGCCACGCCGGCGAAGGCGACGACGGCGAGCCCGGTGCTCGGCGGGAAGACCCCGAGGAACGCGCCGGCGAGGGTTCCGAGAAGCGCGAGGGCCAACAGGAGGTAGGCGCTCCGGCGGGCGCGGGCCCGTCCGAGGACGACCGCGACGGTCCGTTTGTCGATCGAGCGGTCGTAGTCGTAGTCCTTCGCGTCGTCGATGACCTTGATCCCCGAGAGCAACACGAGGAAGACGGCGGCGAAACCGAGGACCGGAACCGAGAACCCGACGGCTTGGACGTAGTAGCCACCGAGGATGGCGAGCGTGATCCCGAGGGGGTAGCCCATCGTGGCGCTCACGGGGTGCATGTCGAGCTGTGGCGCGTGGAGGTAGGCGACCAGCCACGTCGGGAGGGTGACGAGCGCCGCGCCGAGTCCGGCGGTCAGCCAGAGCCAGCTACAGCACGCCGCGAAGCCGAGGGTGGCACAGACGAGCCCGAGGCGACAGCCACCGGCCGTGAGCGGGTGGTCGTCGTCCTCCCCGCGAACGTAGAAGTCGACGTAGCCGTCCTTGACGTGGGCGGTGTAGACGGCGAAGAACATCGCCGCCACGTGGACGGCCGCCGCTGTTGGCACGGTCGCCGGCGCGAGCACCGCACCGAAGACCGAGGCCGCGAGCGGCGGCAGCATGAACACCGGGTGGACCTGTGAGGCGAGCGCGGAGAGCGCCGCCCCGGTCCCCGAATCGTGGCGTGCGACGGCCATGCTCCTCGTTCGGTTGCCAGTCACATAGATGTGCGGCTACCGATGGCGGTCACGTGACCGTCCGGAAGCCGAACGGGAACGGTTCAGTTCGGCGAGAACCGGCGGCGGTCGTGGATCGTGAGCTCGATGTCGACGGCGTGGCCGGTTCGCGTCTCGATCCGCTCGGCGAGTGCCTGCGGCAGGCCGGGATACGACTCGCCGGTGGGCCGGCTCACGACCACGGCGACCTCGCGTCGGTCGTCGGACAGGCTCGTGAGTATCACCTGTGTCCGGACGGTTTCGAGGTCGACGGCCGCGTAGGCCGGCTGATCGAGGGTCGTCTCCACGGCGTCGTTGATATCCCGGTCGAACGAGACCTGGCCCGCCATCACGGTTCCCGAGACGGCGAACACGGCCAGTAGCACCCCGAGCGCCACCAGAGCCGGTGCGAGCCGTCGGAGCCCGCTCCGGGTGCCGTTGCCGGTCCACGGCCGGTAGCCGAGGTAGACGAGCGCGAGCACGCCCGCGAGGTTGACCGCGACGGTGTTCACGACTAAGAGCGCGAGCGCACCGAGCGCCACCGCCGGGAGTCCCCACGCGACCCCGATACCCACCGCCGCCGCGGCCGGGATCAGGGCTGCAGCGATCATCACGCCCACGAGCGCCTCCGAGAGCCCGGTCGAGAGCCCGAACGCGCCAGCCGCGCCGGCACAGACCGCCACCGCGAGCGCCAACAGTCCCGGCGACGTTCGCTGGCTCACCTGGGCCACCGCCGAGACGTCGAGGGTCGCCGGAACCACCCCGCCGGCCTTCAGCGCGAACGCCAGCACCGTCCCCGCGAGGACCGCCGCTGTCAGGCCACCAGCGAGCGACTTGAGTCCCAAACCGATGAGCTTGCGGTCGTTGAGGACGATCCCGACGCTGCTCATCATCGCTGATCCGACCTGTGGAGCGATCACCATCGCACCGACGACGATCGCGGCGGAGTTGAGGAGGAGTCCCGCGGCCGCCACCACCGCGCTGAACAGCGTCATGGCGTAGTAGGTCAGCGGGTTCCGGTGCATGTCCAGCGCCTTCGCCCGGATCTCCTCGTGGGCGACGCTGTCGTCCTCCTCGACGCCCGCGACGAACCGGTTCTCCAGTTCGTTGTAGTGGGTGGTCTTCGCGGTCTCGGCGGTGGCGATCACGGTGTAGTTCGTGTCGTCGAGCCCGGCCTCGCGGAGCTCGCCGAGAACGTACTCGACGGCCTGTGTCGGCAGCGGGAACTCGACCAGCGTCGAAGCGTCGCGCTCGCTCGCGTCCTCGGTCACCACCCGATCGATGTTCTCGGTCCGGAGAACGTCGAGAACGGTTTCGCGCTGTCCATCGGGCACGACGAGCTTGATGAGCCGCACGAGATGGCCTGCACACGCAGGTGTCTTACGGCTGTGGATCGACGCCTCGCGAACGAACCTTTCGCTCGGTACGCCGCGCGCCGAAACGACCGTCGGTGGGTGACGGCTCAGTCGCCGGGCGACGCCGACTCGTAATCGACGTATCTGAGCTCGACCGTGACCGGCCGGTCGGTAGCCGCGCTGATGCGCTCTTGAAGGGTTTCCGCGAGCCCCGGGTACGCCGTGCCGGTCGTTCGGTCGAGCGTCACCGTGGCCGTCA
This sequence comes from Halococcus salsus, assembly GCF_009900715.1. Lineage (NCBI taxonomy): Archaea > Methanobacteriati > Methanobacteriota > Halobacteria > Halobacteriales > Halococcaceae > Halococcus > Halococcus salsus. Next base: position 770,608 of record NZ_JAAAJC010000001.1, read on the forward strand.
CCTCGCCGCCGAACACGTCGCCCGCGTCGTAGCTCGTCGAGACGTCGGTGAGGTCCAACCCGTCGTAGGCCGGGCCGTCGATCGCGGTCTGGACCTCCTGGTTGACCGAACCCTCGAAGCTCACGTAGCTCGCCGTCGCGGCGCTCACGACGACGATGCTGGCGACGAACGCGAGCACGACGAGGGCGTACGCGCCCGTCCGGAGCGAGACGGAGAGGTTCTCGCGGACGCTCTCGACGACCGACTCGCGGTAGCCGAGCGCGACGAGCGCGACGTAGGCGCTGACGTTGATGAAGACGACGTTCATGAAGAGCAGTACGAACGCACCCGCCACCACGAGCGGCTGCCCCCAGACGGTACCGATGCCCGCCGTCCCCGCCGAGGGAACGATCGCCGCCGCGACCGCGACGCCCGCGATCGAGACCGGGAGGTCGGTCGCGAGCGCGAGCGCACCCGCCGCGCCCGCCGCGAGCGCGACGACCACCGCGAGCAGGCTCGGGGTGAGGAACGCCGACACCTGGTCGACGCTGGTGATCGCGAGCGACGCGGGGACGAAGAAGGTCCGACGGAGCACGAAGCTCATCGCCACCGCGCCGACGTAGGCGACCACCAGACCCAGCACTTGGGAGACGACGCTCTCGACAACCATCTCGCGGTCGTCGATCACCGCGCCCACGGCGGCCGAGAGCGACGAGCCCGCGAACGGCGCGACCACCATCGCGCCGACGATCACGATCGCGGAATCGAGGAGGAGGCCCGCGACCGCGACGACCGCGCTCAGTGCCGCGAACGCGATGTAGGTCGGGCGGTCCGGCTGGAGGTCGGCCGCGCGCTCGCGGATCTCCGAATAGGAGACCCCCGAATCGCCCTTCGGCCCCGCGACGAACCGGTCCGCGAGGTCGTCGACATCCTGGGTCGTCGACCCCCGCGTCTCGACCTCGGTGACGACGGTGTGAGCGTCCTCGGGTAGCCCCGCGTCGTAGAGCAGGTCGAGGACCGGTTCGACCCCACCGCCGGGCACCGGGACGTCGAGCATCACCGCACCGCGACCGCTCACCTCCTCGGTGAGGTGATAATCGATGTCCTCGTCGGTCAGCGCGGTCGTGACCGCCGACCGCGACTCGCCCGGCACTCGGGTCCGTATCTGTCGCACGCTCTGGGGTCGAAAGCGACCGAGATGAAGGTTCTGGTCGGTCCACGAAACGCACCGAATCGGTTCGGGGCGCGTGGCCGGTCAGTCCGACGACTCGGCGTCGCTGCCCATGATGGCGTTCGATCGGAGGTCGTCCTCGATGTCCTCGAGCGAACGACCCATCGTCTCGGGCACGCGGAGGTAGATGTAGACGAAGCCGAGCACCCCGAAGACCCCGAGGGCCCAGAACGAGACCGTCTGGCCGAAGCGCTCGATCAGCGAGAGGAAGGTGAGCGAGACGATGAGGTTCGCCGACCAGTTGAAGAAGGTCGTGATCCCCTCGGCGGTCCCGCGGACGCGGAGCGGGAAGATCTCGGAGGTCAGCAGCCAGAACACCGGTCCGAGGCCGAGCGCGAAGAAGGCGACGTAGAGGATCATGCTGCCGAGCGTGAAGTAGCCCACGACGCCCGAGAGACCGGGGAGGTAGAAGCCGAGGCCGAGCGCGCCGAGCATCACCGTCATACCGCCGACGCTGACGAGCAGGAGGGGCCGCCGGCCGATCCGGTCGGCGTAGTAGACCGCGACGATCGTGAGCGCGACGTTGACGATACCGATGCCGATCGTCCCGAACAGCGACGCGGCCGAGCCGAGACCGATGTTCTGGAGGATCGTCGGGGCGTAGTAGAGCACGGTGTTGATCCCGGTGACCTGCTGGAGCACCGCGAGCGCGACCCCGACGGTGAGCGCGGGCCGGATCCACGGTTCGAGGACGTCCCGCCAGCTCCCCTGGGACTCGCGCTCGCTGATCTCCTCCATCCGTTCGATCTCGCTCTCGAAGTCCGCCTCGTTCCGGATACGCGAGAGCACGTCACGGGCTTCGTCGTGCCGGTCGTGTTCGACCAGCCACCGCGGGCTCTCGGGCAGGAAGAACATCGTGACCCCGAGGATCACCGCGGGCACCGCGGCGAACCCGAGCATCCAGCGCCACCCGATGACCCCGAGCAGCGACGGCGCGAAGATCGCGTTCACGATGTACGCCACGAGGATCCCGACCACGATCATCAGCTGCTGGAGGAAGCCGAGCGTGCCCCGGATGTCCTCGGGCGCGGTCTCGGAGATGTAGAGCGGCCCGATCAGCGACGCGATCCCGACCGCGACGCCGAGCACGATCCGCCAGCCGATCAGCCACTCGACCGACGGCGAGGCCGCGAGCCCGAGCGCCGCGACGAAGAAGATCACCGCGCCGACGAGCGTCATCCGACGGCGACCGAGCCGGTCGGCCAACCGTCCGCCGGTCGCCGCACCGATCATCGCGCCGACGAGGACGCTCACGGTGACCACCTCCTGGAGGAACGTCGAGAGCGTGAACGATTCCTGGATGTAGGGCAGGGCCCCCGCTATCACGCCGGTGTCGAACCCGAACAGCAGGCCATTGAGCGCACCGACGAACGCCATGACGTAGACGAACCGGGGGTGCTCCCGGTCGGCGTTCGCCAGCCTGTCGAGGAAACTCATCGTCCACCGCCGGCCGCACGGCGACCGTGCGTTCGTCGTTTCGCCACAAAACACCGACCGTCGCCGATACTGACTACGGGAGGTCTCTCCACACACTGCCTAACCGGTTCGTCAATGTGTAGGTTGCGCTCTCTTCAAAACGATCGATAATTCGGTTCGATCACCGCTTCGAGAACACGAGCGCCCGTTGGCTGTCGGTAGGCCCGGCGTTCAGCGGACCGCCGCCGCGGCGTCGCCCATGACATCGACCGCTTCCTTGATCTCCTCGACGTCCGTCGCGTAGGAGATCCGGGCGTAGCCCGCGCCGCGCTCGCCGAACGCGTCGCCGGGAACCACGACCACGTCGCGCGCGAGGCACTCGTCGACCCAGCCCTCGGGGACCTTCGGCATCGCGTAGAACGCGCCCTCGGGGGTCGGGGTTTCGAGGCCGGCGTCGGCGAGCCCATCCAGCAAAACGTCGCGGCGCTCCTCGAAGGCGTCGACCATCTCGTGGACGCGGTCCTGGGGGCCCGAGATGGCGGCCTCGGCGGCGTACTGCGCCGGCGCGGAGGCACAGGCCTGGACGTACTGGTGGACCCGGAGCATCCGGTCGGCGCGGCGCTCGGAGGCCGCGACCCAGCCCAGCCGCCAGCCGGTCATCGAGTAGGTCTTCGAGCAGGCGTTCACGACGACCACGTTGTCCGTCTCGGCGAACTCCATCGGGCTGTGGTGTTCGCCCTCGAAGACGATGTGCTCGTAGACCTCGTCGGAGATACAGAGCACGTCGTGTTCGTCGGCGATGCGGGCGAACTCGCGCATGTCCTCCTCGGATTGGACGGCACCGGTGGGGTTCGCGGGCGAGCAGACCACGAAGGCTGCGGTGTCGTCGGTGATGGCCGCCTCGACCGCTTCGGGACTCATCGTGAGGTCCTCACGGAGGCCGACGGGGTTCGGGACGCCACCCGCGAGGTGGGTCAGTGCGGCGTAGGAGACGAAACCGGGGTCGGGGATGATGACCTCCTCGCCGGCGCTGACGTGGGCTTCGATGGCGAGGTGGAGCGCCTCGCTCCCGCCCGCGGTCGCGATGACGTTCTCGGCTGGGACGTCGATCCCGTTGTCGCGGTCGTGTTTGTCGGCGATCGCCTCCCGGAGCGGTCGGACGCCGGGGTTCGATGTGTAGCCGTCGGCGGCTCCCGATTCGATGGCCGCGATGGCGGCCTCGCGGGCGTTCTCGGGTGCGGGGAAGTCTGGCTGGCCGAGGCCGAGGTTGATGGCGTCGCCGCCCGCCGCCTCGAACACCTCGCGAATGCCGCTGATGGCGATCCGTTCGACGCGGTCGGAGAAGTCGGTCATGGTTCTACAGGACGGCCGCGCGGCGATAACTGTTGATGTTCGTCGTCACTCCAGGTCGTCGCGGAGCGCGTCGACGTGGGCTTCGAGGACCGCGAGCGCGTCGTCGGGGTCGGTGTAGCCGTTCTCGTAGTCCGCGAACACGGCGTCGGCCTTGTCGAGGAACGTCTCGACGGCTTCGGTGTCTGCCATATCGCCCCCAGCCCCTGCCGACGGTTATACTCGGTGTCTCGGATAGCGGCCGCTGTGCGGCCGGTGCGGCCGCGGTTGCGGTGCGGGCCTGGTGTCTCGGCGAGCGGGAGCGAGCCGAGGCTCAGGGGAGCGGTGCTCTCCTGGTGGATGAAGGGCGAGCGCCCGGCTCACGGGTCGTTCCTCCCCGTTCGCATCGAGGTGCGTCGCTTCGCTCGCACCTCGCACCCGAGGGCTTCGGCGGTGTGGTTGCGGTTGCTGTGCGAAGCGGTCGCGGAACGTGATAGCGTCCACACGAGCGAAGCGAGTGTGGTTCACCGCGAGTGACCGAAGGGAGCGAGCGGCAGTTTTTAGTCCAGGTTTTTGCAGGGGGTTCGACGGAGCGCCGGAGGCGCGACGGAGGACCCCCTGTAAAAAAGTGGGTCCGAAAGCTCTAATCGGGTCCCGTCCGAGGATGGCGCATGGCCGACGACGAGGCGGACGAGGAAGAAGAAAACGAGCCGGTCGTCGAGCTCGGCGAGGGAAACGCCGTCGAGGGTGCACCGCTCGCGCGGGTCGCCGCGCGGCTCACGTGGGGTATCTCCCGGTCGGACCTCGAACGCCGAGTGGGCGACATCGAGATCCGAACCCCGGACGGCCCCCGAACGGTGAGCGACGCCCTGAGCGACGTCGACATCACCTACTTCGAGCGCCGCCAGGAGTTCGAAGCCAGCGTGCGCGAGGCGGTCGGAACCGGGCCCGTGCCGACGGCGGACGACGACTCGTAGGGTACCGACCCCAGCCAGCAGCTGCGCGGGCAGAGCCGTCGTCCGTTCGTTTGAGAAGACGACCGTTGAATCCCCAGCGGGATCCGTTCGTTGACTACCTTCCTTTAGCCGACCAGCAGCTGTAGCACGGTGGCTCCCTGCGCACCGTAGCTGAACGCGAGGTAGGCGATCCCGAAGAGCGTGGCGTTGTAGGCCCCGTGGATGAGTATCGGGACGAGGAGGTTGTTCGTGCGTTCGTAGGTCGCGCCGAAGACGAGTGCGGGGACGAACAGAACCGCGACGGTGACCATGAGCGCCCGCACGGACCCGCTCAGTGCGAGGATGTGGACCGGTGCGAAGCTCGCGCTCGAAAGCACGACCGACCCGACCGGGCCGAACGATTCGCGGAGGCGTCCCTGGACGGCACCGCGGAACAGCAGTTCCTCGCCGGGCGCGATCAGGAGGAAGGCGAGCGGGATGAGCCACAGCAGGGTTCCCGGGTCTTGGAGGGCGGCCTGGTCGGTCCGTTCGGCCATCGGCGCGCCGACCGCGACGGCGGCGAACAACAGCGTGAAGACCAACAGGAGGACGAGGAAGTAGCCACCGACGGTCCAGGCCATATCGCGGAGCGTCGGCGTTCTGGTTCGAACGAACGAACCGAACCGGACGCCCCGAAGCCGGAGGTACGCGAGCGTGGTGAGTGGGAAGGCGATACCTTGGAGGACGACCAGTCCGAGGACGGTCTCGGCGGTCAACGAGAGTCGTACGCCGAGGGCGGGGAGCCCCAACAGAACGGCGAGGCTGAGTATCCCCCCGAGGATGAATCCGGCGACGATGACCAACACGGCGACCACGATCGCCCGGAGGCGGCCCAGCAGTCCGGCTGTCGTTACCATGACGGCAGTCGGTCGCGGGGGGTCAAAAATCCGGGTATCGTCTCACGCGAACGCGTCGAGTCGGGACTGGACGCCGGCCACCATCGTCGACTTCCGGCGGAGCCGCCCGAGCGAGACCGGGAGCTGTGGTTCGAGGTCGCGGAGCGCGTTGCCGAACGACTCCGCTTCGCCGCCCTCGGCGTCGAAGGCGTTGCGAACCGTCTCGCGGACCTGCCAGACGCCGGTCGGGCCCCAGTAGTCCGGCGTGACGTGCCGGAGGACGAGCACCGAGGCCTGGCGACCGCGTTCCTTGAGGTGTTCGAGCACGCCCAGTCGAGCCGCATAGTACGCACCTGCGGTCTCGGCCACGTAGCCCGTCCGGCCGTCGTAGCCCTCGCGGTCGGCGGCGATCCACATTCCCCGATCCGGGTCGGGGTTCCAGACGCTGCCCGGGGCTTTGAGCTCGACGAGCTCGAACTCCCAGTCGCCGGGCGCGAGCAGGACCCAGAACTTGTTCCCGAGGTACTCGTTGTAGTAGACCTCCGTCTTGTCGACCGCCGTGGCGTTGTGGACCCCGCCCCGGAGGAACTTCCCGACCGTATCGTCGACCGCGGTGATCGACCACCGGGTGGGAACGAGCCGGCGGGTCTCGGTCTCGCCGAGCGCGCCCGCCGAGAGGATGGTGTTGATGTCGTAGACGTCGTAGCCCCGATTGTAGAGGTAGTTCATCGCGCCCTCGGCGCGCCAGTCGTCGTCTTCGAGCGTCTTCTTCACCGGGCGCGGAACGTGTGGGTTCTCGGTGAGGGTCGCGCTCGTGGCGTGGGCGCGCGGGCCGGTCGGCGAGGAGACGTCCGCCTCGGAGATCGAGAAGTCCACGTCGAGCGGGCCGTCGAGACCGACCTCGATGTCGACCGGTCTGTCGGCGATGGCGACCTCGCGCTGGGTGCCGAGGAAGCCGTTCCAGGCGTCGGCGACGTTGCCGACGTCGGTCTTCCGGGAGGTGTTGACCAATCCCGTCCGGTGCTGGAAGACGTCCTCGATCGAGAAACCCTGGTCGTACCACTGGCCGCTGGTCTCGAAGTCCGCGGCGCGCTCCTCGTGGCCGACGGGCGAGAGCAGCCCGGTCGAGACGTTGGGGTAGGACGACCGACCGACGAAGATGGAGGGCGAGGTGCTTCCGAGAAGTGCGTCACCCGAAACGCGTTTGTTGAACTCGTACTCGACGTCGTCGAGGTAGTCGGTGATGGCGTAGGACTTCTCCTTCACCAGTTCGCGACGCTCGGCGGCCTCGTCGCGTTCGATCTCCTCGAAGTACTCGTCGAGTCGCATCGTGAGAAGGGAGGGGGCGAGCGGCTTTGAACGCTTGGGTGGAGGGTGCCGGCCGACAAGATCGCCCGAGGGCGACGCGTACTGCTACGTTTCCTGCTCGCGCAGGGCGGCACCGATGCCCGCGCCGATAGCAGCGAACACGGCCGTGATGAGGGCGGCGACTGCGGCGCTTTCGACGGAGGATCCGAACCACGAGAACAATACGACGCCACCGACGAGCGCCCCGAAAGCGCCGCCGAGCGCGCTCTTCAGTCCGGTCCGAACCGCCGTTCTGTTGTGGGGCATGGGTTCGTTTCGTCGAGCGAGCGACCGAATCCGATGAGTCGTCTTAGTTTTGGATTGAACCCTCGTGAATTTGAACCCTTGGGCCGGCGCGCGCTCGTCGCCCGTGTGCGAACGATAGTGAGCACCGGGCGCGAACCGGCGTGCGAGGGATGAGCACCGTGGTTCGAGAGAGCTTCGCTCTCTCGTCATCACGAAACGGCGAAGCCGTTTCGAACGACAGAGAGGGAGCGGAGTCGTTCGAGACGGCGAAGCCGTCTCGTGATGACGAAAGACGCTTCGCGTCTTTCGAACCACGAGCGATCGAGGAGCGCAATCGGCTGGGGAGGCTCGTGGCCGTGGCGGAGCGGTTGGCGGTGTGTAGCGGTTGCGGGAGTGGTTAGTAGTTGTACCGCGAGCGAGCCGACGGTGAGCGAGCGGCCCTTTTTAGTCCAGGTTTTTGCGCGGGGGTTGAGCGCGAGCGGAGCGAGCGCGATGCCCCCGTGGAAAAAAGTGGGTGGTTAGCTGTGGATGCCCATCGCCTCGATCTGCTCTTGGTACCGGTTCCGGATGGTGACCTCGGTCACCTGCGCGACGTCGGCGACCTCGCGCTGGGTCTTCTTCTCGTTGCAGAGCAGCGAGGCGGCGTAGATGGCGGCGGCGGCGTACCCAGTGGGAGATTTCCCCGAGAGCAGGCCCTTCTCGGCGGTGGTCTCGATGATGTCGTTGGCCTTCGATTGGACCTCCTCCGAGAGGGTGAGTTCCGAGCAGAAACGGGGGACGTACTTCTTGGGATCGACGGGTCGCATCTCGAGCGCGAGCTCCTGGGAGACGTAGCGATACGTCCGACCGATCTCCTTGCGTTCGACACGGGAGACCTCGGAGATCTCTTCGAGCGAGCGCGGGATGCCCTCCTTCCGGCAGGCGGCGTAGAGCGCCGAGGTGGCGACGCCCTCGATCGAGCGCCCGCGGATGAGGTCCTCGGCGAGCGAGCGGCGGTAGATCACCGAGGCGACCTCGCGAACGGAGCGGGGAACCCCGAGCGCGGACGCCATCCGGTCGATCTCCGAGAGGGCGAACTGGAGGTTACGTTCGCCGGCGTCCTTCGTCCGGATCCGTTCCTGCCACTTCCGGAGGCGGTGCATCTGGGAGCGCTTTTTCGAGGAGATCGAACGACCGTAGGCGTCCTTGTCCTTCCAGTCGATGGTCGTCGTCAGCCCCTTGTCGTGCATCGTCTGGGTTGTCGGCGCACCCACACGGCTCTTCTGCTGGCGTTCGGCGTGGTTGAACGCCCGCCATTCCGGACCGGGGTCGATGTTCTCCTCTTCGACAACGAGTCCACAGTCCTCACAGATGAGCTCGCCCCGGTCCGCGCTCTTGACCAGGTTCTCGGACTCACACTCCGGACACCCCCGCACGCCCTCTCGTTCGTCGTCTTCGGTTTCGGTCTCGGCCTGCCGCTCCCGCTGACGAGTGGACCGTGTCATTGCACTTTTATAGTAGTATCGTGGCAGTTTATAAATCTTGTGCGGGTTCGCGTTCGGCCCGCTTTTCCCGCGCTGTCCGGCGGCTTTGCCGGTGTTCGCCGACCGAACGTCGTCGTTTGGTCCGGACCGACGTCCGGTGACCGACCGGAATCGCTTTGGCCGCGCTGGCTCGACTCGGGGTGATGCCCGTGATGGAGTGCGACACCGAGCACGCCCGCGAGCGCCTCGAAACCGCCGGGATCGCCGTCGAGCCGGGGAACACCGACCACGAACGCTGGCGAGCCACCCACGAGGGGGCGACCGCGGTGGCCTACGAGGGAAAGCTCGTGATCCAGGGCGCGAACCCGGCGAAGCTCGAAGCGATCGTTCGCGAGGCCGGCGGCCGCGCCCACTGTTACTTCGACGGCGCGTCGCGCGGCAACCCCGGTCCCGCGGCGGTCGGCTGGGTGATCGTCGACAGCTCGGGGATCGTCACCGAAGGCAGCGAACGGATCGGCGAGACCACCAACAATCGTGCCGAGTACGAGGCCCTGCTGCGCGTGCTCGAACTCGCCCGGAAGTACGGCTTCTCGACCGTCGACGTCCGTGGTGACTCCCAGCTCGTCGTCGAGCAGGTCCGGGGGGCCTGGGACACCAACGACCCCGGGCTCCGCGAGCGCCGCGTTCGGGCGCGCGAACTCCTCGACGGGTTCGACGAGTGGTCGATCGAACACGTCCCGCGCGAGGTCAACGAACGCGCCGACCGGCTGGCGAACGAGGCCTTCGATGGTTGAGCTCCCGACCGAGGTCGCCGACGAGGCCGAACGGCTCACCCGGCTCGCACGGACGGCGACCGACCCCGACGAGCGCGCCGCCCGCCGCGAGCGCCGCGACGACCGCCTCGCCGAGCACGGGTTCACCGCACGGGTCCGCGAGGACTCCGACGGCGACGTCCTAGTCTGCTATCCGAGCGAGTGGATCGTGGACGGGGAGGTTCGGACCGACCGGATCGAGGAGACGGACCGGGCGGTCGAACGCCGGCTCTCGGGGACCGAACAGGGCGGGGACTGGGAAGCGCTCGCGACGCACAACAACCGCATCGCCGAGCGCGTCGCCGACGCCCACGGCCCGGTCCACGGCGCGAACGCACGCGTCTTCGCGGATTTCATGAGCAACCACCGCGCCCGCCGGGTCGGGACGGCGACCGAGGCCGACCGGACGGAGTTCCGAACCGAGTACTTCGTCCGGAACGCCTGGCCCACCGACGACCAGCGGGCGGCGGTCGAGACCTCGCTGTCGCTGGTCGCGGACGTGGCTACCGCGCTCGAAAACGATGAGTGACCCCGAAGCGGGGTCCGATTACTGGGTCTCGACGAGGTCGCGCACCGTCTCCGCACGGTCGTCGTCGGTGACGAACTTCGAGAGGGTCCACTCGAGCTTGTCGGTCACGGCGTCGTAGCCCTCGTCGGTCAGTTCGTACTGGTTGGTTCGTTTGTCGAGCTCGCTCTTTTCGACCAGCCCGAGCTCGACGAGGTCGTCGAGGTTGGGGTAGAGCCGCCCGTGGTTGACCTCCGAGTCGTAGTAGGACTCGAGCTCGCGTTTGATCGCCAGCCCGTACATCGCGTCGTCCGACAGTATCGCGAGGATGTTCTGTTGGAACGCCGTGAGGTCGCGGGCGACGCTTCGGTCCGTTACCGTTCGTGTCTCTGACATCGGGCCGACAGATGTCATCTAACTATTTAATACTTCCTAACTATATCGGAAAACGGGGAGATCCGACCGGGAACCGAAGCCGTCGCCGGCTCACGAACGCGATACCGTGGAGCAGACGTCCGGATAGAAAATACTTTTTGGCTGCCTTCCGGAGGGGGGGACGATGGTGAACCTCTGGACGGACCTCGAAACCGGCCCGGACGCGCCCGAGACGATCCACGCCGTCGTGGAGTGTCTCAAGGGCGAGCGCAACAAGTACGAGTACGACAAGGATATCCCCGGGATGGTGCTCGATCGGGTGCTCCACTCGAACGTCCACTACCCACACGACTACGGTTTCATCCCGCAGTGTTACTACGACGACGGCGACCCGTTCGACGTGCTCGTGCTGGTCGAGGACGCGACCTTCCCCGGCTGCGTCATCGAGGTCCGCCCCGTCGCGCTGATGGGGATGGACGACGACGGCGAGCAGGACGACAAGGTCATCGCGGTCCCGGTCGAGGACCCCCGGTTCGACCACATCGAGGACCTGGAGGACATCCCCCAGCAGCAACTCGACGAGATCGAGGAGTTCTTCGAGACCTACAAGAACCTCGAAGCGGGCAAGGAGGTCGAGACCCTCGGCTGGGAGGACAAGCAGGCGGCCCACGACGCGATCGAGCACGCCCAGGAGCTCTACGAGGAGCAGTTCGGGTAGTCCTCGGAACGCTTCTTTTTCGAGCCTCACGCACCGAAAACGACGACCGAAAACGAACCATCTTTGTGTCCCTCCGGAGTTAGGCCTCCATGGGACTGTTCGACCGGATCCGCGGCGACGACGACGCCCCACGGGTCGCTTTCTTCGGCATCGACGGCGTTCCGTACAGCCTGATCGAGGACAACCCGGACGTCTTCGAGAACCTCACCGCGATCGCGAACGAGGGGAGCTCGAACGCGATCGAGTCGATCGTGCCGCCCGAGTCCAGCGCGTGCTGGCCCTCGCTCACGACCGGCGTGAACCCGGGCGAGACGGGCGTCTACGGTTTCCAGGACCGCGAGGTCGGCTCGTACGAGACCTACGTCCCGATGGGACGCGACGTCCAGGCGGACCGCGTCTGGGACCGCGTCGAGGACGCCGGTCGCGACGCCACCGTCATGAACGTCCCCGTGACCTTCCCGCCCCAGCGCGACGTCCAGCGGATGGTCTCGGGCTTCCTCTCGCCGGGCGTCGACGAGGCCGCCTACCCCGACGAGATGCGCAACACCCTCAACAACACCGGCTACCGGATCGACAACAACGCCAAACTCGGTCACGACGACGACAAGACCGAGTTCATCGAGGACGCCCACGACGTGCTCGACGGGCGCTTCGAGGGCTTCAGCCACTACATCGAACAGGACGACTGGGACCTGTTCTTCGGCGTCTTCATGACCACCGACCGCGTCAACCACTTCCTGTTCAAGGACTACGAGCAGGACGGCGAGTACAAGGAGGAGTTCCTCGACTTCTACAAGAAGGTCGACGACTACCTGGGTCGGCTCCGCGAGATGCTCCCCGAGGACGTCACGATGGTCGTGGCCTCCGACCACGGCTTCACCACCCTCAACCACGAGGTCCACTTCAACGCGTGGCTCGAACAGGAGGGCTGGCTCTCCTACGAGGACGACGACCACGACAGCCTCGCCGACATCTCCGAAGAGGCCGAGGCCTACGCCTTCATCCCCGGTCGCTTCTACATCAACCTCGAAGGTCGTGAGCCCCGGGGTGGTGTCCCCGAGGACCAGTACGAGGAGAAACGCGCCGAGCTCAAGGCGGAACTCGAAGCGCTCGAAGGGCCCGACGGGGAGAAGGTCTGTGAGCGCGTCGTCGAGAAGGAGGAGGCCTTCCGCGGCGACCACGACGACATCGCGCCGGACTTGGTGGCGATCCCGAGCCACGGCTTCGACCTCAAGGCCGGCTTCTCCGGGCACGACTCGGTCTTCGCCACCGGCCCGCGAAACGGGATGCACAGCTTCGACAACACCTCGCTGTTCGTCGACGAACCCGGCGTCTCGATCGGCGACGACACCAACCTCTTCGACATCGCGCCGACGCTGCTCGACTACATGGACGTCGACTACGACCGCGGCGAGTTCGACGGCGCGAGCCTCCGATAAGGTCGCGGTCGGCGTACCACTCGTTCCCGGACAAACGTCCTGTGGGACACAGCTCGACGTTACCGTGCTTTCGCCGAGCGTGTTCGAGCCGAGCTACCGAGACTGGGTCTGACACCGACTACGGCATCAACGAGTTAGCGTCGAGCGTGGCTCAGGCCAACCACTCGTCGGGTTTGGTGTCGTAGTCGACGTCGGTGGCGGCGACGTCCTCGACGGCCTCCCAGGGGACGTCCTCGACGGAGAAGTCCATCCCGTCGTAGCGGATCAGCTTGCCGCGCTCGGTCGGCTCCGGTTCGCGCTGGCGGCGTTTGGCGACCTCGAGGTCGTGGTCGTCGAGCTCCTTCACGATGGTCTTGAGGTTCACCGGTCGCCCCCAGAGGTCGAACACCCGTTCGACGGTCTGGCGCGCCTGTTCGAGGTCGAGCATCACACCGTTGTAGTGGTGAGCCAACAGGAGCTCGTTGCGGTTGTTGTAGTTGCCGTCGTGCACGGTGACGGTCGGTTTCCCGAAGTTGGTGAACTGGAGCAGGAGCTTCTTCTTCACGTCCTCGTAGTCGGTCGAGGTCGCCCGGTAGTCGCCCGTGGTCCGGGTGAACTCGTAGGTGAAGTAGTCGTTGTCGTCGACGAACTCCTGGGTGAGGAACTCGTCGAGGAACGTCACGTCGTTGTGGCTCTCGCGGATCTCGAACAGTCGGTCCCAGCCCGCGGCGTACTCGACGTCCGCGAGCGCCTCGTCGACGCTCGCGTAGCGCGAGTCGTCGAAGAGGTAGCGCGAGACCCGTTCGAGTTCCTCCCGGCTCGTCCGCGCGAGGAAGCCCCGGTTCTGGGGTTTGACCAGCGAGTAGTGGCGCTCGGCCATCCCCCGGTAGGTGAACAGCTTCCACGGGTAGCGCTCGACGTCTATCCCACCGGATCTCGCCTCCGCGAGCGCTTCGCCGTCGACCCGCGGGTCGGCGGGGTCGAGCGCGTCGAGGCAGTCGGGGTCGACCGCCGCGACCATCGGGTCGGGTTCGAGGCCGTCCTGAACCGCCGCGAAATCGACGACGTCGTGGAAGTTCCGCCAGGTTATCCCCTCGACCCGCAGCAGGCGTTCACAGACCTCGCGGCGATTGACAGTGTTCTCGATGTACTCCCAGAGCTCCTTGCCGAGCTTGTAGGGGTTGAGCCCCGGTGAGGCGAGCACCCGCGCCTGGTGGTCGGCGTAGCTCAGGAATTCATCAGTTCCGGCGAAGGCCTCCTCGCCCATCATCATCGACTCCCAGTAGGCCGCCCAGCCCTCGTTCATCACCTTCGTCATCCGCTGGGCCGCGAAGTAGTAGGCCTCGCGCCGGAGGAGTTCGAGCACGTCGCGCTGCCAGTCGGTCATCTCGACGGCCTTCCCCGACTCCTCGTCGTAGGCCATCCCGTGCCGCCAGAAGAACGCTAACAGGTCCGCCTCGGGTTCGGGCGGTATCGTGGCCGACTCCTCCTCGGCGCGCTGGGCGTCGAGCCACTCGTCGTCGAAGACCTCCTCGACCACCGTCGATTCGAGGTCGAGCTCCGCGAGCTGGTCGGCGATGTCGTCGATCTCGATGTCGGCGGGTTCGTCGGCGCTCGCGCTCGCGAACGCCCGGTGGCGGTCGATGTTGGTGTCGAGACACTGGATGGTGTCGATCCAGCGCTCGACGGCCTCGCGTTCGATCTCGGGGTCGGCCATGTAGCCGGCGATGGTGTCGGCGTGGCGCGCCAGCATCGCCGCGGCGTTCGGGGTCCGTCCCCCGCTGAACAGCCCGAACCACTGGTTGTGGGCGAAGAAGTCGGCGTGGGCCTCGACGTGGGTGATCACGGCTTTCTGGTCCGCGAGGGAGTTCGACTCCTGGAGGAAGGCGTGGGCGGGGTCGTCATTGTTGACGATCTCGAAGGCCTTCCCACCCAGAAACTGGTTCTGCTTTCGCTGGCGGTCGTACTTCATCCCCCAGCGCCAGTGTGGGTAGCGCGTCTGGAAGCCGTCGTAGGCGATGAGTTCGTTCATCTCGTCGTAGTCGACGATCCAGTAGTTGACGGCGTAGGGCCGGAGCCCGAGCTTTCGGGCGAGGTTCGCGGCCTCCGCGACCGGCTCTTCGAGCGATTCGGCGATCCGCCGGGCGGTGATGCGGTCGGTGTTACTCATCGTTCTCGTCCTCGGTGTTCAGGATCGTCTCGATCGCGGCCACCACGTCGTCCGCGCCGTTGACGTAGGCCACCGCGACGTTCCCGGCGTCGCCGAAGTGGCGTTCGACCTCCTCGGCGTGGGTGGCGTTGATCGCGTTGCCCGACGGCTGGGTCTCGACGTAAGCGTGGAGGTTCGCCGGGATCCCCTCCATCAGCGGGATCACGCGTTCCTCGGTGTCGTTGCTCGAGTTCTCCGAGTCACCCGCGGCGAAGACGTACCGGTTCCAGTCGCTCCAGGGGTACTCCTCGTCGAGCACCCTCCCCGCGAGCTCGTAGGCCGAGGAGATCTTGGTGCCGCCGCCGGAGCGGATGCCGAAGAACTCCTCGCGTTCGACCCGCCAGGCCTCGGCGTCGTGGGCGATGTAGACGAACTCCGCGCGGTCGTACTTGCCCGTGAGATACCAATCGAGCGGGGTGAAGGTCCGCTCGACGAGCTCGCGTTTGCGCTCGCGCATCGAGCCCGAGACGTCGCGGATGTTCACCACGACGACGTTCCGCTCCTGCTCTTCGACCACCTCGGGGTAGCGGTAGCGCTCGTCCTCCCGGCGGAACGGGACGTGGTCGATGCCCTCGCTCCGGATCCGGGCGGCGGTCTTAGTCTCCTCGACGTTCGCCTCCATCTCGTCGATGCTCGCCCACCGCGAGCGCTCGGCGGCCCCGAGCTTGCTGTACTCGTCGTTGAGCCACGCGTGACTCACCGGGAGGTGTCGCTCCCGCGCCCACCGGAAGACCCCCTCCGGGCCCATCCCGTCGACCCGGAGCGCCTCGCGAACGTAGTCGCGGTCGAAGTCCATCGCGAGCTTGCGCTTCAGCCCCTGTTTGAACATCCGCTCGAAGTCGAGGGTGCTGTTCGGACCCGTCCGGCTCACGTCGGTGTAGTCGCCCTCGGTCTCCTCGACCACGCGCTTGCCCTTGGGTTCGAGGTCGAGCCCGAGGCGCTCGTCGAGCTCCTGGGCGAACTCCTCGGGGTCCATCTCGTAGTACTCGTGGTCGCCGCCGTCCTCGCCGGGGTCGCCGTCCTCGTCGCCCGGCTGGGGTTCCCCTACCGGTTGGCCCGGCTGTGGGGTGTCGCCGTCGCCCTGGCCGACCCCGCCCGCGTCGCGCTGGTCGTACTCGAAGCCGGGGAGGTCGATGATCTTGACCGGGACCCGCACCGAGTCCGGGCGGCTCCCGCCGAGGTCCCCGTACTGGATGAACTCCGCGAGGTCCTGGCGGCGCTCCTCGCCGACCTCGCGATACCTATCGAGGTCGTCCCTCAGTCCCATCGGTAGCTCACCTGGCCCATGACGTGCCGGCTCGTGAGTTCGGCCGACGCCTCGGTGTAGCCGAACTCCGCGACCATCGTCGTGATGGTCTCGTCCTTGAGGCTCGCGGTCTCGGTCCCCAGTGGTGGGTCCTGCCACTGCCGCGGGTCGAAGTCCTCGTAGGTCCGCCGGACGTCCGACCAGTCGTAGCTCCCGAGTACGGCATCTATCACGGGGATCTCGGTGAGCGCGACGTCGCTGGCCCGGAACTCGTCGTCGCGGCTGTGCCAGGCGTGTCTGTTCATCGCGGTGATGATCTTCTCGGTGCGGAACTCCCGGACCGCGGGCGAGGGGTGGTTGCCGTCGTAGCTCTCGGCCCCGAACCGACCCAAGTGCTCGGTCTCGAAGACCTTCATCACCAGCGGGTCCGGCCCGACGACCTCGCCGCGGTCGTTCTCCACGGCGTCGTCGGTGGCCCACGCGTAGACGTGCTCGACGTACTCGGCGACGGTGGCCTCGTCGACCTGTTTGTCGTACATCATCGCGCCGAGCACGTCGGCTTCCTGGCGGTCAAACACCTGGTTCTTCACCGCCACCACCCGGCCCTCGAACTCGCCGCGTTCGGTGGTCGAGAAGACGGGGGCCGTCGCGAGCCCCTCGGCCATCGCGTCGAGCACGTCCTGTGGCATCACGACGTTCTCGACGGGCAGGTCGGGATGCTGGCGGTCGCGGTCGGCGTAGAGCAGGTCCGCGATCGTGTCCCGGGTGAAGGTCACGGGGATCCCGCTGTCCCCGTCGGTGCTCCCGTCGGGGAACGAGAACGCCTCACGCTCGACCCGTTCGTCGCCCCGCTGCAGATAGCCCTGGTCGAACAGCAGCGCCTTGTCCACGAGGTCGAGGCCGCCGGGGAGGGCTTCGGCGTCCAGCCGGGTGACGACGCTGTAGAGCGCCGCCGCCGCCACCGTGTGGGGTGCGAGTTCGATCTCGGTCGCGGTCCCCCCGGAGCCCTCGCCGACCGACATCGTCACCGCCTCGCGGATCGTCTCGTCGAGCTCCGGTTCGTCGAAGTCCCAGACCGCCGTCTCGTTCGTGAGTTCGCGTCGGATGAGTTCGGCTTCGAGCGAGACGTTGGTGAGGTAGTCGAACTCCCGCCTGTCGAGCCGGCGCTTCAGCGCCTTCAGCGGGTCGCCCGCGTTGCGCTCGGCGTGCTGGTTCAACTGGGCTTCGAGGTCGGGGTTCGAGATGATCACTAACTGTGTATCGATGTCCATCCCGATCCCCTTGTCCAACTTCACCGACCCCTCGTCCGGCACGTTCAGCAGTTTCCGGAGGAGGTCGGCGTGCTGGGCGGCGTCCTCGACGATCGTGAGCAGGCCGTTGCCCTGGCTCAACACCCCGTCGTAGGAGAACGCCTGCGGGTTCTTTCGACCCCTGGAATCGAGCTCGCGCACCATCCCCGCCATCCACGAACCGACGAGCCGTTCCTTCGGGCTGCCGTCGTCCTCGGAGTGGAGCACGCCGATGCCCTGACCGACGTCCACCACGTAGTTCTTCACCCGGAGGTGGCGGCGGTCGGTCACGGCCGAGAACAGGTCACGGACCCCTTCGCGGCGGTACTGCTCTTCGAGGTAGTCGTAGGCCTCCCGGCAGAACGGGTCGAGACGGCCCTCGGCCACGATCGGGATGTGGTCGTCGAGCCGTTCGTTGAGCGCCGCGACGACCTCCGCGCGAACCGCCGCCGGGAACACCGTGAGGGGGCTCGACTGCACGGGGCTCTGGTACCAGTCGTCCTCGTCGTCGCGGTACTCGTTGCCGTAGGTCAGCCCGCCACCGCCGCCGACGCCCGCGACGTTCCACTCCACGGTGTACCGCCGCCCTGCGTCGGTCTTCGAGAACTCCCGGAGGCCGTTGATCAGACACCGCTTGAGTTCGGACTTGCCCGTGGCCGTGGGGCCCGCGAGCCAGATTATCTTCTCGTCCTTGCCGCGCCGGGCCGCGATCGACCGGAGGTCGTCGACGAACGCGTTGAGCACTTGGGTGTTCCCGAGGATCGCGTGTTCGCCGTCGTTGTGCGGGTCGTCGAAGAAGCGGTAGCGCTCGCGCTCCTCGCCCTCCTCGATCACGGTTCGGGTGCCCATCGACTCGATCGCGGTCACGAGGTACTTCGAGGCGTGGGCGGCGATCGCGGGGTCGGCGAGCGCCGCGTCGACGTACGCCGCGAGGCTCATCGGCTCCTCGTAGGTCGCCCGGAGCGCCCGGTCGGCGGCCCCGACGAACGTCTCGCCCGCCGGCTGGCGGTCGCTCATCAGCCCTCCATCTCTGCTTTTGCGACCTCGGCCCCGGCGAACTCGAGCACCTCCTTCGCGCCACCCTCGGAGTAGCCCTGTTCGCGGAGGGCGTCGATCCACGCGCTCCGCTCGTCGTCGTCCAGCTCGCCCGACGACACCAGCGCGGAGAAGTTGATGTTGTGTTTCTTGTCCTCCCAGAGCTTGCGTTCGAGCGCGCGGCGGAGGCGGTCGTTGTCCTGGGGATTGAACGTATCGCCCTCGCGCGCCCGCCGCGAGACCCAGTTCGAGACCTCCTGGCGGAAGTCGTCCTTTCGATCCTCTGGGAGGTCGAGTTTCTCCTCGACGGAACGAAGGAACGTCTCGTCGGGACCCTGTTCGCGCCCGGTGAGTTCGTCCTCCACGGTGTCGTCGTCGATGTAGGCCATGACGTGGTCCATGTACTTCTCGCCCTGGCGCTGGATCTCGTCGAGGTCGTAGGCCAGCGCGTGCCGGACGTCCTCGATCGCGCGTTCGCGGTACTCCTCGCGAACGAGTTCGAGGTAGCGGTAGTAGGTCTCGAAGAGGTCCTCGGCGATCGAGCCGTGGTTCTCGAGGTTCCCCTCCAAGTGGTTGAACGTCGTCAGCGCCGAGAGGAACTCTCTACTACGATGCATCGAGTCCATGATGGCCTCGGCGATCTCGTCGCCGATGAACCGCGGCGAGACCCCCTCCATCCCCTCGCCGATCTCGGCGGTCCCCGCGGCCTCCTCCCGGAGCTTCTTGACGTCGATGTCCTCCGATTCGTCGATCTCGCCGTTGTAGGCCTTCGCCTTCTGGAGGACGTCGATCGTTCCCGAGTCGGGTTCCTCGATCCGGGTGAGGACGCCGAACAGCCCCGCCATTTCGAGGGTGTGAGGCTCGACGTGGACGTCGGGCACGTCGGCGTTCTGGAGCATCTTGCGGTAGATGTTGGCCTCCTCCTCGTACTGGAGCACGTAGGGGAAGTCGATCCGCTTCGTGCGGTCGTTGAACGCCTCCATCTTCTCGTCGCCCTTCTTCTCCTTGTACTCGGGCATGTTGGTCCGCCCCACGATCACCTGGTCGATATCCATCCGGGGGTTGTTCTTCGGCTTGATGGTCATCTCCTGGGTCGCGTGGAGGAAGTCGTAGAGGAACTCCCGCTGGAGTTTCAGGAGCTCCTCGCCCGAGAAGATACCACGGTTCGCGTTACAGAACGCCCCCGAGTAATCGAAGGCGCGGGGGTCCGATTCGCCGTAGACGGCGATCTTGGAGTAGTTGACGTCGCCGGTGAGCTCGGTCTCGTCCTGGTTCTTCTTGTCCTTCGGCTCGAAGGTCTCGACCGCCTGCCGTTTGTTCTCGTCGGCGGTCAGACGGATGATCTCGATGTGGTTCTCGAGCACCTGCTGGAGGTCGTCGTCGTAGTAGGCCAACAACCTATCCATGTAGAACTCGCTGGCGGGGTCGAGCGCCTGCTCGTTCTCGATCGTGTAGGGTGCGTCGAGCCGTTCGTTCAGCTCCGCTATCACCCGGTTTCGCTGGTCGAGCGGTAGGAGTACTAACGGATCCTGGTTCATCGGGCTCCGGACCACGTCGTCGGCGGGGTCCTGGTCGGCGATCACGTCACACAGGTTGGTCCACCGGAAGGTGTACATCCGGCCCTCCTCGCGGAGGGTGTAATCCTCGAAGTAGCGCCGGACCTGCCGGTCGAAGTCGGATTTCCCCGACCCGACGGGGCCGAGCAGGAGCTTGATCCGGCGTTCGGGACCCAGTCCGCGGGCCCCGGATTTCGCCTTGTTGACGAACTCGTGGATCGACTCGTGGATCTCGCGACCGAAGAAGGTGTTCTCGCCCCCACTCAACGGGTCCTCGGTGGCGAGGTGGTACTCGACGATCCCGGTGTCCTCGTCGTACTCGGTGCCGTAGAAATCGAACATGTCCGCGACGCGCTGGTGGGCGTTGCGCGCGATACGCGGTTCGTCGCGGACCGCGTCGAGATACCACTGGAAGGTCTGGGTCGTCCGGAGGTCGGTCGGTATCGATGCCCGGTACTCCTCACTGAGTGCTTCGAGCGTGTTTGTTTCGCCTGACATTGTTTTATCGGTTCGATCGGGGGATCGGTCGACGCCCACCGGTCGCTTCCGAGGGCGGCCGATCTACTGTTGTGTGCGTACACGTGTCATTCAGCACGGCCGGCGATGCACTCCGTGACTGGTTTCGGGGACCACCGTGGAGCGCCTCGGGACGGCGTAGCATGGTAGAGGAACCCACCAATACTACTAAAAGGGAGTGGTTTGAGACATATAACTGTTTTCCCAAATCGGGGTCGAACGGCTTTCCTCCGCGAGAACGCGCCGAAAATTCAGGGAGCGGTGCACCCACGACCGGGAACGACTTGCCGGGCCGGCACCGAACGACGGCATGGGCGACTTCGAGACGCTTCCCGAGGACTGGGTTGTCTGGAACGAGGCCGACGACCGGTGCGTGCTGGTCTATCGGCCCGACGTGTTCGACACGAACGCGTTCGACGCGGCGTGCCTCCCGACGATCTACCTCACGCGCGGTCGGCGGTCGCGCCGTCCGGGTCGCCAGCGCGCCCCCGGTACCGCGAACACGTGGTACGTCACGCTCTTCCTCGAACCCGAGGTCGAACGCGAGGCCGAGACCTACGACACCCGCCCCGAGGCCGTGGCGGGTACGGTGGCGCTCGCCGAGCGCTTCGCTGTCGGCGAGGTCGACTATCGCGACCTCTATCAGGTCCCGCGCGAGGCGTACCTCGAAAAGCTCGACGAACTCACCGGCGGTGGGTAGCGCTCGGGTACCGTCGTGTGGAGCCCCATTCTCGATCGAGAGGACGAGTGACGGCGACACTAGGTGCAGATACGGGCCGTTTGAACCGTCTCGTTGCTGCTCTCTATATAAGTCAGATAGAATCGCCGATGCTGCCGAATTCAAGCCCTATGCGGACGAAGTGCGTCGGTGTTCTGGAGGAGCCATACTGCGAGCACTGCGAGCGGGAGCGAGCCGACCACGCCGGTCATCGCGGGACCGAGAAGTCGACTCGGGTCGTTTCGTGCGAGGAGCAACACGATCCCGGCGTTTGCGTTGATCGCGGCGTGACCGATGACGGCTGGCCAGACGCTTCCGCCCCGTAGCGTCACCCACCCTAGGAACACGCCGGCGATGACGGTGAAGTAGACCATCGCGAGGGTTCCGAGCACCGGTGTTTCCGGATAGTTGTATCCCATCATGATTATTGGCCAGTGCCAGACGCCCCAGATCACACCCGAAAGTACGACGGCCCGACGACCGCCGAGCGGAAGGAGTTTTGGCAGGAGATACGCCCGTCAACCGAACTCCTCGCCGAACGTGGCTACGCAGTTGACCGCCGTGTTCACCGTGAGGGCGGCCACTGCGGAAACAAAAACGAGTTCCTGCGGGCCAAGCCCACCTGTCTGGCCAGCATTCACTCCGAGAGTCTCACTCAGAGCGCTCGCCGTCACGCCGAGAAATCGCGGGAACACCGCGAAAAAGAGCGCGGCCCCGAGATACACCAGCACGGGTGGGACAATCCACGCACCGACCAACCACTTCCAGTTGCGCCGCGCTCGTGGACGGAGATGCAGGTTTTCTCGCCCCTCACCAGTGACCGCTCGCGTGAGGACGTTGGCGATCGCTGGCGCAAACATATAGACTGTCGCGACGAGCACATACCACAGTCGTACTCCGGGGAATACTTCGGGACTTCTGGCACCGATCCCACCGGTCGCGTAGATCACGATAGCGACCGCCCACGAGAGCCCGAATGTGAACAGCACGAACAGCCCCACACGATGCCACTCTACGTCGGCGTTTCGAAGCGTCTCCGTCGAAAACGCGTTCCGGTCCGATTGTTCTGTCTTCGCTGTTGTCATGACGATCCGTAGTTGATCCACGACACCACATATAACTACGGTATGGAAGATATTTTATTTTAGCTGCCGTTGTCGATTGATTGAGTGACGGTAGCGAGTCGCTCCGCCAAGCCGTATTCTTATTCGGACCCGGCACATACCGCCGGTATGTCACAGATCACCCTCATCGGCACCCGTCTCGCGGAACCCGGAACGGAGTTCGTCTATCGCGGCGAGGCCAGCGCGTGCGAGGGCTGTCCCTATCGCGAGCAGTGTCTCAACCTCTCGACGGGGACGAAGTACCGCGTCACGAGCGTGCGCGAGAACGCCCAGACCCTCGAATGCGGTGTGCACGACACCGGCGTGCGCGCGGTCGAGGTCGAACCCGCCTCCGTGATGGCGAACGTCTCGCCCAAGAGCGCCTACGCCGGGAGCAAGGCCCACCTCGAAGGACCGTGCCCGCACACCGGCTGTCCGAGCCACCCGTACTGCGAACCCGCGGGGGCGGAGTTCGAGACCGAGTACCGCATTCAGGAGGTCATCGGCGACCCGCCCCACGACTACTGTCACCTCGACCGCGAGCTCACGCTGGTGGAGTTCGCCCCACCCACGGGGTGAGCCGCCGACCGTCGTGACTCAGTCGGCGTTGGTCGACTGGCCGGGGCTCGATTCGACGTTCCCGCCGAGCTTTCCCACCAGCTCCGCGGCGTAGCCGAACTCGTTCTCGTAGCCATAGGGCGACATCAACACGGGGTAGAAGGGTTCGTTCGCGACGAGCTCCTCGCCGTCGATGCTGGCGTAGGTCTCGCCCGCCGCGACCCGCTCGAAGTTGGTTGCCGGTACCCCGTAGTCGTCGGCGGCCTCCTTCGGGACCAACCGCGTGAGCCGATAGAGCGGGAGTTCGCGCGGCGGCGAGCGCTCTCCCTCGAGCGCCCCCACGGCGGTGAGGAACTCCTCGGTGAGCGTGATGGCGTTCTCGGCGGCCTGTTCGGAGCCCTGATAGCCGCACTCGACTTCGAGGACCTCGGCGTGTCTGATGAGCCGACCGTCGATGAAGTCGCTGGCGTCGACCACCGCGTCGAGCGAGAGCGACGGACAGACGGACTTCGCGAACGTCGCGTTCTCGTCGATCACCGCGAACGGTTCGGTGTAGGACTGCGTCGAGTGCATCGAGAGGCTGACACAGCCCTTGAGTTCGGTCAGGAGCTCCGCCGCGAGGCGCTTCTCGTGGGCGTCGCTGTCGGGGTCGCCCGGGAAGACCCGGTTGAGGTCGGCATCGAGGTAGCGGGTCCCCGCCGCGAGCGCCTCCTCGTTCGCGACGATACACTTGACCGGTCGTTTCACCTCGGGGGCGGCTTCGAGGAGGTGTTCGACCGCGCGGACGCCGCATGGTTCGTCGCCGTGGATCCCGCCGACGACGGCGATCTCGGGCTCGCCGTCGCCCAGCTGCTCGATTCGCATCTACCTGCTCTACTCGGCCCACCTTATTGAGTGACGCGATACGGATACGAACCACCGACCGAGGCGAGTGATCGCAACGTTTTACCCGGATCCCGGTCGACTCGACACTGCGTGCGAGGGTAGCCAAGTCTGGAAACGGCGGCGGATTCAAGCTCCGCTCCTGTAGAGGTCCACGGGTTCAAATCCTGTCCCTCGCACTGCGCGCCATCCGGCGCGAAAGTGCGGGCAAGATGGAGCGTCTTGCCCTCGCAACATTGTCAAATCACGGAGAGACACGATAGCGGAGCGGCGGATTCGAGCTCCGCTCCTGTAGAGTCTCCGCGAGCGAAGCGAGCGGAGGCAGGGAAGTCGCAGTCCGCGAACGAAGTGAGCGGAACCGTCTTCTCGTGGTCCACGGGTTCAAATCCTGTCCCTCGCACTGCGTGCCGGCTGGCACCTGCGCCACCCGGTGCAAAAGTGCGGGCAAGATGGAGCGTCTTGCCCTCGCAAACTCCACATCGAGCCGGAGCGGCGCGACCGGCCCGAAACCCGAGCGCGTGGCGGGGATTCGACGGACTAAAGACGCGGCGTTCGTGAGCTACGGACGTTCATGGCCGCCATCGCTGACCGAACGGATCCCGTCAGAACGTGGCTCGCGGCGGCGGTCGTCGGCGTGGTGGCCATCGCGGGCGCGTCGGTCGCGTTCCCGAAAGCCGTCTACACGAACTTCGTCTGGCGGTACTTCTGGGGTCCCATCGACGCCGACGCCCACAACGCGGTCTGTGCGATCCGGGCGAACGGGATGGTCGAGCGGCTCGGGACCGCGGACGCCTGCCAGGTCGCGGTCAGTCGGGGGTTCACCGTCGCCGAACCCGGCTACACCTTCGTCTCGGAGGCCGGCTACGCGCTCGTCCTCCTGTTCATGCTCGCCGGGGTGCTCCTGCTCGTGCGCCGGCTCGGCATCGGCACCGACCGACGGGTCGTGTTCGCGCTGATCCCGTTCGTCCTCTTCGGCGGCGCGCTCCGAACCGTCGAGGACGCCGCCGACGTCGTGCCCGCGAGCGTGGCCACCGGGATCGACTACCCCGCCAGCGCCCTGATCATCAGCCCGGTGATCTACGTCACCGTCTTCCTCGTCACCCTCGTCGCGCTGCTCGTCAGTCTCTGGCTCGCGCGCCGCGGCATCGTCGGGCGGTACGAGGACGCGCTCGCGGGCTTCGGGACCCTCGCGCTCGCGGTCACCGTCGGCTATCTCGGCTACCTCGCGGCGACGACCGAGTACCTGGGCTTCTACCCCCAGATGCTGGTCGCGACCATCGGGATCGCCTCGGCCATCGCCGTTGGGGTCTACCTCGCCATCGACCGCCTCGCGCCCGCGCTCAACGCCGGCACGGGCACCATCGGCCTCGCGATCCTCTGGGCCCAGGGCATCGACGGCGTCGCGAACGTCATCGCCTCCGACTGGTGGAACGCCATCGGCCTCCCGTTCGAGTACACCGCGAAACACCCCGTGAACGAACTCATCGTGGGCTTCACCGAACTCGTCGTTCCCCACTCCGTCATCCTGGTCATCGGCGACTCCTGGCCGTTCCTCGTCGTGAAGATCGCACTCTCGGTCGGCGTGATCTGGCTGTTCGAGGAGTCCATCTTCGAGGACAGCCCGCGCTACGCCTACCTCCTGATGCTCGCCATCATCGTCGTCGGGCTCGGACCCGGGACGAGAGATATGCTCCGGGCGACCTTTGGGATCTAGAACCCACCTTTTGCTGTCGTTCGGAAGGCGCTTTGCGCCTTCCGTGATGACGAGACGGCTTCGCCGTCTCGAACCACGGTCGCTCGCTTCGCTCGCTCCCTGGCAAAATGTGGATCAAAAGCCTGCGTCACCCCCTCCGCTTCGCTCCGGGGGCTCCTTGGCCCGCTCGCTCACTTCGTTCGCTCGTGGTGCAACCACTAATCACTGCCACAACCGCACAGCACCGCCGAAGCCCTCGGGCCTACGGCCCTCGCCCTTCATCCGCCAGGAGAGCACCACAACCGCCCCGCGGCCGCGCCGCCAGCGCCGCCGCGCCGCGACCGCTGACCGCACCGCAGCCGGCGCACGGCCGAGTGCTACGGATACGGGTGGAACGCCCGGTCGAGGTCCGCTTCGAATCCCAACGCCGCGGGAACCTCGCGGGCCCGCTCGCCGAAGTACGGCTCGTCGGTGAACAGCGGCTGGGCGTCCGGCACCAGCACCCGCACCGCCTCGAAGCCGAGCGATTCGACGTCCCTCGGGGTGAGCCGTGCGGCGTAGGCGTCGAGGCCCGCGTCTTCGATCCGGTCGAGCAGCAGTGTGAGTTCGTCCTCCCCTTCGGGCACCGTCTCGGGACCGGCGCTCGCCGCCGGGATCCGACCGTCGACGTCGAAGAAGGCCGCCGCCTCACCGGGTTCGGCGGCATAGCGCCCGACCGCACCCCCCGCCGCATCGGCCTCCTCGGGCCCCATCGCGCGAAGCTCCATCCAGTTCTGGAGCGCCTCCGCGAGCGCCGCCCCCGCCGCCGCCTCGGGGTCGAAGTCCGCCGCCGACCCGACCGCGAGCTGGGGCCACTCGCCACGTCCAACCCCGACCGCCACCACCGGCACGTCGACGTCCTGGGTGATCAGCGCCGCGCGCACCGTCAGGTCCTCTGAGCGCGCCCGTTGGGCCAGGGTCGTGAACGGCTCGGCGTCGACGGCCAACCCGAGCGGCTCGAACGACGAGTACCACGACATCATCGCGGCGTCGCGCTCGATCACCTCGTAGAGCCCCGAGCACAGCGCCTCCGCACCCGAACTCCCGAGCCCCAGACCCGTGGTGATCGACGGGCCGTGACGGCGTTCGGGCGGCGGGAAGGTCACGAACTCCGCCGGTAGTTGAACAGGATCACCGGTCGTGAGGTGCTCGCCCTCGACCCACGGGACCGAGTCGTCGGGATCGGCGTCGATCCCCTCGGGGAGGACGAACGACGACGGCGACACCGAGTTCTCCACCGCCTCGGGTGCGCCCCGAACGAACAACGAGTCCCGGTAGACCCCGGCGCTGTAGCGTTCGAGCGCCTCGCCGAGCGCCTTCATCAGCGCCTCGTCCCAGCCGACCGCGACCCCGGCGGCCTCGCTCGCTGCGCTCGCCTCGCTGAAGCCTGCCGTCTCGCCGGCCCGCGCGAGGTAGTACGGCGCGGGGAACGACGCGACCTCGCCGACCTCGCGGACGATCCCCGTCCGCCGGTCGAGCGCCTGCTCGGCACGCCCGAGTGTTGCATCGAGGTCGCGCTTCTCGTGGTCGCGACGGAGCGTCGTCCGTCGATCGTCGTCGGGCTCGCACTCGCAGTTCGGCACCGCCAGCAGCCGACGTTCGGCGTGAGGGACCTCGATCACTCCGCCGAGCACCGTCGACTCCTCACCCTCGACGAGCCGGCGCGCCTCGTAGCCCGCCCGCGCGCCCGCGAGCCACGCGGTCGCGTCGTCGACCTCGTCGGGGTCGCCCGCCGTCTCCTCGATGTTCGCCTCGACGCGGGTACACAGACAGGTATAGCAGGCCGTACCGGGGGCGAAGCCGGAGACCGCGGCCGTACACACCCCGCGACCGGCGAGCCCACCCAGCTCGACCGCGAGCCACGGGGTTTCGTTCGCCAGCGCGACCGCGTTCGCCTCGCTGAAGGCCGCCGCGCCCGCGGTGTCCGCGACCACGGCGAGGTCGACCCCGTCGATGTCGCTCGCCTCGGTTTCCTCGACAGTCGCCGCGTCGCCGAGCGCCGCCCGGACCGCGTCCGTCGCGGGGCCCGACCCGACGATTCCGACGTTCATACCCGGGCCACACGCCCCGTCGCAAAAGGTCCCGCTATTCGCACCCGGTCACTCCCCGAGGCTTTCGAGGAGTTCGGGGTCGGTGCCGAACTTCAGGACGTTCGTCACCACCGAGTTCCGGATGTTCGAGACCACGCCGCCGTGGGCCTTGTAGAACTCGTGGATCCACCGGGATTCGGCCTCGCGGCTCGGGAACATCATCACCGTCTTCCACTGGTACTCGCCGTCCGAGAGGAAGTAGAACAGCGTGTTCGGCGAGTCGCGGATGTACTCCATCGCGGGCCGCCAGCCCTCGGCGAACCGCTCGCCGTTGAACTTGAACTCGAACAGCCCGAAGATGAAGAACTCCTCGTTCGGGATGATCGCCTCACGGAAGACGCCCGCCTCGCGCATCCGGCGGATCGACTCGCTCACGGTGACGTGTGAGACGTCGATGTCGTACTTCTCGGCGAGCACGCCGGTGAGCTGGCGCGAGGAGACCTGCGGGTCCCGGGCGAGCTCGCGCAGGATCGTGACGTCGCGCTCGGAGAACTCCCATTCCGGGGTGTCGTCGCTCATCGATTACCTATCGAGGAACTCCCGGAGCGCCGTCATATAGCCATCGGTCCGGTCCTCCATCACCCAGTGGTAGCCCTCGTCGAGCGCGGTCACCTCCCCACCCGTGTCGTCGGCGAGCCGCTCGGCGTACGCCACCGACTGAAGGACGTCGTCCGCGCCCCAGAGACAGAACACGTCCGCCGAGATCTCCCCATACTCGATCTCGGTCGTGTGGTTGGTGTTGGTCGCCACCGCACACCGTGCGAGCGAGGTCCGTCCTTCTTCTGAGAGCCACGGGGCGAGCATCCCCTCGACGAACTCGGGGTCCGCCTCGCCGTAGGTTCCCTGCGAGAACACCGAGCCGACGTGGTCTTCGAGCTCGTCGAACGCCATCTCGGTCGTCTTCGGCAATCCGAGATTCGAGATGAACTCGACCGGCCAAGAGTCGTAACAGACCGCGTTCGAGACGACGAGTTCGTCCACCCTATCGGGATGGTGGGCGGCGTACCGGAGCGCGACCCCGCCGCCGATGTCGTGGGCGACCAGTGAGACCCTGTCGAGACCGAGGGCGGAGAGTAGTTCGTCGAGCATCGCCTCCTGGGCCCGTATCGACCGGTCGAACCCGTCGGCCATCGCGGAGTTGCCGTACCCCAGGAGATCGGGGACGACCACCCGACGATCCTCCGCGACCGCGGGCGCGACGTTACGCCAGAGGAACGACCAGGTCGGGATCCCGTGGAGGAAGACGACCGGCGGGTCGTCGGCGGCACCCGATTCCGGGCCGTCGTCCCGGTAGGCCACCGAGAGGTCGTGGCCGTCGACGGTCACGGTCGTCGTCTCCTGTTCGGCCGCCCAGTCCTCGTGGTTCATAGTATCCGGTCGGCGATGATGTTCTTCTGGATCTCGGAGGTCCCCTCGTAGATCTTGGTGATCCGGGCGTCGCGGTAGTAGCGTTCGGCGGGGTGGTCGGAGACGTAGCCCGCGCCGCCGAAGACCTGGAGCGCCTCGTCGGCGACGTCGACGGCGTGCTCGCTCGCGAAGAGCTTGGCCATGCTCGCGAAACGGACCGCCTCGTCCGACCCGTCGCCGACCGCGCTCGCGGCGCGGTAGGTCAGCGACCGCGCGGCCTCGACGTCCGTCGCCATCTCGGCGAGCTTGTGCTGGATGGCCTGAAATTCACTGATCGGTTGGTCGAACTGCTCGCGCTCGGTCGCGTACTCACGAGCGGCGTCGAGCGCGCCCTGCCCCGCACCGACCGCCTGCGCCGCCACGCTGGTGCGCCCGGAGGCGAAGAACTCCATCAGCTGGTAGAAGCCCTCGTCGACCTCGCCGATGACGTTCGCCTCCGGGACCCGAACCCCTTCGAGGCGGACCTCCGCGAGGTCAGAGGCCCGGATCCCGAGCTTGTTGGTGATCTTCTCGGGGGTGAAGCCGTCCGTCTCGGTGGGGACGAGGAACGCCGTGATCCCCCGATGGCCCGCGCCGGGGTCGGTCTTCGCCATCACCACGGCGACGTCGGCCACCGAGCCGTTCGTGATCCACATCTTGTTGCCGTCGATGACCCACTCGTCGCCCTCCTTCTCGGCGGTGGTCTCCATCCCCGCGACGTTCGAGCCGTGGGCCGGCTCGGAGATCGCGCTCGCGGAGGCCGAGTCACCCCCCGCGATCCGCGGGAGCCACTCCTCCTTCATCCACTCGTCGCCGTACTCGATGATCATGTCGCTCCCGAAGCCCGCCGAGCCCACTGCACTCCCGATGCCGGGGTCGGCGCGCCAGAGCTCCTCGGTGACGAGGGTGGTCGAGAGCTTGTCCATCCCGGCTCCCCCGTACTCCTCGGGGATGTTCGGCGCGACGAAGTCGTACTTCGCGGCCTCGCGCCGGAGCTCCTCGGGGTACTCGCCGGACTCGTCGTGTTCGCGCGCGACGGGGACGATCTCCTCCTCGGCGAACTCCCGGACCGCCTTCCGGATCGCCTCGTGCTCGCCCGATAGCTGGAACGCCATGCGTGGCGATAGGCTTCCAGCGAAAAGTATCTTCCTGCCGTAGATGAACGACGGTAACTCGAGGCCGGGAAAACGTCCGCGATCGACTGATCTGTACAGAACGATTATGAACGTAGGGCGTGAAGGCCACACATCATGCGAGCAGCTGTCCTCGAAGACTACGGCGAACCGCTCGACATCCGTGACGTAGACGCGCCGGATCCGGGACCGGAGGGGGCGGTGGTGGAACTCGAAGCCTGTGGCATCTGCCGAAGCGACTGGCACGGCTGGCAGGGCGACTGGGACTGGCTCGGTATCCAGCCCCAGCCAGGGCAGATCCTCGGTCACGAACCCGCGGGCCGGGTGGTCGCGGTCGGCGACGACGTCGAGAACGTCGCCGAGGGCGATTCAGTCACCGTCCCGTTCAACCTCGGCGACGGGACCTGCCCGCAGTGTCGCACCGGCCACGGCAACGTCTGCGAGAACGTTCGACCACTGGGATTCGTCGAGTCCGTCCCGGGTGCGTTCGCCGAACAGCTCCGGGTGCCCGTCGCGGACCAGAACGCCGTCTCGCTCCCCGACGGCGTCTCACCGGTCGACATGGCGGGGCTCGGCTGCCGGTTCATGACCTCGTTCCACGCGCTCGCCCACCGGGCCGACGTCGGCGGCGGCGACTGGGTCGCGGTCCACGGCTGTGGCGGCGTCGGGCTCTCGGCGGTCCACATCGCGAGCGCGCTCGGCGGCAACGTGGTCGCGGTCGACCTCGAGGACGGCAAACTCGACAAGGCCAACGAACTCGGCGCGAGCGAGACGGTGAACGCGAGCGAGGTCGAGGACGTCCCGGGCGAGGTCAAGGCCATCACGAACGGCGGCGCGGCGGTCTCGGTCGACGCGCTCGGGATCGCGACCACCTGCCGGAACTCCGTGATGAGCCTCGCGACCCACGGCCAGCACATCCAGGTCGGACTCTCGACCCAGGACGAGGGTGGCGAGGTTTCGCTCCCGACGGACCTGATGGTGATGCAGGAGATCGAGTTCATCGGCTCGCTCGGAATGCCGCCGACGGACTACGACGAGATCTTCCGGATGGTCGGCGACGGCAAACTCGACCCGAGTGCGGTGGTCTCCGAGACCGTGACGCTCGACGACGTCTCCGACCGGCTGGCGGCGATGAGCGACTTCGGAACGATGGGCATCCCGGTCATCGACAGTTTCTGAGGACCCCTGTGGCACCGAGCCACACCGGCGATCCGGTCGCGGAGGGCGATGACTCATCTCCACCGGGAACCGACTCCCGCTATGAGTGACCGTGACGGAACGCTGGACCCGCCGACCAAACGCCTCGACGCCGGCGGCTGGGAACGCACGGAAACAACCACCGAGACGCTGTTCAGCCTGCCGACGATGCAGGTCACCGGTGAGACGATGCTCTACGAGGACACCGACCTCCGGAGTCGGGTCCGAGCGGCGACCGACGGTGACCTCGACCTCCCGTGGCGGTTCTTCTTCGCCACCCGACTCGCCTTCCGACCGCCGCTCGCGCCCGGTATCGGTCCCGCAGCCATCCTGCCGACGGTCACGACCGAGGCACGGCGCACGTTCGCTGGCGACCTCCGGAAGCGCGGATTTCGAAACGTGGACCGTGGCCGAACCCAACGAGCCCGGGCGCGGTCGGGCGAGCGCCTCCGGCTCACGAAGTACACCGCGCGCTACGCGGTCGCGTGGGGTGACGGATTCGACGTCGACATCGAGGGCTGGCTCGGGGTCTGGGTTCGAAAGGGGACCTTTCGCCTCGCCGGTGGCGCGTATCCGACACGGGGCTTCGCGGAACTGCTCACGGCAGTCGGGGAAGACGCCCCCAGCGACCCGCGCGAGTACCGCGGTGACCTCCTCGACCTGATAAGAGCGGTCGAGTAGCGCTACGCCCGCGCGAAAACGAGATAGCCGGTGTGGCCGACGCCGGCGGTCGAGGGGCGCGTGCCGCGCTCGCCGATATCCATCTCACGCTGGATCGTCTCGTAGGTTTCGGGGTCGAGCCCCACCTCGCGCGCCGTCTCGACGGTCTCGCGAACGCTCTCGATGAACGGCGAGTAGACCGCCAGGAATCCCCCGGGAACCAGCAGGTCGGGCGCGTGTTCGACGATCGCCGGTGCGTCGCCGGTGTCGAGCGTCACGAGGTCGAACTCCGAGTGTGTATCGAGGTCGTCGAGCCCGTCGCCGGTTCTGACCTCGACGGTGCCGTACTCGTTTTCGCGCCCGTCGACACCCGCGAGTGCCATGTTCTCGCGCGCGACCTCGGCGAACTCGGGGTCGCGCTCGTAGCTCACGACCGAGGCCCCCGTGCGCCCGAGACAGGCCGCGAGCACGCCGGTACCGGTGCCGATATCGAGCACTCGGTCGCTCGCTGAAACGCCGGTGTGGCCCATCAGCAGGCCGATATCCCGAGGGAGCATCGGCGCGCCGGTGCGCTCGAAGTGCTCGAAGAGGTCGGGCCCCCGGAGTCCACGCACCCGAAACTCGGTTCCGAGGTGGGTCTCGACGGTGTCCCCCGTCTCGATGTCGTCGGGAACGTCGAGATAGCCGAGGTCGGTTTCGAGGCGCTCGCCCGGCTCACGGAGGTACTCACGACCCTCGCCGACCAACAGGACGGCGGTCACTCCAGCCGCGAGACCGCCGCCGCGAGGTCGCCGTCCTCGGCTTCGAGGGCTTCGCGCGCGGTCTCCTCGGTCGCGCCGGTGCGCTGGGCGACGATCTCGACGTCGGCGTCCGGAATGCCGCCGGCATCCCCACCGGAATCGGCCGACTCGCTCCCGTCGTCGAGCGGGGTCGCCTCGACGGTGTCGCCCGCCGCGCGGCTCTCGGGCTCGCCGGTGATGGTGTAGGTCGCCTGGCCCTGGGCGTCCATCCGCTGGACCTCGGCGTCCGTGAAGACGAGTTCCTCGTCGGGGGTCCGGATCACGATCTCCTCGGCATCGATCTCCTCGATGTCGATCCCCATCTGTTTCATCATCTGCTGGAGCTTCCGCGGATTCATGCCGCCGCCTCCTCCGAACATGGTTCGACAGAACGAAGCCAGCGACTTGTTCCTTCCGGACCCACCTTTTGCTGCGGTCGCTCACTTCGCTCACGAGTCACTTCGTTCCTCGTTCGCATCCGAGGTTCTCCCTTCGGTCGAACCTCGCACCGCTCGCTCCCTGGCAAAATGTGGATCAAAAGCGCGTCGGGTTCCCTCCGGTCACCCTCGCGCTCGCTCACTCGCTTCGCTCGTTCGCGGTACAATTCCTAACGCCCTCCCTCCGCACCGCACAGCACCGCACCGCCGAAGCCCTCGCGCCCTCCGGGCGCTCGCCCTTCATCCACCAGGAGAGCACAGCTCTCCTGAGCCTCGGCTCGCTCCCGCTCGCCGAGACACCAGGACCGCCCCACAATCGCCAATCGCACCGCAACCGCCGACCGCACCGCGGCCGCTCGGCGACAGCCGAGCACCCGCGAATCCTACCGCTGGGTCGTGTTTCCGACCGGGAGATGCCGTCGGAGCCAGCGGTCCCAGCGCCACGTAATGGCGACCATCCCGAGACCCAACAGCGCGCTCCCGATCGCCATCGCCACGAGATCCGAGATCATCGCACGCACCTCGTCACGCACCGCCCGACGCGCTACCTCGTACACCTCACGCTTCTCCTTCGGATCCATCTTTCATCCACCACTCATCACTTGCGTGTAAATAACCATTTCCTGCCACCAGAATAGCACAGGGATCCCCGCTACCGTTCGAACAGAACCGCCTTAGACCAGCTACTCGACCGCGCTCGCCGCCCGGATGATGCTCTCCTCGCCGAAGGCCGGGCCGACGAACTGCGCGCCGACCGGCAGGCCGTCCGCCGTGCCCGCGGGCACCGATATCGCGGGGAGGTCCGCGAGGTTCACCGGCACCGTGTTGGCGTCCATGAGGTAGAGCTGGAGCGGGTCGTCGAGGCTCTCGCCGAGTTTTGGGGGCAGGACGGGCATCGTCGGCGAGGCCAGCACGTCCGCCTCGGCGAGCACGTCGTCGAAGTCCCGCTTGATCCACGCGCGGGCGTCCTGGGCTTTCTTGTAGTACTTGTCGTGATACCCCGCCGAGAGCGCGTAGGTTCCGAGGAGGACCCGGCGCTTCACTTCTGACCCGAAGCCCGCCTCGCGCGAGCGAGCGAACGCGTCGTTCCAGTTCCCGTCGTAGTCGCCCTCGTCCGACGCACCCGAGACCCCGTACCGAACCCCGTCGAACCGCGCGAGGTTCGAGGAGGCCTCCGACATCGCGATGACGTAGTAGGCCTGGACGGCGTGGGCGAGCGAATCGAGGCTCACCTCGCGAACCTCGGCTCCCTGGGCTTCGAGGTCCGCGATGGTCCCCTCGAAGGCCGCGGTCACGCCCTCGTCGGCTCCCGAGACGAGCTCCGAGAGCACCCCGATCGTCATCCCGTCGACGTCGCCGTCGGCGGCCGCCGCGTAGTCGACATCCCTCTCCTGCTTTCGCGTCGTCGCGTCGTGCTCGTCCGGCCCCGCGACCACGTCGAGGAGTTCGGCGGCTTCCTCGACTGTGGGCGCGAGCGGCCCGATCTGCTCCAAACTATTGGCGTAGGCGACCAGCCCGTAGCGCGAGACCAACCCGTAGGTGGGTTTGATCCCGACGACGCCGCAGAACGCCGCCGGACAGCGTACCGATCCTCCAGTGTCCGAACCGAGCGCGAGGTCGGCCTCGCCCGCCGCCACCGCCGCGGCGCTCCCGCCCGAGGACCCACCGGGAACGCGCTCCTCGTCGACGGGATTCGTCGTCGGCCCGAAGTGGGAGGTCTCCGTGGTGGTGCCCATTCCGAACTCGTCCATGTTGGTCTTGCCGACGATGGTCGCCCCCGATCCCTTCAGCCGCTCGACGACGGTGGCGTCGTAGGGCGGCACGTAGTCGGCGAGCATCGCCGAGCCGCACGTGGTCTCGACCCCTTGCGTGCTGATGTTGTCCTTCACCGCGACCCGTTGGCCGTCGAGCACGCCGGACTCCACGGCTTCGATCGTCTCGCGGCTGATGAACGCGTCGTGGCTCATCCGACCGGCGGCCCCTCGAAGTAGCCGTTCTCGGTCGCCGATGCGTTGCTGAGGGCGTCCGCCTGGGACAACCCCTCCCGTACCTCGTCGGTCCGGAGGACGTTCACGAGGTCGGGCTCGGCCTCGACCGCGGGCACCTCGTCGAGCGCCGCGAAGGAGTCGAGGATCTCGGCGAACTGCGCCGCGAACCGCTCGCGCTCGTCGGGCGTGAGGTCCACCCGCGCGAGCTCGGCGACGTGCTCGACCGTCTCGGGGTCGACCGCCGTTTCGCTCATATCCGACGACGGCGAGCACGACCACTAAGCGTTTCGAATGTCCGACCAACACGGGGATGCCACGTCCCCTTCCCGACAACTCTCCGGGACCGGAAGCTCGAAACCCCGACCGCTCGCCGCTCTCGTATGGAGACGACTCGGCACTTCACCGCCACCGTGTACCTCGTCAACGACGGCGCGGTCGCGCTTCACCACCACCCCAAACTCGGCATTCGGATCCCGCCCGGCGGCCACGTCGACCGCGACGAACTCCCGCACGAGACCGCGGTCCGCGAGGTTCGCGAGGAGACGGGGTACAAGGTCGACCTGCTCGGCGACGCCCCCGCGGTCGACGCCCCGGACGGTCGCGCGCTCCCGACGCCACGCTACCAGCTGTGCTACGACATCGACGTGGGTCCCGAGGGCGTCTATCACCAGCACATCGATCAGGTCTACTTCGCGCGGGCTCCCCACCGCGAGATCGCCCCCGCCGGTGACGACGAACCGGGCCCCGAGGCGTGGGACTGGTACACCTCCACGGATCTCGATGCGGAAGCAGGTAGCGACTCGCTGGGACGTGATACGGTCCGGATCGCGAAGGAAGCGCTCGCGGCGGCTGAGCGCGCCGATTGAGCACGCCGGCGGGAGCGACGGCGGCTAGACCGCCGAACTGCGACGTCCGTCTCGTCCCCGAAGCGGGCTATCCGGCCCGGTGGAAGGGTTGTCTGGCCACCGTCGCGGAGAGCGCCGAGAGGGCTTCGCGGTCGACGCCCTCGGCGAACTGCTCGACGATCGCGAACACTTCGGCCTGGGAGACCTTCACGCCGCCCTCGCGGATCACGTCCTCGGGTCGGTCGGTGAGTTCCCGGAGCGTGCCGACCGCGAGGAGGTAGGGGACCGCCCACGCCGCGAGGGTGTTGCCGCTGGTCTCGGGTGTGGCTTCGAGGTAGGTCCGCGCGCCGTCGAGATAGCCCGTGGCGTGCTCGGCGACGCGGCGAACGACGGACGCGACGGCCGGGACGTTCTCGTCGGCACAGACTCGCTCCTGGTCGACGTCGTGCTCGCGGAGCCACGCCGCCGGGAGGTAGACGTTGTTCTCCTCGTAGTAGTCGTCGGTGACGTCCTTCGCGACGTTCACGAGTTGAAGGAGGAGGCCGAACGCGCGGTCGTGTTCGCGGAGGTGGCGGACCCGCTCGGGTGGGGCGTCGCGCGCGAGGAGGTTGGTCACGAGGGTGCCGACGGTGCCCGCGACGTACCAGCAGTACTCCTCGAGTTCGTCGAGGCTCTCGATGCGGATGCCGCCCGTCTCGGTGTGGCGCTCGACGAACATCGCCATCCCGTCGACGAGTTCGCGGATCGGGTCGCGGACCGCCGCCTTCGCCGTCGGGTCGAGGCCGTCGAAGGTCCTGCCGACGCGGTCGGCTCGGGCGACCACCGTCCAGTCGTCGTCGAGGTCGGCCGGAAGCCACGGTTCGACGGCCGCCACGAACGCCTCGATCTCGGTGGCGTCGTCGGGGTCGAGCGCGCGGCTGTAGGTCGAGAGCAGTTCGGCCTGGTCCTCGTCCGGGATGTGACCGGCGTCCTCGACGGTGTCGGCGACCCGACAGAGGAGGTAGCTCACGCAGACCTCGGTCGCCATCGGTTCGTCGAGCGCCGAAACCGTGAGTGCGAACGTCCGGGAGGTGCCCTGCAGCGCGTCGTGGCACCACCGTCGGTCGTCGGCGTCGGTCGGCTCGCTGGCGGTGGAGGTCATTCTCACCCTCCCTTCGGGATCACGTCACAAAAGCCCTCACAAAACCGTCGGTCAGCGCACATCGATTTCGGATCTCGTCCGGCCTACCCGAAGAGACCCGTGACCCGGCTCCGGATCCGGCGTTTGACCCCGCCGCTCGCCTGCCGGAGGCTGATCCGCCACGGGGTCCGTTTGCCGATGACCTCGGTCCGTCCGGCCGTGACCCCGTCGAGCACGCCCGAGACGGTTCGTTCGGCGGCGTCGACCTTCGTCACGGCCTGACCGACCATCTCCGCGATGTGGGCGTCGCTCCCCGCGGTCATCGGGAGGTCGTTCGCGCGGGCGAACCGCTCGGCGTGGCGGTTCGAGCGCCCGGTCAGGAGTCGCGAGTTGTAGATCTCGATGGCGTCGGCGGTGGCGAGCTCGGCGCGCGTGATGTGGGGCGCGACCCCGGAGCGCGAGCGCTGGAAGGGATGGGGGACCACCGCGATGCCGCCCTGGTCGCGGATCGCGGCGAGGGTCTCGCCGAAGGAGAGCCCCGCCGGGACCCGCTCGTTGATCCCGAGCGCGAGGACGTGGCCCGCGGCGGAGGTGACCTCCGAACCGGGGATCCCGACCAGCCCGTAGTCGGCGGCCCGGTCGGCGGCCGCGAGGCTGGCGTCGATCTCGTCGTGGTCGGTGATCGCGAGCGCGTCCAGCCCGACTGCTTCGGCCTGGGCCAGGAGGAGGTCGACGGGGTCGCGACCGTCGAACGACAGCTCGGAGTGACAGTGTAACTCGACCGACAGCACGGGTAGCGGTTTGCGCGACGGAGCAAAAAGGACTCGGTGTTCGACCGCTCGCCCGGACGTACATCCGATCTCAACCGAGCGACTCTCGGTTCCAATCGCCGGTCGCTGTGGCGCGCGCACGCGTCGGCGCGAACGACAGTGAGCGCCGAGCGCGAATCGGCGTGCGAGGGATGAGCGGAGTGAGCGGTTGCGAACGGAGCGAATCGGTTGGGGAGGCGTGTGGCCGATGCGGAGCGGAGGCGGTGGTGGGGCGGTCCCTCGTTTGCATCGGGATTTGGGAATTATCCCTGTCACAGCTCGATGTAACGTACTCGGAGTCGTGTGGTTCAGTACTCGCGCATCAGGAGTTCGCCCCAGGGCTCGAAGCCGTGACGCCGGTAGACCCCGTTCGCGGGGCCGTTGTCGGGGTCGACGTCGAGCGCGACCCGGTCGAGCGGGAGGTCCTGGGCCTCGACACACGCGAAGGCCGCGTCGAGCAGGTCGTCGACCAAGCCAGTTCCACGGTGAGCCTCGCCGACGTAGAGTTCGTTCACCACCCCAGCATCCCAGATCATCGAGAGCTCCTCGGGGAGCACGAAGACGTAGCCCGCGAGGTCGTCCCCCCGCTCCGCCGGGTCGGCCACCGCGATGCAGTCGGGGTTCTGCTCGATGCACCACTCTGCCCAGTCGAGGTAGCGCTCGCGATAGCCCTCGGTGAGCTTGCCGTCGTAGCTATCGGCCTTCGCGTCGCCACCGAGCCCCCCGAGTTCCCGCTCGAAGCGCTCCTTCAGCCCCCACAGTACCCCCGAATCCTTGGCCGGGTCGTATCGCCTG
This sequence comes from Halococcus salsus, assembly GCF_009900715.1. Classification (NCBI taxonomy): domain Archaea; kingdom Methanobacteriati; phylum Methanobacteriota; class Halobacteria; order Halobacteriales; family Halococcaceae; genus Halococcus; species Halococcus salsus. Next base: position 809,361 of record NZ_JAAAJC010000001.1, read on the forward strand.
GTCTCCATGCTGACCCGTGGCCGAGAGCGCAGTTACGCGTTCCGAGACCACCGGAAGGATTATTCGGAGTTCCTGTTATGCCGAACTGTGTCCCGACTCTCGGTGCTCGCCAGATACGTGCTTGTGTTTCTCGGGCTGTTCGCACTCGTTCAGCCGTTTCCGATGTTGACCGTCCCGCCGGATCCGTTCTCGGGGCTACTCGCGTCCGGAGTCGCCATCGTTCTCGCCGCCGCGGCGACGATAGTGTTCGTGCGGCGGTCGCTATCGGTCCAGCGTCTCTTCCTGTTCATCCTCTGTGTCTACATCGTCGCGTTCGCGGTGCTCGTGACTACCTCGTTCGTCTTCACTGGTCTCGGGGTTTCGGACGCGACCCTGGTGAGTTACAGTCTCTCGTCGGTCGTCTTTCAGGCGTTCTTGCTCCTCGTCTCGTACGCCATCGCCTTCCACCTCGTCTACCGTGGCGGCTACGCCCGACTGAAAGCCCGGTTCGCGTAGGTCTGCCGCCGCTCCCGGATTCGTGCGAAGGCCAGTAGGGTTTTATTCGGGCCGTAGGTGTGGTGGGTATGACCGACCGCGGCCCGCGCCGGGAGCTCGCGAGCAAGATCGCCGGCGACGTGGTGCTGAGCGACGACCCCGGCGCGACGATCCGAAAGTGGCGCACCGACTTCGACGTACCCCAGACGGCGCTCGCCGACGAACTCGACATCTCGGCCTCGGTGGTCTCCGACTACGAGAGCGGTCGGCGGCAGAGCCCCGGCATCGGCGTCGTCAGACGCATTGTGACCGGTCTGCTCGACATCGACGAGGCGCGCGGCGGCGAGCACCTCCGTCAGTACGCCCGCCTCCTCTCGGCGGGGTTCGACCGCGAGGTCGTCCGCGACCTCCGGGAGTACCCGACCCCGGTGCGGCTCAACGGCTTCTACGACGCCATCGACGCAACGGAGGTCGTCACGGGCTCGCACGACACCGTCGCGGGCCACACGGTCATCAACTCGATCGAGGCGATAGTGCGGCTCTCCACCGAGGAGTTCTACCGGCTCTACGGCCAGAGCACGAACCGTGCGCTCGTCTTCACCGGGGTCTCGAACGGCGAGGGGGCGCTGGTCGCCCTCCGCGTCGTCACCCCGACGCCGACCGCGGTGGTGCTCCACGGCCTCGACACCGAGGACCTCTGGGAGCACGCCCCGGCGCTCGCGCGTGCCGACGGGTTCTCGCTCGCGGTGGCCGACGGCGACCTCGAAACGATGCTCGACGCCCTCGGCGGGATGACCTGAGTTCGCGGTCCGATCCCGGATCGGTGCCCCGCATGGCGAATCGTTAAACCGGGTTCCCACGAACCCGGGACATGGCCGTACCCCAGGGACAGAACCGGTCCGTTTTCGACATCAGTCACACGGAAGCGCCCGACTCCGAGACGCTCGTCGTTGGTTTCGCGGAGTTCGGGCTCGCGGGGCTCACCGCCGCCGACTACCTCGTCGACCACCTCGAACTCGAGGAGATCGGCCACGTCACCACCGAGGGACTGCCGGCCGTGACACCGTTCGAGAACGGCGCGCCGCGCCACGCCTCGCGGCTGTTTTCTAGACCCGACCTCGACATCACGGTGTTCATGAACGAACTCTTCGTGCCGCCGTGGGCCACCGACGCCGTCGCGGAGTCCGTCCTCGACTGGACCGAGGCGAACGACGTCGACGAGATCGCGGTGCTCTCTGGTGTCCCCTACCAGCACGGCCCCGACGAACACCGGACGTTCTACGTCGCCACCGAGGACTACCGCGACCATCGATTGGGCGACACCGAGATCCCGCCGATGCCCGGTGGCTTCTTCAACGGCCTCAACGCCAAGCTCGTCGCCCGCGGCATGGAGTCGCCGCTCCGGACGGGCGTGTTCGTCACGCCGGTCCACGCCCAGGTCCCCGATATCGAGGCCGCGATACGGCTGCTGGAGGCGGTCGAGTCGGTCTACGACCTCGCGGCCGACACCGACCCGCTCCGGACGTACGCCGCGAACCTCCAGCAGTACTACGCCGGGCTCGCCGAGCAGCTCGCCCCCGAGACGGACGACTCGCCCGACTGGATGTTCGGCTAACCGGCACGAGTTCGGTTCGGTCCGACGGCCGATGCGGATCGGCCCCTGTGTCAGCGGCGACAGAACTATCGTTTCGCTCCGCCGACCAGGAGTATGATCAGCCGCCGAACGCGCGCCCGGTTCGAGTTCCTCGTCAGCCTCTGTTCGCTCCCCGTGTTGCTGGCGTGGGGACGGCTCGTGACGGACGAGGAGGAGTCGACGTTCCCGGACCCGCGCTGGCTGGTCGCCGGCTTCGTCTACCGGGTCGGCTACTCGTGGGCTTACGACACCGACCGCGGCGACCTCCGGACGTCGCGGACGCGGCGAGCCGGCGTCAAGGGGGGCGTGAACACGCTCGTCCGTCGACTGCCCCAGGGCCGGTCGGCGGCGCGCTGGAGCTTCTCGCTTGGGGCGCGGTTGGGTCGCGTCGTCTATCGACTTCGCTATGGCGTTCTCGGTTCCGTTCCCGACGACGAGAACTGAAAAGCCGGTCGGAGTTCTCGAACGGTATCCCGACTATTCGACGTACTCGTAGACCCGTTCGTCCATCGGGCCGCGCCCGCTCAGGACGAACTCGGCGTCGGGCGTCGTGAACGCCTCGAAGTCGGTCTCCTTGTCGTGGTTGTGGACGTCGTGGACCTGCTCGTACTCCTCGAAGGAGATGTCGTAGCGCGCCGCGAGCTGGTCGTCGATGTCGAGGGCACCGATCTCCTCGGCCCAGCCCTCGCGGACGGTCTCGGTGTGGATCTCGGCCTGCGCGCCGCTGCCGTAGGAGCCGACGAGGAGTTTCTCGTTCGTCATGTCGACGTCGTCTTCGAGCGCGCGCTTGAGCGCGCTCGCGCGGGCGACGTGCACAGAACCGGTGTACCAGTTCCCGACGTGGCGCGCGATGTCGAGGGTCGGTTCGATGGCCCCCTCGTACCACTCGCGGTACGCCTCGGTCTCCTTCAGGTCGTCCATGTAGTCACGGACCGCGTCCATGAACTGTTCCTCGTCGTCGAACGCCTCGATCCGGGGCTGGCGACCGATCTCGGGTGCGAGGTCGTCCTCGATCGAGGAGTCGCGGATCATGTGGCGGTAGCCGAGCATCGCGGCCTTGCGCACCATGCCCGGGAACGGCGTGTGGAACGGGATGTAGCGGAACTGGTCGGGGTGCGTGGGTTCGGCGACCGACTCGTAGTCCTCCAGCGCCTCGCGCATCCGGGCGAGGTAGACCTGGACCGACCGTTTGCCGTCGACGCTCGGGAACTGCTGGTTGGGTTTGAGGAAGTCGGTCTCGTCGGCGCTCCCGAAGCCCTGTTCGGGGCTGAGTTCGACCAGACTCGGGTCCTCGGTCACGAGCATCGCCACCGCGCCCGCGCCCTGGGTGGCCTCGCCGGCGTCGCCGCGGGCGTAGAGCGCGGTGTCGGTCGCGATAACGAGCGCCGCGCGGCCGCGGTGGCGGCCGGCCCGGATCCAGTTGTAGGCGTCGTCGAGGCTCTGGGTCCCCGAGATACACGCGAACTTACGCTCGCCCTTGTTTGCGTGGTGGAAGTCGCCCTCGTAGACTTGTTCGAGACAGCCCGCGATGTAGGTTGAGACGGGTTTGGAGTTGTCGAACGCGCTCTCGGTCGCGACGTCGATCCGGCCGATGTCGTCGGGTTCCAACCCTTTCCGGTCCAGCAGCCGGTGGGCGGCGTTCGCCCCCATCGTCACGATGTCCTCGTCGACGTCGGGGAACGAACTCGCGTGGAGGCCGAGGCCCTTGGTGTACTTCTCGGGTGCTTCGTCCATCGCGGGGGCGAACGTCTCCGCGAGGTCGAGCCTGAGCTTTCCGGCGTGGATGGCGACCGCGTCGATGCCGACGCTGTTCATGGACCCCGGTGGGACGAGCGGTCATATGCCTCTGTCGATTCGAATATCGTCGATCGTCGAAATCGGAGACCGATCAGTCGGAGGTCGAACCGTCGCCCTCGGCCGAGGTGGCGGTCGTCGGTTTCCCGATGTAGTTCCCGAAGAGCCAGTCGTTCCAGTCGAGGTCGGTCCGGTTGTACGCCCGGCTCTCGTGGGTGTGGCTGTAGTTCAACAGCGCGACCAGCACCACCCCGCCGACGGTGTTGCCGAGCGTCGCCGGCACGAGGAACTCGGTGAAGAAGGCGAGGAGGGACTCCTCGCCGGAGAAGACCACGTAGAGTGTCTCGCCCGCGCCGACGATGCAGTGGGCGAGCTCGGCGGCTCCCACGGCGTACGTGAGCGCGAAGATGACCAGCACCCGGGCGGCGGTGTCACGCGCGGCGTGGATCAGCCAGACCATGCCGGCGATGAGCACGCCAGCGAAGACCCCTTTCCAGAAGATGGCTCCCCACGAGAGCTCGAAGAAGTGGTGACCGATCCGGCTGGCCATGGTGGCGGCTTCCGGTTCGAGGACGTGGGTGTTGGCGAGGACGTACGCGCTCGCCGCCACCCCGAGGATGTTCGCCGCGAAGACGACGGCCCACACGCGGAGCATGGCTGGGATCGACGCGACCCGTGTCATCACCAGCGTCACCGGCGTCAGCGTGTTCTCGGTGAACAGCTGATAGCTCCCGAGCACCACGAACATGAACCCGACCGGGTAGAGCAGGTAGCCCGCGGCCGAGGAGGCCCCGTTCTCGCCGGGGATCAGCCCCGAGAGCGCGGCGACGCCGATGAACGAGAGGCTCATCGCGAACCCCGCCGCGAGGCCGCTCAGGAAGAGCAACCGAAAGCTTCGGTTGAACTCCTCGTCGGCGGTCGCGAGGATCCGTTGGAAGATCTCGTCGGCGGAGAACCGGTCACGAACCGCCGACCCCGCGGCCGGTGCCCCCTGCTCCGACTTGTCGATCGTGCTCCGGAGCGCGTCTTCCGTGGCGCTCTCCTCCTCGTTCTGATCCTCGTCGTCGAGTGCCGGTTCGGAGTCGTCGGTCGTGTTGGGCGGGCGCTCGCGGTCGCTCATTCGCCTTCTTCCCTACCGGTCCGTGTCCAGAACATCGTGTGCGGATCTCGTGATCAGCGCATCTAAGCGTTGGGTTTGCGGGCGATCCGGGTCTCGCCGGACACGGCACATGCAGGCACCACACCCAAGTATATTCGTTCCGCTCTCGGCCCGGAATCTTCGTGTCGCGAGGAACCCCGCTCGACGAGCGGGGACGACGGACGCAGCGAGGCCATCGGATCCCGGTATCCCTCAGCGGCCCGGATAGGAGGCCTCCGAGAACCTGACACCGAACGAAGAGGTGTTGCAACGGCGATAGACGGGGCCGACCTCACTCCGCGGTCGTGTTCATCGCTCCTCACCTCTCGCACCGCCGCCGAACATGCTCATGCCGGGGGGAAGTCCCTCACAGGTCGCCGCTGAACTCGCGGTCCGTCAGGCGAGCGGCCGTGTCGGCGTCGCCACGGATGACCGACGGCGAGTTCACCGTCGCCCGATACGCGTTGTAGGTGGCGTAGGACTCACCGTCGATCTCGTGGGTATCCGTCCCCCGCTCGCCACCGAAGACCGCCCAGTCGGACTCGTCCACCCCGGACTTCTCGGTGTTGAACCAGTTCACCATCCGGACGTCGTTGTCGTCGGCGAACGAGAACAACCGCCGCACCCACCGTGCCTTCGCCGACGGGGTGTAGTCGTCACCCCGGAACGACGACGAGGCGACCTCGGGGAGCGCGACCGGTTTCGCGGTCAATTCCCGCATCCGTTCGAGCATGGACCCGAATATCTCCTCGGGCGTCCGCCACTCCGAGTACGACTGGGAATCCCCGAAGTTGAACCCGTCGAGACCGACCCAGTCGACGTAGTCGTCGCCCGGGTAGTAGGCTTCGGCCCGCACACCGCCGATCTCGTCGGCGTTCGGTGACCACATCCACTGGGTCGTCGTCTCGTCCAGCCCGCTTTCCGTGAAGATCGTGTGGATCCGTCTCCACATCTCGATGTAGTCGTTCGTCGTCGACGACGAGTCGGCGCTCCACGGGAACCAGTTGCCGTTCATCTCGTGGCCGGGCCGGAAGTAGAAGCGCCGCTGAGTGCCATCGTCGATGGTCCAGTCCCTGAGTCGTGTCGCCCACCGCTCTATGAGCGCGTCGTGGTCCCCGTCGGCGACCTCGCGCGCGATGTCGTCGGCGGTCTCGGTGGTCGTGCCGGTCGATGGAAGCCATGTGACGACGGGGACGGAGCCGGCCTCCCAGATGGGTGTCATCCGATTGGCGAGGAATCGGCTCACGACGTCCCTCGATCGCAACCCCTCGACGAACTCCATCGTGAGTGCGGGCGGATGGCCGAGCCAGCTCTCGAACAGTTCGAGATTGCTGGCGTACGACCCGGAGCCACCGATGTAGGCCCCTGTGAGGAGCGGATCGGAGGGCGCAGAGGCCGCGTCCGCCGTCGATGTCGTCGTCGGTGTGGACGTCGACTCCGGGGTGGTCGTCGATCCGGTCATCGAGGCGGAAGCGGCTGTCGTCGGGGAGCGGACCCCGGTCCCAGTGGAGCACGTCGACGATCCGGGGAGGGTCCCCGTCGGCGAGGACGTCTCAGCCGTCGACTGGGAGCACGGACCGCTCGTTCGGCGGGTCCAGTTTCGGACCGTCGCGCCGTTGGTGGAGGACCGGTTCGACGGTGTGTCGGCCGTCCCCGGAATGGGAGTCGGTCCGACGGCGTCGGTGGTGATGATGGACTGCTGGCGCGGGTCGGTCGTGACCTCGGTTACGGTGGTCGCCTCCGGCCGCGTCTCGGTCGTCGGGGCCCCATCGTCGTCCGACGAACAGCCAGCACTCATCACGAGCGTTCCCACACCGATACCCTTCAGAAGTCCTCGACGCGAAACTGCTGCCCCTCGGCTATCCGGCCCGGGCTCGGTCATCGTATAAAAGTCAGCCAGCAGGTTCCATTAAGTGTTCGGCTTGGTCGATCGAACGTATCGATCGCCGACCGAAGCGTCCGTGTGGCCTAGATCAGATCCCTGACGAGCTCGAAACCCATCCCGGTTCGAGGAGAGTGGCTGTTGGACGGTGTGACCCCGCCGACCTCGGTAGTCAATGCTCTCACGGCTGGTCGGCTTCGGCGGGAAGTCGAAACGTGAGCACCGTAACGACGGCCATGAGCAGTGCCAGTGAAAGATACCCCTCGTCGAAGAACCCCCGCTCGGCTACCGCACCGAAGAGCACCGGTCCCATCGACGCGAGCAACGAGGCGCTCGACCTGACGGCCCCCAATCCGGTGCCCTCTATCTCCGGTGGGATCGTCTCGGAGAGGTACGACTGGGTGATCGCACCTGACCCCAGCATCGAGCTGATGAGGACCGTATCCGCGGCGAGCAACCAGAACCGATCGAGGAAGGGGAGGAGGGCGAAACCGACGACCGCCCCGCCGAGGATGACCGGGAGCGACCGCCGGATCCCGATCGCGTCGTACGCGACCCCGGCGAGCGGTTTCGCGACGATGCCGAAGGCGAAGAACAGGCTGAACAACGCGCTCGCCGTCGTCGCGGAGAACCCCTTCTCGTCGATCAGATACGTTGGATAGAACGCTGAGAACGTCTGCAGAACCCCGATGTACAGGGTCAGGATGACGACCATTATCACCAACGTTGGGTGGTAGAGCTCCCCGAGCACGTCCGTGGCCCGCTGGAGGGTCAGCTCCGTGTCCGCCGTCTCGGACGGGGCGGCCGGTGGGAGCGCTCGCCAGACGGCGACCGCGACCACCACGAGGAGGGGCACGACGAAGCCGAGGCCGACCTGCCACGCGAGGCCGACGAGAACGCCGGCGACCAACGGAAGGACCGTCTGGCCGGTGTCGCCCGCCGCCATCGTTATCCCCAACACACGACCGATCCGGTCGGGATAGAGGTCCGAGAGAGCGGTGATCCGTGCGACCGGATACAGGGAGAGCCCGACACCCACCAGTCCGGTTGCCGCGAACAGGCTCCACGTCGTCGGGGCGAGAACGACCAACGACACCGCACCGGCGACGATCACCAATCCCGTCGCCAGGATCGTCCGCTCACCGTACCGGTCGGCCAGCACACCGCCCGGGACTTGCCCGATCGCATAGGTGATCCAGATGAGGGTAACCAACAGGCCAGCGGTGGTGAGCGTGAGGTCGAAGCGCTCGCTCAGCGACGGCAACAACACCGGATAGATCATCCGCGTCCCGTTCAGGAGGCCCCAGCCGAGCGCTATCGCGACTAGCTGCTTCCCCTTTCCGCCAGCCCACAGTGTTCCTAGTTCCCGTCGAAGAGAGATCAGCGTGTTCAAGGACCCCAGTTGTTCGCCTCTACCCCGGTCGGGTCAATAACGCTTGCAGTGCCAGCACGAAAATCCGGTTACTGAGACGGAACGAAAAACTTCGAAGGGTGTAGCACCGTGGTTGATCGCGGATATGGCCGAGCGTGTGGGACCAGACGTCACGTGACTGCTGACGAAGGATGACCAATACCCTCCCAAATTCCGGCTGCCGACCGGTCGATAGCTGGACGACGCGAGAGCGGTACGACACGCGAATACCCGCTTGTCGTCGAGACCTTTTATGCGACGAGCGCCAAGCGAGGCTATGGGTGAGCGTGCGTGTTACCTGGCCATCTGTCCCCGCTGTGACCTCCGGGTGTCCATCGCGGAGACGGAGTGCCCCGACTGTGGGGCCGAGATCGACGAGGGGAATTCCTGAGAACTGTGTACTCGTATCTATGACGGAACGGGTACTCGTCCCGCTCACGGACTCGAATCACGCATGGCCGGGGCTCGAGTACGCACTCGAATTGTATCCGGAGGCGGACGTCACGGTGATAAACGTCGTCGACCCGGCTGGAGCAGGCTATGGAGAACGTTCGTCCGGCGACGAAAACGAACGAGGGACTCCGGAGGACCAAGCAGCGGAGTTGTTCACGGCAGCGACCGACCTAGCGAACGAATCCGGGCGGGACCTCACCACGACCCTCATAGAGGGTCGCCCCGCTGCGGCGATCGTCGACCACTCGGAGGACCACTCCTTCGATGCGATCGTGATGGGGAGTCGCGGGCGGTCCGGCGTCTCCCGCGTCCTCCTCGGAAGCGTCGCCGGAACCGTGGTGGAGAACGCTTCGGTGCCGGTCACCGTCGTCCCGTGAGTCCCCGTTGGCCGGAGCGATGAACGACCGGATAGCGACGAGCCTTCACACGGGACTCCTGATCGCGGTCCTGGGGACGCTCACGTGGGCGAGTGGGCTGCCGACGTTGTTCCCGAGTTTGGGCCCGTCGGCGTTCGTCCTCGCGATGTTCCCCGAGAGCGAGGCGAGCAACCCGAAGCGAGTGATCGGAAGCCACGTCCTCGGGGCGGTCGCTGGCTTTCTCGCGTACCATCTGTTCGCACCGGGAATCGTCGTGACGGGCCACATCCCCCCGTTTTCGCTCGTCGGACTTCGATTGGCCGTGAGCAGCGTCGTCGCCATCGTACTGACCGTGACCGGTATGCTCCACTTCGGGATCCGCCACCCGCCAGCCTGCGCGACGACGCTCATCGTCGCACTCGGGTTGCTCCCGACCGTCTCCGACGGGGTGGTTATCATCGTTGCCGTCGTCGTCATCGTCGCCGTTCAGTTGCTCCTGCTTCGTATCGACGAGTTCCTCGGCGACGTCACGAACACGAGCCTCTCGTAGGCCGGAACGAACCGTCAGGAGTCGCCGGTCGTCTCGGCCTCGAAGTCCACGTCCTGTCGTTCGCCGGCGAGTTCGATGTGGCCGTAGTTGAGCAACCCGACGAAGACCGCTCCCCCGATGACGTTCCCGACCGTCGTCCAGAGGAGGAAGTGCACGAAGTCCCCGATGGTCACGCCCTGGCCCAGGAACATCGCGGAGACCACCTCGGTCGTCCCGAGGATGGCGTGATGGAACGGGCCGAAGCCGATCGCCCCGGTGACGACCAACGTGAACACGATCCGTCCGACCGTATCACGGCTGGCCGCGACGAGCCACGTGGTCATCCCCATGAGCCAACCGGCCACGACGCCGCTCAGGAGGATCGTCCACCACGGGAGAGGGACTAATGCATCCGCGAGCGTTCCGAACGCCGACGGCGAAACGATCCCCATCGACGGCCCGAGAACGGCGATGAGAGCAGCGAATAGCACGCATCCAAGCAGGTTCGAAACGTACGTTGCACCCCAGAGTCCGCCGAGGTCGCCGAGCGAAGCCCGGCGGTCGAGAACCGGGAGCACAGCCATCGTGGAGTGGGCGGTGAACAACTCCGTTTGCCCGAGAACCACGAACAGGAACGCTATCGAGGAGAGGCTTCCCAGCGCGACCTGCTGGACCAACTCGGATTCGAACCCGCCGGAAAACGTCAACGCCATCCCCATGAACAGCGCACCGAAGCTCAGGTTCAACCCCGCCGCGAGCCCGGACAGGAAGACTCCCGCCGTCGGGCGAGCGATCTCCTGAAGCGCTTCCTCCATCTCCCGTTCGAGGATGTTCTGGTAGGAGAGGGACCCACCGGAGGGCTCGTCGCTCCCCGTCTCAGTACTCATTCGAGGGACACCAACACGGTTCGACGACGATACCAGTCCCGATGGTAAGTCGGTTGGGCTTGCTGGGACCGACCCAGCTCGAAACGATCGCCGAACAGTTGTTCCTGGAGTAGTTCGGCGAGTGGCCAGCCTACGACGGCGACCCGTACCCGGGGGTTCTCGAAGGACGAACGGTTATTCGACCGACGTCCGTCGCTCACCACGGAGAACGGTCCCGACAGAGCGAGCGGTGACCTACCCTTGAGCACGTCACTCGGTGAACGTCCCGGCCTCGAAGGTGACCGGTTCGAGCGGGCCGACGGACAGCCGTTCCCGCTCGGCGAGTTCGTTCGCGAGCGGTTCCGAGACGACCAGCGTGTCCGGTTCCATGGTGTTCTCGATCCGAGCCACCTGGAGGTCCGTCGGGTCGGCGACCCCCGTGGTCGAACAGGCGAGGGTCAGGGCCGTCAGGTCGTCCGGTACCACGAACGGGAGTCGCGCCCGAGAGGGTTCACCGCTGGTCGCGATGTTGGTGTACAGGTCGTCGAGGTCGAGCGCGGCGACGGCGTCCCGGTGGGCGAAGTCGGCGAGCCCGATCCCGAGCCCGTTGCCGTGTGACGCCGGCGTGATCGAGCGAACGTAGATCCGGGTGATGTTCGGCGAGTCGGGTTCGCTCTCGCCGTGAAAGCGCACCCGACCGACCACGTTGGTGTCCATCCCGGTTCCCGAGACGTCCTTCCCGATCTCGTCGAGGACCAACAGGTCGAGGTCGTCGACGGGCAGCATCGGGAGTTCCGCGCGAGCCCGGTCGAGCAGTTCGGGCTCCCGGTCGGGGATCCGGTCCGGCGGCACGCCCTCGACGACCGTCGCCCGGTCGGCGGCGTTCTCGACCAGCGCGACCCCGCCGACGACGCACTCGTCGACGATCATCCGGGCGCGCTCCTCGATGACCTCGCTGAAGTCCGCGGCGAGCCCCGCGTTGTGGAGCGACTCCGCACCGCGACGCTTCCCGAGCCCGATCACGGCCATCTTACAGAGGCCGCTCTCGACGGGGCCGTGGAAGTCGGTGTGGGGTTTGACGCGGTTCGCGAGCACGACGCCGTCGGCGGCCAGCGCGTCGTCGGCGACGTAGACCGGGCGGCCGAGCGAGTCCTCGCCGATCGCGGAGACGGCCATCGACGAGCGGATCGGACAGCCGAGGCGGTCCTCGGTGACCCCGAGCGTTTCGAGCGTCTCGCGCTGGCCGTCGGCGGTCGCGCCACCGTGTGACCCCATCGCCGGCATCACGAACGGTTCGAATCCTCGACGACCGAGCCCGTCGACGACCCCCGAGAGCAGGGCGGGCATGTCGTGAACCCCACGGCTCCCCGCCGTGACCGCCACCTCGGCACCCGAACACAACGAATCGAGGGCGAGGTCTTCGACCGCCTCGCGACCCGCGGCTTCGACGTCGTCGATCGAGTCGAGGTCGCGGTCGCGCTGCACACGGGCGAAGCGGGGGAGGTCCTCGCGCGTCACGTCGTTGGCCGCCCGCAGCGTTTCGGCGTCGGGAAAGTCGAGGTTCACGCGGGTTCACCCCGACGTTCTGCGCGGTCCTGACTACTGGCCATCTCGGCGGCCACCTCCACCGCATCGACCAGGCTCGCCTCGCTCGCGACCCCCTCGCCAGCGATGTCGAACGCGGTACCGTGGTCGACGCTGGTGCGCACGATTGGGAGGCCGATGGTGACGTTGACGCCGCTCACCGCGCCATCCCCCTGGAAGCCGAGCATCTTGATCGGGATGTGCCCCTGGTCGTGGTACATCGAGACGACACAGTCGGCGTCGCCGCGGGCGGCCCGGACGTAGACTGTATCCGGCGACTCCGGTCCGAACACGTCGATACCCTCCTCGCGAGCCCGCGAGACGGCGGGTTCGATCTCGGCTTTCTCGGTGTCTCCAAGCAACCCACCGTCGCTGGCGTGGGGGTTGAGCCCCGCCACTGCGACCGTTGGATCGTCGACGCCGAGGTCCGCGAGTGCGTCGTCGGTCACCCGGATCGTCTCCAGCACCGCCGCCTCGGTGACGAGGTCGCAGGCCTCGGAGAGCGGAACGTGGGTACTGACGTGGCTCACCCGGAGGTCCGCTTCGATCAGCATCATCGAGTAGTTCTCCGTCCCGGTCGCTTCGGCGAGCAGCCCGGTGTGGCCGGCGTGCTCGCTCCCCGCGAGCGCGGTCGCCTGTTTGTTGATCGGGGCCGTCGTCATCGCGTCGATCGAGCCGTCCAGCGCGAGTTCGATCGCGTGCTCAACGTACGCGAGACTGGCCCGTCCGTAGGACTCCCGGATCGTTCCCCGGTCGATCTCGTCGACGTTGTCGAGGTCGACGACGGGGATTCGGTCGGCGGTGAACGTAGCATCCGTCGGCGTATCGACGCGCTCGACGTCGAGGTCCGACGCACAGACGCGACACGCCGCTTCGAGCACGCCCGCGTCGCCGATCACGATTGGGTCCGCCACCTCCCGCAGCGCGCGGTATCCGTTGACGAGTATCTCCGGGCCGATTCCGGCCGGGTCACCCATCGTGATCCCGACCGTGGGTCGGTCAGTCATCGTCGCTACGGAGGGCGTCCAGACAGTTAATCACTGTTGACGGGGAGCCGAACCCGCCGGCCTTCGTGACCACTGGAAGCCCGTCGGCGGGACCGCCCGCGATCCGGCTGTGCGGGATCCCGGTCTCGACCGCCTCGCCCGACAGGACGAGTTCCGTGGCATCCAGTGTGTCGAGAACCGCCATCGCCACGTCCCCGCCGGTGACGAACAGCCCGCTCGCGTCCTCGACGGCTCGACGGGCGCTCTCGGCGAGCGCGCGTGTGACCCGCTCGCGGATCTCGGATTCGGCGAGGCCCAATTCGTTACCGACCGCGAGCGTCCGTTCGACCGCCGGCCGGTCCGGTGCAGCGGTGACGACCGTCGACTCCCCGTTCGTGAGACGCTTCACGGTCCGGTTGCCCATCCGTAGACCCGCCCGTTCGGGATCGGCGAGCAGCGACTCGGGACCGAACGAGAGCACTCGATCGTCGGGCAGCGCGGCCAACTGCTGGAGGGTCGTGTCGCTGACGCTGCCGACGATCCCGAGTGCACCGCCGCTGGTCGTCGCGTCGAGCACCGGAGGTTCGACTGTCGGTTCGTCGGTGTCACCCGGAATCGGGATCTCCGCCGCGAGTCCCGTGCTCCCGACGTAGACGACGCGGTCGTCGAACGACGCGCCCGCGCGGGCGACGGTCGCGAGGTGGCACGGGTGGGTGACATCACAGACCAGGAACGCTCGCTCGGGTGCAACGTCCGCGATCGCCTCGACGACGGCCTCCCTCCCGCTCGCGACCGTCCCGATGTCGAGGTGGGCCACCGGATACGTCGACTCGGAAAAGAGGGTGGGCAGGTGTGCCGTCGTCGGGTCGTTGGCATCGTCCGCGTACTCGGTGTCGGTGAGGAGGCGGCCGTCGACGAGATGGTAGCCGCCGGCCGTGACGCGCCCGAGCCCGGGCGCTGCGGGGGCGACGATCCCGAACCGTGCGTTCGTCGCGTCCATGGTGGCCTCCGCCTCCACGACGACGTTCCCGCGGAGCGTCGAATCGACCTTGCCGTAGACCAGTCCATCGAAGCCATCGACCGCTCTCGTGACTCGGTCGGCGGCGGTCCGGGGGTCGACGTACCGCGAGTCGGTGTTGACCACGCGGACGTTCGGGTCGACGACGGCTCCCTCCAGGGGTCGGACCGCCACACGGGTCGCCGCACCGCGGACCGCGAAGCTGTGACCGGTGTCGGTCGCCCCGGTGAGGTCGTCGGCGACGACCGTGACGCGTGGCATAGCCTCGTTTCGTGACGGACACTAATGTATCCGGAGGGAGCGAAGGTTCATGGCACGGGCCGGGGTTCGCGTAGTATGGACGTCCTCCTCACGGGCGCGGGCGGTGTCGTCGGCGGCGCGATCCTCGACCACCTGGGCGACGATTCGGCCTACTCGTTCACGTGTCTCGACACGGATCCGCTCCCCGACCGCGAGACGGTCGTCGCCGACGTGACCGACTACGAGGCGATCCGGCCCGCGTTCGAGGGTCACGACGCGGTGGTACACCTCGCCCTGGTCCCGGGGACCGGCGGAGCCAGCGCTCGCGACGTCGGGTGGTCCGCTCCCCTCGCGGCGAACCTCCGCGGGATCAACAACGTCTACGAGGCAGCCGTCGAGGCCGACCTCGATAGCATCGTCTTCGCCTCGTCGAACCACGCGGTCGGAATGGTCGAGGTGCGGAACGCACCTGGGGTCTACACCTCGGACTCCGGGGTAACGGCCGACGAAACCGAGCCACACCGACCGGATTCGGCCTACGGTCTCACGAAGTCGTACGGGGAGGACCTCGGTCGCCTCGCCGCGGAGGCCCACGACGTCCGCTTCTACGGGCTCCGTATCGGGGCGTGTCGGGAACCCGACTACGACCACCCGTACGGCGATGCCGAGCGCGGCGTCGACGATGGCACCATCGAACGGGGAAGCGACGAGTACGACGAGCAGGTCGCCCGGATGAAAGGGCTGTGGCACTCCCGGCGTGACCTCGCGCACCTCGTCGAGTGCTGCCTCCGGGACGACACGGTCGAGTGGGACCACTTCTACGGCGTGAGTGCGAACGACCGCCGGTGGCTCGACGACCTCGAACACGCTCGTGAGACGATCGGCTACGAACCACAGGACAACGGCGAGGAGTGGAGCTCCCCGCCCGAATAGCTCCGCTCCCTCGGAAGTTTCGAGGGTGATCCCGGGCTCTGACCTGAGGGGAGTCATCCGTCAGGACCGGTTACTCCACGCTCGCCTTCGATTTCGAGTCCTCGTGAGTGCGACCGTCGGCATCCGCCTTGTAGCGGACGGAATTTCGCGCCTGCTCTTTCTTAAGAGGATTATGTTGCCGCTTTCGGCCACCTGATATCGACGTCCGCCGACAGAGTATGCGCATGAGTGACGCACGAAAACCGAACGAGACGTCGACCGATGAGGCACAGCCGGGTGGCTCGGAGGGGCCGGGCTACACGACCCCGCAAGCCGCTATCGAGGAGTCCACCCCCGAAAAGGTCGCCTACGTGATGGGTCTCTACGTCGGCACGGACGTCGACGCGCCGGACTTCCTCGGCGTGGTGGACGTCGACCCCGATTCGGAGAGCTACACCGAGGTCATCGACCGCGTCGAGATGCCGAATCGCGGCGACGAACTCCACCACTTCGGCTGGAACGCCTGTTCGTCGTCCTGTCACGTGGAGGGGCTCGAACGCCGCCATCTCGTGATCCCCGGCCAGCGTTCCTCGCGGATCCACATCGTGGACACGAAGGACCGACGGAACCCCGAACTCACGAAGGTCATCGAGCCCGAGGAAGTGTTCGAACACGACCTCTCAGCGCCACACACCGTCCACTGTATCCCGGACGGGAACGTCCTCATCTCGATGCTCGGCGACCGGGACGGCGACCTCCCCGGCGGGTTCCTCGCGCTCGACGAGGACTTCGAGGTCGAGGGGCGGTGGGAGCCACCCGGCGAGATCGAGATGAACTACGACTACTGGTACCAGCCGCGACACGACGTGATGGTCTCGAGTGAGTGGGCCGCGCCCAAGACCTACTATCCGGGGTTCGATCTCGACGACGTCGAGGCGGGCGACTACGGCCGACGGATCCACGTCTGGAACTGGGAGGACAGGACCGTCGAACAGACGATCGACCTCGGTGAGGAGGGACTGATACCCCTCGAAGTCCGCTTCCTCCACAGTCCCGAAGCCACTCACGGGTACGTCGGGGCGGCGCTCTCCTCGAACGTCTTCCACTTCCACGATGCCGGGGACGAGTGGCGCGCGGAGCGCGTCATCGACGTCGAAGCCCGGGAACACGACGGCTGGGAGATGCCGGTCCCGGGGCTCGTGACCGACCTCCTCGTCTCGATGGACGACCGCTACCTGTTCTTCTCGAACTGGCTCCACGGCGACGTTCGAATGTACGACATCTCGGACCCGTCGAACCCACGACTCGCGGACCGGATCTGGGCGGGCGGGCACTTCGGCGACCCAGCGCCGGTCCAGGACCGCGAACTCGCCGGTGGCCCACAGATGCTCCAACTCAGTCTCGACGGGGAGCGTCTCTACTGGACCACCTCGCTGTTCTCGAGCTGGGACGACCAGTTCTACCCCGAGGAGGCCGAACGCGGCTCGGTGATGTTGAAGGCCGACGTGGACCCACGTCGGGGGACCATGCAGCTCGACGAGGAGTTCCTCGTGGACTTCGGGGAGCTTCCCGCCGGCCCGGCCCGTGCCCACGAGATCCGCTGGCCGGACGGCGACTGTACCAGCGATGTCTGGCGGTAGCGTCCACGAGACCGTCCTGTCGTGGTCGGCGGGCCGCGAAACGGTGATCGGGGTCCGTGCGGACGAGTCCGTTCTGGGCGCGGCCGAACGTGCGGACTTGGCGCTTCCCTTCGGCTGTCGAACCGGGGCGTGTGCCACCTGCACCGGACGAGTCGTCGACGGGTGGATCGAGCACACGCGCCCGCCACGCGCCCTGAAGGACCGCCATCTGGCGGCGGGCTACGTGCTCCTGTGTATCGCCGAGCCACGGTCCGACTGCCGGATCGAAGTGGGTTCGGACGTCCGGACCGAGCTGGTGTCGAACCCGTGGAAGTAAAGGGGAGAATCCGCACGGAACCCGGTGGACGCGGGACCGTGTCAATCGGTCGACTTTGTGTCGGCACCGACGACCGTGTTCTCCCGCAGGTCCGCTTCGATCTCCTCTAGGGAACGGTCCATCGTCTCCGGGACCCGGGTGTAGATGAAGACGAACGCGAGAACGGAGAAGACCCCGAGTATCCAGAACGAGAACGCCTCCCCGATCAGGTCGATAAGTGGCAGGAAGGTCAACCCCACGACGAAGTTCGAGCCCCAGTTGAAAACGCTCGCCGTCCCCTCGGCCGTCCCGCGGATACGGAGCGGATAGATCTCCGATATCATGAGCCAGAACACCGGACCGAGGCTGATCGCGAAGAAGGCGACGTAGAGGAGCATGCTCCCGAGGGTGACGTACCCGATCACGCCGGACAGTCCCGGAAGGAAGAACCCGAGGCCGAGGACCCCGAGCATCACCGCCATTCCGGCGGTCCCGACGAGCAACAGCGGCCGCCGGCCGACGCGGTCGACGAGCAGTATCGCGACCCCCGTCAGCGCCACGTTGACGACCCCGACACCGAGCGTTCCGACAAGGGACGCGATGTCGCCGAACCCGATGCTGCTCAGTATCGTCGGGGCGAAGTAGAGGATCGTGTTGATCCCGCTGAACTGCTGGATAACAGCCAGACCGATACCGACGACGAGTGCCGGACGGATCCACGGTTCCAGGAGGTCCGAGAGGCTCCCCTCCGATTCGGTTTCGCTCACTTCACGGATCTGCTCTATCTCGCCCTCGATCTCGTCCGTGGTTCGGATCCGAGCGAGGACGTCCCGGGCCTCGTCGACACGGTCGTTCTCGATGAGCCATCGGGGGCTCTCGGGCAGGAAGTACGTCCCTATCGCGAGGACCGCCGCCGGCACCGCGCCGAACCAGAGCATCCACCGCCAGCCGATGATCCCGAAGAACTCGGGGGCGAAGATGTAGTTCGAGATGTACGACCCCAGGATCCCGATCGTGATCATGAGCTGCTGGAAGAACCCGAGCGACCCACGGATGTCCGACGGGGCCGTCTCCGAGATGAGCAGCGGGCCGACGATCGACGCGATCCCGACGGCGACCCCCTCCACGACGCGCCAGAAGATGAGCCATTCGAGCGTCGGGGAGAAGGCCATCCCGAACGACCCGACGAAGAACACGACGGCTCCGACGAGCGTCAACCGACGACGACCGTATCGGTCGGCGAGCTTCCCACCGGTGGCGGCCCCGATCATCGCTCCGACGAGCATACTGCTCGTGACGACCCCTTCGAGGAACGGTGTGAGCGGGAACGTCTGCCCGATGTACAGGAGTGCGCCGGAGATCACCCCGATGTCGAACCCGAACAACAACCCGTTCAACGCCGCGATGAGCGCGATAGCGTAGACGAAGTTGCTGTGCTCGCGGTCCGCGTTGAGCAGGGAGTCGAGCACCCCCATTAGTGAACCAGTCCCGAACGGGTCGACGACCGTGTCTCAAGGAACTGACCGCTCGCTCTCCGTCCGATAGCGGGTCGCTTGAGACATGATAGTGGTACGCATGCCATGTGCCTGCACCTCGAAACCGGCGTCACGAATATATGTCGGTTCGCGTTAATTATTTCGAAAGAACAGGACGAACCACCGGACCCGACGATCCGCCGCGTCGGCGGCTCCGTCAACGGTGTCGGCAGCCCGGCCAGCAACACGGGCGTCGTTCCCCAGCTTCGAGTTCCTCCCTGGTCCGCCTGATCCGACGGTCCCGCGTTTCGGGCTTCTTGGCGTCCTCCACCCAGCAGATGAACTCGTTCCGCGCGAGCGGTGTGATGTCCTCCCAGGCCTCCCGAGCCTCCGGGCTGGAAACGAGCGTTGCTCGCAGGTCGTCCGGAAGCTCGTGTACCACCCCATCGGAGAGCGCTGTCGAAGCCACGCATGTGGTACGTGCACAACCGACCTAACCGTGCCGGTCGCAAACGGAGACACGAGCAAGAGGGCGTCAGAAGCCGACTTCGACGGGATGCGTCCGAGCGGGGATTCGGCGATTGTGGGTGTACTGCCCGAGACCCTCCGAGGATCGATCGCGGAGCACAGCCGGGTTGCAGCACCGATCCGTCGGCGCGTCAAAAATTCACCTCGTCACTGGCCCCCGCTCAGTTGGACTCTTCGAGCCGGATCTCGTCGTCCGTGACGGTTTCGACGGCATCGTTGTCCAGTTGGTAGGTCTCCTCGTCGGCGTCACCCCAGCCGAGTTCTGCGGCGATCTCTTCGGTGAGTCCGGGATCGGGCTCGACGTGTGCAGTCGCGTTGTCGGCGTCGACGACGGTTCCGACGGTCGTGCCATCGGCGGTCACGACGGTCTTGCCTTCGGCGCTTTCGTCAATGGTTGCCATGCCATCCGATCGGAGGGCGGCTACCCACCAGTAGGTACTGCCGGCACCTGCCGTTCTCCGAAGAGTTGAAAGGCGGCCGGGAGACCGATTCCCGACCGCCCGAGCCCAGAAACGCGTCGTTCGATACGTGTGGTCGGCCTATGAGCGGTTCGCTTTCGTTGGCAGGTTTGTTCCTCGATGCTGAGCGTCGACCGGAAGCGCTCGAAGTCGAGAACGCAGACGTACGTGCCTCCCGCTCCCGAGAGTCCCGAGTGGGTTTTTGGGAAGCTCTGCACTGGTCCATCGGTGTGGAATGCCACCTTTTTGGAGTCGACGAACGGCCGTAAGATTGGTACCGAACAGGATCCTACGGTACGAACCATGACGAACGAGAACACTGACCACTCGGAGAACGGCCACGTTCCGCTCATCGACACGGCGAACGTTACCCTGAGCGAGCAGGAGAGCGAGCTGGTAGATCGTCTAATCGACGGGACCGAGCACGGGACCTCCATCTCCGCCGACGAGATGGAAGCGGCGCTCGTCGACGCCGATATCAGTGATGAACACCGGGAGGCAACGACCGACGACCTGGTTCACGTCTACCGCCATCGGGTCGCCGACGCGGAGTGAGACGACGCAGCGGTCGGGTAGATGGGAGGCCGATATGCCACTCGACACCTCCCACCCGTATAACACGATAACCACAATATAACACTTTTGTATGTTATAATCTATATGGTTCTTGATGATAGAGTCCCGCGGGCCCGTTCCCCGTGCGACCGACGGGAACCCACACAAAACTTATTACGAAGCGGCGTGGAGAACGATGTAGGATCGACGGGGGACTCCGTTGCCTGGCATCACCTGTAACACGTCCCGACGATCTCACCCTTCCTCCCCGGTTTCACACCTGCTACCCCTCGGGCCGAACGCGAAGCGGGCCGCTTCAGTAGGTGAGAGCAGGTGGTAGCGCTGGAGGGTCCGTCGATGACGCTGGATCGGGGCCGACGGCCAACGGTCACGTAGGGTCGACGACCGTTCGTTCCGGGATCGATTCGTCCGGCCGGGGGTCGTGCGTGAGGAGGGTTTCGAGCGTCGTCAAGTCCTCGGGATCCTCTTTTTCGATGACTCGATACTCGACGACCACGGCACCGTCCTCCTCTGATATCCGAACGTAGTTCAGCCGGAACGAGGGGTAGAAGACCCACGGAAGCACGCCGAGTACGACGGACTGACGGTGGAGCCGCTTCAGCCACGTCCCCGTGTTCACGACGGCGCGGTCGTCGACCTCGGTGACCGACGCGCGGTGGGTGTGGCCGTAGACGAAGACGGCGACCTCCGGGTGGGTTTCGAATACCTCCCGTGCGTCTTCCATGTAGCTGTCCCCGGCCGTTCTCGGTTCGTCGAGTCGTATCAACCCGAAGCGGTCGAGCGTCTTCCGGACGTCCCTCACGAGGAAGAACAGCGGGACCGATACCAGAGCCAGGATCGCGATGACGACGAGGTTGACCACCAACACGACGTCGAGGAGTTCACCGACGACACCGAACTGGCGGAGCAGCGTGGTCACGACGTCCAGCGGTGCCGACCAGAGTCCCGCCCCATCGAGGAAGACCAGGGCGGCATAGAGGAGACTGAGGTTGAACAACAGGAGGAACGGGAGGACCGCGTATCGAAGGAACGGGCTCATCTCCCGATAGAAGTACTTCGAGACCATCCAGTCGGGGATCTCCTCCATCGGTGTCAGCGACTGAATGTCCTTCAACCAGTTGAACCTACCGCGGCCGGAGAGCTTTCCGGCCTTGCTCGTGACGTGTCGGTTCACGAAGTAGCCGGGTGGGTTGGCGTACGGGTTGCCGAAGTCGGGGCTCCGATTGTTCGGGTCGCGTTGTTGGCCGTGTTCGATCCAGACGACGTGGTCACCGACGTCGCGCGTGATGGCGACGTTCTGTTCAAGGCCGACGTTGTACTCGGCCAGCCGCTCGACGTACTCCGGGTAGCAGGCGAGTTCGTAGTCGTGGTTTCCCGGGATGAACGTTATCGGTATTCGCTCGCCGGTTGCCCGGAGCTGCTCGAAGAGCTCCGGATACCGTTCGAGCAGCGCATCGAACTTCTCCATCCCGTCGAGTTCGGTGAACTCCCACAACCCGAAGGCGTCGCCGTTGACGATGAGTTCCGCGTCCTCGTCGCTCGTTTCGAGTTCCCGGAGGAAGCCGAGGAGTTCGTCCTCGAACTCGACGTCCTGGAGCTGTTCGTCCCCACCGATGTGGAGGTCGCTGATGAAGTAGTAAGCGGTGGTCATCCTCCCTGTTCACGTTCGAGAGAGGGGACAACCAGTAAAAGTCGTTTCCGACGACGATTTCGCGCCGAGGAACGAATCGGATCGCCGCGGGACGAGACCCTCATTTCAGGAGATCGTCGACGTGGCGATGCAGCACGCCGTTGGCGGGACCAGCGGGCATGGCCGTTCGCGGGAGTTCGTCACCCGAGACTGTGACACGGCACACCTCCGGACGAAAAGACCTATGCGGAGTCTCGGTCTCGATCGACTCGTATGTGGCCATGGGGACATCTCGCGTTCGGCTACGTGCTCTGTTCGGTCTACTCCCGGCTCGTCTATCGGAACCCCCCGGACGCGGCTGCGGTTCTCGCTATCGTCCTCGGCACCCAGCTCCCCGACCTCGTCGACAAACCGCTCGCGTGGACCCTCCACGTGTTGCCGAGCGGTCGTTCGCTCGCACACTCGGTGTTCGCCGCCGTCCTCGTGAGCGCGATCGTCTGGGCCTACTGTCGAAAGCGAGGGCGCTCCGACCTCGGGGCGGTGTTCGCGATCAGCTACTTCTCCCATCTCGTCGCCGACGGCTACACCTACCTCTTCACCGGCGAGTACGCCTACCTCTCGTATCTCGGGTGGCCGCTCCTCCCGCCGCCACCGTTCGGCGACGAGGGCACCTTCCTCACTCACTTACAGGATATCTCACTCTCACCCGGGTTCGCCCTCCAACTCGTCATAGCGGTGGCCGTGTACGTAGTCTGGATCGAGGACGGGGCCCCCGGACGGGCGGCTGTCGGCACGTTCGTCGAACGGATCCGATCCTCGTCATGAGACGGTATCCGAGCGGCTCCTTTTCCCGTGCGATCCGTTCGTCATCGACTCGCCCCGTCTAGAGGAGTGCTACCTTCGACGATAGGGCGTACGGACACCGAGGGAATTCCGGCGTCCACAACGGTCCCGTGGACATCTTTCGAGCACTCCTGCACTGTCTACAACCGTGGAGTTCACCCTCTTTCGTCGCGGGCGGGGAAGAGTCCGAAACAGTCCGTTCTCGATTCGATAGCAGATTATTTATTCCGGACGGGTGCCAGTACGGACAGTGTCACTCGCTCCCCTCCAACTAACTGGAGACCTCCTTACTACCCTGCTGCCGTCCCTCTCGTCCTTGCTTCAGCTGTGTTTCGTCGCGTTCTTCGTCGGAACGGCGTTCGCGCTCGCGTTCCACCGGCACCGATACGTCAAGCGGAGTTACGTCGCGGGCTTTCTGGTCGTGTTCCTGGTCGTCAACCTCACGGGGCTGGCCGTGCTCCCGATGATGCACTGGCACAAGTTCTCGGAGCCGCGCCCGGAATCACAGACCCACCACTCGCTCCGGCTCGTCACCGCCGAGGGCGAGGAGCTGTCGTACCCGACCGAGGCGACGCTCTCGGCCGATTCCGTCTCCTTCTCCGCGCTCACACGGAAGATGCGAACGGAGTATTCGCCCGCCCAGAACCGCCGCTTGGTCCGATACCTCCTCGTTCGGGCGCGCGACCATCGTCAAGCGGCGCGCCACCGCTCGGTGGTGCAGTACCTCCGCTTCCCCCCCACACGGCTTCCTCGAATCGTGGGACGAAGCGACGATCCGATCGAACGTTCCCCTCGTCGGGCTCCGATTGTATCGAACGAACCTGACCACCTCCCCCGACGGGACCGAGGTTCTCTCGCGCTCCGAGACCCTCGTCGAGGGGTTCTATCCCGGCTGTGAGGGGACCGAAGCGGCCGCTAACTTCTCCACCGCCCCGTGTGCGTTCGACGGTTCCTCCACTTCGGCATCGCCATCGGCGACCAACAGGACGGGAGCCTGACCGCGTCCGATGGCGCTCTTCATCAACTACGTGCGCGACGAGACCCGTTCAACGCCGCTGAACCTCGCGGCGGCTCGGATGATCCTCGCCGGCTACCTGATCTGGAAGACGGTCTGGTACGATTGGCCTCGGTTGCTCGCGACGCCCTTCACCGTCGCGGACACCTACACGTTCCTCGTTCCCGCCTCGCCGACGGTCCTCGTCGTCGAGAAGTGGGCGCTGATCGGTCTCCTGGTTCTGGTCCTCGTCGGCTATCGACTCGGTCTCACGACGTTCCTGAGCGCGTTGCTCGTCGGGCACCTCGGTGCGGTCCGCTATACGGTGAACACCTCGGGCGGGACGACGGCGCTGTTCTTCAGCGTCTACTTCCTGATCCTCTTCGGTCTGTATCGCGACCAGGACGTGCTCACGGCGGCCGTCCTCTGGCGGGCGCTCCGACGGCGGCTGACCCAGGCCACCGCTAGTCGCTCGTCACCCGAGACGGCCACCCCTCGGTCCTCCGCTTCCGAGGACGCCGCCTACCCGATGACCGCACTGAAGTACAACCTCGTCGTCATCGCGATCGTCTACTTCGGCGGTGGTGTCGACAAACTCCTCAGTGCGGGGCTCGCGTGGGCCGGCCCCGCGAACCTCAGTCGGATCGTCCTCGTCCGCAACGCGCTCTACTCGCACCCGATACCGATCGGACCGTCGTTGCTCCAGTATCCCCTTCTCGTTTCGGCGGCCGCGGTCGGGACGCTGGTTCTCGAACTCGGGCTGTTGGTGGCGGTGGTGGCGCGGCTCCCGATAGACCCCTTCGTCGTCGGCGTGCTCGGAATGCAGGCCGTGATCGCAGTCGCCATCGGGCCGTTCTTCTTCGACGTGTTCGTGTTCTTCGCGATGTTCCTCCCCTGGGATACCCTCTGTTCCCGACTCGGACGTTTCCTTCCCCATCGACGGCCGACCTCGGGCGCGTGAACCGTCGCCGAACGGCACCCCACCCACAGATTCGACGGCTAACGTCTCGCGAGTGGGCCCAACAGTCGACGGGGTGAGGGGGCCTAGAACGTTCATGCTAAGAGTCAAATATCCCGTTTTCGTACTTTGGGCTAGTGGTAGTTGCACCAACTCGAACTCGGGCGGGAACGAATGGCTGAGGAGCGCCCGCACCGGTACGAGAGTGGGTTTCGAGCGCGACCAGCGACACCCGATTCACTCCGGGATGGGGTCTCCCGATATCGCTTCGTCTCGTCGGCCCCCGAGGACTGTCGTGCCATCCTGAGCGCCCCCGGGATCGACGCACAGGACGCGAAACGGACCATCGCCGAGCGTTGTGCGGAGCTCTCGACGACCGACCTCCACGAGATCTCCCGGGCCGAGGAACGCAAGGTCGTCGGCTGGGGTCGGACCGTATAGCGACGGCGTTTTGGGGTCAGGCGATCGTGTCGGCCTCGACGGTTCCGTCTTCGATGAGCCGCGCGACGGACTCCCGAACGGCCTGGAGCGACGTATAGCGGGGTTGGTATCCCAACGCGTGTCGTGCCTTCTCGATGCTGCAGTTCGGGCTGTGCGCGATGTGGTCCCACGTCGCCTCCGCCTCCTCGTCCGAGACCTGCTCGCGCCACTCCTCCCACGGGAGATACGAGAGGCTCGCCGACTGACCGAACCACCCGGCGACCGCCTCGGCGTAGCCTCTGAGCGTCACTGCGGACGGCGAAACCACGTGGAAGCTCTCCCCGACGGCCCGGTTCCAGTTGTTCAGCGCCGCCTCGAAGGCCTGTGCGACGTCGTCGGCGTGGACGTGATGAACGGTTTCCAAACCCAGGTTCGGCAGCGCGAGGTCGTCGCCGTTCGCCAGCCGCTCGAACACCTCGGGGGAGAAGTGACCCGCCGGGTTGAGTGGTTCCCAGCCCGGACCAACGATGTGACCCGGGTGGAGGACCGTCACCGGGAAGCCGTCGCGGCGAGCGACGTCCAGCAGGTAGGCTTCGATCTCGGCTTTCTTGCGTCCGTACTCGCCGAAGGGCTCCCTGGCCTGGTCCTCGGTCGTGGGCACCACTGCGCTCGGCCCGTGAACCCAGATCGTTCCACAGTGAAGCAGGTGCTGAACCGCCCCATCGAGCGCTCGCACCAACCGCTCCGCGCTGTCGAGTTCGAAGCAGATGAGGTCGATGACGACGTCGGGTCGGAGCTCGCGGATCCGCTCGCCGAACGTTCCCTCCGCCTCGGCCGCCTCGCGGTCGATCGAGACGTGCTCGACCTGCGACCACGAACCCGGCGACCGGTACGGTTCGCTCTCGCCACGGGTCACGGACACGACGTCGTGCCCCGCGGCGAGCAATCGTGGTACGAGATACGACCCGATGTGGCCGGTAGCCCCGATGACGACGGTACGCATCCGTCGATCTCCGGCGGCGACCACCATACGATTTCGCATACTGACAATTCGGACGGTCGGAAGCGGGAGGTCGCCGCTCACCGTTCGATACGACCGGACCGTTCCCCTGACCGCCCATGCGACTCGTATTTCTCGGCTCCACGTGATATCGCAACGCATGATCGGCTGTCACGAGTGTGGCCACCGGTTCGAACTCCCGGACGCGAAGTGTGAGGACCCGGAACTCGGGTACGTCTGTCCCAACTGTGAATTCTGGACGTGGGGATACGGGCGAAACGCCGTCGAACGAGGATAACTCCCGGCTCGTCGCCCGGCAGGGGAGAGCACCGCGAGTTCAGCGACGGCGATCCGTTCCGGACGACTCGCCGAACGTATAAAATTACATAAGTCTGGCCGGCACAAATCACGGCCATCGGAGAGAGGCCGACCAATGGGAGACCGCACCACCGGCGTCCGTGCTCGCTCGCTCTCGGCGCTCGCCATCGCTCTCGGTGCGGTGGTGCTCGCCACCGTCACACGGACCCTCGGACCCACGGTCTCGACGACGGTCGCTCCCGAACCACCGAGGTCGATGCCGCCGTCGTCCGGTGTCTCATCCGCGAACTCCTTTACTTGGTCATCAGCAGACTCCTCGCGCTCTTCGGGGTTACTCTCGATGCCCCGTCGGGTCGGGCCGCCGGAAGGGGGCTCGTTGGAGTCGTCATCGTCGTTCTCCAGTTCGTCTACCACCACCGTCTCGCGGTCGTCGCACTCCTCGTCTCGCTCACCGTCTCGGTGCTCCTCTATCAGTACCGCCATCGCCTCGCGGTTCCCCGCGTTTCGCCCTCGTTCGGCGAACGCACCGAACCGACCAGCCGGTCCCCGTCAACGGGAACCACGAACCCGGCGTGGTCACCCGAAACGGAATCGCAGTCGATCCGGGCGGTTTGGCTCGCGATGGTCCACCGCATCGACGACGGTGTCGAGGCCCCATCGTCGCGAACCCCGGGCGAATGGCAGCGACTCGCGGTCGACTCGGGTCTTTCGCCCGACGCCGTCGAGACGATAACTGAGGTGTTCTGTGCCGTTCGGTACGGCAACGCGTCCGAGACGGACGACCGTCGAAACGACGCCCGGGCCATGCTCGAACGGCTCGACGACAGGGGCGTTCCGGATGAATGAGCACCCCCGTCGCCGTGTTCGCCGTTGACTCGCGCTGACGGCGCTCGTCTTCGTCGTCGTTGCCGGCCTCCTCATCGGACTCGATGTCCCCTCTCCGTCGCTGCTCAACACGTTCGGCTACCCGCGAGGGGATGACCTCCTCGTCGTCGGGTACTGCCTAGTCGCGCTCTTCGTGGGATCGCTCCTCCTCGTTCCCCTGTATCTAGAGCCCGCAAATGCGACCGCGAACGCGGAAGGGACCGACGTGAGCCCCCACGTACCCGAGGGAGTACCCGACGTTCCGCGGACCGGTGCGAACCTCGAACCGTTGTTGGGGAACCCGCTTCTCGGACGTCACCTCGGCGACGAGGAGCGCGAAGCGATCCGAACGCGGCTCCGGGAGGCGGCTCTGGGTACTATCCGTCGCCGGACGGGCGTCGAGCGGGACGACGCTACCGCTCGTCTACGGCACGGTGACTGGACGGAGAACGCTACCGCGGCGTGGTTCCTCGGGGACACCTCGCCACCCCGGTCGGTCCGCCTCTACGCCCGAGTTTCTGCTAGCCACGCCTTCCGTCACGGGGCCCGCCGGACCATCGACGAGATCGTCGCCTACGACCGACGTCACGAGTCACGGAGGACCCACCGCCCGTGACGTCGGTCGAACGGACACATCGCTGGCGAGTCGCCCTCCTGTTCGTCCTCTTTACGAGCACGGCAGGGCTGTATCTCGAAGCGCCGTCGCTCTTTTCGGCGTCGCTTCTCGGCATCGCGTACGTGGGGTATCCGCTTCTCATCGGTCCGCCGACCGTCGACCTCGACCTCTCGCGAACCGTCTCCGACGGGACGGCCGCTCACGACGACCCCGTGGTGGTCACCGTCACGATAACGAACACGGGGTCGCGGACGCTCACGGACCTCCGGGTCGTCGACGGTGTGCCGCCCCTCCTCTCCGTCGTCGACGGGACACCGCGACACACGGCCGCTCTCCGTCCCGGCGCATCGACGAGCTTCCAGTACACGGTCGCGGCGAAGCACGGCAGTCACCGCTTCGAGCCTGCGACGGCGATAGCCCACGATATCAGCGGGAGCATGCGTATCGAGACCGAGGTCGGAGCCGACCAACGCCGACCCGCCCACGACGACGTCGAGTGTCCCCTCGCCCTCCACGCGTTTCGGTTGCGCCGGCGGACGGGCCAGTATCCCGGACGAACGCCGGCGGGGACGGGTGGGTCGGGGATCGAGTTCCAACGGGTGCGGGAGCATCAACGAACCGATTCGATACACCGGATCGACTGGAATCGGTACGCCAGAAGCGGCGAACTCGCGACGATGGCGTTCCGTGACGAACGCCGGACGGCCGTCGTGCTCTGTGTGGACGTCCGTCGGAGCGCGATTCGGTCCCCAGCATCGACGGAGCCACACGCGGTAGCCTACTGTGTCGCCGCCGCCCAGCGGGTTCGGTCGGTCCTACAAGAGCGGGGCGAACGGGTCGGCGTTGCCACCTTCGGTACCGAGTTCGAGTGGCGCGCGCCGAACGCGGGCCGCGAGCACGACGCCAGGATCGAGCGGCTGCTAGCGGACCACGAGCACGACGACCCGAGCCCGGCTGGAAACAACGACACCACGATCGCTGCACTGGAGCGGGTTCGACAGTTGATCGCACGAACCCACGAACCGGTCGAAGTCGTGCTGTTCTCGCCGCTCCTCGATGGGTTCGGAGGGACTGCTGCGCGACAGTTGGAAGCCCGGGGGTATCCAGTGACGGTCGTCAGCCCGAACGCGACGACGGACCGGACCGTCCACGAGGCGTTCGCCAGGGTCGAGCGCACGAACCGTGTCCAGTGCTTGCGGAATCGGGGGTGCCGGTCGCGGACTGGTCGCCCGACGAACCGCTGGTCTGGCCCGTCGGTCACGACGGCGGGGCGCGTCGATGACGGACGCACCCCTCGTGGCGCAACCGACGTACGCGGGGAGTACGCTCGCCGTGCTCTCGGCAGCCTGCGTCACCGGAGTCCTAGCGGGGTCGTTCACTCAGGGGCTGGTCGTCGGTGTCGAAACGGTCGGTGCCCTCCTGCTGTTGGGGAGCGGTCTCGTTCGCCGTCGCGGTCATCGTGTGCTCGGCGGTGGGTTCGTCCTCGTCGGGTGTGGTCTCGTCTGTTCGGCGCTCGGGATGGGGCTCCTCTCGACGGGTGGGTTGTTCGAGCGGATCGCCTTCCTCGGTGGAACGCTGGCGATGGCGGTCGTCGTTCTCGGCGTGTTTCCGCTTCGGGAGTCGTGGACCCGCACGCTCGTCGGCGTTGGGGTCGCGCTCTTCGGCTGTAGCCTCGTCCTCCTGACGTGGGTTTCGGACCCGGACGCGGTTCGATTGCTGGTCGGTGTCGGCTCGATGGTCCTCACGTGGGATCTGGCCGAGTACGCGACCACGCTCGGGGTCGACGTCGGGCGGAGCGCCCGGACCTACCCGGTAGTGCTCACCCATCTCGCCGGCACCCTCGGGACCGGGGCTATCGCAGGTGTGTTCGCGCTGGTCGTCGACGGGGTCCGGCTCCCGGCGATCCCGATCGCCGCGTTCGCGTTGCTGTTGGGTGCGAGCCTGCTGTCGTTGCTCGTGCTCTTCCTCGGGGACAGCGACTGGCCCTCCAGTACGTGACTCGTAGTCATTCCACGGACGGAACGACCGAGTGCCGTTTTTCACTCCTCGTTCGAGGCGTGTTCCTGTTCCCGGAGTTTTCGGCGTTGGATCTTTCCGGTCGTCGTCTGCGGGAGCCGTTCGACGAACTCGATCGCCCGCGGGTACTCGTACTTCGCGAGTCGGTCCCGGACACGGTCACGGATCTCCTCGCGGAGTTCGTCCCCGTTCTCGGTCGTATCGGTGGCCGACGTCGGCTGGACGAAGGCCTTGATTATCTCCCCACGGGTCTCGTCGGCGACCCCGATGACGCCGACCTGCTCGACGCCGGGGTGTTCGAGGATCGCGCGCTCGACTTCACCGGGGCCGACCCGGTAGCCGCTGGTGAGGATGAGGTCGTCGTCGCGGGACTTGAACCAGCAGTAGCCGGACTCGTCCTGCACCCCGAGGTCGCCGGTCAGATGCCACTCGCCGACCGTCACGCTCGCCGTCTTCTCGTCGTCGTTCCAGTAGCCATCGAAGACCACCGGGTCGTCGCCTCGCTCGACGGCGATCTCGCCGACCTCGCCGGTTGGCCGCTCGACGCCGGTCTCGGGGTCGACGACGGCGACGTCGTGGCCGGGAACGGGTTTGCCCATACAGCCCGGTTTGGCCGGGAACCACTCCTGGCAGTTGGTGACGAGGAGGTTGGCCTCCGTCTGGCCGTAGAGTTCGTTCACCGCGACGCCGGCGAGGTCCGTCTCGGCCCACTCCAGGATCTCGGGGGTGAGCGGCTCGCCGCCCGAACACACCGCCCGGAGCGAGAGGTCGTAGGTTTCGAGCGGATTCTCGACCCCCATCAACATCCGGATGGCCGTCGGCGGGATGAAGGCGTCCGTCACGTCGAACTCCTCCATGAGAGCGAACGACCCCTCGGGATCGAACTTTCCCATCGGGTAGCCGACGACGGGCCGTCCGTAGTGCCACGCCGGGTAGAGCAGGTCGCCGAGCGCCCCGATCCACGCCCAGTCGGCGGGTGTCCAGTAGACGCCTTCGTCGACCCGGCGCTCGAAGTACATCGAGAACGCCGGGCAGTGGCCGATCCAGACGCCGTGACCGTGCAGCGCCCCCTTTGGTGGCCCCGTCGACCCGCTGGTGTACATCACGATCGCGGGCGTCTCGGCCGTCGTTTCGGCGATCCCGTACTCCTCGAGCTCGTTCTCGACCAGCCCCGAGAACGTCGTCGAGGCGGAATCCGTTCCCGTATCGTCGTCCGTGACCTCGACGACGGTTTCGAGCCCCGGGCACTCGGCGGCCGCGCTCGCGACGGTCTCAACCACGTCCGCGTCGGCGACCACGGCTTTCGCCTCGCTGTCTGCGAGGCGGTGCCGGAGCGACTCGTCGCCGAAGAGCGGCGACAGCGGGAGCGATATCGCACCCATCTTCCAGCACGCGAGGTGGGTGAGCGGGTTCGCGGGTTTCTGCGGGACGACCACGCCCACTCGGTCGCCGCGCTCGACTCCCGCGCTCTCGAAGGCGTTCGCCACGCGGTTCGAGAGCCGGTCGAGGTCGTCGAACGTGTAGGTCTCACGACGGCCGTCGGGATAGGCCTGGTAGAGCGCGACCCGTTCCCCGGACCGGTCGTGTTTTCGGAGGAGGTCCCGCCCGAGGTTGTAGTCCGCCGGGAGGTCCCACCGGAACGACTCGCGCGCGTCCTCGTAGGTCTCCCCGTCGAGTGAAACGTGCCACGGCATACCACCGAGCTTCGAAACCGCTCTACAAATAGCTTGGCCGACTACAGAAACGTGCGCTCGACGGCTATCTCGACGTGCGCGAACCGCTCGTCGTCGGCGAGCGATTCGACGAACGTCTCGTGGGAGTCGCTCGCGCTGGTCGCTTCGAGGTCGAACTGCTCGTCGTTCCACGCGACGACCAACGACGAACGACGAAGGCGAGAGCTGGGCGAGAGCCGGATCGAATCGAGGTCGTCGAGCGCGACCACCCGGTTTCGGTCGTCGAACGCCGCCACCGCGTCGGGCGCGAGGGAAGCGATCTCCTCGCGGGCGGTGGTCCCCATGTCGGCACGGAGGAGCAGCGATCTGAACGACTCGCCGACGAAACACCAGATCAGGCGTTCGTCGGTGAGCACGCCCTCCCAGAACTCGAGCGAGACCGGTGTCCGTCGGTACCAGCCGCTGAACCGCCCGACGACCGACTCGGTCGCGGCCATCCTATCGCTCCAGCAGGGTGACGAGGTCGGCGGGCACGCTCCGGCCGCGCTGGGTCAACACCGAGACCCCCACCGTGAGCGCGATCGAGACCAGCAGGGCGACGGTCCCCACCGGGAACCCCTCGGCGAAGGGATAGAGCGAGAGTATCGTCTCGCTCACACCCGGTGCGCCTGCGGCCTCGGCGATCCGCGGGACCGCGCTGTAGAACAGGTTGACGACGAGGCCGCCGACGATCCCCGCGACCGCGCCCTCCTTCGTCGCGCCCTTCCAGTTCAACCCGAAGACGGCGACCGGGAAGAAGGCCGCCGCGAAGAAGCCCCAGCCGATCGTGCCGAGGATCCCCACGAGCGCGTCGGAGAAGAACACCACGAGCGTCGAGAGAACCGTGAGTCCCGCGAGCGCGATCTGTGTCACCCGAAGCTCGGTCGTCTCGTCGTCTATCGGTCGCCCGAACGCCCGCGGGAGGTCGCGCGAGACCGCGGCGGCACCGATGTTGAGGAACGAGTCGCTGGTGGACATGATCGCCGCGAGCAGCGCGGCGAGCACGAGTCCGGCGACCACGCCGGGCGTCTGGTTCAGCACGAACACTGGCGCGGCGATCGACGCGCTTCGGAGTTCGGGGATCGTCCCGCCCTCGACTGCCGCGCGCATCGAGAGGCCGGCCGAGAAGGCGATCATACTGGAGATCCCGTAGGATATCGCGGCGATGGGCGCGCCCCAGCGGAGGATGGTGAGGTCGCGGCTCATGTAGAACTTCGTGATGAGGTGGGGCTGGCCCGCCGACCCGATCGAGAAGAGGATCCACCACGCGAGGGCGGTGAAGGCGCTCGCGGCGGGCACACCGATCGCGCCGAACGGCGAGACGAGCGCGGGGTCGACGCTCGCGAGGTTCCGGGTGATGGTGCCCATACCGCCGCCGAACTCCAGCGCGAAGTAGAAGACGAACACCGCGCCGACGATCATCGTGATCGACTGGACGAAGTCGGTCCAGACGCCGGCGATCATCCCGCCGAGGACGCTGTAGGCGAGCAGGATCGCCGCGCCACCGAACAGCCCCCAGACGACGGGGATCCCGAATATCGCCCGCATCACGAACTGGAGCGCGGCGAGGTTGGTCGCGAGGTAGGCGATCACGCCGACGATGACCGCGAACGCGGTGAGGCCCCTGACCCACGCGCTCTCGTAGCGGACGTACATCCCGTCGGCGAGCGTGAGGACGTTCCTGATGTCGGCGAGGATCCGCATCCGGCGGGCGAGGAGCACCCAGGCGATGAGGAAGCCGAGCGGCGCGGTGAAGAAGATCCACATCCCGGTCATCCCGTAGGAGTAGACGAGTTCCGGACCGCCGACGAACCCGAACCCCGACTGGATCACCGAGAACGCGGTCAGCGCGAGCACCCACGTCCCCACGGATTTCCCCGTGATCAGGAAGTCGCTCGTGCTATCGGTGTTGAGGTATCCCCAGACGCCGATCGCGAGGACGATCAGGAGATAGAGCCCGCCGAACAGGAGCACGAACGGGTCGTCGGCGACCGGGATCGCCTGGAGGAGTTTCATTGCTCGCCCCCGTTCTCGGAGTCGACGCCCGGCGACTGCGACGGTGCGAGCGGGAAGTCGCCTTCACGCTGTGTCTGCCGCGCGTCGTCCATCACGTCGGCGACGAGATCCTCGTTGGCGGTATCGGAGAACACCGAGACCGCGTAGTAGACGGGCGCGAGAAGCGGCAGTAGCCAGAGGAACAGGATGTAGACGAACGTCGACTGTGGGACCCCGAGGACGTACGTCTCGCTCGCGGTGCCGGGCTCCCAGAGCAGCCAGATCCCGGTCAGCCCGACCGCGAACAGCAGCCCCAGACCCGCGACGAGCCCGGTGTACGGGGCGATATCGAGCTCTCGGTCGCCCCGCTCGACGGCCGCCAGCGGGAGTACCGCGACGATGAGCGCACCGGCGAGGTACGAGAACACGCGATAGAGACCGAGCGCGGCGACGAGCAACGCGGCGACCGAGAGGGTACCGACGGCCAGAGCGGTTCGGTTTCGTGCCATCCCAAGGATCGGTATCCCGAAGAATCATAACTGTTTCTCAGGGTGGTTCGATGTATCGCGTCTCCCCTCCGAACGCCCAGACGAAGCCGAAGCACCGATATGGCGCAGGGCGAAACGAACGATCGGTGAATCGACCTTCTCGTTCGTTCCGGCGACGAGCGGTCTACCGCGACGTCGCTCTGGGAACGCTGTTGGCCGGGAGCGGACTGCTCGGGGCGGGGGTACTCCTCGTCTGGCTCGGAACGCGCGGTCCGCTCCTCTCGGTCTCCCCGGCGGTCGGGTCGATCGCATTGCGGATGGCCGGTGCGGACAGATTGGTGGTGCTCGCCTACCTCGGTGTCGGGATCGAGCGGCTCTACCTCACCGGTCTGCCCCTCCTCTTGTTCTGTGTCGGGGTCGTGCTCCCGGTCCTCCGGGGGTGGTGGCGCGTGCCGGCCTCGATGCTCTTCGGTGCGGCGGCGGCCA
The DNA here is from genome assembly GCF_009900715.1 of Halococcus salsus. Taxonomy (NCBI): domain Archaea; kingdom Methanobacteriati; phylum Methanobacteriota; class Halobacteria; order Halobacteriales; family Halococcaceae; genus Halococcus; species Halococcus salsus. Next base: position 843,949 of record NZ_JAAAJC010000001.1, read on the forward strand.
GCACGGTGACCATTCTCTCCGGGTGTGCGTGCGCCAGCGGGTCGGCGACCTTTCTCGTCGTGCGGACGGTTCGAACCGTGCTGAACGGCCTCGCGCCACTCTAGCGTCTCCACCAGTCACCCCGGAATTCACGGTGGAGGCGCTAGCTCGCGGACTGCGGTCTACGATACGCGGAGCAGTCACCAGACCGCACATCGAGGTATAATAAAATAGTTATATAAACATCGACAGCCCGGACCCGAAAACTGGAATAAAGCTTGCATCAGCTAACCGGAAACTTATCCGTAGTCTCATCTAACATGGTTTATAGATAACTTATCAGAGAAGTGGAACGAAGCGCGCTCCACTTCACCGGTCTCGAAGCGTCGCTCGTACGAGCGGGTGAGAAACGGGACGAACGACCGAGGGAGAACGTGACTCGGAACAGCCATCCTCGATCGACGGAAGCCGGATCCGACGCGACCCGGCGGCGGTTCCTGCAGGCGGCGACCGTCGCGGGGACGGGTCTCGCGAGCGGCTGTCTCGGTGCCGCGAGTGGAACGGGCACGACGTTGACGATGGGCTATCAGCCGTTCTCGGCCCACGCGTGGGAGGCGTTGGTGATGAAGCACGACGACGATCTCGTGGACCGCCACCTCCCCGACGACTACTCGCTGGAGTGGCAGTCGGCGCTCCAGGGGTCGGTGATCGCGAACCGGATCAGCGTCGGGAAGAACCAGGTCGGATGGATGGGGGACATGCCCGCGCTGGTGACGATCGCCCAGACCGAAACTCCCGCGAGCCTCGTCGGGCTCGCCAACTGGTCGCGCGGCCAGCAGTGTAACCTCCTCATCGTCCCCCAGGACTCGCCGATCGAGCAGACGGCCGACATCGCGGGCAAATCCGTCGGCGTCACGACCGGGTCGTGCACCCACCGGTATCTCCTCCAGGTGCTCGACGCCGAGGGGATCGACGTCGAGATAGAGGACACCAGCATCTCCACGATCCTCGCGAACCTCCGAGAGGGACGGATCGCGGCGGGGCTGGGCTGGGAGCCATCGGTCGCGAAGTCGGTCTTCCAGGACGACCTCACCCGATACGTCTCGACCGGTGCGGAGTACGACGTGATCGACGCCGGTGGGATCCCGATGACCGATGACCTGATCGAGAATCACTACGAGGCGGCGAAGGGCATCATGAAGGCCGAACTGGAGGCCACCAGAATTCAGGCGACGGACCGACAGCGCACGCTCGATCTGGTCCAGGAGGAGGAGGACCTCCGCTACTTCAACCGGTCGTCGCTCAACTGGGGCGAGTACCGGCCTCCCCCGATCGTCGAGAACGTCGAACGCCTCCAGTTCGCGACCGACTTCGAACGGGCCACCGAGCCGGGTCGGTTGATGAAGGAGACCGCCCCGCAGTTCCTCACCGACCAGGGGGCGCTCGACGCCCCGCCGGCCGACGACCGCTATAAACCCGGCGTGCTCGACGATGCCGCCGCCGAACTCGCCGAGGAGGTCGAGTGGTCGCCGCGGCAGGCCGGCAACGGTTCGTCGAACGGCAGCGCCGGGACCGACGTCTCGGAGGCGATGCGATGAGCACTGACTCCGTGACCGATCGGCTCGGCGAGCAGCTGTCGGGCGCGCTGCCCACGCCGACGCGGGGAGCGCTCAAACTCCTCTCGCTCGTCGGCTTCCTCGCCATCTGGTGGCTCTGCTATCGGTTCGGCGTGCTCAACTTCGAGCACTTCGTGAGCCCCGTCACCACGATCGTCGAGTTCGGCGCGGCGCTCGCCGGGCAACCGTTGACCGAGGGTGGCGACACCATCTACCTCCACGCCGCCTACTCGACGGCTCGGGTAGCGATCGGCGTCGTTGCCGCGGCACTCCTCGCGATCCCGCTCGGCTTGCTCATCGGCACGAGCCGGACGTGGGAGAACCGGCTCTACCCCGCGCTCGAAGCGTTCCGGCCGATCCCGCCGATCGCGTGGCTGCCGATAGCCATCATCGTGCTCCCGACGCTGGCCCTGGGCGCGGTCTCGGTCCCGCTTCCCGCGCTGTTCGTCGTGTTCATCGGGGCGTTCTTCCCGATATTCACGAACACCATCGAGGGTGCGCGCAACATCGAGACCGAGTACAGTCGGGCGGCCGAGAGCCTCGGTGCGTCCTCGACCGACGTGTTTCGACACGTGGTCCTGCCGGCGACCATGCCGTCGATCATCACCGGACTGTCGCTCGGGGTAGGCCTCGGTTGGATCACGGTCGTGGCCGCCGAGCTCCTCACGGGCGGTCCCGGTCTCGGCTACATCATCATCCAGGGGTCGCGACTGTTACAGAACCAGATCGTCGTCATCGGCATGCTCTCGGTCGGCGCGCTCGGCTACGCCTCCTCGGCGCTGGTCGAGGCGCTCGGCAACGCAGTGATGCCGTGGGCGGCAACGGAGTAACTCATGAGCAAACACAACACCGACGCACGAACCGAGGCGGACGACCGATCCACGACTGGCGACGGGCGTCGGTCGTGGACCGAATCGAGCGGCTCCGGCACCGTCAACATCCAGGACCTCACGAAGGTCTACGGCGAGGGCGACGACGAACTCGTCGCGGTCGACGGGATGGACCTCCACATCGAGTCCGAGGAGTTCGTGACCGTGCTCGGCCCCTCCGGATGCGGGAAGAGTACCGTCATGGAGTGCATCGCGGGCTACCTCGAACCCACCGAGGGCGAAGTCCTCGTCAACGGGGAACCGGTGGAGGGACCGGACCCGAGCCGGGGCGTGGTCTTCCAAGAGAACCGGCTGTTCCCCTGGAAGACGATCAACCAAAACGTTCGATTCGGGCCACAGATGCGCAACGCGGTCGACGAGGACCGGGTCCACTCGCTGTTCGGGCAGATGGGGCTCGAAGGGTTCGAGGACGCCTACCCCCACGAGCTCTCGGGCGGGATGCAACAGCGCGCCGAGCTCGCCCGACTGCTGGCGAACGACCCCGACATCATGTTGATGGACGAGCCGTTCAGCGGGCTCGACGCGATGACAAAGGAACTCATGCAGGAGAACCTGCTCGACGTCTGGGAGGACGACGACCGGACGGTTCTGTTCATCACCCACGACGTCGAGGAGGCGATCCTGCTCGCCGACCGGGTCGTCGTGATGACCGCCCGGCCGGGCCAGGTCAAGGACGTCATCGACGTCGACCTCGACCGGCCGCGTGACACCGACGTCGTCACCACCGACCGGTTCAACGAACTCCAGCGTCGGGCGAGCGAAAGCATCCACGACGAGGCCGAACGCGCGATGAAGCAGGCCGAGGGGCGCACCTGATGGCCGCCACCGGCTACCGGCGGCGGCTCGAACAGTCGGCGTCGCTGCTCGCGCTGCTCGCCGTGTGGCTGTTCGCCACCACCGTCGTGGCGGTCGTCCCGAGCCTCCCCTCCCCCGTGGAGGTGCTCGTCGCCCTCGCGAACACCGTCACCGGGCCGTACTACTGGGAGGAGGTGCTCCGGAGCACGTTCCGGGTCTACCTCTCGTTCGTGCTCGCGGCGGTCATCGGGGTCCCGCTCGGGATCGCGATCGGCCGGAGCCAGGTCTTCGCGGACCTCACGTTCCCGGCGCTCGAAGTCCTCCGACCGATCCCGCCGATCGCCTGGTTCCCGGCGCTGACGATAATCCTCCTCAGCGCCGAGAACATCGTCCGGTTCATCATCTTCCTCGCGGCCTTCTTCCCGATCCTCCTCAACACCATCGAGGGGGTCAGAGGGATCGAAACGGAGTACGCCCAGGCGGCGAGTTCGCTCGGGGCGAGTTCGTGGCAACGATTGCGCCACATCGTGTTGCCCGGCGCGCTCCCGTCGATCTACACCGGGTTGGTCAACGCGATGGGGTTGGCGTGGGTGAGCCTCGTCGCGGCGGAGCTCCTCTCGAGCAGCGGCATCGGCTACTTCATCTGGAACGCCTTCACCGCCGGCGCGTACCCGAACATCGTCGTCGGCATGATCACCGTCGGCGCGCTCGGCTATGCATCGTCGACGCTGGTCCGCTGGCTCGGTGCCCGCCAGCTCCCGTGGATGCAGACCGGGGAGTAGTTTCGAACCGACCGACCCCCGCTACACGACCTGATTCGCGAGCTCCTCCTCGCCGTTCAGCCGGCGGACGTTCTCCTGGACGAGCGCCGCTATCCGCCGATGGTACTCGTGGGTCGCCGCCGCGGTGTGTGGAGTGACGACCACGTTCTCCATCCCCCAGAGCGGCGAGGCTGCTGGGAGCGGTTCCGTCTCGAAAACGTCGAGGGCCGCCCCGGCGAGCGCCTCCGACCGCAACGCGCCGACGAGCGCCGACTGGTCGACGACCGCACCGCGGGCGACGTTGATCAGATAGGCGTCGTCACGGAGCGCTTCGAACTCGGATTCGGCCATCAGCCCCCTCGTCCGGTCGGTGAGCGGCACCGCGAGCGCGACGAACCGTGCGTCCTCGATCGCCTCGTGGAGCTCCGTCGTCGGGTAGACGGTGTCGACGTGATCGACGGGTGTCGGCGTCCGTTTCACGCCGACGACGTCCATCCCGAGGGCGTCCGCCCGCATCGCTACCCCGCGTCCGAGGGTTCCGAGCCCGACCACACAGAGCGTGCTCCCACGAAGCGTGAACGCCGAGTCCCACTCCGGGTAGGACCACTCTCCCTCGGTCTGGTTCGTCCGGTGATGGTGCAGCCCTCGGGCGAACTGCAGCATGTAGCCCGCGACGGTCTCCCCGACCGTGTCGCCGTGGATACCCGCACTGTTCGTGAGCCGAACACCGTGGTCTTCGAGTTCGTCGAACGGGAACCGGTCGACGCCCGACTGGATCGAGTGGATCCAATCGAGGCCGGCCGAGAGGAACGCCTCGTCGTACTCGAACGTGATGAGTCCGTCACACTTCCCGAGCGCGGTCTCGGTACCGACGATCCGGACTGCCGCATCGACGTCCGAGAGCGCGTCCCGGAGGACGGTAGGTGGGAAGAGTCGCTCGATCGAGGGGTGGATACCGACCTGTGAGACCATGTTCGTCTGTCCCTCGACCCCCGAGCTCGAAATACCCTCGGTAGCCTCGATGCTCGTGAACACGACGTCAGGTTCTACTACCGCCCGTCGTTACCGAGGACGATGTCCGGCTCAGCGCTACTGGATTCCATCGAACTCTCACGCGAGTTCTTCGTCTCGCTCGGAGCACCGGGACTGCTCGCCGTCGCGTTCTTGGAGTTCTTCTTGCTCCCCGTGCCACCCGACCTGGTGCTCGTTCCGCTCACGGTCGTGCGACCGGAACTCGGCCCCCTCTATGCGGCCGTCGCGACCGTGGGATCGGTGTCGGCGGGAGTGATCGGCTACACCGTCGGTCGAAAGGGCGGTCGACCGGTGCTCGAATCCCGATTCTCGGCGGCCCGTGTCGAGCAGTCCGAGGCGTACGTCGAGAAGTACGGGTTCACCGTCCTCACCTTCGGCGCGTTCGCGCCCATCCCGGAGGGATACGAACTGCTCTCGGTCGCAGCGGGTGTCTCCGACCTCCGACTCCGGTCGTTCCTCCTGGCGTCGATCCTGGGACGGGGCGGACGATACCTCCTCGAAGCGCTCCTCGTCGTCGTGGTCGGGGACGCCGCCCGCTCGCTGACGGAGGTCGAACTCTACACCGCCGTCGGTGTCGTGTCGCTGCTGGCGGTCTGTGGTTATCTCCTTCGAGACTGGTGGCTCCCCGCGTCCTGGCTGGAATCGAGGTGAGTGAGACGGCTTCATCCGGAACCCACGAGCGCCTCACCGCGATCGCGTATCAGAGGCGTGGTCGGCCCTCGAGAGACCGGGCACCAACCGAACGGCGGTCACACTACGGGTTTCATCCGTCGACCGATATGGCCCGCCGTCGCAAGCAATCCCCTTTCACCGCTCTGGAACGATAGACGGATAGTACGATGTTCGGACTCACACTGGGCAAGAAAGCGCTGAAATTCGGCTACAAACGGGCCGGGATCCCCGGTGCGATCGCCACGGGGAGCGCCGCGGCAGCGGGGTACGTCCTCGTCAAACGCGGTCTCAAATCGAGTACCGGCGAGGAAAACGTCGACGCCGCGATCGACACTCATCGGATCAAATCGGCCGTCGACGAAGACGGGCTCGGTGCGGTCACGGACCGGGAGACCCTCGAATCCGCGATCGACGAGGACGAACTCGGAACCGACGTCGACATCGAGGAGGTTCGATCCCAAGCGGAGGAGCAAGCCGAGGACGGAGACCGGGACGCCGATACGGATGTCGATACCGATACCGACACCGACACGGATGCCGACACCGATACGGATACCGACACCGATACCGAACAGTAAGCGGTCGACGTTGCGAGGGGGGACACGAGCTGTTCGTCGGGACCGCGTTTTTTGGCGGCTCTCTGGTCAAGGCTACAGTCGTGGGATGCTCACGTCGCTCCGCCTCACTCGGTCGCGGATACGTGAGAGGCGCGGGAGGTGGCTCCCGCCGACCTCGACGAGGCCGACCCTCGCCGCGAGAACGTAGATACCCAGCGCGAGGACGTACACGACCGGCGTCACGAGGAGCTGCCAAGCGAGCGTCGCCGAGAGGTCGATCCCGGTCTCGACCTGGAGGAGTCGCCTGAGGACCACGAGCGCCCGAAACACCGGGAAGTGGACCAGATAGACCCCCACCGCGTACGGGCCCAGCTTTTCGAGGACGGTGCCGCGACCCCAGTCTGGGTTCGAGAGCGCGTAGCCGAAGAGGGAGAGCACGAGAAACACGGTCGCGACGGTGTACTCCGTCGTGTACGTCGCCTCGGGTATCGTGACGCCGCGGCTGAGGAAGTTGACGAAGTACTGTTCGAGCAGCTGTGCAACCACCGCCAGACCGAACGCGCCGAGATAGAGCCGGCTCCGGTCCCGATTCGGGCTCCAGTCGATCGTCCGCAGCTGAAAGCCCAGCGCGGTGTAGAAGAACCCGAAGAAGAGCGCATCACGGGTCGGAAACGAGACCGAGACGAGCGCCGGATAGTTCTGGACGACCAGTCCGACGAGGTGGACGCCCGCGGCGACCGGGAGGAGATATCGAACCTTCTCAGCGACGACGAACAGCGATATCGCACAGATCGAGAAGAACAGCGCGGTCAGGAACCAGAACGGCGGGGCGACCGCGTCGCCGTAGTAGAGCACCCCGAGCGGTGAGAGGCCCTCCACCAGACGGTTGACGAGCGGTGCCGCCAGCCGGCGGCCGGAGAGCGCTGCGACGCCGATCGAGAACACTACCGCCGAGAGATAGGTCAGTATCCCGAACCCGTAGAGCGAGCCCAGTTTTCGGAACGAGTGCTTCACGTACGACCCGACCTTGCCGGGTTCGAGCTTCGGCGCGAAGAAGTAGCCGGCCGTGACGAAGAAGAACGGCACGTCGAACTGCCCGATCGTATCGAGAACGACGTAGAGGTAGTTCCCGTCGGCTCCGTACCCGACGAAGGGCCGAACGTGGGCGAGCACGACGAAGAACACGGCGACTGCACGCAGACAATCGATGCTGGCGATGCGCTTGCCCATCCGCCGAGGTTCGCGGACGGGTTCGTATGAGTCTTCCTTTTAGCGCCGACGTCGTTCCCCTGCGTTCGGCATTGGGGTCGCGGGTCGATCCTCGAACGGGCGTCCCACCGCATCCGCTGACGATCAGATCCCCAGAAAACCGTCTCTCGGCGATAGCTCGCCGACCTACTCGATGAGGGGGAGCCCCTCGACCTCGAAGCGCTGAAAGAGCGTGACGAGCGCGTAGCCGAGCACGACCACCGCGCCCATGAGCGCCACCGGCGTCACGGAGAGCTCGTGCATCCCGGACGACGCGAGAAACAGCGACGCCGCGACCGTCGCCAACGTGACCGCCAGCACCGCTCTTAGGGTGACGTCGCTGAGCGTGAACCAGGTCGTTTCCGGCACCACCCGCCCGCCGGTCGAACGGTATGCCATATCCACGCCTTCCACCTATGGAATTATAAGTTTTCTCCTGGGGCGAATTTCGGGATTTATGACACCGGAGTGTGTAGAGGCTCCTATGGCGTCGTTGTTCGAGCGCGATCGGTCGACGGTTGGCACCGCAGTCGGACTCGCGGTCTGTCTCGTCGCCGTACTCGGCTCGCAGCTCCTCGGCTGGGAGTGGGGCTCCGGCCAGTTCGTCCCGGCCGTGATCGGGGGTGCGGCGGTCGTGGCCGCTGGTGTGCTGGCCTATCGGCGGTTCCGTCGCTAAACGATTGTGGGGATATCCTCACTCGGTAGCAGGCTCGCGCGCTCCGGACTCGGAACCGGGTAGCGGGTGGAGAAGCCCGAACCACAGCCGATAGACGACGAGCCCACACACGCTTCCGAGGCCGTAACTCACCTCGAACGATTCCGGGGCCGACGTGAACCGAGCGAACACCCCACCCTGTCCGCTTCTGACGAGTTCGAACAGGATTCGGCGGCGTCGATTCGTGCGAACTGCGAGCACGTCCAGGTCGGAGAGCCACGTCGTGACCAGCGACATCACCGCGCCGATAGCGATCCCGTTCGGCGACAACGGCACGGGTCCGTCCTCGTCAACTTCGTCGGCGTACTCGGCGAGGGACTTCCGCGTCCGAAGTACGAACCGCAGCACGAACACACCGAGAGCGAGCTCAAAGATGGCCTTGATTCGTCGGCGGACCATGCCCCCGGTAGAAAGTGAGACCCCATGTAACCCAGTGGTCGTTGTTAGCCGTTCACGGGTTCGGTGGACCGACCGGGACGTCGGCGGCCGTCACGGTCGAACCGTTGCTGGCGGTCCGTTGACTGTCGCCACCGTCGCGAACGGAGTCCGTTCACACGAGTGGTCTATGGAACACTGCTTCGAGGTAGCTGATGAATCCCTGGCCGTGTCCGTTACGACCACGAACTCATATACGGGCCGGCCGATGGGCTGGCGTGTCCGATCATCGTTGCCCGGACTGCGACGTCGAGATGGAAACGACGACCGCGACCGCCGAAGGCGTGGGCGATATCTACGTCGAAACCGAGCGCGAGGACGGCATCCTCAAACGGCTCGGCGTCGGGTCGCGGACACCGCTCACCGCGTTGCTCTGCCCCGAGTGTGGGCTGACACGGTTCTACGCCGATATCCCCGAGTGAACCCGAGGTGGCTTCGCTCCCGCCCCTGACTACTGGTCGTCCGGCATCGAGATGGCCAGTACCGGACCGTCCCCGAGACGAACGACGCGTTCGGTGACGCTTCCGAGCAGGTACCTGTTGAGTCCGGTCCGACCGTGGGTGCCCATCACGACGAGGTCGATGGCGTGGTCGTCGGCGTAGTCGAGGAGCGCCCGCACCGGGGTTCCGTTGAGGACGGACGCTTCGACCGGCCGGACACCGGCGTCGTTGGCCCGAGCGACGGCGTCGTCGACCGCCTGTCGACCCTCCTCCCGTAGCGCGTCGATGACGAGCGGACTCCCCTCGCCCCAGGCCACGGTGAGGTCGACCACGTGAACGACGTGCAGCGCCGCGCCGGTCGCCGCGGCGAGCGCGACCGCGCGGTCCGCGGCGATCTCCGCCGTGGGGCTCCCGTCGGTGGGGAGGAGGATGGTCTCGATCTCCCGGTCGAGGGACGTGTTCTCGTGAACGGTGAGAACGGGTATCGGCGAGACACGGAGCGTCCGCTCGGTGACGCTCCCGACGATAAAGCGACCGATGCCGGTGCGGCCGTGCGTCCCCATCACGATCCCATCGATCGTGTTATCGATGGCGTAATCGACGATCGCGTCGTGGACCGGGGCCGTCGTTTCGAGAACCTGCGTCGTCACGGCGACGCCGCTATCGGCGGCCAGGTCGGCGACCGTCGACAGCGTGGCTTCGGCCGCGTCGGTCAGTTCGGCCGCAGCCTCGGACTCGACGTCCGCCGGGAGGTCGCCGCGCTTGAGAACGTGGATGGTGTGGATCGAGGCGTCGAACTGGCGGGCGAGCACGAGCGCCGATTCGGCCGCCGCCTCGGCGGCATCGCTTCCGTCGGTCGGGACGAGAAGTGTATCGTACATGGTGGGATCCATGAGGGGAACGCGACTCCTCACGTCATGGTCGTCGTGGTCGTGTCGTGCCCTCACGTGTAGATAGCGTGGCGGACGGCATAGCTGGAACGCCGATTCCCACCGAGGAGGAATCGCCTCCCGTCGGAGTATCGTTCCCCGAGAGCCGTTCAGACGGAGAGCACGGGCTGTGTCGCGTAGTCGACGACGAAGCCGGCCGCTTTCTCGAGCGAGGTCTCGGGGGTGCCGCTGACGGACACCCGCGGCAGCACGATGAAGTCGATCTCGGCGTCGTCGGCGGCGTCGAGGACCGCCTTCCCGGGGTGGAGGCTCTTCATCGTCGGCGAGAACCCGAAGGCCGTCGAGTGGGAGACCGGAACGTCCTCGGCGCGCGCCTCGATCGTCGCCATGAACGATTCGCTCCGCTCGACGGCCGCATCGGCCTCCGCGCCGTCCAACGCGACGCGCTGTCCCAGTATCTCGTTGAGGACGTACAGAACGTGAACACGGGCCTCGTAGCGCTCGGCGATGGCGAGCGCGTACTCGGCGGCCCGCTCCGAGTCCTCGCTCCCGTCGACCGGCGCGAGGACGGTTTCGACGACGATGGGCTCACCCATGGACGACCCTGAACGGGGGGACAGTAAAAATTCATCGAGCGACCTCGGGCTCGATCGACGACGCCGGTCCGAGCCCGGGTCGTGAGCCGACCAACGACCGGCGACCGACGGATCGTATAGAGCTTTATGGCTCGATCCCCGATCCCGACCCATGATCGAGACGGTCGTCGTCGCGACGGACGGCTCCGCGAGCGTCGAACGGGCGGTGTCGGTGGCGCTCGACCTCGCGGACCGATTCGAGGCCACGGTACACGCCCTCTACGTCGTCGACGAGGACGACATCGCCGAGGAATCGGTGGACCAACGCGAGGAGGCCCGAGAAGCGCTCACGGACCGTGGTGATGACTCCCTCGCGGCGGTCCGCGAGCGGGCGGGCCGCGAGGTCGTCACCGAGGTCCGCGTGGGGCGTCCCGCGGATGAGATCTGCACCTACGCCGACGAGAGCGACGCCGACGTGGTCGCCATGGGAACCCGGGGACGACACGGCGAGTATCGGTTCCTCCTCGGCAGCGTCGCGGAAGCGGTCGTCGACTCGTGTCCCGTCCCGGTCCTCACCGTCCGCCAGCTCGCCTCCGCCTGAAACCACCGGTCGGACCGTCCATCACGGACACGAGCGGTTCGGTGGTCGACGGGCGTGATCTCTCGGTTCACCGCCCGTCGTGTTCGTCCGTCGCCACGAGGTTGCCGAGGAGGCGGTCGCCGAAAGCGAGCACGAGGAGCGCGCCGAGGAGGTCGAACGTGAGGTCGGCGGCCACGTCGGCGCTCCCGTAGGAGACGAGGATCGGTTCGACCCCCAACCGTTTGGCGACCGCGTGGATGACGTACTCGAAGACTTCCCAGAGGACCCCGAGGCAGACCACGACCGCGACGACCCGCGGGCGGGGGTCGCGGTCCCGCCGACGAGCGGCCGCGAAGACCACCCCGCCGAGAAGCGTCGCGGAGCACGTGTGTGTGATGTTGTCCCACCACCAGACGTCGTCGTACGGGCCGAGCATCCCGATTGCATGGGTCAGCATCCCGGTGTCCACGTAGAGGCGCTGCCAAGCCCGAAGTTCGAGGTCGTACCGACGTTCGAGACGGCGTGGAAGGGCGGTGACGAAGAGCGCACAGACGGCGTTGACGACCGCACCCGGACTCCGTCGACGAAGCCCGACGACGAAGACGGTGAGGATACCGGCTTGGAGCCCGCGTTCGGCCGCTCGTTTCACGGAGCGCAGCATACCTTTCGAGGGCTACGTCGCCTCGGAAAATCAAGATACTGGTCGGGAGCCGAGCCCTTCGAACGGGGTCGCTACGGGAGCCCGTGTCCGCCCGAGTAGCGTGCGGGAACGTGCGCCAGCAGTCGGTCCGGAAGCGCCTGGACGAGCGAGTGATCCACGAGCCAGGTCGCGACCGACGGGAGGAGGCGGCGGACGACGGTGTAGGCGGCCGCGACGACCAGTGCCGAGACGACCGTCCATCGGAACACGCCGTCGAGCGCGACCAGGAGCGGAGCGGCGACCACGACCGAGAGGAGGAGGTCCTCGGGTGCCCCGTCGTACCGCACCCACCGACGGGGAGCCAGCCACTCGCCACGACGGTGGTCGTAGACGGCGCGCTCGGAGGTCGCCTCCCACGGGCGCAGCTCCAGTCCCCCGCCGAAGACGTCCATGACGCTGTGGACGGCTGCGGCGAGCAGGAGGCAGGCCGTGGCGACCGTGGGTTCCGTCGGGGCGGCCACCCCGAGTACGACCGCTCCGATGGCCGCCATCGAGAAGTACTCGGGGTAGTGAAGCGTCCGTCGATGCCCGACGTAGAGGTCGAGGTCTGGAAGGATACCGCCGATTAGCCCACCCAGTAACGCAGCGGGGGCGAGTTCGGGGACCACGAGGGCGACGGGTGTCGCAAGCGCCAGACCGACTAGCGCGTGCGTTGGGAGCATCATCGAGGAATAAACAGGGGATACAGCCGTTTGAGTCCGTCGGTGGGTCGCGGCCCGTCCCTGGGTCGATTCGCTACGGGAGATCCGCACGGACACAGGCCGCGGTGTGTTCCCCGCCGATCAGACAGATCGGGACGCCGACACCCGGGTTCGTCGCCGATCCCGTATAGTAGAGCCCGTCGATGGCAGTCGAGCGGTGGCCGGGGCGGAACGGACCGGTCTGTCGAAGCGTCTGTGCGAGTCCGAGGGTTCCGTTCCGGACGTTGTAGCGGTCCACGAAGTCCGAGATGGAGAGGGTCCGTTCGAACACGATATCGTCCCTGAGGTCGACACCGGCCGTGTCGACGAGGTCTTCCAGAAGACGGTCTCGATACCGTTCCCGCAACGCTGGGTCGTCCTCTCCGCCGGCAGGGACGGCCATCGAGAGCATCACCGCAGCCCCACCCCTTGGTGCGACCGTCGGGTCGGTCGCCGAGGCGTTACAGACGTAGTAGACGGGGTCGTTCGGCCACTGCTGGCGCTCGTAGATATCGGTGAAGTGGTCGGTCCAGTCGATGGGCATCACGACGGTGTGGTGCGGGAGGTCCTCGACGGTTCGGTTGAGTCCCAGCAGCAGAACCAGCGCCGACGGTCCGTAGGCTCGTTTCGTCCAGTACGAGCGGTCGTACTGCCGCTCGTGCTTCGGGAGGAGGTTGAGTTCCGTGTGGGCGTAGTCCACATCGCTCACGACGACGTCCGGTCGCCAAACCCGGTTCTCGGCGATGACGAAGAACTCGTCACGGCCACGGGTGATCTCTGTCACCTCGACGCCGGTCCGGATCGTCACTCCGAGCTCCCGAGCGAGGGCTGCGAGGCCCGCGACGACACCCTCCATCCCGCCTTCGGGGTAGTACACCCCCTGCGTGATGTCGATGTGACTCATCATGTGATAGAGCCGCGGTGTCGAGGACGGTGCCCCGCCGAGGAAGACGGCGGCGTACTGAACGAGCTGACGGAGCTTCTCGTCGTCGAAGAACGACGCCACGTAGCGGTCGAGGCTACCCAAGAGCTCCAACCCGACCGTCCCCGTCTCCAACACGTCGCGCCCGACCCAGTCCCGGAGTCGCGGGCGGTCGGTGTAGACGAACCGTTCCATCGAAATATCGTACGTTCGCCTGGCGGTAGCGAGGTACGCCGCGAGTGCCTCGCCGGCACCCTCCTCGCGCTCCTCGAAGCGGGCTCGCATCGCTGTCAGGTCGGTCGTCACGTCGATGTGGTCGCCATCCTTGTAGCAGACGCGATAGCTGGGATCGAGCCGCTCCAAGGAGTAGTAGTCGGCCGGCGAGCGCTCGAAGTGTCTGAAAAATCGCCCGAAAACCTCGGGCATCATGTACCACGTCGGTCCCGTATCGAAACGAAAGCCGTCCACCGTGAGCGAGCTCGCCAGCCCACCGACCTGGTCGTTCTTTTCGAGGAGTGTGACGTCGGCACCGCCGTCCACGAGGTAACACGCGGCCGAGAGCCCACCGACGCCCCCGCCGACGACCACGACCGACGTATCGTTCATCCCGTCGCTCTTGGGCCGGCTTCTGCTTAGCTGTGTCCGTACCTACGTCGTGACAGGGCACCAATCATAGTGTCCGGTCGGAGTGGTCGTCGACACCCCGCGGTTTTAATAGTTACAGACCCGTTCTGGCCCCCATGAGCGGACTCCGCTGGTTGCAGCTGTCGGAGGAAGAACTAGGCGAGTTCCTCGGGGACGGCGGCACCGGCGTCCTCTCGTTTTCGGCCGGACGCGACGAACCGCCGTTCTCGCTGCCGGTCTCGTACGGCTACCTCGGGGACACCGGCCACTTCCACTACCGGCTCGCGGTCCCGGAGGACAGCTCGAAGGAACGGTACCTCGACCGACCCGTCTCGTTCGTCGTCCACGACCACACGGACGACGGGTGGCGCAGCGTCGTCGCGACCGGCGAACTCGACGACCTCACGGAGCTCCCCTACGAGGCCGACGCCCTCCAGGAGCGCTGGGGCGTCGACATCCCGTTGATCGACATCTTCGAGGAGCCCCCGGACGACGTGACGTTCCGGGCGTTCCGTCTCGACGCCGAGCGCGTGACCGGTCGGAAGGAAGTCCGGTCGTAACCGAGCCGCTCCCCCTCGCCGGTCGGTTCGGACCGGTCAGCCGCGCCACTCCGACGCCAGCTCGTCGCGCGTTCGCGCGTCGAACGTGCCGTCCCGGAAGACGGTCACACGCCCGTCCTCGGCGCTCAGGGTGACGGTCGCGACCACCTCGTCCCGAGCCGAGGTTTCGAGCGCGCTCATGTGGCGCGACCCCATCCACTCCGCGTACTCGACCCCGGTCCGTTCGTCGGGCCCGGCGGCATCGGCCCCCGACGGATCCCTGAACCGAACCATCTGGCGCTGGATGACGTTGTCGACGCCGACGACGACCGCCCCGTCGCGCGACCGCGAGACGTCCCGCACCGTCTCGTAGAAACTCGGATCCGCCCCGTGGACGCGCCAGCACTCCTCGGTCGGCCAGACGTTCTCGCCCATCGCGTCGGCATAGTCGCGAAGCGAGCGGCCCGAGACGACCGCGAAATACGCGCCCGGTCCGTGAGCGGCGGGTTCGTCCCAGCGGTCGAACCCGAGACTTAGGTCCTCCAGACAGTAGCGCACGACGTCGAGGAGCTCCCGGACCGGCGGATGGTGTCCGTAGTCGATGGCGAGCGGGTGGGGGTCGGTCATCCACCGACCTTCGCTCGGGACGGACAAATACGTTCTCGGGGCGGCAGCCGCGTCGACGGATGGGGTCTACGGCGACGAGAACCGGACTAGTCGTTTATAGGACGGCGCGCCGTCGCTCGACCATGAAGATACTCGCCCCGGTCGATAGCTCCGAGCGGAGCCGCGAAGCCCTCCGGTTCGCCGCGGGGATGGTGCGTGCGTTCGGCGGCGAGCTCCACGCCGTTCACATCACCGACGTGCGTGGGAGCCACACCGAGGAGCTCCTCGACAAGGCGCGGGCGGTGCTGGACGAGGAGGGGATCGAGGAGGACCCAGAAGTGGTCATGAACTTGACCCTGCACCGACCGAGGGCGTCCGACCGGATCGGTCGGGACATCCTCCGGATCGCCGCCGAGGAGGAGTGCGACCACATCGTGATGGGTCACTACGGGGAGGGTCGGATCGGGCGGGCTATCCTCGGGAGCGCGGCCGAGACGGTCGTCCGTGCGGCCGAGATCCCCGTGACGATAATTCCGTAGTTCGTCACTCGTTTCGGGATGACCGGTCGAACCCGGACGTCGACCGATACGACCTCAAACCTCGGTTCTGCCTTCCGTGCGGGTCGTGAGATCCGTCGGGACGAGCCGATAGAAGCCGAACGAGACCTCCTTCGGGGGTGTGCCGAAGATGTCGACGAGCGGGATGTGGGTTCGTTCGAGCCCCTGAAGCGTCTCGATGGCGATCGATTCCTCGGTGGTCTCCTCTAACGGTCCCGTCGCGATGGCGCTGCACCAACCCGCGTCGGTGTGGTCGTACGTGACGAACGAGACGGTGCGACCGGCGAGGTCGGATCGCTCGCGGTCCGAGCCGAGCGCCAATCGGAAGTAGAAGACCCCGTCGGTCGCGTCGTAGCCGTACGAGACCGGTCTCGAGTACGGTGCCGGCTCGTCCGTCGAGACCGACAGCACGCCGGTCCCGCCGGTCCCGAGGAACGCCGCCCGTTCGTCCGCGTCCATCCGCTGAGTGTTGGTATTTGCCATATCTCTCCCTTCCTCTCTACGACGGTGTCCGGTGAAACTCCATCACCGGGACGGTCCGGTTTCGGTGGCGATCGACGACCGACGTTCGGGACGTCGGTGTCGGACGGTCAGCTCGATCGCACCGTCGCGCGCGATCGAGACGACGAGGTCCCCGCCGACCCGAACGTACTCGCTGGTGTGGTGGCCGGAGGACCGAACCCGGGTCCGTTCCTCAAGCAGCCCCGTCTCGGTGAGGAGCCCGAGCTTCCGGTAGACGCTCGACGGCGGGAGGTCACATCGCTCGGCGATCTCGCTCGCGGACAGGGCGTCGTCGTCCGTCGCCGCGAGGATCGCCCGACAGTCGGGGGTGTGAACCGCGTTGAGCAGGCTCTGGATGGTGTCCTCGGTGCTGACGACGGTCGTCGCGTCGGTCGACGGGTCGGCTCGGTCGACGAACGCAGCCGCCGTCCCTGACTGGCTCATAGCTACACCGACGCTACCGACGGGGAATAGCGTAGGACCCCAATACTCGGGGACGTTTATATGCGGTGGCGCGACTCGACGACGGCTCAGAGGACGTCCTCGAGGATCTTGGTCTCGGCCGCCGCCAGGTGCTCGCCGAAGGTCGACGGGTTGATGTCGAGCGCCGCGGCGACCTCCGTCGCGTTCGCGCGTCGCGGCCGTTCGAAGTAGCCCATCTCGTAGGCGGTCTCGAGGACTTCGAGCTGCCGAGGGGTGAGCTTGCCTCGTTCGACGAAGACCCCGTCCTGGGGATGCTCGCCGGCCGGCGACCGGATCAACCGCTCGATGTCCATCTCCGGGAAGCGCTCGCGGAGCGCTCCGACGACGTTCCGGAGCTGGTCGTAGTCGGCGGCGTAGAAGGCGATCGTTACTGTTCCGTCCCGGGCGACGTATCGGTCGACCGGGCAGCCGAACCGGCCGAGACACTCACACGGACAGCTCGTCCCGCCGCCGTGGGTGAACCGGTATCGGTGCGTGGAGCCGTGCGAGAAGATCCGTGAGATGTCGGTTTCGGGTTCACACGCCGTGTCCATCGAGAACTCGGTGACACAGGCCTCACAGTCGGCGGGACAGACGCTCACCCTGACCGAGTCGATCGTGGCCTCCTCGCTCGCCGAGAGGTCGGCGAGCGGGCAGCCCCCCGGTCTCGCGAACTCGATCGTGGCTCGGATCCCCTCCGACATGGCTACGAGCGGCGTTCGGTCGGATTCGACCGAGCGCACGGCGCGACCCTCGTCTCGTCGTCGTTAGGACGGCTCATGCTCCCGGTCGACCTCGATCACGCGGCCGCTCACCGAGTCCGGGGTGAGTCGATACAGTCCGATGTCGAGGTCGGGTTTCGCGTCGCCCCAGATCTCGAACAGCGGCCGTTTCGCCTCGCCGTACTGCTCGATGTGTTCGACGGTGAGCTCGTCCTTCGGGACCGTCTGGAGGGTCCCGACCGCGACGACGCTGCGATACACGTCGGCGTCCTCCTCGTAGACGACGATCCGCGCCCGAGGGGCCGACGCCAGGAACCGCCGCTTTTCGCTCTCGGGCGTCGAGACCAGTCGGAGGTAGAAACGGCGCTGGTCCGCGTCGTAGCCGTAGGAGATCGGGATGGCGTAGGGCTCGTCCTCGCGGGCGAGCGACAACACGCCGGTCTCGTGGCGGCCGAGAATCGTGTCCGTCTTCGCGTCCGACAACGCGGTCTGTTGATCCAGGGCCATCCTCTCGTCGAGCCGTTGTCGGAGATCCGCATTAAGCGTTGCTCATATCCCGACCGACGAGTCCCGTCCTCCGAAACCGGACAGTGACACACCGAAACGCCGCTCCACGGTACCTCGACGACGAAACGGAGAAAGACGAACCCGACGACCGGTTACGGGCGGTCGGTTGCCGACAGTTCCGTGAACGCGGCGGCGGTCACGGACGCCCCACAGACGACACAGCCCTGCTCGACGAGCGCCCGTTTCATCGAGTCGTTCACCTCCAGGGACTCACCACACGCTGGACAGGCGAAGCGATAACCGTCCGCGACGACGTCACTCATCGTGGTGCCGGCTGCGACAGCTGTTCGTCATCGTCTTCGGTATCGTTTGTCCACATAATAAGTGCTGGTCCTCGCTTCGAACGGATGAGAACGGATCCACGACGTGTGCGGGCGGAATCGGTGGAGGGATCGGCCCACTGGACGTCACGGAACGACGGATCCCAGACGGTGGTAATCGACGCGGGTCTCTTGGTCGGTGGGCGGGAACCGCGGGTGAATGTACGACCGGATCTTACTGGCGACCGACGGAACGACCGCGTCCGAGAACGCCGAAGCCCACGCCATCGACCTCGCGGCGACCCACGACGCGGACCTCCACGCGCTCTACGTCGTCGACGAGAGCGTCTACACGGCCTACAGCGGCGACGAGTACGTCGACGAGGCGGAGGGACCGGAGCACGGGCTCGCCGAACACGGGGAGGAGACGCTCGACGGGATCCACGCCACCGCGACCGACCGCGGCGTCGACGTCGTCGAGGTGCTCAGGTACGGCGACCCGGTCGAGACGATCCTCGACTACGGCGACGAACAGGACGTGGATCTGATGATCCTCGGCACGAAACGCCGCTCGGCCGAGTACCGGGCGCTCCTCGGTAGCGTCACCGACCGGGTGCTCAGGTTGACGGCACGACCGGCGCTCGTGATGAAAACCGAGACCGGAAGCGAGCGCTGAGGCGCGAGGCCGTCTTTCAGAGGCCAAAGCGGCACGCGAAGGGTCCGTCGTCGGCCCGAACACGGCCGTTCGCCGGCACACGGATAAAGGACCCCCGATGCTGGGGTTCGAAACTCAATCCCGTCCCGATCGGACGAGAGCGTATGGTTGATCCCGTCGTCCTGAGTCGGGCCCAGTTCGCGCTGACGATCATCGTCCACATCGTGTTTCCCGTGCTGAGCATGGGACTCGCGCCGTTTCTGGTCTACTTCACGTGGAAGGAGATACGGACCCACGAGCCGGTCTACGAACAGCTTCGTCGGTTCTGGGCCCGGATATTCGCGATCAGTTTCGTGACCGGGACCGTGACCGGGATCGTCCTCGAGTTCGAGTTCGGCACCAACTGGTCGGAATTCTCGCGGGCCGCCGGGGCCGTCATCGCGGGCCCGCTCGCCACCGAGGGGATGATGGCGTTCTTTCTCGAAGCCGTCTTCCTCGGGGTGTTCCTGTTCGGCCGCGACCGGGTCTCCGACCGCACCTACTTCGCGTCGGCCTTCCTGACTGGGCTCGGGTCGTGGCTCTCGGCGACGTGGATCCTCATCGTCAACTCCTGGATGCAGCACCCACGGGGGTACCAGCTGGTCACGCGAAACGGCGAGACGGTCATCACGCTCACCGACCCGATCGCCGCGTACGCGAACCCCCGGTTCTTCTGGGAGTTCGTCCACATGCAGAACTCGGCGGTGCTCTCGGTGGCGCTGTTGATCGCGGGGATATCGGCGTACTACGTCTGGTCGGGTCGGGCGACGGCGTTCTGGGAGCGCTCGTTGAAGTCCGCGCTCGCGGTGATGGTGGTCTCGGCCCCCTTCCAAGTCATCCACGGCGACGCCTACGCGCGCCACATCGCGAACACCCAGCCCGAGAAGTTCGCCGCGATGGAGGCGGTCTGGGAGACCGCCCGCTACGTCCCGGAGTACATCATCGCGTTCCCGACCACGCTCAGCCAGATCTTCGACCCGCGGGCCAAGGAACTCGTGGGGATCGGGATCCCCGGCATGGCGAGCTGGCTGGCGAGCGGCGGGAACCCGAACGCCCCGATCACCGGGCTCAGCGAGTTCGCGAACGTCGGTACGCCGCCGATCGCGGTCGTCTTCTGGTCGTTCCGGATCATGGTCGCGCTCGGTTTCTGGTTCATCGTGCTCGCGTTCTGGGGTGGCTACCGCTGGCGGACCGGCGAGCTCTTCGAGGACCGGCTGCTCCACAAGGCGCTGATGGCCTCCTCGGTGCTCGGGTTCATCGCGGTGGAGTTCGGCTGGATGGTGGCCGAGATCGGTCGCCAACCGTGGATCATCCAGGGCGTGATGCGGACCTCCGAGGCGGTCTCGCCAGGTCTCTCGGGTTCCGACGCCCTCCTCACCTTCGCGGGGTTCGTCGTCGGCTACTTCGGCCTGCTCGTCCTCGTCGTCTACGTTCTCGTCCGACTCGTTCGCCGTGGCCCACCGGCGATCCAGGACGGTCCCGACCGGCATCCGGGCGACCAGGGGGTGTCGACGGATGATTGAGTCGGTGCTCTCGCTCGATTCGGCCCCGCTGTTCGGCCTCCCGCTCGAAGCGGTCTGGTTCGTCGTCCTCTTCTTCTTCCTCGCGATGTTCCTGTTCCTCGACGGGTTCGATTTCGGTATCGGCGCGCTGTTCGCCACCCGGAACGACGAGGAGGACCGCCACCAGTTGCTCGCCGCGGTCGGCCCGTTCTGGGACGGCAACGAGGTCTGGCTGGTGGTGTTCGGCGGGGCGATGTTCGCGGCGTTCCCGGCGGTCTACGCCAACCTGTTCAGCCGCAACTACCTCCTGCTGTTCGCGCTGCTGTTCGCGCTGGGGCTTCGTGGGTTGGCCCCCGAGTTCTACGAGCAGCGCGAGGACCGCGAGTGGCGACGGGCGTGGGGCTGGGCGTTCGTCGTCGGTAGCGTCGCCGCGCCGTTCACGCTCGGGATGTTCGCCGCGAACTGGCTCCTCGGCTCGACACGGTTGGTGACGATCCCCGGCATCGTGGTCGGGCTCGCCGTCGTCGCCCTCACCATCGTCGAGGGCAGCGGTTTCCTCGTGCTCAAAACCCGCGGGGCGCTCCCGACGGAGATGCGCCGGTACGGAACGCGCGCCGCCGTCGCGTATCTGGTGTTGGTCGTGGTCACGCTGGGCTGGCTCCTCGTGATGACGCCGCGCCTCCGCGATGCCCTGCTCGCCCCGCTCCCGCTCGCACTCGTGGTGCTCACGGTCCTCCTCGTCGCGGGCGTGGTCGTCGCCCATCGACGGGAGGCCGACCTGGCGGCGTTCTGTGCGTCGGGCGGGCTGGCGTTCGGTCTGGTCGCGCTCGTCGCGACCCTCCTCTATCCGACGATCGACCCCGCGGCCGACCTGACCGTCGGGGCGGCGGTCGTCCCGCTCCTCTCGCTCAACCTGATGACGATCATGGCGGGTGTCCTGCTCCCCATCATCCTCGCCTACTTCGCGGTGCTGTACTCGGTCTTCAGCGGCCCGATAGAGCCCGAGGAGACCTACTGACCGACGAGGGACGGTTCACCGGCCGAACGAAAACGGGGCCGACGACGGCTCCTTTTGCTTTCTTTTCTACGGGTCCTCGACGGGACCCGGCGGCACGGCGCTAGTGAACGGAGACGTCGGAGACCACGTTGAGCAGGTAGACGCCCGCGACGATGAGGCCGATACCGACGACGCCGGCGGGGTCGATCCGCTGTCCGAGGAACACGGTGCCGATGGCCGCGATGAGCACGATCGCGCCCGCCGACCACGTCGCGTAGACGAGCCCGATCGGGAGCTGGCTCAGGATCAGACTCAGGAGGTAGAACGACGCGAGATAGCCAACGACGACGACCGTGGTCGGAACCGGGTTCGTGAACCCCGCCGAATACTGGAGCGCCGTCGTCGCGACGACCTCGATGACGATCGCTAGCCCGAGGAGGGGATAGGGGTTCATCGTCGGATCTGCCCAGACCGATCGTATAGTTCGTTCGATACGTTCGGGCTGCCGGGGTCGCACACGACGCTGCCCGTTACCGGAGGAACCCGAGAAGCTCGTAGTCGTGGTCGGGGGTGTACCGGCGGAACAGTAGGCTGTTCGAGAGCACCGAGACCGACGAGAACGCCATCGCGGCCGCGGCCAGTGCGGGCTGGAGGAGGCCCAGCGAGGCCAGCGGGATCATCGCGGTGTTGTAGCCGAGCGCCCAGAAGAGGTTCTGTTCGATCTTCCGGAGCGTGCCGTCGCTGATGCGGATCGCCTTCACCACGTCGAGCGGGTCGTCGCGCAGCA
This sequence comes from Halococcus salsus, assembly GCF_009900715.1. NCBI lineage: Archaea > Methanobacteriati > Methanobacteriota > Halobacteria > Halobacteriales > Halococcaceae > Halococcus > Halococcus salsus. Next base: position 866,254 of record NZ_JAAAJC010000001.1, read on the forward strand.
GGGTGACGTCGGCGGCCTCGATGGCGACGTCGGTCCCGGAGCCGATCGCGGTCCCGACGGCGGCGGTCGCGAGCGCCGGCGCGTCGTTGACCCCGTCACCGACCATCATCGCCGTCCGACCGTCCCGCTGGATGTCGTCGATGGCAGCCGACTTGTCCTCGGGGAGAACCCCCGCCCGGACGTTCGCGGGGTCGATGCCGACCGCCTCGGCGACCGCTTCGGCCGTCCGCTCGTTGTCGCCGGTGATCATGTGGACCGAGACACCGCGCTCGTGGAGCGCCGTGACGGCCTCCTCGGCGCTCCCCTTGACCGTGTCGGCGGTGGCGACGAGCCCGAGCAACGTCTCCCCCCGCACGACCAGCAACGCGGTCTTGCCCTCGCCTTCGAGCCGGTCGAGCGCTTCGGCGGCGGCCGAGGGGTCGACACCGTTCTCGCGGACGAACGGGCGGTTGCCGACGAGTACCGCCTCCCCGCCGACCGTCGCCCGGATCCCCTGCCCCGGTACGTTCTCGAAGTCCTCGGGGTCGGTACGTTCGATGTCTCGCTCCTCGGTTCCGTCGACGATGGCCCGCGCGAGCGGGTGTTCGCTCCCGGACTCGGCGCTCGCGGCGGCGTGGAGCACCGTCGCCTCGTCGGTCCGGTTCGTCGTGGCCTCCGCGCCGCCGACCGCCCGCGTACCGCCGTCGGTCGCCGTCTCGGAGCTGTCCGGTGCGGAAGCGGCATCGAGGGGAACGACGTCGGTCAGTTCCATCTTGCCCTCGGTGAGCGTCCCGGTCTTGTCGAACACGACCGTGTCGACGTCCTTGGCGCGTTCGAGGACGTCACCACCTTTGAACAGGATGCCGTTCTTCGCGCCGATCGAGGTCCCGACCATCGTCGCCGCCGGGGTCGCGAGCCCGAGCGCGCAGGGACAGGCGATCAGGACGGCCGAGGCGAACACCACGACCGCGAACTCGAAGACCGAGACCGCCCCGCCGGCGGCCGCCGGCCCGCCCGCGACGAGGCCCCACACCGGCAGCCAGCCGACGAACCCCGCGAGCGCCTCGGGGAAGAGATACCAGACGACGCCCCAGAGCACCGCGTTCGCGATCACGATGGGGACGAAGTACGCCGAGATACGGTCGGCGAGGTTCTGGATGTCCGGCTGGCGCGACTGCGCCTCCTTGACGGTTTGGACGATCTGCTGGAGCGCCGTCTCCGAACCGACCTTGGTCGCCTCGACCGTGAGGACGCCGTTCTCGTTGATGGTCGACCCGACCACCTCGTCGCCCTCGCTCTTCTCGACGGGCACCGACTCGCCGGTGACCATCGACTCGTCGACCGCCGACCGCCCGTCGACGACGACGCCGTCGGTCGGGACCCGTTCGCCCGGCCGGACCTTCATCCGGTCGCCGACGGCGACCTCGTCGAGCGGGACCTCCGTTTCGTTGCCGTCCCCGTCGACGACGATCGCGGTGTCGGCCTCCAGTTCGAGGAGCTGCTGGAGCGCCGCGCCGGCTCGACCCTTCGAACGGGCTTCGAGGTAGTTACCGAGCGTGATGAACACGAGGATCAGCGCGGCCGTATCGAAGTACATGCTCCCCGCGAGCACGCCCAGCAGGACGACCACCGAGTAGAGGTAGGCCGTCGAGGAACCGAGGGCGATCAGCACGTCCATGTTGGCGCGGTGGTTCTTCACGAGCGCCTTGTAGGCGTTGGCGTAGAACGGCCGCCCGAGCACGAGCTGGACCGGCGTCGCGAGCAGGAACTCCACCCAACCGAGCTCCAGCCCGAAGACCGTCTCGGGGAGCGCACCGCCACCCAGTAATAGTTTCTCGACCATGAACGCGATCAGCGGCAGGGACAGTGCCGCGCCGAACAGCGTGAGCCGCCGCTGACGGCGGATCTCGTTCTCGTGCGCGGTATCGCGCTGCTCCGATTCGGAGCCGTCGCCCCCGTCGTCGCGCACCGGGGAGTAGCCGGCGTCCTCGATCGCCCCGTAGAGCCGTTCACGGTCGGCCTCGGCGGGGTCGTACTCGACGGTCGCCTCATCGGTCGCGTAGTTGACCGTCGCCGAGATCACGCCCGGCACGCCTTCGAGCGCCTCCTCGTTCGTCTCGGCGCAGTTCGCACACGTCATGTCCGTGATGGCGATGGTGACCGAGGTGCTCACCGCCTCGTAGCCGGCGTCGTCGACCGCCGCATAGATGGCCGCCAGCGACGTTTCCTCGGGGTCGTACTCGACGGTCGCTTCGTCGGTCGCGTAGTTGACCGTCGCCTCGTTCACCCCCGCGAGGCCGTCCAGCGACTCCGTTATCGACTCGGCGCACGTCGCACAGCTCATGCCCCGAATGTCGAGTCGCACGTTTCGCTCACTCATCGATAGTACATACGGGCTCCTCGTTCAATGCCTCTTTTCTTCAGATACGTAGGCATCGAACGACCTCGACCTACGATCCGAAGGCGATCGATGGCTCCGGACCGCGGGTTTCTACCCCATCCCGCTCGGGACGATACAGCAGCACCGTCGTTCGTCCCGATCAGGCACCGGCACTGAACTGTTCGTACCGGGCCTCGAACTGCTCCAGACACGACGGACAACAGAGGTAGTAGAGGTCGCCGTCGACACGGAGGGTCTCGCCCTCCTCGCCGACCTCGTTGCCGCACTCGGCACAGGTTATTGCGAGGTCGGTCCCGCCGACCTGCGGCGTCCAGTCGGCGTCCGTGAGGACGACGACCTCGTAGTCGGTTATCGCATCCAATCCGTCTTCGTCGAACGTATCCGAGAGGAACGCACGAACGTTCGCGTCCTGGAGGCGGGACTGGAAGAAGACCCGTGGGTCGGCGGCCGTGAACACGTGTTCGACCCCGTCGGCACGCGTGAGCGTCTCACGGACCGCCTCGACCGCCTCCGGTCGCACCGAGAGCTCGACCAGAACGGGTGTGCCGCCACGGAGCTTCGAGCGGTCGAGGTCGAGCGTGAACCGACGGATGATCCCGAGCTCCCCGAGTCGGCTCACGCGGTCGGAGACCGACGGGGAACTGAGACCGACGGCGTCGGCGATCTCACGGTACGGACGGCGGGCGTCCTCGGTCAGCAGTCGGAGGATCTCGGCGTCGGTCTCGTCGATGGTTCGCATATTCGAAGTAGGATCCGGAACCCGAAACCGATTTCGCCTTGTTTTCTAAGGCGTTCTCCAGATCGGCCTTCGTCCGATAGCCGATGTACGAATAGCGCTGCCCGATCCAAACCACTCTCCGTGATTCGTCTTCGCGATGGGAACGAGGAGCGAGCGCTACGTCGGCTGTGGCACCGGAAGCGCCCGGTGTGCGCGTGGCGGCACGAGGTAGTTCCCGCGGTTGGTGACGCTCATGTACTGGAGAATGCCGTTGTTGTTCTTCTGCCCGAGCGCGGACTCGGACGCGAGGTCGGTCCCGTTCATCGCGTCCCGTGTTCGGGTGAAGTCCTCGGTCGTCCGCTGGAGCGAGAGGAAGTGGAGCCCGGCATCGTCGCCGTCGGTCGAATCGAAGTCCCGCCTGAGGATGATCGGGCGGTCGTTCTCGCGTGCCTGTACCATCTTCTGGGAGTGGCCGACGACACCGGACTCGCGCGCCGCCGTCTCCGCCGGCGCACAGTCGTCCATCCCGCTTGCGTTCCCGAGGTTCGCGCCGACGCCCTCCACCGCCCCCGACTCGGCGTGTGCGGGACAGAACATCTTGCTCACCCGCTGTGACCGGCTGTCCTGATCGTACCACTGGTCAAGGTGGAGTCGGATCTTCGAGATCTGCTGGATGCTTCCCTCGGCGAACGGACCCGACCGGATCGTCACGCGGTCCTCGGTCGCCTGATTCTTGTCGAATCCCGATTTGAACCCCATGTAGAGCGGTGCGTCGTCCGGCACGGGCTCGGAGTCGGGGATCCCATCGACGTCCTGGTTGTCGGCGGGAAGCCCGTCGCCGACGAACCCCGTCCGCCGGTCGGTTCGTTCGAGCACGCCCCCGGGGTCCGTCTCGATGGCTACCCCGTTGAGTTCGTCCTGCTCGCCGAGAAGCGCCTGTTCGGCCCCGAGCACGACGCTCCCGTAGTCGCTCGCGAGGTGGACGACCGCGTCGGGGGTATCGAGCGTCGGCTCCTCGAACGGGGTGAGCGCCTTCGGTGCCGCGAGGTCCACCGACTTCGGAAGCGAGTCGTCGAACCGGTCGAAGTACGCCGACGAGTAACTCACCGTGAAGAGCAGGCCGTCGTTCGAGCGGGGGTAGGCGTGTTCAAGCCCCCGAAACGCCCGTTCGACGGTCCGGCGGTCGGCATCGGTGGGTGTGCCGTCGCCGGCGTAATCGAGGTACAGCAGCACCCGGTGGCGCGGCCCGAGGTGGTTGTCGGCGTCGTCCAGGTCGAGAACGTCGTTCCAGGCGTGCTGGCGCGCGGGGAACCCGGAGAGGTCGTCCGGGCCCTGCGAGAGGTCGGGGGTCTCCTCGCGCGCCGTACACGCCGCGAGCGCCGACCCGCCGCCGATAGCGACCGCGGCCTTCACGAACGCACGTCGCGAGACGCCACGGTCCGTGCGAGGAAGCATACGATCACGTGGGGTTCGAGCCAAAAGCGCGTTCTGGTTCGTCCATCGAACGCGCTACCGTCCCCCGATATGTACGACCGGTGGGCCGCGTTCGGGAGGGACCGTCGAACCCCGACCATCGGGATTTCGAGAACCGCACCAGAACGGATAGGGGGATACCGCTGTGAGACCCAGTACTGATGAATCGCCGTAGGTTCTTGCGTTCCGGAGCGGTCTTTGCGACTCTCGGGTCCAGTGGGCTCGCCGGCTGTACCCAGCTGTTCACCACGGGGTCCCAGTACGCGCCACCGATGGTCGAGAACCGGCCGGATGGGGTCTACATTCCCTCGCACAAGGAAGGGATGGAAATGGCTGGAATGAGCGGGATGAACAACACTTCCTCGATGGACGGCATGTCCGGGATGAACGAGACGGACAACAACTCCTCGATGAACGGGATGTCCGGGATGAGCGGGACGGAAAACAACTCCTCGATGGGCGGCATGTCCGGGATGAGTGGGATGAAGGACCAGCCGGGGACGCTTCGATGTGCGCTGACCTACAGCTATCCACATCGGTTCTGGACCGTCACCGGAAGCGATACCGAGAAGGTCTCGATAGCGTCCGACGACACGCTCCACCTCATGGTCAGCGTCTGGGACGCCGCGACGGGGATGTACGTGATGGACACCGGCCCGACGATAACGGTCTCCCAGGACGGCGAGGAGGTCACGACGAACACCCCCTGGACGATGATCTCCCAGAACATGGGCTTTCACGCGGGGGACAACGTCTCCCTCCCCGAGGAAGGCACTTACTCCGCGACCGTGGACGTCCCCGCTGTGACGACCCGCCGAGTCCGGGGCTTCGCCGGGCAGTTCGCCGAACCGCAGACCTTCGAATTCGGGTTCGACTACAGTCGGGAGGCACTCGAGAACATCTCGTTCCAACGTCTCGACGACCGGAAGGGGAACCGGCAGGCGATCAGCCCGATGAGAATGGACACGATGCCCCTCTCCACTGCACCCGCTGCCGGTTCGCTTCCGGGCCGGACGCTCGGCCGAACGAAAACGGCCGACGATATCGTGTTCGTCGCCACCGCGATACCGGATGCCACTGACTTCGACATCGACGAGAGCACGTATCTCGCCGTCTCGGCACGGACGCCGTACAATCGGTTCGTTCTGTCGGCGATGTCGCTGTCCGGCACGCTCACACGCGATGGACGGCGGGTGTTCAACGGCCCGCTTACGCCAACGCTCGATCCGGAACTCGACTACCACTACGGCACGGGGGTCGATACCGTACAGGCGGGTGACGTTCTCGAACTGTCCGTCGAAACCCCGCCACAGGTCGCCCGACATGAGGGCTACGAAACCGCGTTCCTACAGACGGCCACGACTCGGATTACCGTCGAGTAGCGAGTCGAGGGCAGTGCGCCACGGATCGACCGGTACCGTCCCGACGACGGGCACCCGAACCGAATCGAGAACGAAGAACGCTCCCGAACGAGTGCTACTCCGAAGCGACGAACTGCTTCGCGAGGGGGACGACCTGCGCCATCGAGCGCGCCGTATCGAACGCATCGGGTGCCGCTCGACGAAGGTTCAGCGTGTCGAAGTAGCTCGCGTGTCGTGCCTCGACCGAGTGGATGCTCAGCGCGGCCGAGAGGACGTCCGGGTCGGAGAGATGTGGGGCGGCACCCGCGTACGCCGACACACCGATGTCCTCGAGACGGGCCGCGGTCGCGACGAACGCGGGAACGGTCCCGTATCCGAATTCGTACTCCGCTTCCCGAACGGGAGTGCCGCCGAGGTCGTCGATCGTCGTAGTCAGCGCCTCGACGTGCGCCTTCTCGTGATCACGGATTGCCTCAAACTGCTGGTACGTCGAGTAGCGGAGCGTCGGTCGCGCGAAGTACTGCGCGACCTCGGAGCGTTCGACCTCGCGTTCGGAGAAGCGTCCGCCGCTCGACGCCAGCGCGTCCCGGTAGAACGCGTGTTCGAGGTGTTCGAGCGAAAGCGCGTAGTTCAGTACGTCGATGTCGCTCGGGGACGTGTCGTCCGGAAGTTCGACGGTATCCGATCCTGCATAGCCGTGCTCCCCGGACTCGTCCCGTTCCCAGTAGAGGGAGGCGCTCGTCTCGTCGCCGGTGAACCCTGCCCCATCCGTCGGGAAGGTCAGAACGAGGTCGTCGGTCCCATCGCCGTCGACGTTCTCGACCACACCGTCGTCGACTGGTCGAACACCGCCACCGTTCGCGAGCAGGTCTGTCGTTCCGAAGCGGTATCTGACGGCACGCTCGGTCGGGTCGAACGTCACGCGCTCCCCGTCCCTGTCCGTGAACGTGGTCGCGCGAACCGCGACCGTCGTTCGACCGTCCTCGCCGGTCCCGACCCGATTTCGTTCCGATCCGGGTTCGACGTCGATGTCGAGTTGGTCCGGGAAGTGAGCCGCGGCGACGCCGCTCATCGTGGGGAGCGCGACGGCGGTCGCGGCCGTTCCGAGAGCGAGCTTGACGAACTGACGACGGTCGGTGTTCGCCGACGACGGTCGGAGCGATGGTGGCAGGTTCATGGTCGTTTCGGACCCCATCTCAGGGATCGATCGAGGGTTCGAGCGAAGCGAGGTCGTGCTTTCTGGCTTGAACGTCGAAACGAAACACCAGCAAAGCGACGTGACATCGACAGTACGATATCTGGTACGTCGCTGACTCGCGGCCTCGATACGACGGCGGTGTAGCTCCTTCGTTCGAAGCGACCCACCGACTACCTCGTCAGGTGCGTGACCGACCGCTTGCGACAGACCAGCATTCGCGGAGCCCGACGGCGAGCAGGACGGCCGCCGCGCCCGCCGCGGCGAGGTCCTGCACGAACAGGGGTATCGACCACGCGACCGCGAAGGTGACACCGGCCGCGACGACGTAGACGGTCTGCATCAGTCCGACCGCGACGACCGCGCCGGAGGTATCGGCAGCGCTGACGTGGGTTCCCGCTACGACGGCGGTCTCGGCGACGGTGTGAAGCGTCAGCAACACCGCTGCGGTCACCCCGACCACGCCACCCGCGATGTACGCGCCGGCGAGCGCCATGCCCTCGACGAACTGGTGAAGCGTCAACGCACCGGTGGTCGAGAGGGCTACCGTTCTGTCGTCGGCACGCACCTGCCGCGAGAGCCCTATCGCGCCGACGACCCCCATCGCGCCGGCCAGCAGCGTGAGTCCGGGCTTCGATGACCCAAGCGGGAGCAACACGAGGACACCGACGAGGGTCAGCCCGACCCCGAGTGCGCCGGAGAATCCCTTCCCGCCGAACCGATCCGATGGATGTCGAGCTCGGGCGACGACCACTCCGACCCCACCGAGCGAGCCCACGAGGGCCGACCCGAGCACGAGGATCGGGAAGCGAAAGCCGACGGTGGCCTCCGTGGACGGGACGTGCGCCGCCGCGAGGAACGGTATCGCGCCGAGCGCGGCGACCCCGACGAGCGACGATGCACCCACCCGAATCCCCCATCGGTCGGTGTCGACGCCGAGTCCGTTGGGGAGTCTCATCGGTGGAGTGCCTCAATCGCCCGACGCCTTCGCGGACGGCGTGTCGACCCGAACGACGCAGGACCTCGGCTCCTGGCTCATCCGGTCGGCCCGAACGAGGTTCCCCGTGAGCGCGAGTATCGTGACGCCGAAGAAGATCATCCCCACCGGGGAGGCGAGGTCGATGAACAGCCAGTAGAGCGGCATCGCGGTGGAGGGACCGAGGAGGACGACCGCGAACTCCGCGAGCACGGGGCCACAACAACAGCACGCGTTCGGAGCCGACAGCGCGAGCGCGCCCGTGATGGCGTTCGTCGTCGTATCGTTCTCCCCGGCGTCGGCTCCGTCGCCCTTCCAGAAGTGGGCGATTGCCGCCCCGTTCAATCCGACCAGCCCACCGAGCAGCCCGACGAAGAGGACGACACCGGGCGAGAGCGCCGCCCGGAACGGCACGTACGGCGGCGTCGCGAACAGGTCCGGCGGCAGGATGGCTTCGAGGACGGGTGTGACGAACGGGAGCCTGGGAACGAAGAGTTCGAGCGCGGGCCAGGTCGCCAGCGGCGCGAGGATCGGGAATATCTCCAGGTCGATCCGGGTCCACGAGAGCCCGACGCCGTCGTCGATGGCGAAGCTCAGCATTCCCGAGGAGAAGAGGAAGAAGACGGCGGCGAGGAGCGCGATCCCGGCACCGAAACGGCGTGCGAGACGGTCATTCCGGAGGTCGGCGAGCAGGTGGCGACAGTCACGCCAGAAGATGTAACCCACCGTCACCGGCAGCGCGAGTTCGAGGAGATAACCCACCGGGTTGGTCGGGCCGTAGAGCCCGAGCGCGTCCATGACCGCCGAGTAGGTTATCCAGAGCCCGAGGATGATGCCGAGGATCGCGTACCGGGGGCGCGAGGGCCATCGAAGCTGGACCGCGACGAAACTGCCGGTCAGCACGAGCGCGCCGACGAGGAGGGTCGCCGGGTAGAAAGCCGCCTCCGGGATCGGCGACTGTGAGACCGAGAACGACTGGATCTGCGAGAGCTGTACCAGCCCCACGCCGCCGGCCGCGACGAGCACCAACCCGGCGAAGACCCCGTAGACGGCGTATCGGTCCCGACCCGTGTCGAGGGTCCGACCGAGGTAGATGCTGGCGGCGACGACGACGAGCCCGGTGACGAGCGGGAGCAGCGACGCCCACTGGACGATCCTGACCGTCCCGCCGTGGGCCGACGCGAGCGGGACGAGCTGGAGCGCACCGACGAGTATCGCCGCCCGGAGACCGCCACGAGCCAGCAGCCCCAGATCCGACGATAGATCGAACCCTCTATTCATCGTGTCGTGCGAAGCCATTGGATACTACCGGAGAAGAGTGTGTTGTCTTCGCTATTAGTCCGACGGGGGTCGTCCCGGACACCGAGAAAAACGGACCCGACCCGGAGTCATCGTCCATCCTCCGACGGGAGGGGGAGGACTGGAAATAGTGTTCTGGTGCGCCCATCGAAAACCGCTCCGACGCGCTGGAGGGGTCGAGTTCGACCTCCCTCAATTGGCATCCCTCACGGAACGGTTAAATACGTAGAGCGACTTCTATATGGCTGATTCTACCAGCGTTAGTATCCCTCTGACCTGTCGAGAATTGGGAGAGACGATGAAACCCTTCGAAACGAGCAGTGGCAGCAGAACCGATACGCGGACCGTTGACGAACGCTCGAAGCGGGCGTCCCGTTCGCCGGCAGTGACCCGTACGGACGGGCCGATCGATGGAGGAAGGTGGCGATGAGTACGGTTCAGGCTCGGCCGGTCCCGGAGCGCGACGCCTCGACGCTGCTCCGCGAGATCACGCTCTCGCGCGTGGTGGCGCTCCAGTTGGCGTTCGTCGGGACCCTCGGTTTCGTGCTCTCGCTCGGGGTATTCGGCCGGGTCTTCGAGCTGGTCACCGGGCAGTCGCTCGTCAGTGTGAACCAGTTCGTCTCCGTCGGAGCGGTGAGCGGGCTGCTGGGAACGCTGGTGGTGGTCGTACTGGCCGTCGTGATCGTCCTCCCGCACGAGTTGCTCCACGGACTCGCGATCTCGTACTATGGGGGAAAACCGCGTTACGGCGTCGGTCTCGCGCACTTCCTGCTACCCTACGCCTACGCGACGGCCGACCACCGGTTCACCCGCAACCAGTTCGTCGTCGTCGCGCTCGCGCCGCTCGTGGGTCTCACGGTTCTCGGCGTCGCGCTGATGGCCGCCTTCGAGTGGTCGTGGCTGATCGTCCCGCTAGCCGCGAACGCCGGTGGGGCCGTCGGTGACTGCTGGATGGTGCTGACCGTGCTCGGCTATCCGGCTCACACGCGCATCGAGGACGGCACGACCGGGCTGCGGATCCTCGGTACCCGAACCGACAGTTCCCAGGGTCACTGGCTCACGACCGCCCTCTGGAGCGTCGCTATCGGGACGGCCGTCGTCCCGATCGGCGTCTACCTCGTCGGACCGTTCGCCCTGCTCGCGCTCGGGATCGAATCGCTGACCGTCGGATGGCCCGGAACGGTCACGCTACTCTTCGAATCGACGGCCACGCCGATGTCGTACTCGTTCTCGGTCGGACCCGGGAGCTTCCTGCTCGGCGCTATCCTCGGCGCGGTCTACGCGTTGGTCCGCTCCCGATAGCGCCGTTCGTTCCGTTTCTGTAACGGTTCATCGCGAACCGACTGGAACGAGCCCGGAGATATCCTTATGCGAAAGACAGGCGCAAAACCCGGTCCTTGAGGGCGGGGATACGCGCCGTCAGCTTTGTCGCGGATGTTCGCAACTGCTGGCTACCTGCCGATGGCTGGCCGGATATTCGTTGTCAATTCGTGACCGGTGGGTTCATGTTTACGAGCTTCATAACCGCTTATGGAGACAGATGCCGACGCGAACCATCCGAACGTTCGAAGCCACCATCCTGAACCAACGACAGGTTCGGGACGACCTCGACCAACTCGGCTGGGCCGCGTCGAAGCTCTGGAACGTCGGTCGCTACTACGCACAGGGCATGTGGGACGACACGGGCGAGATTCCCGATGACGGGGAACTCAAACGCGAACTCAAAGGCCACGAACGCTATACGGACCTTCATTCCCAATCCAGTCAGCGCGTTCTCGAAGAACTCGCTGAAGCGTTCAACGGCTGGTTCGCAAAGCGTCGGAACGGCGACGACCGTGCCCGACCGCCCGGCTACCGCAAACACGGCGATTCGCACCCACGCTCCACGGTGTCGTTCAAGGCGGCTGGCTTCAAACACGACGCACAGTACCAGCGCGTTCGCCTCTCGAAAGGCCGGAATCTCAAGGAACACCGTTCGGACTTCGTGCTCTGTGAGTACAAAACCCGACCCGATGTGGACCTCACCGAGTGGGACATCCAGCAGGTCCGGGCCGTCCACAAACGCGGCGAGTGGCGACTCCAATTCGTCTGCCGAACGACGATTGACCCTCAACCGCCGGGCGACGAGGTTGCCGGAATCGACCTCGGAATCTGCAACTTCGCCGCCGTCTCGTTCGGTGGCGATTCACTGTTGTATCCCGGTGGCGCACTCAAAGAGGACGAATACTACTTCGCCAAGAAGCGTGCGGAGTGTGACGACTCGTTCTCCCGTGAGGCCCGCCGTCTCGACCAGAAGCGCACTGACCGCCGCACGCACTTTCTCCATACCCTCTCGAAAGAGATTGTGGCAAAATGCGTCGAACGCGAGGTCGGTACAATCGTCGTGGGCGACCTCGGCGGTATCCGCGAGGACGAAAACGGCGACCCCACCAATTGGGGCGACCACGGCAACATGGACCTCCACGGGTGGGCGTTCGACCGCTTCACGACGATGCTCGACTACAAGGCCGAAGCCGAAGGAATCGAGGTCGAAACCGTCTCCGAACGGGACACGTCGAAGTCGTGTTCGGTATGTGGTCGGTGCGACGACAGCCAGCGTGTCGAACGCGGATTGTACGTCTGTGACGAGTGCGGACTGGTCGCCAACGCCGACACGAATGGCGCAGAGAATATTCGACAAAAGGTACTCCCGAATCTCGCCACGGATGGCGGTGATAGGGATAACGGCTGGTTGGCACAGCCAGCGACCCGTCTCTTTTCACGAACGCGGGGAGCGTTTTTCCCACGTTCCGAGGCGGGTTGCGAACCCTGATATCCCACCAGCGGCAGGGAATCCTCGCCGTTCACGGCGGGGAGGATGTCAATGTTCTACGACACGAACCGGCGATATGAAACGTCGGTGGTTCGTACTGGTCGGTCTCCTCGTCATCGCGCTCCAGTCGGCGATCCTCGTCGCCTTCGGGTTCCCGTCACCCGCCGACCCGGCCACCGCTCTCCTGCTCGGCGGGATGACCCTCGCCGGGTGCTCGTTCGTCCTCGGTGGGTTCGACCGCCGCCTCGGCGGTGTCGAGTGGTACCAGTTCGTCGGGGTCGGCAACGTCCTGGTCGGGGTCTCGGTGGCTCTCGGCCAGTTGATCCCGGTTCTCACCGGGCCGACGGCGTACGACAGCAGTACGCTGCTCGCTCTCGTCGTATTCGCCGTCGTCGGTGGCGGCTCGATAGTCTTCATCGGTGCCGACTGGGTCCGCGGGGGACACCACTTCGACCTCTCGGTCTTCGAACCAGGGCCGATACTCGCCTCGGGAACGGGGAAACGGAACTGACGACCGACGACATGGCACTCGACACGCTCACATGAACACGAAGCAACGAATCCTGTTGGGACAGGGATCGACCGCCATCGCGATGGTGCTCCTGCTCTACGAGCGGATCGCGGATCCCGAACCCGCGGTACCCCGGCTGTTCGGTGTCGACTGGCTCGTCCTGGTCGCGGTCGTGATACTGCTCGTCAGCCTCGGTATCGTCCTCCGAACCCTCCACACCGAGACCGTCTCCAGCGGCACACGAACCGAGTGACCGCCTCGCGGAACGGCCGACGACGCACGTTCTGGTTCCGGATTCGAGATGCTTATCACGTCCGGGACTCGAATTTTACCAGAATGTCAAACGAGCCAGCGCGACCCGATGTCGGCCCCATCGGCGGGGAGATGGTTCGGCACGGAACCGGTGTGGATTCGAACCGCGCCTTCCCGACGAACACCTACCCCGAACACCTCGATCCGTTCGTCCTCTTCGAGCGGTTCTTCATCGAGCCCGAGCGGGGGTTTCCGATGCACGAACACGGGGGGTTCGAGATCGTCTCGTACATGATCGACGGCGGGATGGACCACGGGGACTCCCTCGGTGTCACGCACACGGCCACCGAGGGCGACGTCATGCGGATCACGGCCGGGAACGGGATCCAGCACTCCGAGTTCCCCGCCGACGGGGCCGCGTGTAGCGGGCTCCAGCTCTGGGTGAACCTCCCGCGCGAGGCCAAGGGGATCGACCCCAGCTACGACGACGCGACCGGCGACGAGCTCCCGACGGAGGTGGAGGACGGTGCCACCGTGACGACCGTCGTCGGCGACGGGTCACCGATCGAACTTCACACGCGAACGGAGTACCTCGACGTCGCGGTCACCGACCGCTGGACGTGGACGATACCGGACGGCTGGTCGGGCTTCCTCTACGGCGTCGCCGGCCGCGGGACGGTTAATGGGGAGCGGTTCGCGGAGGGAGACGTCCTCCCGGTCACGAGCGCGAGGGACGTCACCCTCGAACGCGACGGGGCGGAGGCGTTCCGCGCGGTCGCCGTCGCCGGGTCGCCACACGAGGAGCCGATCCGCGAGGGCCGTACGTCCAGTAGCCGGGCTTCCCGCCGAACGTTTTCTCCTGAATGTGTCGCGGATCCATCTCGTAGAACGGTGAGCGGTCGGGACGACGGGCGGTGCAACCACGAATCTAATACGTCGCTCCACCCTATCGACGGTATATATGACCCCGGACAGCGAACGAGGAACCGCTACGGACACCGAGCGGGCGATCATGGAGGCGACCTTTCGGGCGCTCAGCAAGCACGGCTACGTCGACCTCCGGCTGCGCGATATCGGCGACGAGTTCGAGATGACCCGCCAGTTGATCCACTACTACTACGACGGCAAGCACGACCTCATCTCGGCGTTTCTCGAATACGTGATCGAGCAGTACGAGGGCAGCGTCGCGGTCGACGAGAGCGACGACCTCTGGGCGGAGCTGGACGCCCGGATCGACCAGTGTCTCTTCGGCCCCGAGTTCGCCAGCGACTTCGACCACTGGGATCGGATGCGCGTCTACCACGAGCTGTTCTCGCAGGCCCAGAACGACGACCAGCACCGCGAGATATTCAACCGCCACTACACCAAGATCCGCCGCAGCATCACCCGCGTCATCGAACGCGGGATCGAACAGGGCGTCTTCCGGGACGTCGACCCCGAGAACACGGCGCAGTTCATCACCGACGCGATACACGCCGCACGCGGACGGCGGATCTCGCTCGGCCACGACGAAGCGCCGGAACAGATACGCCGCGCGCTTGACGAGTTCGTCATCTCCTCGCTCGCCCCGCCGGGCGAGGAGCCCGAGTTCAAGCGCGCCCGTTCGACCGCCCGAAACTGACCGTCCACGACGGCTCGACAGCCACGAGCCGACTCCCTTCTCGGGGTTTTCTTCCCTCGTTCTGCCTCCGGAGTTCAACCGTAGAGCCACTTCGGTCGGAAGGCACACCGACCGGATATCGCCCGCTCGAATCCGACTTCCGAATTTTACCGATCGGTAAACTTAATGGAACGGGTCGACAACGGACGAGGAGCACCATGACCGACTCACGACCGGCCGACAGCACCGATCAGCGAGCCGACGAGGGCCCCCCGAACCGATGAGGATCGGACGGTTCGGGGCCGACGACGACGCGGCGTGGGTGGGTGTGGTCGACGGCGAGACGGTTTACAACGTCCCGGAGGCGGCAGCCGAGATCGGTGTCGACCTCCCCGGGGGAACCGTCGACCTCCTCTCGACGTGGGGCTGGCGAGAGAAGGTCGAACTCGCCGTCGAGTACGCTGCCGAGACGGGTGAGGCGACCTACGACCTCGACTCGCTCGACCGGCACGCCCCGATCACCGACCCGGCGAAGGTGATCTGCGTCGGGTTGAACTACGCCGACCACGCCGACGAGGGCGGGTTCGAGGCACCCGACGCGCCGGTGTTGTTCTCGAAGTTCCCCACGGCGCTCACCGGACCGGGGGCGGCGATCGAGTGGGACCCGACGCTCACGGAGGCGGTCGACTACGAGGGCGAACTCGTCGCCGTCATCGGGGACCGAGCCCGGAACGTCGACCCGGAGAACGCGCTCGACCACCTGGCCGGCTACACGGTGGGGAACGACGTCTCCGCGCGCGACCTCCAGATGGCCGACGAGCAGTGGGTTCGCGGCAAGAGCCTCGACACCTTCGGCCCGATCGGCCCCGACATCGTTACCCCCGACGAGATCCCCGACCTCGGGGACCTCGACGTCTGGACCGAGGTCAACGGCGAGCGGCTTCAAGCGTCGAACACCCGTCACCTCATCTTCGGGATCGACGAGCTGGTCTCGTTCTGCTCGCGGGCCTTCACCCTCGAACCCGGCGACGTGATCTACACTGGGACGCCCGACGGCGTCGGCTACTTCAGGGACCCCCAGGTCCTGCTCGAGGACGGCGATTCGGTCACCGTGGGCGTCGAAGGGGTCGGCGAACTCCACAACCACTGCCATTCCGACCAGTAAGGCCCCCTCTCGACGAGGTCGTTTACCAACCAGTAAAATCGGCCGCTAACCCGAACGGTATATCCTTTTACTGCATGGTAAACGGTGAAGTACGATGGGAGAAATAAGCCGACTACACCACGTAACGGCGTTCGCGAGCGACCCGCAGCGGAACCTGGACTTCTTCACCGAGGTGATCGGGCTGCGGTTCATCAAGCGAACGGTTCGATTCGACATCCCCGAGGAGATCTACCACCTCTACTACGGGGACGAGGCCGGAACGGCCGGCTCGATCGTGACGTACTTCCCGGTTACGGACATGAACGAGGGCCTCGTCGGGAAGGGACAGATCAGCGCGGCCGGCCTCGTCATCCCCGAGGACTCGGTCGAGTACTGGATCGACCGCTTCGAGGAGCACGACGTCGAGCACACCGTCGAGGAACGCTTCGGCGAGACCGCGATCGGCTTCACCGACCCCGACGGAACACCGTTCGAACTCGTCACCGGCGAGTCCGACATCGACCCGTGGGACGGCGGACCGGTCCCCGCGGAACACGGCGTTCGAGGGCTCCACAGCGTCACGATACACTCGAACGACCCGGCGGGGACCTTCCGGGCGCTCGAAACGATGGACTGGAGCCGGGTCGGTCGGGCCGACTACCCACAGGCCGGCGACCACGTCCGGTATCAGGCCCCCGGCGACAGGAAAGGCGCGAACTACGTCGACGTGCTCGTTCGCCCGAACGCGCCACAGGGAGTCCAAGGAACGGGAACCTTCCTGCACGTCGCCTTCGACACCGGCGAGAAGTGGGAGCAAAAGGAGTGGAGCGAGCGTTTCCGCGAGGCGGGCCTGATCACGACCTCGCGGAAGGACCGCGACTACTTCTGGTCGATGTACTTCACCGAGCCCGGCGGTGCGACTTTCGAGTTCGCGACCGAGGGCCCAGGAGTAACGCTCGACGAGAGCATCGACGCGCTCGGGTCGGAGCTCAAGGTGCCGGACTGGCTCGACGTCGACGTGAGCGAGATCGACGAACAGCTCCCCGACCTCACGACGGACTGACCGAGGCGACGGAGCAGGACCGCCCGGGACAACCTGCGCGGTCGCCAGCACGAACAGCTACTCTGCAACGCCGATTCGACGGAGAACGACGATGGAACCAGAACGAGCCACCCCGACGAGACGACCCACCGACGCCGACTACACGACCGAACCGGACGACGAGCTTCCCGTCGAGCTGACGACGCTCCCGTGGATCGACGTCCACAACCACGCACACACCCTCTCGTGGAACGACCGGGAGCGGTTCGCGCTGAGCGGCTGTCACGAGATGGTGATGATGGCCGCGGCGTACTACTGGACACCGTACAAGCCGGTCGCGCCCGAAGACGTTCGCTACCTCTGGGACGACGCGCTCAATCGGCTCGACCCGATCCGCCGGTCACACGTCTTCGATGCGAGTCTGGGTATCGGGATCCACACCGGCGCGCGCGTCGAGAACGTCGAGGAACTGCTCGACGTGATGCCCGACTACCTCGAACACGACGCGGTCCGGGCCGTCGGCGAGATCGGTATCACCGGGTCACAGCACGTGAGTCGGTGGGAGCTCGACGCACAGCGAACGGTGATGCGCGAGCAGTTGCAACTCGCCGCCGACTACGACCTCCCGGCCGTCGTCCACACGCCGCCGAACCTCGACAATGTGGACGTCCCCTACCGGGAGCGGGGGCCGATCCCCGGCTACGAACTGAACAGCGACCTCCAGCAGGAGTCGGTCATCGAAGCCGCGGACACGAAACGCGCTGCGACGGAGCTGGACGTCGAACTCGCCGAGGAGGCGGGTCTCCCCGACGAGCAGCTGGTGCTCTCCCACGCCGACCGTGACATCGCCCCGTTCGTGCTCGAGAACACCGACGCGTACCTGAGCTTCACGATCAGCTATCCCTGGCTGCTCGGGACCACGGCACGGGACGTCGCGGCCGTTATCGACGAGTACGGGCCGGACCGCGTCATGATGGAGACCGACAGCGCGGGCATCCTCCGAAGCGACGTCTTCTCGTTCAGACGGGCGATCTTCGACCTCTATCGGCTGGGCATCGAGGTCGAGACGATCCGCGAGGTCGTCTACGAGAACCCCCGTCGCGTGCTGAGCTGACACGGTCGGGGTCGGTCTCGACCGTCGGGGATGACGAGTTCCTGAGACAGTCTCTCGTCGACCGGTGGACCGGATCGAACGGGGTTCCCGCCGGATCAGAACGCTTTTACTGAGCAGTAAAATAAAGGGTGGTATGGTAGACGTCGCAATCGTCGGTGGCGGCCCCGCCGGCCTCAGCGCAGCACTGTTCGCCCAGAAGAACGGCCTCGAAACCGCCGTCTTCGATACCGACCAGACGTGGATGCACAAGGCCCACCTCTTCAACTACCCCGGCGTCGGCTCCATCGACGGGACGGACTACATGGAGGTCCTCCGGACCCAGGTCGACGACTTCGGTGTCGAGCGCCACCAGGGAGCCGAGGTCACCGCCGTCGAATCGACCGACGACGGCTTCACGGTCACGGCCGACGAGGAGTACGAGGCGAACTACGTGATCCTCGCGACGGGCGCGAAGCGCGACCTCGCCGAGGATCTGGGCTGTGCGTTCACCGACGAGGGCGCGGTGGACGTGGACGTGACGACCGAGACGAGCGTCGAGGACGCCTACGCGACGGGCGCGATGGTCCGCGCCGAGGAGTGGCAGGCGGTCATCGCCGCCGGCGACGGTGCCGCGGCGGCGCTCAACATCCTCACGAAGGAGAAGGGCGAGCACTACCACGACTTCAACGTACCCGCCGACGCCGAGGAGGTCTTCGGCGCGATGGCCGACGACGACTGAGACGGCGACCGCGGTCGCGACGGTGGAGCGTCGGTCTGGCTTCCGACCGAACTCCGACTTCGAGCCGATTTTCAGACGCTGAAGATCCGGGAAACCGATTTCACCCGTTCGAAGCAGCACTCGTGTAGAGCCTCCGACCGTCCGTCGGGGCTCCGTTCGGGAGACCCCGCTTCCCTGGCATCACTTTTATTACACATCTGTCTCCAATTTTCCTCAATGGATGCCTCGACTTCATCCAAGCTATCAATGATGGCGATCGATACCACCGACCTGACGAAACGCTACGGAAGCACGCTCGCCGTCGACTCCCTCTCGCTCTCGGTACCGGCGGGAACCGTCTACGGGTTCCTCGGTCCGAACGGGGCGGGGAAGACCACCACGATGCGGATGCTCACGGGGCTCACGCACCCCTCCAGCGGGACCGGGACCATCGCGGCCGCCCCGATCACCGACCGCGACCGGCTCCGTCCCCACATTGGCTATCTCCCCGAGGAGCCGCCGCTCTACGAGGAGGCGACCGCCGAGGAGCAGCTCGACTACGTCGCCGGGCTCCGCGACCTCCCCACCGACGCGGCACACGAACGGATCGATCGCCTCCTCGCGGACCTCGATCTCGCGGCCGACGCCGGCACGCGCATCTCGGAGTACTCGAAGGGGATGCGCCAGAAGGTCGCCTACATCCAGGCCGTCCTCCACGACCCCGACGTGGTCTTCCTCGACGAACCAACGTCGGGGCTGGACCCACGTGCCGCCCGGACGCTCCGCGAGATGATCGCCGACCTCGCCGACGGCGGAACGACGGTCTTCCTCTCGACACACATCCTGCCGGTCGTCGAGGCGGTCGCCGATACGGTGGGCATCCTCTACGACGGCCGGCTCGTCGCCGAGGACACGCCGGACGCCCTGACGAACCGTGCCGAAGCCGGCGAAACCGGCAGCCTCGAGGACGCCTTCCTCGAACTCACAACCGATACACCCGCCCGAGGCCGGGAGGCCACCGATGGCTGAGTCGGGGTGGGCGCGCCACGCGCTCGGTATCGGGCTGTTCGAGTTTCGGCGCTCGGTGCGCGCGATCCGGCGTGACAAAGCCCGGCTCGGGATGACGGCCCTCCCCGTGGTGGGGCCGCCGGCGATCCTGACCGCGCTTCTCGCGCTGTTCGCGAGCGAGATCCGAGGTATCGGGCCGCTCGCCGTCCCAAACGGGGTCAGGGGCATGGTCGCACTGTTCTGGTTGTTCATGGTGTTCATCGTCGGTCAGCGGGTCGTTTCGGCCCACACGCACATCGAGGCCGAGTCGATGGTGCTCACGAGCGTCTCGGCCCGGACGGTCGCGGGCGGGCTGGTCGTCGCCGAGACGCTCCGTGCGCTCACCTACGTCGGACTGTACACCGTCGTGGGGACCGCCGCCGCGGTCTTGCTGTTCGGGTCGATCGCGAGCCTGGTCCTCGTCCCGATGACGACCGTGTTGTTCGTCGCCACCGCGGTCGTCACGGCGACCGCGTGTGGGTACGCGATCGCGTGGCTGATCGCGAGCTCACCGTTCGTCGCGCGCCACAAGACGGTTCTCGGGATCGTCGCGGCGTTGGTGCTGATGGGTATCTACTTCCTCTTCGTCTACTCCCCGCTCGGTGTCGTGAGCCCGACGTCGCTCGCGTGGCTACCGATGGCGTGGTTCGCCGACCTCGCGACGGCCGGGTCGCCGTTCGCGGGCTCGTCGATCCGGGCGGTCGGCGCGCTCCTCGGTAGCGCCCTCGTTGTCGTGGTGGCCGGGGCGCTCGTCGAACGCGAGGCGGTCGCGCTCTGGTTCACCGAACCGGTGAATCCCGATGACGGCGCGACCCGTGAGACGACGGATTCGGCGGCGACTCGCTCCTCGCATCGCGGCGCGCTCGCTGCCGCCGTGGGCCCGCTCGTCGTCCCGGACCTCCTCTCGACGCCAACGAGGCGCGTCGCCGAGTGGACGCTGCTCCGCACCCGGCGCGACCCGAACCGAATGACGTTCCTACTGGTTCCGGTCTTCGCCATCGGGAGTTCGTTCATGAGTTCGAGCTACCAATCGGGGTCGGTCACGGCCGTCGCAGCGCCGCTGTGTGCGGTGATGCTGCCGTGGCTCGCCGGCGCGCTGTTCGCCCTGAACCCCCTCGGCGACGAGGGACGAGTGTTGCCGATGACGCTTACGGCGGTCCCCGGTCGACAGTACGTTCGGGGACTCATGACGCCCGGCTTGCTCCTCGGTCTCCCGGTCGTCCTCGTCGTGACGGCCGTCGCGAGCGTGTTCTCGCCCTACACACTCGTCCAACGGGTCGAGACGGTCGCTCTCAGCGGATCGCTGACCGTGATAGCGGTCGCCATCGCGCCCGCGGTCGGCATGGCCTTCCCGCGGTTCAGTGCCATCAGCATCGGGCGAAGCGACGACGTGCTTCCACCGCGGATGACCGCCGTGTTCGTCCACCTGGTGGCGGTCGTCGTCCCCGGCGGTCTGCTGGTACTGCTCACGGTCGTTCCGGGGCTCACACGTGGGCTCCTCGGTGCGTCGTTCGGCTCGTTGCCGGCGTTGCTGCTCGGACTGCTGGCGGGGTCCCCCGGTGGCCCGGTCTCGATGGCTGCGGACTGGTTCGACGGGCTGGGGAACGCGATCCGCGCGCTCGACCTCCTCCAGCTCCAAATTGTCACCAGCACGGTGCTCCTCGTCGCCGGTCTCGCCGTCGCATGCTCGCTCTACCGGAACGCCGTCTCCCGGTTCGAACGCTTCTCGCCGCCCTGATGGCCTCGCCGTGGCACTTCGGCCGGCCAACGAACGGCGCTGTACCCAGCCTGCTCGCCGCTATCTCTGAGTCACGCGGGGAGGATTAGACGAAGCTAACAATTTGATTGGTGGAAAAGAATTATACCGTTCGCCATCTCACCTCCGGGCAAGCATGAACGACGATCGACGTTCGGATGGAAACGCCCTCCTCCGTTCCATCCACCCGGACGAAAACTCGGGACCTGCGGACCGATGATCCCCCTGGACCTCACCGCACAGGGCGCGATCGACATCCTCCTCGGCTCCGTGCGTGACGGCTTCGTCCAGGTTTCGGCTTTCGTCGCGGTCACCGTCCTGGTCTTCGGCTATCTCCAGTACAGAACGGGCGGACGGATGGTTCAGTTCCTGGAGAACAACGAACACCTCCAGCCGCTCGCGGGTGGCCTGTTGGGGCTCACCCCCGGTTGCGGCGGTGCCATCATCGCGATGCCGCTGTACATCCGTGGGACGATCAGCTTCGGGACGGTCGTGGCGACGCTCGCCGCGACCGCCGGGGACTCGGCGTTCGTGATCCTCGCGCTCGCCCCCGAAGCTGCGCTCTACGCGTACGTGCTGGCGTTCGTCTCGGGCGTGTTGTTCGGCTACGCGATCGACTTCTGGGGCCTCGGGGTCGGACGCGTCGACCGTGCCGTCGAGCGGATCAGTCGGCCGATGACCGACGGTGGGTTCGCGACCACGAGCGTCGCCGCTGGCGGGCCGAGCGTCGCGGGGTTCGAGATGGACGACGGCGGCCACGACCACGAGCGAAACACCTCGGGGTTCATGGCGAAGTTCACCCACGGCGTCCACGTCGTCTGGTGGGTGGTGGCGCTCGCCGGTCTCACCGCCGGCGTGCTGTATCTCGCCCGCGGCGCGCCCGAGGTGCCGTTCGAGTACGGGCCCACGTTCTTCGGGCTGTTCACCGTCGCCGGTCTGGTGGGCACGACCCTCTCGTTCTACCTCCACTTCTTCGGCCGTCGGTTCATCGGCGAGGGCGACGCGGGACGTATCCGGGAGACGTACGCGGACGCCTACGACACCTTCCAGCACGCCGCGATGGAGACCAGCATGGTCACGGTCTGGGTGATCGGTGCCTACCTGATCTACGAGTACGGCATGGCGCTGCTCTCGATCGACATCGCCGCGCTCGCTGCGGCGGCGGGCGTTCTCGCGCCGCTGGCCGGGGCGGCGCTGGGGTTGATACCCGGTTGCGCACCACAGATCGTGTTCGCGGGGCTCTACGCCGAGGGCGCGATCCCCTTCTCGGCGCTCGTCGGGAACGCGATCAGCCAGGACGGCGACGCGCTCTTCCCCCTCATGGCGATCGACATGAAGGCCGCGATCATCGCGACGATCTACACCACGATACCGGCCGCCATCGTCGGCGTCGCGGTCCACTACTTCTGGCCGTACGCCCAGTTCGGTTTCGGGGTGATAGGATGACGTCGGTCCCCGTCGTCCGACAGGACATCGGAGCGCGAACCAGGGACGGGGAACGATGAGTCCCAGGTACGAACACATCCTCGTTCCGACGGACGGGCGCGGTCCCTCGACGAACGCGGTTCGGCACGCCGTCGGCCTCGCCGAGACGTACGACGCGACCGTCCACGCGGTCTTCGTCATCGACACCTCGACGAGCTGGTTGACGGTCTCCAAATCGGAGGTCCACGACACCCTCTGGGAGGTCGGTCGGAAGGCCAGCGAGCAGGCGCTTCAGGCGGTCGAAACCGCGGCTGCGGACGCCGGCGTCGACCTCGTAACCGAGGTCCTCGAAGGAACGCCCGCGGCGGCCATCCTCGCCTACGCCGCGGAGAACGACGTCGACCTCGTCGTCATGGGAACACACGGCCACCCGGAGATCGAGCGTCGGCTCCTCGGCAGCGTAACGCAGAAAGTGGCCGGCAACGCTGACGTGCCGGTGATGACGGTGAGCGACGCCACGGAACGGGCCGACTGAACGACGGGTGTCGACACGTTCGGAGCGACCGGAAGGGACAGTGCGAGACCGGGCGGTCGCGGCAGTCGGTGCAACGGCTGACTCCTGTTCGGCACGAACTCCCCGCTCCTCCGCTCCCTATCGACGTCGTGAGGCCTCCCGAATCGGTGGGAGGTCCGGGTTCGGTGGGAAGTCCAACTCGGGGAGGTCGTCCTCGAAGCGTCGAACGAGGCCGGCGACGAACGCGAACTTGAGCGTCATCGACAGCGAGGTCGCGACGGTCGCCCCGCCGGTGTCCCGTCGGTAGGCGGCGACGAGCGCGTACAGCGTCACCGGGACGTTCACCAGGTTGAGAACGTTCAAGGAACCGACGTCGGCGTCGTGGGTTCGCCAGTACCGCTCGGCGAGCACGACCTTCGTCATCCAGGCCTCGGTGTTCTCGGGCGGGGCGAACAGAACGGGGTTGACGACCGCGAAGACCAGGGTCGCGACGACGAGCCGCCACCGGCGCTCGCCGACGGCGTACACCAGGAGGGGGAGGACGACCGTCCGCGACCAGCCGCTCTTCGGGTTGGCGTGGCGCTTCCAGAAGAAATCGCCGAGCGTCTCCCGGGAGGTCGTCTTCATGGGTTCGATTCGCCCTCTAGGGGTAAGTAGTGGTGGGCCAACTCCCGGAGCGGATCGATCGTTCCGCGGTCAGTAGCCGACACCGAGCTGGGTGTGCACCGCGTCGTCGGCTTCGAGCCGGTCGACGAGCGCGACGGCGAAGTCCTCCATGGAGACGTAGCTGTCGCCGTCCTCGTCGACGACCAGCTCGCCTTCGGCCGTCCGGTACTCCCCCGTTCGTTCGCCGGGCTCTATCAGCCCGGCGGGCGCGAGGTAGGTCCAGCGGAGGTCGTCGACGTCTTCCAAGAGCTCGTAAGCGTCGATCGCGGCCTGCGAGACCGGTTTCCACTCCTCGGGGAACGCCTCGGTCTCGATGAGCCGTGTCTCGGGGTCGACGTGGAGGATCCCCGCGCCGCCGGTCCAGACGAGGCGGTCGACCTCACCGCGACGCATTCCCTCGATGACCGCACGCAGCATCTCCGAGAGGATTTCCGGTGATTCGTCGCCGCTCGGTCCGAGCGTGGAGACGACCGCGTCGTGACCCGCCACGAGCCGTGCGACCGCTTCCGGGTCCGTCGCGTCACCCTCGACGACCGTGAGGGCCTCGCTCTCGACGTCGCTCACCTCCCCGCTTCGGGAGACGCCGGTGACCGTGTGTCCCCGGTCCAACAGCTCGCTCGCCGTTCGATGCCCGATCCGCCCGCTTGCTCCGAGCAGTAGTACGTTCATGGTGTCCCGTCTCACAATCCTGTTGTCGTTGATTCGCTGTATACCTTTCTATAGCGACTTCAGGTAACTGAATGAAACGAACGGACCGTGGCGGTCAGGCCGCGCAGTTGTTCGCCCCCGTTTCGAGCATCGTGGCGTCGCGGTCGCTCTCCACGTCCTCCCGCCCGAGATTGAGACCGATGATCGCCTCGTAGTTGTCGGGCTTCTCGGGTACGTCCTCGACCAGTCGGTTCACGAAGGCGTCCTCGTCGAGTTCCACGAGATCGAGCCGGGATCCGACCTCGGCCAACGGCGCGCCGACGAGCGTTCCCGGCGTGGCGTTCGCGTAGGTGCCGTCGTCGTTCACCGTGACGTGGCCCGGCAGCACCAGCAACCCGTCCGGGAGCGCCAGCAACGTCTCGTGAAGCGTCTCGTACTGCATCCTCGCGCCGTGTTCGGCCCCGTCGTCGCCGAACTCGAGCTCCGTCCGCCCGACCGAGTCGAGGAAGAGGCTGTCCCCGGTGAGAACGGCTTCGTCGGCCACCCGATAGGCCAGCATCTCCGTCGTGTGTCCGGGCGCGGGGAGGGCCTCGATATCGATCCCACCGACCGCTATCGTCTCCCCGTCGGCCACCGGCTCGAACTCGCCCTCGACGTCGCGTTCGGCGGCGCGCTCGCTCAGGTGATAGGGAACGTCGAGCTTCGCCGCGAGCTCCCGTCCGCCGGAGATGTGGTCGGCGTGGACGTGAGTGTCGAGAACACGTGTGATCGCGAGCCCCTCCGCGGCGGCGGTCGTGATGTACTGGTCGACGTGTCGGGTCGGGTCGACGACGACGGCCGTCCCGTCGATCTTCGAACCGACGAGGTAGCTGAGACAGCCCTTCGCGCGGCGCTGGAACTGGACGAGGACGAGGTCGTCCCGCGTCGTCTCGACGGGGACCGACTCGTAGAGCGCGTTCCACGCGCGCATCCCGCCGCCGACGACCGCCACGTCGTCGAACCCGTTCGCGTCCAGTTCGGTGGCGAGCCTCGTCGAGGTGGCCCCCTTTCCACAGATGACGAGGACCTCCCGCCCGTCAGCGAGGCGCTCGATCGTGGCCCGCTGTTCCCGGCTCAGCGTCTCCGCCGGCCCGAACGGAACGTTCTCGGCTCCCTCGACGCGCCACGCCTCGTAGCTGTCCTGGGGACGGGTATCGACCAGCACGTAGTCGTCCCGGCCGGAGTCCTGCCGGTCGGCGAGCTCCCTGGCGCTGATCGTCTCGAACATAGAGCCATGTACGGTATTGGGTTGGTTAAACATTTCCACCGGCCGCTCGGCGACGTCGGTACACCGACGATGCCAGTGTACCAAGCGATACCCTCCGCCCTCCTCTCCGCCCGTCCGCTCGTGGTGGACGATACACCGATCAGAGGTTCGAGAAGGCTTCGTCGGCGAGTTCGCCGGTGTCCTCGATGATCCCGGCCATCGCCTCGTCGTCCGGGGCCATCCCGACCAACCGGGCGATCCGCATGATGCTCACGTGGTAGACGGTCTGCACCCTCGGTTCTTCCTCCCAGACGACCACGTTGCAGGGGAACAGCCCCCCGAGTCGGTTCGCCGAGGCGTCGAGCGCGCGGTCGGCGACGGCCGGGTTGCAGGCCCCGAGAACGTAGTAGGGGTCGCGGTCGGCGTCGACCTTCTCGTTGAGCAGCTCCGACGGCGAGAACTCGACGGGGATACCGAACCCGGCGTCGGTGAAGACGGCTCGAACGTGCTCGATGGCCTCCTCGTGGCCCATCTCGAGGGTCGTTCGTTTCGTGCCGATGGCCGCCGGGTCGACCTGCGAGGGATCGATCGGTAACACTGTAGTGTAGAGTATTGTGTTGATAGCGAAAAGCGTTCGGGTCCCCGCCCACGAGGGCGGGTTCGGCGGGAGGTCGGTCGACTCAGACCAGGAGCTGGATCTCGGAGTCGGCCATGCGCTGGAAGGCGCTCGCCGCACCAACACCGGTCTCGACCCCGTCGTAGAAGTCGTCCTCGTCGTAGTCCAGGAGGTCGATCGTCATCTGGCAGGCCTGGAGGTCGACCCCGCTGTCGAGGGCGGTTCGAACGAGTTCCTCGACGCTCGCGACGTCGTTGTCGGCGATGCGTTTGGCCATGAACTTCGAGGTCGCCCGGTCCATGCCGGGGAGGGCGGCCACCGCGTTCGGGATCGGCAGGTTCGGATTCCCGACCGAGCTCAACTGGAGCGCCTTCGAGTGGTCCTCGTGGAGGAGTTCGAGCCCCCAGAAGGTGTGAAACACAGTCACATCCCAGCCGAACGCCGCGGCCGTCGAGGCGAGTATCAGCGGTGGATACGCCATGTCGAGGGTGCCCTTCGTGGCGATGATCACCATCCGCTGGCCGTCCTCCTGGGCTCGAACCGCGTCGAGTTCCGATTCGAGCTCCTCGATGCGGGCTTCGAGGGCCGCGGGGTCCACGTCGGCCTCCGAGGGTGGCGTGTCGGTACTCATCGATGCCCCACGAACCGCGTCATTCGACTTTCCGGACGTAGTGTCGGTAGACGTCCGCCTCCGCGACTTGGTCGACCAGTTCGACGTCGGCGGTCGAACCGGCCCACCCCTTGATGTCGCTCATACTGCCGGCGTCCGTCGCGAGCACTTCGAGGACCTCGTCCGCCCCCAGCCCGTCGACGGCCTGCTTGGTCTTGACGACCGGCATGGGACAGTTCTCTCCCTGTACGTCGAGCGTCTCGGCCACGTCGTGTTCTTCGCTCATGTGCTGTCTTGCCTCTACACCACAACATTGTCTCCCCGTTCAAAAGTCTTGCGAGAGAGACGAACAGCCATTTCTCCGCTCACTCTGTATCGTACGGTAGCGGTTGTGCAGCGTCGCTCTTCGCACGAGATCGCGATACCGTATTGTATAGAAATCACTATTCTATACGAACGCTTATGTGGCCGAGCCGAGTAGGTCGGGGCGATGAGCGAGGACGCAGTCCCCGAACCCGACGCCGAGGTCGAATCGATCGAGCCGGACGAACTGAAGGAACGGATCGACCGCGGCGAGGAGGTGTTCCTCCTCGATACCCGTGCGTCCGACGCGTTCGAGGCGTGGCACATCGACGGCCCGAACGTCACGACGCACAACGTCCCCTACTTCGAGTTCCTGTTCGACGACGTTCCCGAGGAGCGCCTCGACGGGATCCCCGACGACCGTCCAGTGACGGTGCTCTGTGCGAAGGGCGATTCGAGCGAGTACGTCGCCGGAACGCTCCGGGAACGCGGCTACGAGGTCACTCACCTCGCCCGCGGCATGAACGGCTGGGCGGAGCTCTACGAGTACCACGAACTCGATACGGGTACTGACGTCACGGTCGCCCAGTACCAGCGCCCCTCCAGCGGCTGTCTCGCCTATCTCGTCGTCAGCGGCGACGAGGCGGCCGTGGTCGACCCGCTCCGGGCGTTCACCGACACGTATCGACAGGACGCGCGTGCGCTCGGAGCCGAGATCACCCATGCGCTCGACACCCACGTCCACGCCGACCACGTGAGCGGCGTTCGTCGGGTTGCGGCCGAAAACGACGCCGAAGCCGTCGTCCCCCAGGCCGCCGCCGAGCGCGGTATCGACTTCGAGACGCCCTACACGACGGTCGAGGACGGGGAGACCGTCTCCGTCGGGGAGACCGAGATCGAGGCCATCCACGCACCGGGCCACACGACGGGGATGACCGCCTACCGCGTCGGTGACGTCCTCTTCACCGGCGACAGCCTCTTCACTGAGAGCGTCGCCCGCCCCGACCTCGAAGCGGGTGCCGAGGGTGCGGCCGAGGCCGCGGCCGACCTCCACGAGACGCTGCGGGACACGATCCTCCCGCTCCCCGCGGACACCGTCGTCGCGCCGGGGCACTTCAGCGGGAACGCCGAGACCGTCGATGGAGCCCACGTCGCGCGGCTCGGCGACCTCGAAGCCTGGATGGCGGCGCTCTCGATGGAGAGGGAAGCGTTCGTGGCGTTCGTCCGGTCGGACATGCCGCCGCGGCCGAGCAACCACGAGACGATCGTCGCGATCAACCTCGGCGAGCGCGACGCGGACGACCGGGAGGCGTTCGAACTCGAACAGGGGCCGAACAACTGTGCGGCGAGCCAGGACGCACTGACGGGCGACTGAACGATGACCGGATACGTTCTCCAGCTCCTCGCCGAGGTGTCGCTCGCGGGGCTCTTCCCGCGCGGTATCGGTCAGTACGCCGTCGGCGGCGTGCTGATCGGGCTGGGGGTCTCGACCATCTACCTCGGAACGGCGATCGCGCCGGGCGCGAGCACGTTCTTCGAGTCGACGCTGTCGTACGTCTCGGCGCTCCCCCGGTTCAACCGGGCGACCTACCTCGCCTCGCGCGACTGGCGAGTCGTCTTCACGCTGAGCATGGTCGCCGGCGCGGCCGTCTACGCGCTCCTCCTCGGTGGGGGTGGCTGGACGACCGACGTCCAGGCGTGGCGGCTGCTGGTCGGCGGCGTCCTCGTCGGGGCCGGCACCCGGATCGGGAAGGGCTGTACGTCCGGCCACGGCATCAACGGGCTCGCGTCGCGCTCGAAGACCTCGCTCGCGAGCGTCGCGACGTTCATGTCCGTCGCGATCGGCGTCGCGCTGGCGATGCAGGCCCTCGGGGTGACGCCGTGACCGAATCAGCGGGCCGCCATCCGCTGTTCGTGCCGCTGGTCGCCCTCGGCGGGCTGCTCTTCGGCTTCGGGCTCGCCTACAGCGAGATGGCTCGCCCGGAGGTCGTGCTCGACTTCCTGCAACTGCAGGACCTCGGCCTCGTGTTCGTGATGGGCGGGGCGGCGGGCGTCACGGCGGTCGCGATCGCGTTCGCGACGCGGTTCCTCGACCGCGCGCCGGTCACCGGCGCGCCGTACGGGAAGCGACGGAAGCCCTTCGACCGGAGCGTCCTCGTCGGCGGTGCCGTCTTCGGGGTCGGGTGGGGGCTCTCGGGGCTCTGTCCCGGCTCGGCCTACGCCAGCCTCGGGATCGGGAACTACCCGATCCTGATCGGGCTCGTCGGGATGTTCGTCGGCGCGTACGCGCAGGGCTACTGGCGGGCGCATCGAGCGGATCCCGACCGAACCACCGCACCGAGCGACTGACCTCGACCGATTCGAACCACGATGAAAACGGACACGACACAGGAACGGCGCGGCGACAGCGTGCACCCATCGGCGGAGGGGCACGAATGAGCGAGGACGACGTCTTCGACCCGTGCGGCGAGGTCGAACGCGACATCGGCCGTGGCATGTTCGAGGAGGGGATGGGGCCCGGGTCGTCGATGGCGCACCTCTATCGCGGCGAGATCCACCGGATGAAGTTCTGGCGCGAGCGCCTCGACCGGACCACCAACTGGGCGGTCACGATACTCGCCGCGATCTCGACGTGGGCGTTCACGGGCGACACCCCCCACTTCGTCATCCTCATCGGGATGGCGATGCTCACGGTGTTCCTGGTGATCGAGGCCCGGCGCTATCGTGGCTACGACCTCTGGCGCTCGCGCGTCCGACTCCTCCAGGAGAACGTCTTCGCGAACGCGCTGGACCCGACCACCGGTGTCGAGGACGCCGCGTGGCGACGGGAGCTGAGCGAGGACTACCGCCGACCGAAGATCAAGATCACCTTCGAGGAGGCGCTCGCCCATCGGCTCCGGCGGGTCTACCTCCCGCTCCTGACCGTCCTCCTGGTCGCCTGGCTCGTGCGGATCACCGCGTTCGACGGCGCGGCTCGCTGGCCGGCGAGCGCCGCGGTCGGGGCCGTTCCCGGCGTCGTGGTGAGCGGTCTCGTCGCGGCGTTCTTCGTCGGCGCGACGGCGGTCGCCTGCCGGCCACGAACGTGGAAGGCCAACGGCGAACTCAGACTCACGGACGTCGACGTCTGGAGCGACGTCGAGTGAGTAGCCCTCGACCGAGCCCGACTCACGTGACCGCTCCGTACAGTCGTGCAGGGTATGCACAACGCCTATACCCGCTCTTCCGGTAGGGAACGTAGACCAATGCCAGATTCGATGGCCGAGTACCTCCGGGCGGATATGGACTGTGAGGGCCTGCTCGAATGTATCTACGGGCTCACCGAACTCGACCGCGAGTGCTTCGAGGTCGTGATCGACCACGAGGCACCCCTGACGATCGACGAGATCGCCGAGGCGGTCGACCGGGAGCGCTCGACGGCGTACCGGTCGCTCCAGCGGCTTCGAAAGGCCGGCTTCGTCCAGAAGGAGCAGGTCAACTACGACCAGGGCGGCTACTACCACGTCTTCCGCCCCGCCGACCCCGACGTCGCGGCCGACGAGATGCAGCGGATGTTGAACGACTGGTACGCGAAAATGGGCCAGCTCATCGGGGAGTTCCGGACGAAGTACGAGACGACCGACGGACCGACGGCAGCGGCCGAGAGCTGACCGAGCCCGACCCGTCGCCCGGAATAATTATATTCAGCGGCTGTGATGTTTCACGTTATGAGTTCGCCGCCGAAAGCCGTCGACGACCCGGAGACCCGCAGCGACCGGCGATGGACGTGGGGGCTGAACGGCCCGCAGATGACCGAGAAGAACGCCTACGGGCGGTTCCTCGACGACGTGGTCGCGGCGTTCGCCGAGGTCTCCATCCCGGGGCTGCCGGCGCTGTGGTTCTTGATGTACCAGGGCCAGCCGTTCGGTATCACCGACCTCAAACTCGCGGCGCTCGCGACGTGGGTCGCGATGGTACTCGGGGTAGCGGCGCTCCGCAGCGGCCTGCTCCCGACACCCGGCGTCGGTTACGACGGGTGGGTGCCGGCCAGACCGTCGCTCCTCCTGTTCCGCGTTCCGTACTACAGCCTGACGATCGTGCTGGGTGGGTTCCTCGCCGGGGCCGTGGGCACCGCCCTCGAACAGCCGGCACTGGCCGTCGTCGCGGCGCTCCTGGTCGCCGGCGGTGGTCTCGCAGCCTTCCCACGCGTCACGGAATCCTTCGAGGGATGGCTCGCCGAGTGGAACCCGTAGCACGCCGGAAGTCGCCGTTCCGAACGCCACGCGAGCACGCACAGAACAACCGTCACGGGGCCGGGGGCATCGACTCAGTGCGGAGCCACACCGTGCTCGCCGAACCGAGGCCGTCGGCCCGGCACTGGGGTCCGTTCACGAACGAAAGCCGATAAGCCCTCAGACGGTACTCCCTCACATGGCCACGCGCTCCGCCTTCGTCGACCGAGACGTCCAGCCCGTCGACCGACTGGCCGCGGACCTCGACGGCGAGTTCGACCTCACGGTGGGCGAACCTGCGGACGAGGACGCGCTGATCGAGGCGCTCGACGGGATGGACGCCGTCTTCACCACCTCCCGACTCACGCTCTCGGAACGGGTGCTCGAAGCCACGTCGCTCGACGTGGTCGCGAAGATCGGCACCGGTATCGACAACGTCGACCTCGCGGCGGCCAAGCGGCTCGGGATCCCGGTCACGCACACGCCGGGGCTGAACGCGCTCTCGGTCGCCGAACACACCGTCGCGCTCCTGCTCGCGGTCGCCCGCCGGATCGGCCAGACCCAGGACCTCCTCCGGGCGGGTGGCTGGCGCGGCGACGCCCCCTTCGGGACGCAGCTCTCCCGGAAGACCGTGGGGTTGGTGGGGTTCGGCAACGTGGGCCGGCGCGTCGCAGCCCTCCTCTCCGGATTTCGACCCACACTGCTCGCGTACGACCCCTACGTCCGTCCGATCGACGGCGAGCTCGTCGGGGCCGAACTCACCTCGCTCGACCGCGTCCTCACCGAGAGCGACGCCGTCTGTGTGACCGCCGAACTCACCGACGAGACACGTGGCTGTATCGACGAGGCGGCGCTGGGTTCAATGAAATCGTCGGCGTTCCTCGTCAACACCGGCCGCGGACCGCTCGTGGAGACCGACGCGCTCGTCGAGGCCATCCGCGCGGGCGACCTCGCCGGGGCCGGGCTGGACGTCTTCGAGGACGAGCCGCTTCCCGCCGACTCACCGCTCCACGGGCTCGACAACGTCGTCACGACCCCGCACGTCGCGGCGATGACCACCGAGTACCGTCTCGACGGTATCGACACCCTCGCCGAGAACACGATGGCGCTCCTGAACGGCGAGACGGTCGACCCGGCCTACATGGCCGTCGACCCGGCACGCGACGAGTAACCGCCCGTCGGATGTGAGTCGTACGTGCCGGCCGGAGTGCCGGCTGCACTACCGGTCAGACGACCCGTCGGTCCGTCTCCGCCTCGATATCGCGTTCGAGCTTCCCGGTGGCTACCAGCGCCGACGCGGTCTCGATCTCGGCGTGAAGCGGTCTGTCGTCGTCGAGCGGTGCTATCTCGTCGCGAACCGTCTCGTAGGCGACCCCCGTACCCTCACCGGGCGCGAGCCCGTCGTCGACGAACTCCATCGCCTGTGCGCCACAGAGCAGTTCGATCCCCACGACCGTGAGAAGGTTCTCGACGGCGGTGCGGGCGTTGAGCGCGCTTTGGGCGCTCATGCTCACGTGGTCCTCCTGGCCACCGCTCACGGGCGTGTTGTCCGTCGACGGCGAGCCGAGCGAGCGGTTCTCGTTGACGAGCGCGGCGGCGCTGTACTGGGCGATCATGTAGCCCGAGCGCACGCCGCTGTTCGGTGTCAGGAACGGTGGCAGGTGCGCTTCCTGGAGGTTCGGGTTGAGCAGCCGGTCGACGCGGCGCTCGACGATGCTCGCGAGGTCGGTGAGGGCGTTGGTGACGTAGTCGAGCCGGAGCGCGAGCGGCGCGCCGTGGAAGTTCCCGCCCGAGAGCACGTTCACGTTCTCGGTCCCGCTCGCCCGGTCGTCGACCGCTCCGCCGGGGAAGACCAGCGGGTTGTCGGTCGCGCTGTTGAGTTCGGTCTCGACCGCCTCGCGGAGGTGGGCGACCGCGTCGCGGGCCGCCCCGTGGACCTGCGGGAGACAGCGGATCGAGTAGGCGTCCTGCACGCGGTCGCAGTTGCGGTGTGACTCGACGATCGCCGACCCGGCGGTGAGGGTCCGGACGTTACGCGCGCTCGTCGCCTGCCCCGTGTGTGGGCGGACGTCCTGGATCGCCGGGTCGCAGGCGGCGGTCGTCCCCATCGTGACCTCGGTCGTGAGCGCGCCGGCGACGTCCGCACCCCCGAGCGCGCGCTCGGCGTCGACGACACAGAGCGCGCCCAGCCCGACGGAGAGCTGGGTGCCGTTGATGAGCGCCAGCCCCTCCTTCGCCACGAGCGAGAGGGGTTCGAGACCGGCCCGCGCGAGCGCCGCCGCCCCGTCGAGCCGGTCGCCGTCGACCTCGGCCTCGCCCTCGCCGAGCAACACGAGCGCCTGGTGGGCCAGCGGCGCGAGGTCACCGCTCGCGCCGAGGCTGCCGCGGGACCTGACGACCGGGTGAACGCCCCGGTTGAGCATCGCCACGAAGTGGTCGAGGACGACCTCGCGGATCCCCGAGTAGCCTTTCACGAGCGCGTTGATCCGCGTGACCATCATCGCGCGCACCTCCTCCCGGTCGAGTTCGCGCCCGACGCCCGAGGCGTGGCTCCTGACGAGGTTGGTCTGGAGCCGCCCGCGCTCGCTCTCGGGAACGCGTTCGGTCACGAGCTGACCGAACCCGGTGTTCAATCCGTAGACCGCCTCGCCGCTTTCGAGCACCTCCTCGACCCGCGCCCTGGACTCCCGGACCGCCTCGCGTGCGGGGTCGGCGATAGCCACCGTCCGACCACGACGGGCGACCGCGGCCACCGCCTCGGGCGTGAGCGATCCGCCGTCGAGGACGACCGGTTCCGCCCCGCTCATCGCCGGCCTCCGTCGACGGGCTCGCCGGACTTGAGCACCGTCTCTACCGTGTTCACGCCGAAGTTGTACGGGACGTGGACGTGTGAGGGCCCGTCGACGACCGCGATGTCCGCGGGCAGCCCCTCCCGAAGCGTCCCCGTCTCACCCGTCCGATCGAGGGCACGAGCCCCGCCGTGTGTGCCGGCGACCAGCGCTTCGGCGGGTGTCATTCCCATCCCGACACAGGCGAGCGCGATGGCGAAGCCCATACTCTGTGAGTGACAGTTCGGGTTGAAGTCGGTCGCCACCGCGACCGCTCCGCCGTCGTCGAGAAAACCCCGCGCGTTCGCGTACTCCGCGCCGAGCGAGAAGGCCGTCCCGGGGAGGAGCACGGGCGTGACACCCGCCTCGGCGAGCGCCGCGCGGTCGTCGCCGTTCGCGTGGAGGAGGTGGTCGGCGCTCGCCGCACCCAGCTCGGCCGCGAGCCGCGCGCCGCCGAGCCGGACGAACTCCTCGGCGTGGACCTTCGGTGTGAGCCCCCGCCCCATCCCGGCTTCGAGCACGCGGCGTGACTGGGCGACCGAGAAGACGTCCTCCTCGCAGAAGACGTCGCAGAACTCGGCGACCCCCTGGTCGGCGACCGCGGGGAGCTGCTCGTCGACCACCCTGTCGGTGTACGTCTCGGCGTCGGTGTCCGTCGGAACGGCGTGGGCACCCATGAACGTCGGTACGACGTCGATCGGGTGGCGTTCGTCGGCCCGGCGGATCACGTCGAGCATCCGGAGTTCGGTCTCGGTGTCGAGGCCGTAGCCGGATTTGACCTCGACGGTCGTCGTGCCGTGGGCAAGCATCGTATCGAGGTGGGTCAGCAGGTTCGCGAGGATCTCGTCGTCGCTCGCCTCGCGGACGGCGCGGACGGTTCGGAGGATACCACCACCGTCGGCGAGGATCGCCTGGTACCGTTCGCCACCGAGTTTCGCCGCGAACTCGTCCGAGCGGTCGCCCGCGAACAGGCCGTGCGTGTGGGCGTCGACGAACCCCGGAATCACGCTCCTCCCGGTCGCGTCGACGGCGTGGTTGGCGTTCTCCGGCGGATACTCGTCGGTGACCGCCTCGCTCGGCCCGACCGCGGCCACCCGACCGTCGACGACGGCGATGGCGGCGTTCTCGTACCGTTCGAGCGGCGCGTCCGCGCCGGGTCCGACGACGACCTCGCTCGCGTCGTGGACCACCGTCGTGAGTTCGATCATGGTCGACCTCCGTCGTCGCCGCTGAGAAAGTGCGCGATCGCTCGTGCGCCCGCGGCGGCGGTTCGGCCGTCGGTGTCGAGCGGCGGTGCACACTCGACGACCTCGAAACCCGCCACGCGGTCGTCGGCCGCGACCGTCCGCAGCATCTCGAACAGCTCGCGTGACATGACCCCGCCGGGAGTGGGCGCGCTCACACCCGGTGCGGCCGTCACGTCGAGCACGTCGAGGTCGACGCTGACGTAGACCGCCGCCACGGCCCCCATCGCGTCGAGCGCGCGTTCGGCGGCGTTCTCGGGGTCGACACCGACCGCCTCGCTCGTGACGACCGTCCCACCCCGCTCGGCGACGTACTCGGCGTACGTCGTCGAGGTCTCGAAGTGCCGTGCGCCGACGCAGGCGTAGGCGTCGAGCCCCGCCTCGTGGAGCTGCCGATAGGGCGTCCCGCTCGTCGGGCCTCCCCGCAGCTCGCGGCAGTCGAGATGGGCGTCGAAGTTGATGACGCCGAGCGACGCCGGGAGGAGCGGGGCCGCGTTCGGATACGTGAGGGAATTGTCGCCACCGAGGAAGACCGGCAGCGCGTCGCTGGCGTGTAGATCGCGCGTTCGTTCGAGAACCGCCTCCTGCACCCGACCGACGTCGCCGTCCGGAACGTCGACGTCGCCACAGTCGCCGACCGAACCGACGGCTCCCGCACCGAAATGATGGGTCTTGACCCCGGCGAGCGCGTCGCGGAGCGCCGCCGGTCCCTCGCGCGCACCACGACGACCGATCACTGCGCCGTCGTACGGTTCGCCGACGAGAACGGCGTCGAATCCGTCGGCATCGTCGGAGGATATCGGTTCGACGACGTCCCCGAACTGCACGTCGTTCGGGTCGCCGGAGGGCCCGTTCCACACTGGTGGGTCGCGCAAGCTCATCCTCGGTCCCGCATCGGTACGGCCACGTCGGAGCGGTCGGCCTCGTCGAGTGCGTCCTCGTAGCCCGCGTCGGCGTGGCGGACAACGCCCATGCCGGGGTCGGTCGTGAAGACGCGACGGGCTTTCTCGGCGGCGAGCTGGGTGCCGTCGAGCACGACGTGGTTGTTCGTGTGGAGCGCGTTGCCGATGCCGACACCGCCGCCGTCGTGGACGCTCACGATGTCCGCGCCCGCGGCGCAGTTGAGCAGCGCGTTGAGGATGGGCCAGTCGGCGACCGCGTCGGTGCCGTCGCGCATCGCCTCGGTCTCGCGGTGGGGGCTGGCGACGCTGCCCGCGTCGAGGTGGTCGCGTGTGACGACGACCGGGGCCGAGATCTCGCCCTCGGCGACCAGTTCGTTGATGCGAAGCGCGAAGCGTGCGCGCTCGGTGATGCCGCTCTCGTCCGTTTCGTAGCCGAGCCAGCAGACCCGCGAGGGGAGTCCTTGGAACGAGACGTGCTCCTGTGCGAGCTCGATCCAGCGGGTGAGCGAGTCGTTCCCGGGGAACAGCTCCGTGACGGCCTCGTCCGTGCGGCGGATGTCGGCGGGGTCGCCCGACAGCGCCGCCCAGCGGAACGGCCCGCGACCGCGACAGAACATCGGACGGATGTACGCCGGTACGAACCCGGGGAAGTCGAACGCGTTCCCGTGGTCGCGGTGTTCCTCGACCTGACCACGGAGGTTGTTGCCGTACTCGAACGCGACCGCGCCCCGATCCTGGAGTTCGAGGATCGCATCGACGTGGCGTTCCATCGTGTCGAGGCTCGCCTCGACGTAGCGTTCGGGGTCGGAGTCGCGGAGTTCGTCGGCTTCGTCGACCGTGTAGCCGCTCGGATAGTAGCCTTCGAGCTCGTCGTGAGCGCTCGTCTGGTCGGTCACGATGTCGGGGACGAACTCGCGCTCGACCATCGTCTCGAGCATGTCAGCGACGTTCATCTCGACGGCGACGCTGTAGGGTTCGGCCGCCTCCGCCGCCGCCGTCGCGGCGTCGAGCGCCTCGTCGAGGCTCGCCGCACGTTCCATCAGGTAGTCCGTTTCGAGCCGGCGTTCGATACGACGGGCGTCGACCTCGGCGACGAGACAGACGCCGCGGTTCATCGTCACCGCGAGGGGCTGTGCACCGCTCATCCCGCCGAGACCGCCGGTGGCGACGATCTTCCCCCCGAGGTCGCCTCCGTACTCCTGACGACCGAGTTCGGCGAGGGTCTCGTAGGTGCCCTGCACGATCCCCTGGGTGCCGATGTACGCCCACGAGCCGGCGGTCATCTGGCCGTACATGATCTTGCCCTCGGCCTCGAGTTCGTGGAACTGCTCCCAGGTGTCCCACTTCCCGACCAGGTTCGAGTTCGCGATGAGGACGCGGGGTGCACGTTCGTGCGTTCGGAATCGACCGACGGGTTTGCCCGACTGGACGAGGAGGGTCTCCTCGTCGCCCAGCTCACGGAGTTCGTCGAGGATAGCGTCGTAGGCGTCCCAGCTCCGGGCCGCGCGGCCGGTTCCCCCGTAGACCACGAGGTCCTCGGGCTTCTCGGCCACCTCGGGGTCGAGGTTGTTGTTGAGCATTCGGAGGGCGGCCTCCTGTCGCCACCCCTCACACTCGATATCGGTACCGGTGGGCGCGCCCCGATACGCACGCCACCGCTCGGACGGCTCACCCACCCCACCGTCGGCCGGGACGGATCCTTGTCGGCTCATCGACTACCGGTACGTGAACGAGTCACGAGACGATGACCCCTCCTCATGGAGGACCGTTTATCACCTCCACCGCGCGGTAGACGTTTATGCGACGTGGGCGCTTCGTGCGGTATGCACGAGGCGACCTTCCGCATCGAGGGGGATGGAGCGTACGCCGCGGCGACCGCCGGCACGGATGCGCGCGTCGAGCTCTGGTGTAACGACCACTGCGACCTCCTCCACGTCACCGGCGGCGCGAGCGACGAGATACTCGCCCACGTTCGCGAGGCGGTCGGCGTGCAGGAGCGCCTCCAGCGACCGGACGAACTGGTCCTCATCACCGCCGACTGCCTGCAGCGCCACGAGGGCGACCTCATCGAGACCTACCTCGCCCGTCACGACTGTCTGCTCCTGCCGCCCCTGCGCTACGCTCGCGGTGCGAAGTCCTGTCGCGTGCTCGCGCTCGACCCGGCCAACCTCACGGCGTGCTACCGCGACCTCCTCGCGGCGGGGTTCTCGGTCTCGGTCGAGCGAACGCGCGAGATCGAGACGGTCACCCACGACGCGCCGCTGCTCACCCTCGACGGCGTTCTCCCCGACCTCTCGGCACGTCAGCGCGAGACCCTCGCGATCGCCTACGACTTCGGGTACTACGAGATCCCGCGGGAGACCACGACGGCCGCCATCGCCGACGCGGTCGGTGTCGAGCGACGGACCGCCGAGGAACACCTCCGGCGTGCGGAGAACAAGCTGGTCGCGGCGATGATCGAGTACGTGTGCGCCTAGAGCACGCCGAGCGCATTGAGGAGGTGGGTCATGCCGGCGACGAGCGGAACTAAGATGACCGTCCGCATGACGAACAACAGGACGAGGTCTCGGAACCGGACCGGAACGTCGCTGAACATGTCCATCGTCATCGGCCCGACGCTCGAGAAGAATATCAGCTGGGAGACCGCGAGCACGGCGACGAAAAACCGCGCCATCCGTGCGGTCTCCTCGACCAGCAATACAGGGACGTACATCTCGGTAATGCCGACGATGGTCGCCGGCGCGACGGTCTCCGCGTCCGGCAACCTGAGGAGTTCGATGACGGGCACGAGCGGCGCACCGAGGAGCTCGAACGTCGGGGTGTACGCCGAGAGCAACACCGCCGCGAGACCGACCGTGAGGATGGTCCCCAGGATGAGGCTCGTGAGCTTGAGGCCATCGACGAACCCACGCCAGGCCGCCCCTGTGAACGTCTCGCCGTCCCTCGCCTTCCCGACCGCTTCGCTGAGCGCGAACCGGAGATAGTCGCGTGTGGAGCCGACGAACGGCACTTCGGGGTCGGGTTCGGCGATGTACTCCTTCGGAACGCGGCTGATCGGTGGTATCCGAACGAGGATCACGGCACAGACCACGACACAGACGAAGTACGCGACGAAGATAACGGGGAACAGAGCAAGCATGTCGAGCGTGGCGGCCACGACGCCGACGAACCCGATACTCACGGTCGAAAAACACGTCGAGATGATGAACACCTCCCGCTTGTCGTACCCGCCGCGATCGAAGACGTTCCGGGTGACGTAGAGACCGACCGAGTACGACCCGACCCACGACGCG
Organism: Halococcus salsus; assembly: GCF_009900715.1. NCBI lineage: Archaea > Methanobacteriati > Methanobacteriota > Halobacteria > Halobacteriales > Halococcaceae > Halococcus > Halococcus salsus. Next base: position 906,134 of record NZ_JAAAJC010000001.1, read on the forward strand.
AGGCTGTCGAGCGCGGCTCGACCAGGGAATTTGAACAGTGGGTTCATCACCGGTCGGGCGAGCGTGCCGACGAACTCGAGCCCCCCGAGTTCGACGAAAACGGTGATGAAAACCGCCCCGATCGGAATGATGACGCCGACGCTGTAGATCAACGTTCCCCACATGAACTCGCCCGTCGACGACGTGTAGAGCCATGCGGGGCCGAGCCTGAGGAACATGACCGGTGCGAGGAGCGCCCCGAGTACCCGGAGCGCCCAGAACGCGGTCGAACTCTCGAAGTACGAGAGGTCGATGTCGAGCGAAAGCACTCCTCGTGCGTCGAGCTCGGCGGCGGTCGTCAGCGCGCCGCCAGCGACGATGACCGCTAGCGCATATAGCCCGACCGCGTCGGGGAACGTGGCGGTGATCGTACTGACGACGATGTCGAAGGGCACGGTGACCTCACCCTGCCAAGGCACCGGAACGAGGAAGAAGACCGCGCCGATGGCGAACGCGACCACGAACTTGAGTATCGGTCCGGTCTCGAAGTCGTTGAGGTCGATCTCGTCGATCCCTCGCGTCGGCGGTGCGTCGTCGATGGACCATGTCCTGTCCTGTGTATCGGTACTCATGCACACAGAGAAGGAAGAGGACCACCTGGTTCGGTACCCACCGCTTGCGGTGGTGTTTATATATGTTCGAGCGGTCCACCCCGAAACCGTCCCAACTCTTCGATCGATCCCGCCGAGTACGAACCGAACGCTCGGCAGGCCGTTTATTTTAGAAGATCAATACTTCTCGAGTTCTGATGGCCCTCGGTGGGCCGTGATCGGCCTGACCGGCGTCCGCTTTCTACTTGATGGGATGACTATTGGCGGGTCATGGCCGTCATCGGCGGGTTCGACGTTCCGGAGGAGCGGCGATCTACTCCGAGTACGACCCCGCGGAGTGTTCGATCGGGTTCGCTGCTCTCGTGTTCGGGCTCGCACTGCTCGTCTTCGTGGCGTTCCAGTTGATCTGAAGACCACCGTGTTCCCCCCAGACAGGAAGTCCCCTCGAATCCGCCGCCAAACCCGGACACTACAAGCCGTCCCGCCGGGGAGTGCACATCGTATGGCCGACCCGCTCACCGTGATCGGATATTCGGATCTCGAAGGGATCTACGACGAGCCGGACTCCATCGCCAGACTCGGGAGCTTCCTCCTGGCGCGACGGGACGACGACACGCTGCTGGTCGGAGCCGGCGACAACACGGCTCTCGGGGTCGCATCGACCGTTTCGCACAACAAACCGGGGGTCGAGCTCCCGACGCGCCCCGGGCGTGCGATCGCGGCCCCGTTCTATCGAGCGGTCGAACCGGACGTCGAGACCTTCGGCAACCACGACCTCGACCACGGACCGGCGGACGCGAGGGACCTCGTTCGCGAGTTCCCGACCGGCTGGACGTGTGGGAACCTCCACACCGACGACGGACTGTTCGGCGCGGACGCGGGCGTTCGACCGACGCGTACGTTCGAGACGGGGGTCGGTCGTGTCGGGGTCTTCGGCGTGACGACCACCCAGCTCCCGGCGATCACGCCGAACGCGTCCAGCCTCCGGGTGACGAACCCGGTCGACGCCGCACGGACGGCTGCCGCCGACCTCCGCGAGCGGGTCGACTACGTGATCGGGGTCTCCCACTGCGGTCGCGACGACCCGGCGGTTGCGGCCGCCGCCGATGCCGACCTCGTGGTCGGCGGGCACCTCCACGAGCGATGCGCCGGGATCCACGACGGCACACTGCTCGTCCGAACGGGCGGGTCCGGCGTCGTGGAAGCGACGACCGGCGGCAAGTACGCGTTTCACGACTCGATACGAACGGCTCCCGACCGGTCCTTGCTCGACACCTACACGCGGGTTCGGGAGGCGCTCGAACTCGACACGGTCGTCGCGCACGTCGACGAGCCGGTCGTCCGCGACAGGGAGACGCTCACCACCGGTGAGTCTCGGCTGGTAAACTTCGTCGCCGACGCGTATCGGGCGGCGACCGACGCCGACGTCGGGGTCATGCACGCCAGCTCCCTCCGAACGGGACCGCCGCTCGCCGGCGACGTCTCCGCGGGCGACGTGATCGCCGTCTCGCCGTTCGGCAATCGGTTGACGACGCTCTCGGTATCGGGAACCGCGCTCCGGAAGGCGCTCGCGGTCGCCTGTCCCGCCGCCGAGAACGATCGCTGGTTGCTGTCGGTCTCGGGTGCCTCGGTCGTCTGGGACGATACGACCGGGGCGTTCGAACGGATCCGTATCGACGGCGACCCGCTCGACGCGGAAGACGAATACACGGTCGCGGTTCAGGAGTACTTCGTCGTCACCGAGACGATGCCTACGTTGACCGAAGGGGCCGTCCAGTCGTACCACGGGCTGCAGTACGACCACCTCGTCGCGCACGCGGCGAACGGCGGGCTCGGGATCGGTATCGAGGATCGCATCGTGAGACCGAAGCAGTGAGAAGCTCGAACGAGCCGAACCCAAACCGAATCGGCCCGACGAGAAGAGGCGGCCCACCGGCCGGCCGAACAGCTGTTCGACACGGCGAGGATTCGGTCGTTTAATACGTGGTCCTCGTGACCGGCCGGTATGAGCGACGATCCCACAGACCAGTCGACCGCGACGGACGCGCTCCACGCGGGCCAGCAACCGGATTCGGCGACCGGCGCACGCGCCCCGCCGCTCTACCAGACCACCTCCTACGTCTTCGAGGACGCCGAGGACGCCGCGGCCCAGTTCGCACTCGAAAAGCCCGGCTACATCTACTCCCGGCTGATGAACCCAACGGTGGAGACGCTTCAGGAGCGCATGGCGACGCTCGAAGGCGGTGTTGGGGCGGCCGCCACCGGGTCCGGGATGGCCGCGCTCGACCTCACGACGTTCCTGCTCGCGTCGGCCGGCGACAACATCGTCTCGGCGTCCTCGCTTTACGGCGGGACCTACACCTACCTCACCCACTCGGTCGAGCGCCGGGGTATCTCGACGCGGTTCGTCGACACCCTCGACTACGACGCCTACGAGGAAGCGATCGACGACGAGACGGCCTACGTCCACCTCGAAACGATCGGCAACCCGGCGCTCGACACCCCCGACATCCAGCGGGTGGCGGACATCGCCCACGACAACGGGGCCCCGCTGTTCGTCGACAACACCTTCGCGACGCCCGCGCTCTGCCGGCCGCTCGACCACGGGGCCGACCTCGTCTGGAACTCGACCACCAAGTGGCTCCACGGCTCCGGAACGACCGTCGGCGGCGTCGTCGTCGACGGTGGCTCGTTCCCGTGGGCCGAGTATCCCGAGAAGTACCCCGAGATCGCTCAGGACAACCCGGCCTACCACGGCGTGAACTTCGTCGAAGCCTTCGGTGACGCGGCGTTCACCTACGCCGCGATCGCCCGCGGGCTCCGCGACCTCGGCAATCAGCAGTCGCCGTTCGACGCCTGGCAAACCCTCCAAGGCCTCGAAACGCTCCCGCTCCGGATGGACCGCCACTGCGAGAACGCGATGACCGTCGCGGAGTACCTCGAGGACCACGAGGCGGTTTCCTGGGTCACGTACCCTGGGCTCGACTCCCACCCGACCCACGAGACCGCGAGCGAGTACCTCGACGGTGGCTACGGCGGTATGATCACCTTCGGGCTGGAGGGCGGTTACGAGGCCGCCCGGCGGACCGTCGAGTCGACCGAGCTCGCGAGCCTGCTCGCCAACGTCGGCGACGCGAAGACGCTCATCGTCCACCCCGCGAGCACCACCCACCAGCAGTTGAGCGACGCCGAGAAGGAGTCCTCCGGCGTGACCGACGACCTGGTTCGCCTGTCGGTGGGGATCGAGGACCCGGCGCACATCGTCGCGGACCTGGAGCGGGCCATCGAGTCGACGCAGTGACCTCGCCGGTCGAGAACTGACGCGACGGTCCCGACGGGACGGGACCTCTCGTCGCCCACAACCAGTGGGATCGGTCGCACATCATCCGTTCGCCGATCGATACGCATCGACCGAGTCGCTACCGCTGTGGCGATCGACTCTCGCACGAGCAACCCCCGCAGGACCAACCCCGGAGCCGCACCATCACGACGGGACCGGAGCCCTAGACGTTCGACGTCGTCGGTCGAGCCGGAGATCGAGAAATATCTCCGTCCTCGCTTCGAGGGGTGAAACGATGAGTGACGTCGAGGCCTCCGGAGCGTGTGACCACGAAGACCTGTGGAACGAGGGCGTGATAAACGACGGCGGCAACACCGTTCGGGTGTGGAGCTGCCGGGACTGCGACGCGTGGTTCAAGGAACGGCTCCCGGGGGAGACGTTCGGCGGCTGGATCGACGTGGAGTGAGCGGCCCGACGGCCGTCGGTTCGATGGTGTCGGCCGGTCTCGATACCGCTGGAAGCGCGTTTCGAGGTGCGAGACGGTATCTCCGACGAGACGAACCGCCCCCGATAAACCGATCCCCGATTCTCTTCGAGTTGGACGGAGGACCTGTCTTTACGTGAACTCGGGGTCGACACTGGGACGAGCGTGTGACTCGATGTACGACAGGATCCTCATCCCAACCGACGGCAGCGAGGGCGCACTGGCCGCCGCCCGCCACGGGCTGGCCCTCGCGACGGCCTTCGAGAGTCAGGTTCACCTCTTGAGCGTCGTCGACGAACGCACGTACAGCAGCTCGATCGCGGACGTGGATTCCGCGGTTCGAGCCCAACGCGAGGCGTTCGAACGGGCGGCGACCGAAGCGGTTCGAACCCTCGAAGAACTCGCTGACGAGACGCCAGTCACTTGCCACACGGCGGTGGAACACGGCGTCCCCCACGCGGTGATCGCCTCCTATCTCGACCGACACGACATCGACCTGGTATCGATGGGAACCCACGGCCGGACCGGCCTGGACCGGCTGCTCGTGGGGAGCGTGACCGAACGTATCGTGCGGACGAGCGACGTTCCGGTTCTCACCACCCGGCCCGAGGCCGACGAGCGCGACGGCTACGACCGGGTCCTGATCCCGACGGACGGAAGTGAGGCCGCAGCCGCTGCGATCGAACACGGTCTCGCGGTCGCGGACCGGTACGACGCACGGGTTCACGCGCTTTCGGTCGTCGACGTGAGCGGGTTGCTGGGCGCTCCCGACGTGGGAATGAGCCCCGATCTGGTCGATGCCTGGACCGAGTACGGCGAACGTGCGGTCTCGGAGGTCGCCGAGAGGGCCGCGGACCGCGGGCTCGACGTCACCACGGCGGTCGAACAGGGGCTCCCCTACCGCGCCATTCTGGACTACACACGTCAGGAGGGGATCGACCTCGTCACGATGGGGACACAGGGCAGAACCGGGCTCGAACGGTACCTGCTCGGAAGCGTGACCGAGCGTGTCGTCCGAACGAGCGACGTTCCAGTGCTCACCGTTCGATAGCTGCGGACACCGAGATATCGATATTGTCGTCGCGGCGCAGGGTCGGTCGCGTCCGATCGGTCCGACGGTACGTCGCCGAAGACCTGGGCGGACCCATGTCAGCACCGACCTTTTGCTCGCTCCCGCTCGGCCTATTGCCGGTTTCTCTCGATCTCCTCGGCCTCCGTCCGGACCGTCTCGACTGCCTCGGACTGCTCGCTTCGCGTCAACCCGCCAGCCTCGGCGAACCGGCCGTCGTACTGCCAGTTCGGGATCGACCCCCAGAATCCCCCGTTTCCGTCGTCACGTCGTTCCGTTCGGTGGCGCTTTCTCGCGACGCTCGCGACCAGCACGCCGACCAGTACCACCGCTGAGACGACGAGAATCCAACTCCTCTCGATGGCGGGTATCAACGGTGTGACGACCGGGAGGACGAACAGGAGGCCGACGAGTACGAGGGCGATCCGTGCTCGCCGCATACCGCCTCTTGTCGCGTGCTGCCCTTAAGTGTCGGTGGCGACCGCGAGCGCAAGGTTATCGGTCCGCTGCCGCGTTCGTCGGTCCGTATGCTACCCTGGGGGCACCTCGCGTTCGGCTACGTCTGTTACTCCGGTCTCTCCCGGTGGGTCTCCCGACGGCGTCCGGACGGCTCCAGCCTCGCGCTCGTCGCGCTCGGCACCCAACTCCCCGACCTCGTCGACAAACCGCTCGCCTGGACGTTCGGGGTGCTCCCGAGCGGGCGGTCGCTCGCGCACTCGGCGTTCACCGCGACGTTCGCAAGCACCGTCGTCTGGGACTTCTGCCGCCGACGCGGCCGCTCGGAGCTCGGGGTCGCGTTCGCCGTCGGCTACGCCTCCCACCTCGTCGCCGATAGCTATCGGGCGCTCCTCTCGGGGCGGTACGCCGCCCTCTCGTCGCTCGGCTGGCCCCTCCTCCCGCCCCCGCGATTCGACCACGAGGGCGGGATCGTCGACCACTTCCGAGGCCTCTCGTTCACGCCCGCCTTCGCGTTCCAGCTCGTTCTCGTCGCGCTCGCCGCCGTGGTCTGGGTCGCGGACGGCGCGCCCGGCCGGTCGGCGGTCGGGGACCGCCTCGCGAGGGTCGTCGACCGGGCTCGCGAACGGGAGCGCGCTATCCGATAGAGGTATGGAGACGGGCCGGAAGCATCGAACACCTATGGAGGCGGCCGACCGACCGTGAGCTACAGACGGGCGCTGCTCACCCGCTGGTCGCGCCGCGACCGGCTCACGGTGCTCGTGGTGGCGGTCACGACGGCGTTCCTCGTCGGGACGACCCTCCTGCTCGCGGCCGCCGGCGCGCAGACCGCGACGCTCGCGGGCGACCTCAACACCACCGCGACCGCCACCTACGAGGACTCGTTCACCGCCGCGAGGGACGACGCGGACCCGAACGACCTCGTCTTTCCCACTGCCGTGCTCCGGGCGGCCGACGGCTCCAGCCACCGGTTCATCGGCGTGCCGAACGGGACGCCGACCGAGATCGCCGACTCGTCGGTGGATTGGCGGCGTGCGACGATCCCCTCGCCGGGCGGCGGCGTGACGGGCCCCGTGACGAGCTCGACCCAGCGTCGGTTCCGGACCGCGAACGGTCCCACGACGCTCGCGATAGACCCGCAGACCGACACCGACTCGCTGTTTCCCGCCTCGTGGTACGTGGCGAACGCCTCAACCGTCCGGTCGCTCGGTGACGGCGACGTCGACGCGCTCGTGATCCACCCCGACGAACGCCTCACGGGGCTGCTGTCGGTGCCGACGGTCGGGTCGCCGCTCGTCGCGGCCCTCGTCTTCCTGTTCGCCGGGATGCGCCAGCTACTGACCGCGCTGCTCGCCGCGACGGTCGGGAGCGCGCTGCTCGTGCTCGTCGTGGTCTACAACGTCCTCCGGATGACCGTCCGGGACCGGATCCGCGCGATCCGGGTCATCCGTTCGACCGGCGGGACCCCCCGTCGGGTGCGGTGGCTGTTCGGGCTCCGGGCCGGGCTGATCGTCGGTCTCGGCGTCGCGCTCGGCTACGCGGTCGGGTTCGTCCTCACGAACGCCGTGGTCAACGTCGCGGTGTTCGCGGGGCTCCCGATCTCGCTCACGCCCTCGCTCACGCCGCTCGCGCTCGGCACGCTCGCGGTCGTGCTCCCGACGCTGGTGCTCGCGGGCGTACTGGCGGGCGTGCTCGCCGCCCGGACCGCGACGCGCCGTCCCCCGACCCGTCTCGGGGACGCCCCTCGACGCGCCGGTGCGCGGGACGACTCGACGTTCGGACGGCTCCGCTCGCGGCTCGCCCCGACGTTGCTCGACCCGCGGGCGGTGGTGCCGACGACGCTCACGCTCGCGGTGTTCGCGGTCGTGGTCGTGCTCATCGTCTCGCTCACGGGCGCGGTCGCGCCGCTCTCGACCCAGGACGAGGGGACGATCGCGGAGGCCGGCTCGGCCAACGTACTCAACAGCCGGATCGACGCCGACTACGCGACGGTGCTCCGCTCGCGCGGGATCGATGCCAGCCCCGAGATCATCCTCGCCCAGGCCGTCGACGGCGAGCCGTTTCTGGGGCTCGGCGCGAACTACACCGCCTTCGCAGCCGTCACGAACGCCAGCCTCGAACGCGGTCACGCGCCACGAACCGATTCACAGGCGGTCATCGGGGCGGACCTCGCGCGAACGCTCGACGTCGAGGTCGGCGATTCGCTGACCCTCGGGGGAAGCTTCTCGCCGGCGGTCACCAGGGTCACCGTGGTGGGCGTGTTCAGCGCTAGCGGGGTCGACGACGACCAGGTCGTCGTCCCGCTCCCGATGGCTCACCACCTCGCGATCCGGGAGGGGATCGTCCAGTACATCCGTACCAGCGGCGCGGCCTTCGACGGGATGAACGGGACGACCGCCCGCGCCAACGACACCATCACGGCGACCGTCGTCTCCGCACCCAACGTCACGGCGGCGAATCGTCCCGTCTCGGTCACGGTGCGTGCCGAGAACCCGGGCGACGCCGCCGCGACGCGCGAGGTCCCGGTCTCGATCGGGAACGTCACCCGAACCCGGTCGGTGAGCCTCGACGCCGGCGAGTCGACGCAGTTCTCGGTGTCGCTGCGTGCCCCCGCACCGGGCGAACGGACGCTCCGCGTCGGGTCGCGGAGCCAGCCGATCCGCGTGCTCGCCGCGAACGCGCTCTGGTTCCCCACCGAACTCCCCGGGACCGGGCCGCCGAACGCGACGCTGTTCGTCCCCGTCGTGACCCCCGACGAGGAGCCGATCCCGAACGCGACCGTCACCCTCGGCGAGCGGACGGCGAACACGGGCTCGAACGGCATCGCGCAGGTCACCCTCCCGGCCGAACCCGGGAGCTACGTCCTCCGGGCGAGCAAGGCCGACCGGCCGCCCGCGACCCACAACCTCACCGTCGCGACCGGGAGTCGCCGCGAGCCCTCGGCACGGCTGCAGGTCACGCCACGGAGCGGGAGCGTGCTCGAACGCCCGACGGCGAACGTCACGGTCGCGAACCCCTGGAACGCCAGCCTGACCCGTGAGCTCACGCTGAGCTCGGCGATAACGAATCGAAATCGGACCGTGACCCTCGACCCCGGCGAGGTCGCCTCGCTCAACGTGAGCGTCTTCGCGGGGGCCGACGGGCGCGCCTCGCCGGGCACGTATCCCGTCCGGCTGCTCTCGAACGGGACTCCCATCGCCCGGACGGAGTACACCGTCGAGGGCGACCAGCGGCTGTTCTCGGCGCTCGCGAGCAATGGGCAGTACTCCGGGAACGCGGGCATCGGCCAGGCGATCCAGAGCGTCTTCGGCAACGTCCAACTCCTGTTCGTGGTGATGGTGCTGCTCGCGGGGCTCACGACCGTCGGAACCACCGCCGCGACGTTCGCCCAGACCGTCCACGCCCGGCGGCGCGCCATCGGGGTCCACCGCGCGACCGGCGCGACCCCGCGGGACGTGCTCCGGACGGTGCTCGCGGACGTCTGTCTGATCTCGGTTCCCGCGGCCGTCGTCGCGCTCGTGCTCGCGGTCGGCACCCTCCGCGTCCTCGGGCGGGTCGGGGTGCTCACGCTGTTCGGGATCCGGCTCTCGGTCGCCACGCCGCCGTGGGTGCTCCTCGCGACCGCCGTCGGCGCGTTCGCGCTCTCGGTGCTCGGTGCCGTCCTCGCGACGACCCCGTTCCTCACCGGACCGCCGACCGGCCTCCTCGGCGAGACGACCGCCGAACCCGCGCACCGGGACCGGGAGAACCGGTGACCGGCCGATGACCGGCCGCCGACCGAGGAGGGTTTATCCTGACCCGGGGAGAAGGGTCGTCGATGACGACGCCCGTTCTCGACGCCGACCACCTCGGCGTCACCCGCGGCGGCACGGCGATCCTCACCGACGTCTCGATGACGGTCGCGCCCGACGCGCGGACGCTGGTTCAGGGGCCGAGCGGGGCGGGGAAGACCACACTGTTCAACGTGCTCGGGTTGCTCGACCGGCCGTCGAGCGGCACCCTCCGGGTCGAAGGGCGGGTCGCGGACTCGCTCGGGGAGCGCGAACGCGCCCGGCTCCGCCGCGAGACGATCGGCTTCATCTTCCAGGAGTTCCAACTCATCGCGGACCTCACCGCCTGGGAGAACGCGCGGTTGCCCCAGGAACACGCCGGCGGTGGCGATTCGTCGTGGGTCGACACCCTCTTCGACGCCCTCGGCATCGACCACCTCCGCGAGCAGTACCCCGCGACGCTCAGCGGCGGCGAGAAACAGCGGGTCGCGATCGCCCGCGCGCTCGCGAACCGACCGGCGATCGTCCTCGCCGACGAGCCCACGGGCCAGCTCGACCCAGAGACCGCCGACGGCGTTCTCGACCTCCTGTTCGACATGCAGGACACCGCCGGCACCGCGTTGCTCACCATCAGCCACGACCGGCGGCTCCGCTCGCGTTTCGAGGACGTCGTCCGGCTCGAAGACGGCACGACGAAGCCAGTACCCCGGGCGGGTTCCGACTCGTCGGACGGGTCGGCCGTTACGAACTCGTGATGGTGTAGTCGTCGGTCTGTGCCGTGGCGTTGTCGACCGTGAGACCGAAGGTGTAGCTGCCGGCGCTCCCGGTCTCGACGCCGCCCTCGAGGACCGCGACGATCTCGTCGCCGGGTTCGACGGTCACGTTCCCGTCGAGCGGGATCGTGAGCCGACGACCGTCGTCGGCCACCCGAACGTCGCGTTCGACGCTGGAAGCGAGGCTCTCGTCGGTCCGGTCGCGGGCGAGGCTCCCGTTCTCGTCGATCCCGGCGGTGTCGACGTTCGCGACCGAGACGTTCGTCAGGTCGAGCCCGCCGCCGGTCTCGATGGTGATGGTCTCGATCCCCTCGCTCGCCGTGGCGTCGGTCATGGTCGCGCGGGCGGTCAGGTTCACGTCGGTGGTGTTCTCGGTCGTTGGCTCGACCGTCACTTCGAGGCCCGACGCGTTGGTGGAGCCGTTGGCGAGCATCGTCGACGTGCCGGTCGTCGCGGCCGTCGACGGGGTCGTGCTCGATGCTCCCGTCGCCGTCGCCATCGTCGGCGCGCCGGTCGCCGTCTCCTCGACGGAGGCCTGAGTGGTGGCCACCGTGGTGCCACCGTCGTCGGTGTTGCCGCCACAGCCAGCGAGCAGCACCAGACAGACGAGCACGCCGGTCAGGAGCAATCGCGTTCGCGTCGGTCCCGTCGAGTCGTCGCCCCGGGACCGGGGTCGCTTCGGGTTCATTGATCGAGAGACGCCCGGCGAACGATAATAATCCTACTGGTCCGGGCGGAGAAATCGACGGTCGACGACTCGAAACGAATCCGCTATCGGTCGAATACCGGCGGAACTCCCAACCTTGATATAGCCGTCGGCAGTTGTCTCCATCGACACCACCGACGACCATGAGCAGCGAATCCGACGCGTGGCTGTTGGTTCCGCGGCCCCTCCGCCGCCTGCCGGTGGACCTCGTGGTCGTCGCGCTGCTGGTCGTTCTCACCGCGGTCTCGGCGCTCGTCCCGCCGATCAGCGGGACGCCGATCCGGATCGTGCTCGGGCTGCCGTTCGTGCTCTTCCTGCCGGGCTACGCGTTCGTCGCCGCGCTCTTTCCGGAGGCCGGCCGAACGACGGACCGGACGGAAGACGACGAGTCGGACGACCGGATCGAACGCGCTCGCGAGGACGGTATCGACGGGATCGAGCGCGTCGCCCTCTCGTTCGGGCTCAGCATCGCGGTCTCCCCGCTCATCGGGCTGGCGCTCAACTTCACGCCGTTCGGGATCCGGCTCGTTCCCATCGTCGTCGCCATCGGAGGGTTCACGCTCGTCGCGGTCGCCGTGGCCGCCGCCCGGCGGTTGGCGCTCCCGGCCGCGGATCGGTTCCGGATCCCGCTGGGCCGGTGGTACGCCGCCACCCGCACGGAACTGTTCGACCCCGAAACCCGGATGGACCAAGTGCTGAACGTCGTGCTGGCCGTGAGCCTCCTGCTCGCAGTGAGCTCGGTCGCCTACGCGGTCGCGACCCCGACCGCCGGCGAGTCGTTCAGCGAGTTCTACTTCCTGACCGAGAACGAGACGGGCGCGCTCACCGCCGAGAACTACCCCGAGAACTTCACCGAGGGCGCGGGCCAACCGCTCGTGGTCGGGGTCTCGAACCACGAACACCGACCGACGAACTACACCGTCGTCGCCCAGCTCCAGCGCGTTCGGGTGGCGAACAACACGACGCGGGTGCTGGAACGGAGCCCGATACAGCGGTTCAGTCCGCGATTGGCGGACAACGAGACCTGGACCCGACGACACACCGTCACGCCGACGATGACCGGCGAGCGGCTTCGATTGACATACCTCCTCTATCGAGGCCCGGCCCCGGCGAACCCGACGACGGGGAACGCCTACCGCGAGACCCACCTCTGGGTGAACGTGACGTCGTAACGACGTCGAAGGGCCCTCAGGGGGTCGTTGTTCGGTCGTTCGGGACCACCTCGTCGGGATAGTCGCGAACCGAGAACTCCGGTGAACGATCGCATCGGGAGCGCCGTCTCCGCGCTACTTGAGGAGTACGTGATTGCAGTGCGGGCACTCGACCATGTTCCTCGACTCCATCTCGTCGTCGGCCGGCCGGTGATAGTAGACGGTTCTGCCGCACCGTTCGCAGGCTGTCTTTGGCACCGCTCCCCCGTTCGGGCGAGCCGATGAAGTGCCGCCTGCTTGCAGTGTAACGGTCGACGGCACCCGGCGATTCGAAGCACGGTGCCGGTTCGAGTGACCGGTGTGAGGTGCGGGAGCCGTCGTCGGGATCGAACGGTGGTCGTGGCTATGCAGGCTGTTGCTCACCTGGCGCGCGGATCTGTTCGTAGAAGGCGACGCCGTACGCCGCCGTGAACGCGCCGATGATCCCGGTCGCTATCACGAGCCCGACCGAGAGCACGGCGGCGACCACCAGGAGGTCGTTTACGTCGTACAGCGTCGGGAGCGTGCCGACGATCCCGCCGATGGTCCCGAAGACCATCGAGAACAGCACCAGGATGGCCATGTAGCCGAGCGTGCTGAGCTTGTGTCCCCACACGACGCGGACGCTCTTCTTGAACCCGCCGACGGCACTTTCCCCGTCGAGGACGATCGCCTGGCCGAAGAACTGGACGAAGAACGAGAAGGCGAACACCAACACGAACAGCAACAGTACGAGACCTGCGAACACCAGCAGCGAACCCGTCCCCGCAGCACCACCGCTCTGGCCGATCCCCACGGCGACGAACCCGCCGACCCCGCCGACGATGGCGAGGACGACGAAGTAGACGACCATCGCTACCACCAACAGTAGATACGCACCGAACATCGAGACGTAGTTGGCCCGTCCCACACGGAGGAACGTCCGGAGACTCGTCTTCCCGTTGAGCGCTTCGGCGGCCATCCCGATGATCCCCCCGAAGTAAAACGGCAGGACGAACACGAACACGAGCGAGAAGAGCCCCGATACGACCAGCCCGATGTCCGTGGCGAGATACGGCGAGACCAACTGCGGTATCTGGAGGAGCGCGAACAGGAGCGTGACGACGATGATGACCGGGTTTCGCCTGACGGCGTTCACTGCCTCTCCGATCGCTGCTATTGCACCCATAACTCAACGGGAAGTACTCCTCCAATAAACGTTGTGTTCGTCCGTCAGGTAGTGTGGTTCTGGGGTCGATCCTCCGCCGAAGGTCTCCCCGTCTTCTCGGCACTCCCCGCACTCGGATCTGGACGCGACCGACGGCCGGAGGAAGTGCTCGTTCGGTTTAGAGCGTGAACGGGGGCAACAGAGCATCCCTCGTTAGCGCATGGCCGCATCTATCGCACTCCCACGCTATCTGTTCGCCACCGTTGACCTCCGAGATGGAGTACATCTCGTGTCCGAAGAGGGCGCATTTGAATTGCACTACTGTGCTCTACTCACAAACGAGGAAAACAAATGCGTGTCGGCTTTCGCTCGGTCGGATCCCGGGGACCGAAGTCACGATTCGACGGTGGTCGTGAGTCGAGATTCCTCGGCCGACGACACGCGCCGTAGCGACCGGACCGAAGGTACGGTTCGGCGGCGGTTGGTGGGTACACGGCCCACAACGATTATACTCGATGAGCCGACTAACGCGAATACGGCGATGAGTTCGAACGGGTCGCCAGTCGAAACGTGTGCTGAGTGCGGGGAAAACGTGCTGACGGCGTATCTCGACGACGACGTTTGTCCAGCGTGCCGTGACGAGTGAGGAGACGGTTTCACAGCGCCAGTAGCCGTTTCGCTTTTTGGAGCCGTCGTACTCAGTGGGCTGACACTCGCTCCGGAACACCGGGTTTCCGCTGTGAATCGGGAGAATCGCCGGGCGTGCCCGGAATTACTGTGGTCGCGTGTCGTTTACAGTGCCGACGTCGAGAGGGTGACCTCGTGGTCCGTCGCATCGGGACGCGGATCGGTGGAGAACGTGAGCTGTTCGAGCTCGAAGCTCCACGTCTCACCGCTCGGGAGGTCAGAGACGTTCGTGTAGTCGCTATCGAGAGCGGTGCCATCGTCAGTGAGAAACACGACATTTGCTTCGAGATATGAGATCGGCGAACCGGACATGTTCTCCGCACGACCGGTGACGAGCGGTCCGCTGTACTCATCGGCTGGCTCGTTGAGACTGCTCTCAAGCAGCTCGACGCCTTCCGGCGAGGGTGGCGAGCCCGGTATCGCCGAGGCGACCTCGACCTCTCCCTCAGCGGGTGGCTCGCTGGCGAGCGACGGTACGTAGAAGTTCCAGGTCTGACCCTCCTCAAGCCCCTCGAAGTATACCGAGTTGGTGTCTACGACGTCGCCGGCATCGTTGCGGAAGCGAGCCTGGAGTTCGATCGACGCGAGATACGATGGTGCGGTGAGTTCGCCCACCACGGCAGTGTCGGTAACTCCCGACGCACTCTCCTGTGAGAACTCGCTCGAATCGATACTCACGTCGGCGTTGCCACCGCCACTCCCACTCATCGACGTTCCCATGCCGTCGCCGCTCATCGTCGTCATCGGGCTCGGCGTCCGCATCGCCGTCGGCATCTCGGTGTCGCCACCCGCCGTCCGCATATCCCCGGCTTCGGTGTTCGAGTTCTCGCCTCCGGAGGTCGACATCCCGGTCGCCTCGCCTCCACCCGAAGCTTCCGTCGACTCGCCACCGCCGTCGGAGCCGTTCCCGCCGCCACTACTGCTGTTGTTGCCGCCCGTCTCACCGCTACATCCTGCGAGGCCAGCCCCTACTGCAATTCCAACGACCGATATGTACTTACGTCGGTGCATCACGAATAAATACAGGTTTGATCGGGATAGTTCTTTGTTTTCCGACAACAGTACACTCGCGAGGAACTGACGAACGGTTCGACTGTGGACCGCGGTATGATCCTGTTTGTGGGTTCTGTAAGTGGTGTTCCAACTCAGAAGGAGGCCGGTGAGCCTACGCTACGGTTATCCGCTAGTCCGTGATTTCTGAAGTACTGGTAACAGCCAACGTTTGCACTGGCGTTGCCCGTGATGCTGACATCACACCCTGCAAGGTACCCGTTGTAGAGCGTCGCTACTCGTGATCCAACGGATCCCTCTGGAATAGTCGAAACAATGCGGTAGGCTACTTCACCCTGACAAGAGCGATTGCCACCTGATTCATTGTGTGTCTTGATGTTGATCGCGTAGGATTTGAAGCGCGTATTGTTTCGCGATATCTGCGAGAGGTTGGCCGAAAGCGTCGCTGCTGGCGACGCGGTGTTGATAACGCCAGTATAGGTTTTGTTGTCTCCAGCCCCCTCATACGAACCATAGACTTGCGGGAGATCCCCGCGGCAACCACGGTCAGTAACCGTGATTGACGTCACACCGGGATCGTCGTCGAATGGCCCGATACCCGCTGTATATATTCCGTACCCAGAGAAGGCGACGACGATGAGGACCACGACGAAGATATCGTAGCGTCGGTTCATCGAATCAACCGACAGCTTCCGAGATATTTATAGTACGCCGATCTCTTTGGCGCAGCTGCATTCAGTGGCTTTCGCGTGTACCGCCTGAACTTATAGGATCGAGCGGAACACGTGCCTACTTCGTCTCGTAAAGCCCTGTTCTCTATATAAACGGCCGAGCTTGTGAAATCCCGATACGAAGCCAGGGGTGGGATTTGAACCCACGAATTCTCGATTACAAATCGAGTGCTTGCACCGCCCAAGCTCCCCTGGCGCGGGCGGGAGTTACCGCCCGTCGGATTTGTGGCTATCGCTTTCGAGCCGTTTCTCGAGATCCAGTCGCTGTGGCGTGTAGCCGTGTCGTTCGTAGAACCGCCGTGCGCCGTCGTTGTCGGCGAGCACCGAGAGCGAGACGACGTCGAACCCCTCGGCTCGAAGGGCGCTCTCCGCCGCGTCGAGGAGCGCACCGCCGATCCCCTCGTCGCGGCGCTCGGGGCGGACCACGAGGTTTCGTACGATACCCCGCGAGACGTCCTGGGCGTACTGCTCGGATTCCGGCCCGAACATCACGAAGCCAACGAGGTCGTCCGTCTCGTCGCGCGCGACCAACAGCCCGTCGGCGATGATGTCCCGGACGACCGCCTCGCGGATGGTCTGCCGGTTCGCCTCGGCGTGGAGGTGCGAACCGTGGGCGCGCTGGCCCCGCGCCAGCTCGACCCACATGTCGGCGATGGCGTCGGCGGCCTCGGTGCTCGGGGCCTCGATGGTCACGCCCGCAGCGCCTCGACCGCCGGGAGCGAGTCGCCCGCGAGCAGCGTCAGCGACGCGCCACCGCCCGTGCTCACGTGTGAGAACCCCTCGATGTCCAGCTTTCGGATCGCCGCCGCGGTGTCGCCACCGCCGACGATGCTGTACTCGGCCCCCGCGGCCGCGGTGTAGAGGTCACGGGTGCCGTGGGCAAACGTCTCCTCCTCGAAGACGCCCGCCGGCCCGTTGAGGATCACCGTCCCCGCCGACTCGATCACGTCGGTGTAGGCCGACACGGTCCGGCTCCCGACGTCCATCGCCGGCGAGTCGGCCTCCGGCGGGAACTCGTCCACGGCGACCTCGTGGCGCTCGCCGTCGCGCTCGACCGCGACGTCCCGGGGTACCTCGATCTCGTCGTAGGCGTCGAGGAGGTCGCCCGCGCGGTCGATCTCGTCCCAGTAACCGTGGTCGTAGACGAACTCCGAGGTCGCGGGGCCGAGCTCCGCGCCGCCCGCGAGCAGACAGACGTTGCCGACGACGCCCGCGGTGAGGACCGTGTCGGCGAGCCCGCGTTCGAGCACGCTCCGGGCGACGCCGACCGAGTCGCCGACCTTCGCGCCGCCGAGGAGGTAGACCCGCGGCGTCGGGGTCTCCTCGATCGCCCCCAGCACGTCGAGCTCGCGCTCCATCACCCGGCCGGCGTATCCGGGCAGTCGTTCGGGAAAGCCGACCAGGGAGGGCTGGGAGCGGTGGGCGGCCGCGAACGCGTCGTTGACGTAGACGTCGAGTACGGGTGCCAGCCCCTCGACGAGATGGGTGTTCGCGGCGTCGGCCGCCTCGAACTCCATGTACTCCTCGGCGTAGAAGCGGGTGTTCTCGAGCACAACGATTGTCCCCGGGTCGAGTCCCGCGACCGCCTCGCGCGCCGCCGTCGAGAACGTGGCGTCGCAGTAGCCGACGGGGGCATCGAGCAGCTCGTCGAGGCGGTCGGCGTGGGCGGCGAGGGTGGAGAAGTCGTCGTCGCCGGGCCGGCCTTGGTGGGCGAGCACCGCGACACGCGCGCCGCGCTCCGTGAGCTCCGAGAGGGTCTCGACGTGGGCGCGCAGCCGGGCGTCGTCGGCCAGCCCGCCGTCGTCGCTGGCGAGCGGGCTGTTGATGTCGATGCGGACCCCGACGGCGACGCCCTCCAGGTCGAGGTCGTCGAGGGTTTGGAGCATTGCTATCCCTATTTCGGGGGGCCGGCAAATCCCTTTCCCTCCGAACGCACCGCCCCGCCCTCGGTTCGAGACCGTGCGACCCCGGGCCGGTGAGGAAAGCTTATTAGCACATCCCTACCGCGATTCATGTGGAACACTATCATGGGTATTGCTGAGACCTACTCTCGCGGCCGAAACTACCTCGCCGAGCAGCCGCTCGGTTTGCTCGTCGCGGTCGTCTGCGTGATCTTGTCGCTCGATCTCGTTCGCAAGCTGCTCGACGGCTCGCTCTCGGCGCTCAGCCTCGGTATCTTCGTGAAGGAGGGGCTGATCCTCGGGCTCGAACTCGGCCTCGCCGGCGTGGGCCTCTCGATGACCTACTCGATCCTCGGCTTCGCGAACTTCGCACACGGTGATTACATCTCGACGGGCGCGTTCGCCGGCTGGGCGACGACCTACGTCGTCGCGGGCTTCGGCGTGCTCCCGCTCGGCGACCTCGTCCTCGTCGGCGTGAGCGGCGACGCCACCGCGGGCGACGTCGGCGTCAGCGTGGTCTCGACCCCGCTGGCCGTCGTCGCGGGGCTCGTCGTCGCGGTGGGCGTCGCGATCGTTCTCTCGCTGGTCCTCGACCGCGTGGTCTACAAACCCATGCGCAATCAGGAGGGGATCGCGCTCCTCATCGCGAGCATCGGGGTCGCGCTCGCGCTCCGCTACCTCCTCGCGTTCGTCTTCGGCACCAGTGCACCGGGCGTCACCGGCGGGGAGGTCCCGGGGTTCACCGTCCCCGGCGTCGGGATCCAGATAAACGCCCACGAGGCCACGCTCGCGGTCTGTACCGTCGTCCTGCTCGCCGGCGTCCACGTCCTGCTCCAGTACACCAAGCTCGGCACCGCGATGCGCGCGATGGCCGACAACCGCGACCTCGCACGCGTCACGGGTATCCCGACCGAGCGCGTCGTCCGCATGACCTGGATCATCGGTGGGGGGCTCACCGGGGCGGCGGGCTACCTCGTCACGCTCGAAACCGGCACCATCAGCTTCGACTTCGGCTGGACGCTCCTCCTCTTGATCTTCGCCGCGGTGATCCTCGGCGGGATCGGGTCGGTCTACGGCGCGATGTTCGGCGGCCTCGTGATCGGGCTGGCCAGCCAGGTCTCGCTGGTCTGGATCCCCTCGGACTTCACGACCGCCGCGGCGTTCACCGTGATGATCGTGGTCCTCGTCGTGAAGCCCTCGGGGCTGTTCAGCGGGGTGACGACCACATGAGCGCCGTCGAGGGACTGCGCCGACGGCTCTCCGGAACGGACACGACCCTCGTGCTCGGGGTGCTGTTCGGGCTCTACGCGCTCTACATCGTCTTCGGCTGGATGCTCGGGCTCGGCGTCGGCGGGATCGTGAGCACCCTCCAGCAGGTCACGTTCCTCGCGGCGGTCTACGCGCTCGTGGCGCTCGCGTTGAACCTCCAGTGGGGCTACGCCGGCCTGTTCAACATCGGTGTGGCCGGCTTCATGGCCGTCGGGGCCTACACCATGGCGATGCTGACCGCGCCCGTGAACCCCGAGGTCGGCGGGATCCCGGGACTCGGACTGCCGCTCTGGGTCGGTATCGTCGGTGGGATGCTCGCGGCGGCGCTGGTCGGCGCGCTGGCGGCCCTCCCCGCGCTCCGGCTCCGGGCCGACTACCTCGCCATCGTCACGCTCGCGCTCTCGGAGATCATCCGGTTGGTCTTCAACTCCACCCCCGTGCAGACCTTCTCGCTCGGCGGAGTCGACCTCGGCACCGGCGGCGCACGCGGTATCCAGGCCCCGACCAACCCGGTCGGCGCGCTCTACTACACCGACCCCGCGAGCCCGGCGGCGGGCACCACGGGTCTCGGAAACGCGGTCTTCGGGTTCTTCTCCGGGCTCGGGATCGGCGACACCACGGTCGTGGACTCGACCTACACCCTCGTGCTCGTGCTGTTCGTCGTCGGCTTCTACCTCCTGCTCTCGCGGGTCGGGAACTCGCCGTTCGGCCGGGTGCTGAAGGCCATTCGTGAAGACGAACTCGTGGCGAACGCGCTGGGGAAGAACACCCGCCGGTTCAAGATCAAGACCTTCATGCTCGGCTGTGCGCTGATGGGGCTCGCCGGGATCCTCTGGCAGGGGAGCCAGGGCCGGATCACGCCCGCGCAGTTCCTCCCGATCGTCACCTTCTACGTCTTCATCGCGGTGATCATCGGCGGCTCGGGGTCGAACACCGGGAGCGTCATCGGCGGCGCGCTGTTCGCGGGCCTCCTGTTTCTGGGGCCGACCTACGTCGGGCGGATCGTCGGCAACTTCTTCGACCTCGGGGGCGGGCCGAACACGTTCACGGCCGCCGTCGGCGCGCTCGGAGCCTTGAACCCGGAACCGTTAGTGGCGTACGCGCTCAGCGACATCGCCAGCCTCCGGTTCGTCCTGCTCGGGGTCGTGTTGGTCTACCTGATGCAGAACCGTCCCGACGGACTGCTCGGCCATCGGACGGAACCCGCGGCGGCGGTCTCGCTCGCGCGACCCACTCCCGACGACGAGTCCACGGCCGCCCACACCGACGGCGGACCACGAACGGAGGAAGGCCGATGAGCGACACCGGCGATACCGGGCAGACGGAGATCATCGAAGGGACGGAAGGCGGTCCGGAGAACCTCTCCGAGATCGACCCCGAGGCCGAATCCGACGTCGAACGCGCCGCCCGTCGAACCCCCCCGGGCAAACCCCTCCGAGTACGCGACCTCAGAAAGGAGTTCGGCGGGCTGACCGCGGTCGACGGCGTGAGCTTCGACATCGTGGAAGGGTCGCTGACGGGGCTCATCGGGCCGAACGGCGCGGGGAAGTCGACGACCTTCGACTGCATCACGGGTGTCCACCGCCCCACCGGCGGCTCGGTCCACCTCCGCGACGAGGAGATCACGGGACTCAGACCCCACCAGATCGCGAACCGCGGGTTGGTTCGAACCTTCCAGATAACCCGCGAACTCACCGAGATGACGGTGCTCGAGAACATGCTGCTCGCGCCGCGGGGACAGCGGGGCGAGTCGCTCTGGCGGTCGGTGTTGCCCGGTGCGCGCGGTGGTGTCCGCACCCAGGAGCGCGAACTCCGCGACCGGGCGTGGGAGACGCTCGAACGCTTCGAGATCGACCACCTCGCCGAGGAGTACGCGGGGAACCTCTCGGGTGGTCAGCGCAAACTCCTCGAGATGGCGCGGGCGCTGCTCACCGACCCCGACGTCGTCCTGCTCGACGAGCCCCTCGCGGGGGTGAACCCCACACTCGAACGCAAACTCCTCGCGCAGGTCCACGAGCTTCGCGAGGAGGGCTACACCTTCCTCCTGGTCGAACACGACATGGACGTGATCATGGAACACTGCGAGCGCGTCATCGTGATGCACCAGGGTCGCGTGCTCGCCGACGACGACCCCGCAGCCGTCAGATCGAACGAGCGCGTCATCGACGCCTACCTGGGGGCGAACGTATGAGCGACGACGCGACGGACGAGTCCACCGACGAAAACGGTCCAACAGACGGAGGCGACCCGACGGATGGGAACGAACCAACTGTAGAGGAGTCGGCGGACGGAAACGGATCGGGTACGGACGCGTCGACGACGGACGAGTCAGTAACGGGCGGGACAGCCACGGGGTCCCCCGCCGACCTGCTCGCGGTCTCGGGGCTCGACGCGGGCTACGGCGACCTCCAGATCCTCTCTGAGGTGGATCTCGACGTCCACGACGGCGAGTACGTCACCATCGTCGGGCCGAACGGTGCGGGGAAGTCGACGGTGATGAAGACCGTCTTCGGGCTCACGACCTACATGGGCGGGGAGATACGGTTCGCCGACGACGACATCAGCGGTCTCGCACCCGAGTCGATCATCCACCGGGGACTGAGCTACGTCCCGCAGAACGAGAACGTCTTCGCGGGGCTGTCGGTCCGCGAGAACCTCAATATGGGCGCGTACATCCTCGATTCGGTGCCTCAGGACCGACTCGACTGGGTGTTCGAGCGGTTCCCGATCCTCGAAGAACGCCAGACACAGCGTGCGGGCACGCTCTCGGGTGGCCAGCGCCAGATGCTCGCGATGGGACGGGCGTTGATGCTCGACCCCGACCTCCTGATGCTCGACGAACCCTCGGCGGGGCTCGCACCGGACCTGGTCGACGAGATGTTCGACCGGATCGACGCCATCAACGCGTCGGGCACGGCTATCTTGATGGTCGAACAGAACGCGGTCGAAGCGCTCTCGCGGTGTGACCGGGGTTACGTGCTGGTCCAGGGTCAGAATCGGTTCGAGGACACCGGCGAGGCGTTGCTCGACAACGACGAGGTGCGCCAGGAGTTCCTCGGCGGGTAGCCGACTACCCGCTGGTGGCGTTCGTACTCGAATTGCCGCCGCCACCGCTCCCACCGCCGCCACCCGCGCTGAACTCGACGGTGTCCTCCTGTTCGACGCTGCCGTCCTCGGCGTAGGCGAAGATCTCGTAGGTCACGGACTCGACGTCACCGTTCTCGTCGAAGTTGACGCTGCTTGATGCGCCCTGGTAGTTTATCTCCTCGCCGTTGGCGGCCATCCGAACCCCCTCCGCGAGGTTCTCGGGGCCGACGGCCGTTCCGCCGGGGTTGGCGACGGCCGCGACGTTCTCCTGGACCGCCGGACCGCTGTTCTCGCCCGCGGCGGCGTTGGCGAGGATCTGGACCGCGGTGGCGTCGTAGGCCTGCGAGGTGAACACGCCGGGTTCGTTGCCGTACTGTTCCTGGAAGGCGTTCGTGAAGAACTCCTGGGCGGGCCCCGCGGCGAGCGGTGCGGTGCCGATCACGTTCGTCATCGACTGGCCGACGTTGCCCGGGAGCTCGGGGTCGCGCAGCCCGTCGGTCACCATGATGGTCGTGTCGCGGCTGTAGTTCGAGTAGTAATCCCGGAAGAGCTGGTTGCCGCTCTCGGGGTAGCCGATCACGAGGAGGCCGTCGGGGCTCGACGACATCGCCTGCTGGAGCTTCGAGGTGTAAGAGGACTGGGCCTTCTCGAAGGAGACCTGCGCCGGTACGTTCCCCTCCCCGAAGGCTTGGACGAAGCTGTCGGCGAGCGCCTGGCCGTAGGAGTTGTTGACGTACATCACCGACACCGTCGAGGCGTCGACGCGTTCGTTCGCCACCTGTGCCAGCACCTGCCCCTGGAGTGCGTCCGAGGGCGGTGTTCGATAGACGTAGCCGTTGTCCTGGAGGTCGGTGATGTCGGGCGAGGTGCTCGACGGCGAGACCAGCACGACCTGGTTGGGGATCGCGACCTCCTGGGCCACCTGGATCGTGGTCTCGGAGGAAGCCGCACCGGTTATCGAGGGGTAGCCACCGTCGACCAGCGACTGCGCCGCGGTGATGCCGGCCTGCGGGTCGGTCTGGGTGTCCTCGGTCTGGGTATCGATCGTGAAGCCGAGGTTCGAGCTACTCAGCTGGCGGGCCGGCAACAACGCCCCCTGCTGGATCGGCTGACCGACCGAGGCGAGGTCGCCCGTCGTCGGCAGCAGGACGCCGACCTTGATCGACCGATCCCCGCCTCCACCCCCACCGCCACCGCTTCCGCTGCTCGTGCCGCCCCCGCCGCCACTGGTTCCGGACCCACCACCGCTGGTTTCGCCACCGCCGCCACCACCGGTCCCCTCGCCGCCGCTCCCGCCACCTCCACCGCTGGTGCCGTTGCCTCCACTCCCGCCGTCGTCGCTCGCACACCCGGCGACGCCAGCGATACCGGCCACGCCGAGAGCCGCGAGAAATTCACGCCGTTTGCGATCACGTGACATGATACCGAAACACTTCGTTGATGAGGTGATAAGTCTTCCCCATCGTTTCGGCCGCCCACTGCCGGTTTCAACGGGGATCGTGGTCGGTGGGTTCTACGGCTCGTCGAAGACCACGTCGAGACCGTCGTGCCGACAGACTTCGAGGGCGTGTTTCGCGGCCATCCCGGCCGGCTGGGCGGTCCGCGCCCGTCCGACCCCGACCTTGAGGTCGACGTCGACCACCTCGCGGACGTGGGCGATCGCGTCGCGGTAGGCCGTCTCGTCGAGGCTCGAACAGACCGCGATGATGTTGTCGCCGCCGACGAAGAAGGCGAGCGAGTCGTGGGCCTCGCGGAGGTAGCGCATGAGTTCGGCGTAGCCCTGCTCGATGTGGATGAAGGTGTCGAAGGCCCCGATCCGGTCGGTGTACTTCTCGGTCGCGTCGTTGACGTCGAAGTGGGCGACCTGGAGGTCCTCGGTCGTCCGACGGTCCTCGGCCAGCGGTTCACCACGGAGGATCTCCCGTCGGTCCTTCGCCTGGGCGCTGCCCGCGTCCTGTAACTGGGTGCTCGCCGTGTCGAGCGCCGCGGCGGGGGTGTCGCCGGTCGCGACGCTCAGGCTCAACGTCACGGGATACCGGTTCGCCACCGACTCCTGGACCAGCGCGTGGGCGTCCATCCCGATACCGTTGGTGACCGCGATCATGTTGTCGAACCGCGAGAAGAAGACGTAGCCGTCGCGGTTGCCGAACAGCTGCGAGAGGTCGGCGTAGAGGCGCGACTGGAGCGTCTGGAGGTCGACTTCGCGACGCGGTTCGGGGGTGACGGTCCAGGGCCCGTAGTTGTCGATCTGGATGAGCGTTACCTGCGTGTTCGTCACGGTGGTCGAGGTACGAAAGCCGCCAGTATGCGTCTTTGGATATCGAGACCCGGCTCAGTCGCTTTCCGAACGGGACTCGGTTCCCGATGGCGGGACGGACGGCTTTCCGACTCCAGCATCGTCCGATCCACCGGCGAACACCACCGCGAGGATCACGACGAGTTCGTTCGCCGCGCCGACGAGCGCGAGGTACTGGATGGCGGGGAGCGACACCGACTCGACGCTGCCGGCGAGCGAGGGAAGCACCACGAGCGCGCCCCCGACGCCTGCGAGCCCCGCCAGCGCCGCGAAGCCACAGAACGCGAGCCGCAGCCGGCGCGAGAGGTGGTCGATGGCGAGCAGCGCGGTCGGGATCACGACCGGGAAGGCGATGAACAGCACCCGGGTGATGTTGCGCGCGATGAGGGGCTGAAGGAACGCGAGCGGCACGACGGCGATGCCGGCGGCGAGGAACGCGGTTCGGCGGTCCACGGACCGCTCGCGAACGACTTTCGGCAGCGTGAGGAGCCCCCACAGCGCCGCGAGCACCCAGAGCGTGCCGAAGGCGCTGTAGACCTCGTAGGGGATGTAGAAGACGCTCATCGCGAACTTGTCGAGCTGCGCGCCGACCCCGCGAGCGACGATCGCGCTCAGGGTGTCGCCCGAGAAGCCGTAGAACACCCGCAAGCCGAGGTACATCACGCCGGCGGGTATCGCCGCGGCGACGGGGCGGACCACACCACGAATCCCCCGTCGTTGGAGGCAGTAGAGCCCGTAGATCGGGAGGGCGAACAGCACGCTCTCCTTGGTGGCGACGCCGAGCGCGAGGAGGAGGGCGAAGACCACCAGTCGATCCCGATAGGCCGCCCAGAACACGCAGGCCAGCATGAACATCGTCACGCCGTCGACCAGCACGAGGTTGGTCGAGAGGTAGGCGACCGCGGGCGAGACCACGAACAGCGCGAGGCCGAAGCCCGCCCGTCGAACCCCGAACCCGAGGTCGCGGAGGTAGGAGTAGACGACGACCCCGCTCGCGGCCAGCGCGGAGACGTTGACGACCGCGAACCCGACGAGTCGGGAGGTCGGGAGCAGCCACGCGAGGACCGGCGTCACCACGCGATAGCGGAACGGTGCGGAGGGCACGTCCGCCGCGTCGAACGGAGCGCGTGCGATCTGGAAGTACTTCGGCGCGTCGCCGGCTCGCACGACGAGAAGCGGATCGACGAACAACGACGCGCCGGCCACCACGAGCCCGACGAGCAGCGTGCTCGTGAGGATGGCGGCGGGGAGTTCGTGATCGCGCCACGCGTCGGCGATCGGGTTGGAGCTCATCGGTGACGCGCCACGAGCGGCGTTAGATGCGTTTGAAGACGCCCTTCACCAGCGTGAGCGCGCCCTGGTCCCAGGCGACCCGGTGGTCCAACCCCGTGCCGTCGGTCTCGGGATCGTCGTAGTTGTCGAGGTACCACTCGTAGGTCTCGACGAGCGCCTCCTTGTTGGAGTAGCGGGGTTCCCAACCGAGCGATTTCAGCTTCTCGACGGAGACGTAGGAGTCCTCGTGGGCGGTCTCGTAGACCCAGGGGTAGAGCGGCGAGAGGTTGAGCTTGTCGAGCGTACGGAGCGCGAACACCGTGAGCGGGGTCGGGGTGCCCACGGTGCGCTTGCCGGTGCCCGCGTAGTCGATCGGGGCCTGGAAGTCCTCCTTCATCGTGCCGAACTCCTCGGCACCCACGTTGAACGTGGTGTTGACCTCGTCCTCGTCCTTCGCGAACATGAACTCCATCGCGCGCACGAGGTCGTAGACGTGCATCAGCTGGTACTTGTTGTTGCCCCAGCCGACCATCGGGACGTTCGCGCCGGACTCGATCCAGTCGAACAGCACTTGAAAGACGCCGAGGCGCTTCGGGCCGATGAACGTCTTCGGTCGGAGGATCGGAACGCACATGCCCTGTCGACGGAAGTCGCGACAGATCTGCTCGGCCTCGATCTTGGCCTCGCCGTAGGGACCAACGCCGTCGAGCGGGGATTCTTCGGTTATCGGGTGGTGGTCGTGGGTGCCGTAGACCGCGGTCGAGGAGATGTAGACCACACGGTTGACGCCCGCGTCCTTGGCGGCCCAGAGGACGTTACGAGTACCGTTGATAGTGGTGTCGCGGATGCGCTCGTCGTCCCAGAGCGGGAGCGCCGCGGCGGTGTGGACGACCGAGTCCGCGCCCGACTCCTCGAGCGCGGCGGCGATGGACTCCTCGTCGCGGACGTCGCCCTCGATGAAGTCGACGCCATCGATCTCGTCCTCGGGTTTGAAGGGTTTGAGGTCGAGCGCCACGACGTCCCAGCCGCGTTCCTTGAAGTATTCGCAGGTGTGAAGCCCGAGGAATCCGGTGCCGCCGGTGACGAGCAGCGTTCCGGGCTCGGTGAGCCGTTCGTCCGCTTGCTGTTGTGCCTGCATTGCCCCGTGATTCACGATGGGGTTTGAACTATCTACCGATACGGTCGCGTTTCGACGCCGGAGCTTGGCGATAAAACGTGCTGAAACGTGTCCCGGACGCCGGGAACGAAGCGGAACGGTCCGCACCGATCGGCCGTTTTATGGGACCCCATCCCGCAGAAGGGTGCAATGGGCGAGGCGCAGACACAGCGGAGCAGCATCGTCGACACGGCCGTCGGTCTCGCCTACGAGATCCGCCCGTGGCAGTGGTACAAACAGTCGGTCCTCCTCATCGGGATCGTCTTCTCGCGGGAGCTGTTCAACCCCGCGGCGTGGAGCCAGGTCATCCTCGGCGTGCTGGCCTTCTGTGCGATCGCCGGTGCGACCTACATCTTCAACGACATCAGCGACGTCGAGGCCGACCGCAAACACCCCACGAAGCGCAACCGGCCGATCGCCTCCGGCCAGGTGAGCGTCGCGACCGCGGGCGCGTTCGCGGTCGCGCTGCTTGTCGGCGGGTTCGTGTTGTCGTACGCCCTCGGACGGCTGTTCCTTATCGTCGTCCTGACGTACATTGCACAGAACGTGCTCTACTCGCTCTACCTCAAGGACGTCGTGCTGGTCGACGTGATGCTGATCGCGATCGGGTTCGTGCTCCGGGCGGTGGCGGGCGTGGTCGCCATCGGCGTGGCGCTCAGCCCCTGGCTCGTGGTCTGTACGTTCCTCGCCGCGCTCCTCCTCGCGATCGGCAAGCGCCGCAACGAGTTCGAGGCCAGCGACCTGCCCGGCGAGACCCGGGCGACCCTCGAGGAGTACACCCCCGAGACCCTCGACCAGCTCCTCGGGATCGTGACCTCCACCCTCCTGATATCCTACTCCATCTACACCTTCACCGGCGCGAAGCTCGCGATGATGCTCACGCTCCCGTTCGCCTTCTTCGGGGTCTTCCGGTATCACCACCTGGTTCACACCACCGACTCCGGCGTCTCGCCGGAGGTACTCCTGATCGACCGTCAGTTCATCCTCAACCTCGCGCTCTGGGGGCTGATCGCGGTGATAGTGCTCTACGGCCGCCCCCGGGCCTGGCTGATCGGGGCCGGGGTGGTCTGATGAAGCGCTACGACCTCCAGGTTCACACCGACGCCTCGCCGTGTTCGGCGACCCCGCCCGAGGAAGTGGCTGCGGCCGCGGCGGACGCGGGTCTCGACGGGATCGTGGTGACCGACCACGACACCCTCGCGAACGTCGACCGGGTTCGTGCGGCGGCTCCCGAGGGGTTGGACGTGATTCCGGGCGTCGAGGTCACCACGACACAGGGGCACCTCTTGGGGATCGACGTCGCCGAAGCGCCACCGCAGACGGAGCCGCTGACAGTCGTGGACCGGATCCACGACCAGGGCGGGCTCGCGGTGCTCTCGCACCCGTTCGATTCGCTCCGGCAGTACTACGACCGCGACCTCGACGACCTCGCGGCGGCCGTCGACGGGGTCGAGGTCGAGAACTCGCGGTGTGTTCGGGAATCGTTCAACCGGCAGGCGCGCGCGTACGCGACCCACCACGGACTGGCGATGACGGGCGGGAGCGACGGCCACTTCCCACGGGAGGTCGGGCGGGCGTACACGGCGGTCGAGGGGTCGCTCGTGGACGCGATCCGCGAGGGCTCGACCACGCCGCGTGGGCGCGGTCGGTACGCATCGGGCCACGTTCTCACGAAGGTCCAGCAGGCGCGACGGCTGATCGGGGGCGCGACGCCGTGAGCGGCCTCCCCGACGAGGGTCGGCCGGGCGGAGACCCGACGGGCGAGCCGGACGGGCTCACCGGCCGTGTTCGGCGGGTGGTGAGCGAGCACGGGATCTGGGTGACGGCGGTGCTCACGGTCGTGGTGTTCGCGGCGCTGTTCGCCTTCGGCGACGCCAACCAAGTCGCGAACGCGCTCGCACAGTTCGATATGCGGGCGTTCGCGGTCGTGATCGCGCTCACGACGGTCGGCTATCTCGTCCGGTTCGTGAAGTGGGAGCTCTACCTCGACGAACTCGACATCGACGTACCCCGGACGACGAGCCTCACGGTGTTCTTCAGCGGGTTGATGATGGTCGTCACGCCGGGGAAGGCGGGCGAGGTCTGGAAGGCGTGGCTCCTGCGCGACATGGAGGACGTCCCGGCGAGCAAGACTACCCCCGTCGTCGGGGCCGAGCGGATCACCGACGTGGTCTCGCTCGCGGTGCTCGCGTCGGTCGGCGTGGTGGCCTACGGCCGTTCGCCCGCGATCCTCGCGGCGGTCGTGCTGGCCTTCCTCGCCGGACTGGGGTTGCTCCAGTGGCGTGCGGGCTGTCTGCGGCTCCTCTCGTGGGCCGAAGGCCTGCCGGTCGTCGGCGAGTACGCCGACGAGTTCGAGACGTTCTACGAGAGCACCTACGTCCTCTTCCGATTCCGGCCGCTGGCGCTGGCGACGCTCCTCAGTGTCGTCGCGTGGGCGCTCGAAGGGATCGCGCTCTGGATCACCCTCGACGGGTTCGGGGTCGAGGTCTCGGTTCTCGCCGCGGTGTTCGTCTTCGCGCTCGGGTCGGTGATCGGCGCGGTGAGCCTCCTCCCGGGCGGTCTCGGTGCGGCCGAAGCCAGCATGACCGGGCTCCTGCTCACGTTCTCGGTCGCGGAGCCGATCGCCGTCGCCGCGACCCTGGTGGTCCGGGTCGGGACGCTCTGGTACGCCGCCGTCCTCGGGTTCGCCGTCTTCACCGTTCACAAGCTCCTGGGTGGGGAACCGAACCCCGAGGCGTGACCGGATAGCGCGGAGCGGACACCCGATCTGTTTCGCACGGCCGAGGCATTTCGTACGGTCGGAGCGGTTGGCGCGCGCTCGCGACCGGTCCGAACGATAGTGAGGGCCGGTCGTGGACACTGTGCGAGGGATGAGCACCGGAGTGAGCGACTAACGGGAGCGAACGAGGAGCGCAGTCGGCTGGGGAGGCGTGTGGCTGTCGCGGGACGGTGGGGTGCGGAGATGCAAGTTGTTGCACCGCGAGCGAGTGAAACGAGCGAGCGGGCCAAGGAACCTCCGAAGGAGGTGACGCAGGCTTTTGATCCACATTTTGCCAGGGAGCGAACGAAGTGAGCGACCGCAGCAAAAGGTGGGGGCGTTTTACCACCAATAGTCGCCGATCAGCTGCATGAAGAGCGCCTGGCCGAACACGGCGGCCGCGAGGATCGCCCGCCGGCGGGTCGTGGGGTCGGCGGCCCGGACCGCGGCGGCGACGGGAACGAGCAGGAACGGGTAGACGAACAGCGCGCCGCGGGCGGTCTCGCCGGTGTGGTAGACGCTCCCGAGGAAGAGGCCACCGAGCGAGAGCACCGCGCCGCCGAACAGGAGCAGGGGCTCGCGGTCCACCCGACCGCCGGCGCGGGCGCTCCGCCGGAGGACGCGTACGCCGCGGATCGCGAGCACGCAGAGGAAGGGGGTGAAGAAGAGCGCGATCTCGGCGACGTTCTCGATTCGGCTGTAGAGGTAGCGGAGCGGCGAGACGAACAGCAGGAACCCCTCGGTGTTCTGCTGGTCGGACGCCAGCGAGAACGAGTGGAGGTAATCGAAGCCGAAGCCAACCGCGAGGAGGGCGTAGGCGGCCACGAGACCGACGAGGACCACGGCGAACGGGAGCCACTTCTCGCGGCGGGCGAGCGCGAGCACGCCGAGCACCGGGAGGATGAACACGAACGTGAAGGTCTGGGTGGAGGCGACGAACACGCAGACGAGCGTGCCGAGGGCGGCGACGACGGGTGAGTCCCTGGTGAAGCAGTAGACCGCCGCGAGCATCACGACCGTGATCATCGCATCGAGGCTGGTGAGGGTGTAGATCTGGACCGCGGGAAGCAGGACGAACAGGAAGGTGGTGTAATTCGCGACCGACGCGGGGTAGTAGGTCCGGAGGAGCCGTGAGAGCAGGAGGGCGGCGAGCGCGAGCGAACCGAGACCGACGACGAGCGAGACCCAGAGCGCCGAGGGGAGTATCGTATCGAGGACGTAGAAGGTGAGCACCGCACCCGGAGGGTGTGTCTGTGCGTGGAGGGGTAGCGAGAGCTGCTGGGCTTCGAAGGTTTCGAGGAACCGGACCGGGTCCGCGACGTCGATCGCGGCGAGGTAGTAGCCCCCAGGATCGAGGATGTCGATCGCCGCGCGCTCGTAGTTGCCGGGGGCCGAGAGCGGTCTGAGGATCCCCGGGCCGACGCCGTGGGTCAGGGTGGTGAGCACGAGCAGCGCCCCGCCGGCGACGACTATCGGGAGGAGGGTGCGGTGGTCGGTCCGGAGGAGCACGACCACGGCGACGGCGAAGACGACGAGCGCGAGCGCGGCGAAGACCGCCGCGTCGGGCAGCGGGAGGCGCGTCACCCGAAGCGCGAACTTGCTGATCGGCCAGTATCGCGGGATCGGCACGTTCTGTGCGTCGAGAAGTTGGCGGTCGAACAGCTTGATGACCAGGTTACAGAAGACGACCGAGGTCAGCGTCACCCAGCCGAGCCCGAGCACCGCACGCACCGAGAGCAGTCCGTCCGATCGGCGTGCGGCGTCGGTCCCGGCGGCCATACTCGTCCGTTCAGTCCACGACGCTTAGGTGCTTCCGTCCGCGCCGGCTCAGGCCGACCCCGATTCGGGGCCCTCCGTCTCGGGGTCGTACTCCCAGAGCCCGTTCGCCCGCATGGACTCGCCGACGCGCTGGTGCATCGTCTGGATGTCCCCGATCTCGTCGTCCTCGACACCGTCGAAGACTTCTTCGAGGCTCACGACCCGCTCGTAGTTGAGCCGGATCGGTTCGTCGCCGTGTTCGTCGACGAACGCGCCCACGTCGAGCGGGAAGTCCTCCCCCTCGTCGACCTTCTTCGCGACGATCGCCTGCCCGTACTTGCGCATTCCCTCGCTGCCCTCCTCGCCGTCGGGGTCGTGCGGCCAGTCTGCCATACTTGCTCCTACCGCGCTCGCCGCAAAAGGATTGCCGTCCGTCGGCGCATCGTCGGGATAGTGCGCCAGGGGACGGTCGGCCCGCTGGTCGCGCTGCCGCTCGCGACGCGCTTCGGCTACACCGTCGAGTACCTCCTGTGTGCCGTGCTCGTCGTCGTCACCGCCGCGCTCGTTCTGGTCGCCCTGGTCGTCGAGGGCACCTCCACGGTCGACAAGCGGCTCGTCTCGGCCGACGATTGAACATGGAGTTCGACCGGTGGAGCTTTCCTGCGCGAGCCACGAGTCCGAACCGAAGTGAACAAGGGCTCCAGGTCGAACGTTATCCTTCGGTAACGCAGCCGTCTCGCTGACGGGTTCGACCGGCTCGCCGACGGTGGAAGTCCCGGCACCGACCGTGTTCGGTCGCGCTTGCCGGTGCGACACGCTGTTCGGCACTCGGTTCGCGCGCCGCGCCAGTCGTGCGTGAACCACTTTTCGGGTTCCTCTCGATGGGCGCAGCGCGTGGGCTGTCCCGTCCTCCGACCACCATGACCCCCAGCATCCACGCCAATGCCGAACACGCCGCGAGCCCGATCCTACCGCCCCCGACAGCATCGCCTCGGCCATCGTCAACGATACCACCACCGCCACTGCCACCGCTTCCGCGACTCGGTATCTGATCCGGTTTCGAGTGAGTGGCCGGTCGATCCACCCGGTGCCGGGTTCGTGCTCGGGTCGCGGGGGTGGCGGGGATGAGCGACGATACTCGCGTTCTCGAACTCGAATCACGGGTTTCGGCCGCACGACCCGTCTATCGGTTCCGTACCGCGGACGGCGTTCACTCGAAGCGCTCGTTTCGCACAGCCGAACTCCTGCTTCTCGACGCGCTCTGGGATTCGACCCTCGGGGACTGTTGCTGTCTCGAAGCCACCTACGGGGTCGTCGGTTGCGTGCTCGCCGGCCGAGCGGATTCAGTCCACATGACCGAATCGAGCGCCCGTGCCGCGCGTCTCTGTGGGCGAAACGCGAGCGCGAACAGTGTCGACGCGACGACCGCGCTCACTGCCGACCCGCGAACCCTCGACGAGCGATTCGACACGGTGGCGTACGCGCCGAAGCCCTACACACCGCTCTCGATGGGCCGCCAGCGCATCGCGAACGGTCTCGCCGTTCTCCGTCCCGGTGGTTCGCTCTCCCTCGTGGCGGCGAAACACACCGGGCTCACGCGCTATCGAGCCTGCCTTCGCGACCTCGTGGCCGGCGTCGAACGGGTCACCGAGCGCGACGGCTTCGTGGTGCTCCGTGCCAGCCGTCCGCCGGTGTTCGACCCGCCACAGCTCGTTTCGCCGCGAACGATCCACACGGCGGTTGACGGCACCGAACTGTCGCTCGTCACCCTTCCCGGGGTGTTCTCGGCCACCGGGCTCGACGACGGAACCCGGTTACTCCTCGAAGCTGCGACCGTGGAGAACGGCGAGCGGGTTCTCGACCTCTGTTGTGGCTCCGGCGCTATCGGAACTTACACCGCCCGTGTCGCCGACTGCGAGGTTTGGCTCACCGACGACGACTGCGTCGCGACGTGCTGTGCCGAGCGCACACTCGACGCGTCCGGCGTGACGGGGTCCATCGTGACCGCCGACTGTACCGACGGCGTCGATGGCCCGTTCGACCGCGTCCTCTGCAACCCACCGACTCACGCCGGTCGTGGGGTGCTCGCGGACCTCTTCGCGGGTGCTCGTGAGGTGCTCGCGCCCGGTGGTGAGTTCGTTCTGGTCCACCATCGCGACCTCGACCTTCGAGCGCATCTCTCGGGGTTCGAGACGGTGGAGGCGCTGCGGACGGGTGACGAACACGTCGTCCTACGAGCCACCGGATGAGGACGGACTACCCCGCTCTCGTTAGCCGTGCCTGGCGATGGTGCGTCCCGCGAAGAACGCGACGACACCGACCACGAGGGCGATGACACCACCGATGTTGAAGAAGAGGTCGGTGAATCCACCGCCGAACACGGGTCCCGCCGTCCTGAAGAACGCCATCGCGAACACCCCGAGGAACGGGGCGGCGGTGAGTGCGACGACGAACCCCCACGCTCGGCGGTCCCGCCGAGCGTGATATCCAAGCCCGAAGAACAGCGCGGTCGGTACGAACAGTGATAGAGCCATCCGGGACCCGTCGGTGAGGGTTCGACCGGCGAACACGACCGCGAGAAATGCGACCACCGCACCCAGCGCCACGACGAGGGAGACTCGCTCGTTGTGTTGCGCTGCCCCGTCCAGTCGACGTGTCAGGAATCCAGCGGCCCCACCGAGTACGAGCATCGTGAAGAACACTATCGACAGGGATTCCGTAGCGAGCTCCGGACCGACAGCGAGCGCGGTGGCGAACAGCCCTACGAGACTCGGAACGAGCGTGTCCGTCGGTACGAACGCCAGATAGGTGGGTTCGAAACCGACCTCATCGGGTCCGCCGCTCCAGACCACCGCCGAATCGTTCGTCGTGGCGATGCCAGTCGGTCGGTTCGCGGGACGGTAGCCCGGCGGAGCGTGGACCACGATGGTATCGACCCGGGCAGTGAGATACGGACTGGTGAGCGAACCGACGACGACAGCCCCCGCCGAGCGACGGGCGAAGTCGGAGTCGCGATAGGTCACGACGAGCGTGTCGTTGTCAACGGTGCTTCGAACGTCCGGTCCGTCCATGGCCGAGCGATCCACCGAGTCCCGAACGATGCTCCGTCTGCGCTGGTCGTTCTCCCGAAGGGCGTCCGCACCCGAGCGGAGTTCGACACGGGTGTGCCAGCGCGCGGAACCGTTCTCGGCGACCTGTATCGAGAGCTGACTCGCCCCGGTCGAGAGACCGACGCCGTGATCGGCCGCCGACTCGGTGAGTGAGTCGCCACAGACGCCACACAACGGTTCCGGCGGTGGGCTCGCCGCGGTCGCGCCCACGACGGTGAGGGAGAGAACGAGAGCAACTACGAGGAGGGACCGGGAACGAGCGGGCATCGACTTCTCAAATTGCGGATCGGTTCGGCTTAACTATTTTGGAGACCGTCGCTCGTCGGTTACCGACACTCGTCGTCCGTGTTCACGAGAATGCGGTGGGGATGGGATTCGAACCCATGAGGCCATAGGCCACCTGTTTTCAAGACAGGCGCAATTGTCCACTCTGCCACCCCACCGCGACCCCGACTACCGCCGCGCGTGTCTAAGGCCTGTCGGTGTCCGCTTTCGAGACCGTGAGTTCGTTCCCGTCCTCCTCAATCCCGATACCGAGACCCGAGAGACACGCCGCGGTGTGCTCGGGAACCCGCCGTCCAGCGCGTTCGCGGGCTTCGATGAGCCCCAGCGCGCCCGCGAGGTCGGCGGGCGTCTCCAGTACTGGCAGCATCGGTGCGTAATCGACGTCGAGCCCCGCATCGAGCGCACGGTTGGTCAACGTCGTGATGGCGGGGGCGGTGTAGGCGTCCGCGAAGTCGATAGTGGCCCCGAACGCCGCGGCGTAGACCCGACCGTTGGGTGCGGGTCCGAGAACTACGTCGTTCCGGCGGAGCTTCATCGCCAGCCCGTCGACATCGCCGCGGGCGAGGAACGGCGCGGTCGGTTCGATGGCGATCACGGAGGTCTCCTCCTCGGTTTCGAGCAGGTGTGTGAGGGTGTTCCCGACGCGTCCCGAGAACGTCGACCCGACCTGTGGCTCGAATCGCGCCGCGTCCGGGTCGTCGAGCGCATCCGTCACGACCGTTTGGAGGTCCTCCGGAGGGTCCTCGCCCTCGGCCCGGTAGTTGACGATGAGGTCGGCTGCGCTCTCCTCGACCGCACGAACGGTGTCGGCGCACATCGCCCCGTAGAGCGCTACATGGTCCTCGGCCGAGAGCGGCGACGGGTCGAGACCGGGGAGCACGCCCGTCCGCGGCGGGTCACAGAGCACGGCGACGGTGGTCATGGGAGGGGTCGGTGCGCGGCCGTCTTGAACGACGTGGGTCGGGCGCGGGAGCCGCCTGGGGGCCGGCGGTGCGTTCGTCGGACCGCGAGTCTTATTTGCAGCGACGGAGTGATCCAAGCAACGACAATGGTCTCCGACAACGCGGCCGGGTCGTCCTCGGGAGCGCCCGGGTGGGTCGTCGGTGGGACGGCCGACGACGTCGAGCACTCCGGAGGGTCGATACCGCTCTCGACCGGGACCGTCTGTGAACTCATCAGCAACGCCCGCCGCCGGGCGGTCATCGAACACGTCGCAGCGCTCGACACCGAGGAGGGCGTCGGGATGGGCGACCTCGCACGAACGATCGCGGGCGAGGAACACGACATCCCGCCCGCGACGGTCTCGGCCGAACAGCGAAAGACGGTCTACGTCTCGCTCCTCCAGAACCACCTCCCGAAGCTCGACGCCGCGAACGTGGTCGCCTGGAACGACCGCTCGGGGATGGTGGCCCACGGCGAGTGTGTCGACGAACTCGCGGCCCTCGTCGAGAGCATCGACCGCGCCTGCGACCCCGATGGCGTCTGAGATGCATCCCTCACAACCGCTCGCCGTCGTCGTCCTCTTTCTCACCGCCGTCGTGCTCCTCGCTACGCTCGTCAGCCTCGTGCTCACCGGGCTCGGCCTCGCGACGGTCGTGACCCTCGCGATGGCGCTCCTCGCGCTCGCCGGGACGTGCGCCGTCGGTGCGGGCTCAGCGCGGCGGCGCTCGAACCCCTACTGGTAGCCCGACGGGTACGTTTTCGTTGCTCCGGAGTGAAGCGACGATATGACGTTTCTCCCGGGTGACGCGGTCGACCTGGTTCCACTCGATCCTGCCGACGACGCCCACGTCGCGGCCTACCGTCGGTCACGCAACGAACCCACGATGCGCGCCACCGGGTCGTACGGCCGTGGACTCACCGACGGCCACGCGAGCGATCGGGTTCAGGAACTCCAGACCGGCGACGAGGACCACGCGCTCTGCGCGATCCGGGCCGAGAACGAGACGGTGGGCTGGGGAACCATCCACACGGTGGACGGACGTTCACGGACCACGGCTGTAGGCTACTACGTCCTCCCCGAGTACCAAGGCAACGGGTACGCCAGCGAGGCCGCTCGGCTGCTCGTCGCGTACGCTTTCGACGAGCTCAACGCCCGCCGTGTCGAGGCCACGGTGCAGGCCGACAACCCCGCGAGCAAGCGCGTGCTCGAAAAATTGGGCTTCGTCCACGAGGGCACGAAGCGCGACGCCTACTACAAAGAAGGCGAGTACAAGGACATCACGCTCTGGGGTCTGCTCGCCAACGAGTTCGTCCGAGCGTCTTCGTAGCGATCAGTCGTCCGTCGGTTCGGTGCTCGTCGCCGCGTCTTCCGGGTCGTTCTCCGGGCTCGACGGGTGGTAGTCGGTGTCGTACTCGCCGAGGTCGCCGTCGAGCCGGTCCGGATTGACCCGCCCACCGAGGAGCATGAAGTCGACCATCGTGAGCGCCGCCATCGCCTCCACCACCGGGACGCCGCGCGGTGGGAGCACGGGGTCGTGGCGACCGATGACCTGGGCCTCCTTCTCCTCGCCCGTCTCCCAGTCGACGGTGGTCTGCTTTTTCGGGATCGAGGTCGGCGCGTGGAGCGTGACCTCCCCACGGATCGGCTGGCCGGTCGTGATCCCGCCCTGGATGCCGCCGTGGTCGTTGCCGGTCGGGATTGGATCCCCGTTCTCGTCGAACTCCCAGTCCTCGTTGCGTTCGCTGCCCCGGTAACGCCGCGCCTCCCGCCCCAGCCCGAACTCGAAGCCAGTCGTCGCGGGGACGCTCAGCATGGCCTGACCGAGACGTGCGGGGATCGAGTCGAATCGGGGGGCACCGAGGCCGCGCGGCGCGCCCCGGATCTCGAAGTAGATCGACCCGCCGATCGAGTCGCCCTCGCGCTGGTAGTCGTCGATCGCCTCGCGCATCCGTTCGGCCGTCTCGGGGTGGGCACACCGGACGGGGTTCTCCTCGGCGTGCTCGCGGATATCCTCGAAGCTCACCTCGGGAGCCTCGATGTCGCCGATCTGGTTGACGTGCGCGCGGATCTCGATCCCCTCGCTCGCGAGGATCTTTCGGGCGACCGCGCCCGCGGCGACCCAGTTCGCGGTCTCGCGGGCCGACGAGCGCCCCCCGCCGCCCCAGTTCCGCGTGCCGAACTTCGCGGAGTAGGTGAAGTCGCCGTGGGAGGGCCGCGGAGCCGTGATGAACGGCTCGTACTTGCCCGAGCGGGCGTCCTTGTTCTGGATCACCATCCCGATCGGCGTGCCGGTCGTGTAGCCGTCTTGCAGCCCGCTCTTGATCGACACCGCGTCGGGTTCGCCGCGGCTGGTCGTGATCTGTGACTGGCCGGGTTTGCGCCGGTCGAGTTCGATTTGGATGTCGTCCTCGTCGAGTTCCAGTCCCGCCGGACAGCCCGATACCGTGACCCCCATCGCCTGACCGTGGCTCTCGCCGAACGTCGTGACCCGAAAGAGCCGTCCGAACTCGTTGCCGTTCATGGTCGAGCGTCGGTGGCGAGGGATTTGAACCTTCCAGTCCGTGCAGCGGTTGCGCTCGGAACGAACAAGCGGCTCACGACGATGTGGAGTGCCAGCACGGTGTCTCGTCTGATTTCCGTTCTCGAACTCGCTGTTACCACAAATCCCGATACAAACGAGAAACCGCCCCGCGACCGCTCCGCCCACACGCCTCCCCAGCCGATTCACTCCGCTCGCTTCACTCGCTCCGTTCATCCCTCGCACGGCGTCCGCGGTCGGCGTTCGTGGTTACTCACGCCGACCGCTGCCGCGCGCCGACCGCACTGTGGCCCGTGTCGATGCCGATTCGACCGACCCGATCCCTGCTCACCATGCGTCTTCGAGGGTCCCCTCGATCTCCTCGACGGTCGGCTCGAACCCCTCGGGCCCGTTGTCGAGCGTCGCGTCGTCGTAGATGTACTCGGCGACACCCGGGAGCGCGTCGCGCTCGACCGCGTCGAGGTCGCGGAGCTTCGTCGGGAGGTCCATCGAGTCCCGCACCTCGGCGACGCGCTCGACGACCGCCGCGGCCGTGGCGTCCGAGCCCTCGGCGCTCACATCGAGCGCGTCCGCGAGGGCGTCGCGGCGACCGTCGACTTCGGAGAAGAGGAGTTCGAGCACCGGCGGGGCCAGCACGGCGTGGGCGATCCCCTGCTGGACGCCCTCCTCGCGCAGCCCGTGACCGAAGGCGTGGATCGCGGACAGCAAGCCCGGCCCGCGATTCCCCTGACCGTACTGGACGAGCACGACCCCCGCGACGGCGGCGTCCATCGCCTCGGGCGCGGGAAGTTCGGGCAACGCGTCGGCCATGAGTTCCAATCCACGTAGCGCGGTCGCGTCGGTCAGCGGGCTGGCGTGCCGGGCGTAGGGCAGTTCGAGCCCCTTGTCGAACCCGTTCATCGCCGAGCCGAACAGCACTCCCTCGGGCGTCGTCTCGAACAGCTCCGGGTCGTAGACCAACGCGTCGGGCATCAACGCGGGGTCGCTGAACCCGGCGACGATGTCGCCGTCCTCGCCGTCGAACGTCACCGAGCCGCCGGCCGAGAGGTCGGCCCCCGCGAGCGTCGTCGGAACCGCGACGAGCCTCGTGAGGTCGCCATCGGGAATCGGCAGTCCACCCGTCTCGGCGGCGTGCTCACGAAGGTCGTCCCTATCCCGGTCGCCGGCCTCGATCGCCCGCATCGCCCGCGCGAGGTCGATCGAACTCCCGCCACCGACCGCGACGAGCGCGTCCGCGTCGAGCTCGTCCATCGCGGCGACCCCACCGAACGCGCCCGCGGCCGATTTGTCGGGCGTCGTCCCGTCGAAGGTCCCCGCGTACCGCTCGCCGAGCCCATCTTCCACTGGGTCCATCAGCTCGCGATTCGCGCCGACGTGTTCGCCACAGACCACGAGTGCGCGCTCGCCGCCCGCGTCGCGCACGAGGTCCCCGAGGTCGGCCGCCGTCCCACGACCGAACGCGATCCGGCCGGCGGCGTTGTCGTACTCGAAGGGATCGATGGGATTCATGTCACCCACCACGGCCGGCCGTCGGATAACGATTCTTCTGGGTGTGCTGAACGCTCTGGGTGAACGAACTCAGTCGAGGTCCACATCGGCACCGGCCCCGCGAAGCAAGTCGAAGAAATCGGGGAACGAGACGTCGACGTGTTCGGCCCCCGTGACGGTCGTCGTGCCCTCGGAGACCAGGCCCGCGACCGCGAGCGCCATCACGATACGGTGGTCGCCACGACCGTCGACCCGCGCGCCGTGCAGGGTCGAGTCGCCGCCGTGGATCGTGAGCGAATCCTGCCGTTCGGTGACCGCCGCGCCCATCTTCTCGAGTTCCTCCGCCATCGCGCTCACACGGTCGGTCTCCTTGTATCGGACGTGCTCGGCGTTCACGATCCGCGTCTCACCCTCGGCGGCGGCCCCGAGGGTCGCGAGCGTCGGCAGGAGGTCGGGGGTGTCGCCGACGTCGACCTCGATGCCCTGGAGGTCGCTTCGCTCGACCGAAATGGTTCCAGAATCGCGGTCCCACGAGAGCGCCGCGCCCATTCGTTCGAGGTGGTCGACGATGGCGGTGTCGCCCTGAGCGCTCGGGTACGCGCCCGCCACGTCGAGCCCCTCGTCGGCGGCGAGCGCGCCCGCCGCGAGGAGATAGGAGGTCGACGAGAAGTCACCCGGGACGCGGTAGCTCCCACCCGAATCGTAGGACTGTGCACCCGAGACGGCGAATCCCGCGTCCGTTCGCTCGGTCTCCACGTCGAAATCAGCGAGCAGCTCGCGGGTTATCTCGACGTAGGGCGCGGACTTGAGCTCGGTTTCGAGGTCGATAGCGAGTCCCGACTCGGTGCGCGCGCCCGCCATCAGGAGCGCGGTGACGAACTGCGAGGAGACGTCGCCGGGGATCGAGACCCGCTCGCCCGCGACGGGACCGCCGACCACGAGCGGCGCTCGTCCGTTGGCCCGGGTGCTCTCGGCGCGCCCGTCGAGGTCCTCGATGGCGTCGAGCAGCGGGCCGTGGGGGCGCGATCGGAGCGATCCGTCGCCGGTGAGGACGGTGAGGCCCTCGGCGAGCGCCGCCGTCCCGGTCACGAGCCGCATCGTGGTGCCGGAGTTGCCGCAGTCGATGACGTCCTCGGGGACTGCGGGGTAGCCGAACCCCCGGACGACGAACGCGTCGTCGGCGAGGTCGACCTCCCCGCCGAAGGCGCGCACCGCGCGTGCGGTCGCCCGCGTGTCGGCGCTCACGAGCGGCGCTTCGACTCTGGTCTCGCCCTCGCCGTAACCCGCGGCGAGGATGGCCCGATGGGTGTAGCTCTTCGACGGCGGGGCGGTGACCCGGCCGGCGACCGACGACGGCGCGATCTCTGCGTCCATGCCCGCTCGACGACTGGGGGTAGTATCAGCGTGGCGACCGTCGGCCACAACATTAATGATAGTCCGTGATGGAACATGGATCGAGGATGTACAAGATCACCTGCGAAACGTGTGGCGACGTCGGGTTTCACCCGTCGCGGATCGGCGCGGAATCGCGCGCCGAGGCCCACGACAACGAGACCGGCCACGACTCGCGCATCGAACCCATGACCGAACCCAACCTCTCGACCTGACGGCGAGGGGGCCGCCGGTGGCCGAAACAGCATCGTTTTGGTCGGAGCCCCGGAACCGGTCGCATGGATCTCGACCTTTCGGCGCTCGATACGGCGCTCGACGATGCCGACGCCGACGGCTACCTTCTCAACGCCGACTCCGACGACCCCGACCAGCGCTACCTCTCGGGGTTCACCGCCCCCGACCCGTTCGTGACGCTCTACGACGGCGAGACCCACCTCCTCGTCTCGGCGCTCGAATACGGTCGTGCGAAGGGCGAGAGCCGGGCGGGGACGGTCTCGCGCCACGCCGACTACACCGACGGCGCGGGGAGCCGCGAGGCGGGCCACGTCGTTCTCGCGGCGTTCCTCGACGACCACGACGTCGCCTCGGTGCTCGTCCCGCCCCGGTTCCCGGTCGGGACCGCCGACGGCCTCCGCGAAGAAGGGATCGCGGTGACGGCCGAAGAGGGAAGCGTCCTCACCGACATCCGGGCCGTGAAGACCGACGAGGAGGTCGACCACATCAGGGAGGCCCAGCGCGTCAACGAACGGGGGATGGCCGCCGCCGAGGAACTCCTTCGCGAGGCCGACGTGGAGGACGGCATCCTCGTGCTCGACGGCGAACCACTCACCTCGGAGCGGGTCAAGACCGCTATCGAGACGACGTTCCTCGAGAACGGGTTCTCCTCCGGGGAGTCGATCGTGGCCTGCGGCAGCGGTGCCGCCGACCCCCACAACCGCGGGAGCGGCCCGCTCGCCGCCGACGAGTCGATCATCATCGACATCTTCCCGGGGAGCGGCGAAACTGGCTACCACGCCGACATGACCCGGACGTTCGTGAAGGGCGAGCCCAGCGAGACGATCGAGGCGTGGTACGACCTCACCGAGGACGCGTTCGACGCCGCGATGGACGCGATCGAACCCGGCGCGACGGGCGCAGCGGTCCACGACGCGGTCTGTGACGTCTACGAGGACGCCGGCGAGCCGACCCTCCGCGCGGACCCCGAAACCGAGACGGGCTACATCCACGGGACCGGTCACGGCATCGGGCTCGCGGTCCACGAGCTACCGAGCCTGAGCTTCAACGGCGGGGAACTCGAACCCGGCAACGTCGTCACCGTCGAACCGGGGC
The DNA here is from genome assembly GCF_009900715.1 of Halococcus salsus. Classification (NCBI taxonomy): domain Archaea; kingdom Methanobacteriati; phylum Methanobacteriota; class Halobacteria; order Halobacteriales; family Halococcaceae; genus Halococcus; species Halococcus salsus. The sequence continues at coordinate 948,611 of NZ_JAAAJC010000001.1, forward strand.
TCTACGACCCCGACGTCGGCGGGGTCCGGATCGAGGACTTCGTGGTCGTCACCGAGGACGGCTGTGAGAACGTCGCCGAGTACCCGAAATCACTTCGAGTCGAGTAGTTCGCCCTGGGACCAGTCACCGGGAGAGACCGTGGTCGGTCCGTCGTTCGTTCTCGGTCCCTCGTCCGTTCTCGATCCGGCGGATCCGTCGTCTCGGAACGTTTTTCAGGTCCGGTCACACACCGTTTATATGGTAACCAACGGTTCGGAACCCTTCTCGGAGAAGCTTCGTGTCCCGGAAGCGCTCACGTTCGACGACGTGTTGCTCCGGCCGAAGGAGAGCCGGGTCGAGCCCGACGAGGCCGACACCGCGACCCGCGTCTCGCGCTCGGTCGAACTCACCGTCCCGGTCCTCTCGGCGGCGATGGACACCGTCACCGAGAGCGACCTGGCGATCGCGATGGCGCGTCAGGGTGGGCTCGGGGTGCTCCACCGGAACATGGACATCGAGGAGGTCGCCGCGGAGGTCGAGCGCGTCAAGCGCGCCGACGAGCTCGTGATCCGCGAGGTCGTGACCGCGAGCCCCGACCAGACCGTGCGCGAGGTCGACGAGATGATGGAAGCCGAAGGGGTGAGCGGCGCGCCCGTCGTGAACGAGGCGGGCGAGGTGCTGGGGATCATCTCCGCGACCGACATCCGACCCTACCTCGAAGTCCGCGATCGCGACGAGGTCCGCGAGGCGATGACCGACGAGGTGATCACGGCCCCCGCGAACGTCGACGCACGCGAGGCGCTCGAACTCATGTACGAGCACAAAATCGAGCGCGTGCCGGTGGTCGACGAGGAGAACCGACTGAGCGGGCTGGTGACGATGCAGGGGATCCTCCAGCGCCGGGAGTACGACTCGGCCGCCCGCGACGAGCGGGGCCGACTCCGGGTCGGGGTCGCCGTCGGACCGTTCGAGACCGACCGCGCGGCGGCGGTCGACGAGGCGGGTGCCGACGTCCTCTTCATCGACTGCGCGCACGCCCACAACCGCAACGTCATCGACTCGGCGCGCGAGCTCGCGTCGGGCGTTGAGGCCGACGTGGTGGTCGGCAACGTCGGGACCCGCGAGGCCGCCGCGGAACTCGTGGACTTCGCCGACGGGATCAAGGTCGGCATCGGCCCGGGGTCGATCTGTACGACGCGGGTCGTCACCGGGTCGGGAATGCCCCAGATCACCGCCGTCGCGCAGGTCGCGGACGTCGCTAGCGAGCACGATATTCCCGTCATCGCCGACGGCGGGATCCGCTACTCGGGCGACGCCATCAAGGCCATCGCGGCGGGCGCGGACGCGGTGATGCTCGGGTCGTACTTCGCCGGAACCGACGAGGCACCGGGCCGCGTGGTGACGATGAACGGCAAGCGCTACAAGCAGTACCGTGGGATGGGGTCGGTCGGCGCGATGCAGTCGGGCGACGACGGCAACCGCTATATGAAGGACGTCCAGGAGGACGAGGACTTCATCCCCGAGGGTGTCGAGGCCGCGACGCCCTACAAGGGCAGCGTCGAGAGCGAACTCTTCCAATTGGTGGGAGGAATGCAGAGCGGGATGGGCTACGTGGGAGCGGACACCATCCCCACGTTCAAAGAGCGCGCGGAGTTCGTTCGGGTTTCGTCTGCGGGCCAGACTGAGGGCCACGCCCACGACGTGGTGATCACCGACGAAGCGCCGAACTACAGCCCGGATAGCTAGAACTCCGGGCCGAGGTATTCGCTCCGTTTCGGTCGTCGTGAACATCGTCCACCGAACCGGGCGAGATAGTTTAAACGATGAGGGGCACACGCCCCCGTGTGTTCGGGGGTAATCCGATGACCGGTCTCGCTCGTCTGTCTCGTCGGCTTGTCGATTTCTTGCGGTCGAACATCGGTCTCACCCTCACGTTGAGAGACCCGACGAACGGGGATCGATTCGTAGTTCGCAGGGAAATCGAGGGGCGGACGACCGATCCGACCGTTCTCGATGACGCTTGTACCGAAGCTCGAACGGTACTCGACCACCAGATCGATCTGAACGACGACATCGATGACAAGTCGATGCGGACCGCGAGAATAATCACGGTCTCCCTCTCGATCGTCGCCGGGATCGTTAGCTCACAGTCCGCCGCTGCCCTCCCGAACCTGTTGAACGGACTCATGTCCGCTGGTGTTCTCTTGGCCGTGCTTTCACTGGTCGTCTTGGTCATCTCCTACTTCGCATCCGAGCCGAAACTGGGCCCCGGCTCGGAGTATCTCGAAACGAACATCCTGAACGACGAACCATCGAGGCAGCACTATCGAAAAGAACTGCTGGAAGCGTATTCCGTCTGGATAGACCAGACTGGCGACGCCATCGCACTCAACGGGGCAGTTCTCAGCGTGGGTGAGTCGCTGTTCGCCCTCGGGATCCTCTGTTTCGTGCTCGGTCTCTTGGAGCGGGTATGGGAAGTAAGCTTATTACAGTGGTTACCGTTCCTGTAGATATGAGTGGAAACGAGCGACAGGAAGACGAGCACCGAAAGCGGCGGCGCGCAGAACTCTCGGAGCAGGGGCAGGGCGGAGCGAAAGGCCCGAGAGCCTTCTCGACGATGGCCGAACTCATAACGCTGCGCGGTTTGTGGAAGTAACAGCCACACACCCCGACTCAGTGCGTGGTTGGTTTTCGGTTGCCCACTGGTTCAATGACGACAGAGTCCCTCGCTTAGCGGCTGTCACACAGCTCTAAAAGTCGCGTCGCATCGCAATCTCGAACCACGGACACAGATCCAACTGCCGGTACCAGCGTGGGTTCTCGTGGAGGTGTTCGTAGGGAACCCAAAGCAGGCCCCCGACCTCCTCCTCGTCCGGCGCGAGCGAGGTGTCCGTGAGGGTGGCTTTCAGCACAGTACAGACCTCCCACTCGATGCCCTCGTCGAAGTAGTAGCGTTTGTACTCGAAGCGGTCCGTCGTCCGAAGGTCGTCGTACTGGTCGGGTGTGACGCCGAGTTCCTCTTCGAGGCGTTTGCGGGTCGCCTCGACCTGGGTTTCACCCTCGCGGGGATGGGAGGCCACGGTGCCGTCCCAGCAGGTGTCCCAGAGGCGTTTCTCGGGGCTGCGCTGGGCGAGCAGGAGGTTGCCCGATCCATCGAACAGCAGGGCGGTGAAGGCTCGGTGGCGAACCCCGTCGCCGGTGTGGGCGTCGAGGCGGTTGACGAGTTCGCTCGGCTCGTCGTTCTCGTCCACCGCGATCACGTCCTGGGCGGCGTTCGGGTGGGTCTCCCCGTCGGTCGCGGCGGGTGGGTCGGCGTCGTCGCCTGCGGCGGGCGTGCTCATGCTCCACCCTCGGCGAGCGCCCTCAAAGCGGCTTCGACTGCCGTCCGTCGGTCGTTCGAGGTGGCACCGGTTAGTCCACGGCGGGCGGGGTGGGGTCGTACGCCTCGCCGACGCACAGCGTGACCGCGTTGGCGTGGGTTTCGAGGTCGAGCTCGCGCGCCGAGAGCATCTCGCCGTCGAGGCTGAAGGTGCCGGGTTCGCCTCCGTTCACGGACACCGCGAGTTCCGGGGCTTCGAGCCGCGTGATGTTCCCCGTGTCACTCCCGAGCAGCCGCCGGAGGGTGGCCTCCCCGACGAGCTTGCCCGTCGGACGATCCTCGATGACCGTGACCTCGAACCGACCGTCCTCCATGTTCGCCTGCGTCCGCCCCTCGACCGGGAACCGCCGGCCGTTGCCGACGAGCACGAACGCCGCCTTCCCGGTCCAGGCGGCCTCGTCGTCGGGCGTCTCGATCGAGAGGTCGAGTCCCTCGAAGTCCGCGGCGGTTCGGATGGTGTTGACGACGTAGGCCAGCACGCCCAGCGAGTCCTTTTGGTCGGCGGAGGTCTCGGAGCTCGCATCGGCGGTCAGCCCCGCGATCGCGGAGTTGACGAACGGGTGGCCGTTCGCCACCCCGAGGTCGATCGCGCGTCGTTCGCCCCCGTCGAGGGTCTCGAAGCCGTCCGCGATGGTCTCGATCCCGACGTTCCCCGCGAAGTTGTTTCCCGTGCCGGTGGGGATCACGGCGACGGTCGTCGTGTCCAGGGTGTCCGCCTCGTAGAGCCCTCGAACCACCTCGTGGAGGGTGCCGTCGCCCCCGCCGGCCGCCACGAGGTCGGCGTCGGTCTCGCGAGCGAGATCGACGGCGTCGCCGCCCTCGTTCGTCTCCCGAACCGTCACGTCGTACTCCTCGGCGAGGTCGTAGACCTCGTCTGTGTGGCTCCCGTTCCCGCTGACCGGGTTGTAGACGAGCACCCGGGAGCCGCCGCCGTCGGTCCGGACCGCGTTCGGGCGGACGTGAGGGGTCATGACCCGGGTTCTCAGCGGAACAGCAAAGGCCTGCCGGGACGCTTCACCGACGTGTACCGGATCGACCTCCACGCCCACACCCGCTTCTTCCACGGCCGTCGCCGCGTCGGCGACGCCTACGACCCGATCGGGGTTCGTCTGCTGGCGGGGACCGCGCGCGCTCGTGGGCTCGACGGCGTCGCGACGACCAACCACGACTACTGCCGACGGTTCGAGAACGAGGTCGCCGGCGTGGCGGTGATCCCCGGTATCGAGGTCTCGACCAGTCGCGGCCACGTGCTCGTGGTGGGGCCCGACCCGCCCGCCGAGAGCAAACCGGGCGAACTCACCCCGAGCGAGACCGTTGAGTTGGCCCACGACCGGGGCTGTGCTGCGATCATCGCCCACCCCTACCGGAACTCGACCGTCCGCGAGGTCGACGCCGACTTCGACGCCATCGAGGTCAACGGCAAGCATCCCCGCACCCGCGAGTGGGTCGAACGCCTCGCCGCCGACCACGACCTCCCGATGACCGGGGGCAGTGACGCCCACTACCCCGTCGAGGTCGGTCGGGCTTACACCGCGGTCGACGTCGAGGAGCCGACCCCCGAGAACGTCGTGCGCGCGATCCGCGATGGCCGGGTCGAACCCCGCGTCGACGACTGGCTCCCCTATCGGCTCATCGGCCGACTCTACCGCTCGATCCACAGGGGCAAGGGCCAGCTCGACGCCCCCGACTGGGCCACTCCCGGCGTCGGCGCGCCGCCGAAGAACGAGTGAAGGCGAATCCACACTCGAATCTACTGAAGACCTTCCGGGTGTGGCGCTACTCCACCGTTGGCTTCGAGGTCGGGGTGGCTACCGATACCCATCGAAATATCTTCATATCGACGGGAAAACTTATACCGGACGGTCGGGAGGGTCTCTGTAGAACCGAGAGTGGACGTCCGTTGTCGATGGTTTGGTCACGATAGGTACACGACCTCGACGGTCGACGGCAACTACGTCGTCTATCGGTGCGAACGGTGCGGCCAGGAGATCCTCAGAGGGGACGACGAGCCGCCGTTCGACGTGTGAACGCACCGACGTCGCTCGGTCGACGGTGGATCGTTCGAGCGGTCGAGAACCACCGTCGAAGGGCGTGACGGCTCCAACGTCGGACGGTACGGGGATCGAACACCGAGCGGAAACCGTTTTGCCCCGGCGGGGTTGGAGGGGCGTATGGTTCGCGCCGCCATCCAGTTGTACACCCTTCGCGACGTCGAGCAGCCGCTCCCGGAACTCCTCGAACAGGTCCGAGAGGCCGGTTTCGCGGGCGTGGAGTTCGCCGGTCGGGTCACGGACGCCGACGGCGACCAGGTCCGGGAGACGCTCGACGAAACGGGGCTCGAATCCGTCGCCGCGCACGTCGACATCGAACGGCTCGAAGCCGACCCCGACGAGACCATCGAGTTCTACCGCTCGCTCGGGTGTGAGCACCTCGTCGTTCCGTGGCTCGGCCCGGACGCGTTCGAGACGGTCGAGGCCATCGAGACGACCGCCGACCGGCTCCAGTCGGTCGCCGAGACGGTCGCGGACCACGGGATGGCGTTCTCCTATCACAACCACGACCACGAGTTCGTGGAAGTCGACGGTGAGACGGCCTTCGACCGGCTCGCGGCCGCCACCACCGACCCCGTCGGGTTCGAGCTCGACTGTGGCTGGGTCACCGTTGGCGGTGTCGACCCCGTCTCGCTGCTCGATCGCCTCGACGACCGCGTGTCGCTCGTCCACATCTCGGACGCCGACGAGACGGGGTCGCCGACCGAGGTGGGCGAGGGCGTCCTCGACGTTACCGGCTCTCTGGAGGCCGCCACCGACCACGGGATAGAGTGGGCGATCTACGAGCACGACGACCCCGACGACGCCATGGCGTCGGCCAGCCACGGTGCCGAGGTCCTGGGTCGGTTCTGAGTCGTCGGCGACCGACGTACCGCCGTCCAAGCCACCGTCTCGAACCCGAACGTTCTTCGGCCGACCCGCTGACTGCCAGCCATGGCGGAGCACGACCCGGAACCCGAGGCGAACGACGAGGACTCGAACATCGAGGTCATCGCGGCGTACGGTTCGGTCACGGGCGAGGGCCCGCTCTGGCACCCCGACGAACAGCGCCTCTACTGGGTCGACATCCCGGAAGGGAAGCTCTACCGCTACGACCCCGCCACCGACACCCACGAGCAGTGTTACGAGGGGCGTCCCATCGGCGGGTTCACGTTCGAGGCCGACGGCGCGTTGCTCCTGTTTCGGGATCAGGGGACGGTGACGCGCTGGGCGGACGGCGAGACGCGAACGGTCGTCGAGGAGATCCCCGACGAACGCGACACCCGGTTCAACGACGTCGTGGCCGACCCGGAGGGCCGTGTCTTCGCGGGCACGATGCCGACCGAAGACCGGCTGGGTCGGCTCTACCGCTTCGACCCCGACGGGAGCTACACGCTGGTCGAGGACGACCTCGATATCCCGAACGGGATGGACTTCACCCCCGACCGGACCGGGATGTACTTCTCGGTCTCCGAGGAGTACCGCGTCTATCGCTACGACTACGACGCGTCGAGCGGGCTGCTGGCGAACCGAACGACGTTCCTCGACCTCGACGGCCCCGCGATATCCGACGGGCTGACGGTGGACAGCGAGGGGTTCGTTTGGGTGGCCCGGTGGAACGGGGCCCGGGTCGAACGCTACGCCCCGGACGGCGAGCTCGTACGAACGATCGAGGTGCCCGCCGAGCGCCCGTCGAGCGTGGCGTTCGGCGGCCCGGAGTACGAGGACCTCTACATCACCTCGGCCCGCGGTGAGGGCATCGAGGAGTACGGCGACCTCGCGGGCGCGCTGTTCCGTACCCACCCCGAGGTCGGTGGTCGACCGGAGTTCCGCTCGCGGATCGCGACGGAGGAGTGAGGGTGGTTTCGGGGGATGATTTAATCCTCCCACGCCGAAGGAAGCTCATGAAACGATACGCGACCGACGTCCGCGACGGGGTGTTGTACGTCGAGACCGACGACGACTGGCTCGAAGTCGGTCCAATGGACGAAATTTGTTCCATAATGGGTGGCGAGACGTACACCATCGAGTACGACGAGCGCCAGCGGACGATGGACTGGCTCGACACCGATTCGGAGGGGCGGCTCACCTTCGACGTGCGAGAGACGATCGAGGGGATGGACTACAACGAGGCGTTCGTCGCGGAGCTCGCGGCGGTCGATGCGGACGCGACCGACACCGACGGACATCCGCTCCGGGCATCGGTGTTCGCCGACCTCATGACCTCTATCTGGGATTCGAAGGGCGCGCTCGAGAACGCGTAGAAACTGACCGCCGCTACGTCCCCCGTTCGACGACCGGACCGACGGAACAGAAACGAAACAGTATTTTGTACGTTATGGCTGTAGTGTGAGAAGTGGTCGCGATTCGCTCGCCGAAAACGTTCACCTACCTCCTTGCTGGAAGTGTCGCACTCATCGTCATCGGCGTCTACGCCGTGCGTGGTCAGATGACACAGATGGCGTGTATGTATCCGGCCCCCAGTCGGCAGGTCATGAGTTTGTTGGGGTTCGATTATCGAATCACGTCGGTCGGGATAGACAGTATCGGCTACTACGATGGCTGCAACTACGCGCGGGTCTCGACGATTAGTCTCCTACCGGAAGCGCTCGGTATCGTTTCGTTTCTGACCCTCGTGAGCTACCCAGCCACGAAGTCTCTCGAAGGGATCTATACTCGTCTGAACGGCGTTTTGATCGTGCTGGGGGCGCTCGGACTGCTGTTCACTTGGTCCGTCGGACTCGTTCCCGGATTTCTGTTGGTCGTTTTCCTCGGCTTCACGGCCGTCATGCGGTCGAAGTGGGGCGGACGAAACGAGACGGCTGGGGAATCGGCGTAAGTCAGTTCGAGAACTGCTGCCGGAAGTTGAGGAGAAACGAGCAGAGGTCAGATACGAGCGTCCCAGTACGTCGCCCACCAGATCGGAGGCTATCCCACTGTTCTGAGAGCGCTCGAACGGGGGTCGCCTGATGGCGGTCGTCGGACGCGTACCCTAACCGTTCGCGCCGGGATGAGATTCAGCGTCTTCCAGACCGGCTAACCTCGGAGCGGTGACACCTCGGACTGGCAGGCCATTCACGACGCGCAGGGCGACCTCGCTGCTGATCCGGAGTACCCGATGGTGTCGATGATCTCGGAGAGATAGAAAGACTTCCCGAGCCAGGGGTTGATGAACCCCAATTCGAGTCTAAGCGAGCTGCACTACTCCCAGGCAGGCTACAACCGGATGGGTGTCGAGGGAGCCGAACGGCTGGAGATGGGGCCCGTGAAACCACTCGCGCAGACGGCATAGTCACGCGCCCGCAGACGGGACGGGTGCTGTAGTCTAGGCCAGGCTTATTCGTCGACGTACCCGAGCGCGGCGAGCTGTTCGGCCATGCCTTCTTCCGAAGTGGCTTCGTCGGCGGATGCGAATCGCGGCTCATAGTTCCTTGAGTCCGTAGCAGTAGTTTCGGCCCACGGCACGAATCGGACCTGTGGGTCCAGTGACCCAACGTGATGATCATAACGGAGATACTCGCCGAACGCTTCACCGTGATCCGCCGTGATTGCCACTTTCTCGGCGTCGATATTATCGAGGAGAACTTCGATGCTGTCCAGAACGTATCGGAGCTCGTCAAGGTAGGCCCCGAACGCGACCTCGCGGGAGCCGCCCTGCATCAGATAGGCCGACGCATCGCTCTCGTAGAGGTATTGATCACGACCCTCCTCGAGCGTTTTTGCGACCCATCCAACGTGCGGCTGGATGTAGTGGAGAATCATACGGTCGCAGTCGGTGTTTCTGCCGACCGAGATGCCGCGGTCCGTAACATATCCTGGTGGTGTTGAGCCGTTCACGTGGCGTGGGAGGCCATCGCCCTCTTGCGGTTCGTACCGATGGGCGCGTTCGTAATATCCCAAGTCATGTTTGCGGAGTGTGTCGCTCCAATCGCCAGCAAAAAGGTGATCTTCGGGACCGTTCGTCGCCGTCCAGCGGCTCTTATCCATCCCATACTCGAAGATGAAATCTGCATAGGCGTTCGCGGTCACGTACGCGGTATCGCGTATCTTCTCGAGATAGGGTTCGCGGAAGGTGGAGGCAACCCACTCAGGAGTGGAACCTCCTACCGAGCACATTCGGTCTACATCGTTGACAAATGAGTATTCATCGGCGACCATCCGGAGTGCGTCTACACGGCACGCATCCATTACGATCAGAAGATCCCAGTCACGGGAGAAAACGTTCGTTCCGAGTAGACCTCTCGAAGAAAGGTTGACTGCGGTGGACCGCAAGAAAGGACGTTTGCCCGTTATGTGTCGAATTGCTTTCTTGGGATCGCGGGCACCCTTTACCGCGTATCCTACCTGAGATCTCAAGTCCATATTCTGGTTTTAGTTTCCGCGCACCTCTCTCATAAGTGTATTTCTTGGATCCAAGTAGATAGCTCCTCAGAAGGAGCCGAGTGGTTGGTGACGGGCCCGTGAAACCACTCGCGCAGACGGCCTGATCGCTTTCAATTCTCTGGCGAGGGTCGCCCGTCAGTAGCGACGCTGTATCCTTAACTGCCAGCGGATAAGCCTGGTTCTCACACAAAGCTTATCACATGTCACCCACACAAGACTTATTACAAAATCGGTAAGATTCGTTAGTGGATATGACATCCACTAACCCCTTCCGCGAGTCGGAAAATTCTCAGACCGTCGACGTCACGCGACGTCGGTTCCTAGCAGCTGGTGCGGCCGGGGTGGCGGGCGTCGGCGCGCTTGGCAGTCTCGGGAGTGCCGCGGCCGCTTCGGAGAAGCACCTGCTCACCATCCAAGGTACTGGCTCATCCACTACCTACTCGTTCACTGTCGGCGGCGATCTCGAGCAGGTCACGGCGGAAGGCGCGACGATCCAGGACAACGATAACATCGTGAGGCAGAGCGCCCACGGTGAGGTCAGCAACGGGAAGGACGCCTACACGTTCACCGGGCCGCTCTACTCGTTCGACTTCGACCAGTCAGGTGAAATCGACGTGGACCTCGATGGCGAACCTGCCTATGTCGGGGACCGACCCGATCACACGCTCCTCATCGAAGGGACGGGTCCATCCACGACGTACTCGTTTGGAGCCGATCAAATCATCGGAAAGAGCGACGCGTACGGGGCGAGTAAGAACTCCAGGGACCGGTTTAACATCTATGGGGCAGAGGGAGAGGTCAGCATCGGCAAGGACGCCTATACGTTCAATGGAGAGCTACAGGCATTCGAGTTCGAAGGGGGTGCTATCGAGGTTACCATCGACGGAAAATCTGCTCACGTCGGCCAACTCCCGGACCAGGCGATGATTCTCTTCTCCGAACGAGAATACTGGGATGCGGAGTACGAGGTTACAGTCAGCGGCTCGATTCGAGAAGTGCTCTACGAAGGGCAAAGCGGCCAGAGACAGTCTATTAGTGAGAGGACGATCTCCGGTTGGGTCTGGGGAGGGGCAGCCGACAAGTTCACCTACGATGGGGAAATCGAGTCGTTCACTACTAACGACCCCGACGAGCTCGAGGCTTACTCCAACTACGAGAAGCTCTACTGAGCTAGTTTCGGGGCTCGCATCGCTTCGGTGACTCACACATTTTGGCCTACTCAACCTGTATCCGATTGTAGCAGTGGGTACAGGGGATCTCGTTCGGGTGGTCTTCGGCGTCGAACTCCACCCACACCCCACAGACGTCGCAGGCGACGGCTGCCATGCCACCCTCTGACGTGCTGTTCCTCATTTGAGCGTTCCGCGGCTTGCTCTCCGAGAACACCGTTCGTCAGTGGTAATACCGTTCCCTCGGCCGGCAGCTGGTAGGCCAGATTCTCACACAAAGCTTATCACATGTCACCCACACAAGACTTATTACAAAACCACTAAGATTCCTTACTGAATATGAGATCCACTAACCCCTTCCGCAAGTCGGAAAATTCACAGACCGTCGATGTCACCCGACGTCGATTCTTAGCAACTGGTGCGGCCGGGGTGGCGGGCATCGGAGCGCTCGGAAGTCTTGGGAGTGCTGCAGCGGCTCCGGACCAGCATCTGCTCACTATCGAAGGCACTGGTTACTCAACCAACTACTCGTTCACTGTCGGTGGCGATCTCGAGCAGGTCACGGCGGAAGGCGCGACGATCCAGGATAACGACAACGTCGTCATGCAGAGCGCCCACGGCGAGGTCAGCAACGGGAAAGACGCCTACACGTTCACTGGCCCGCTCTACTCGTTCAACTTCGATGAATCGAACGACATCAGTGTGAAGCTCGACGGTGAATCAGCCTACGTTGGAAATCGGGCCGACCACACGCTCCTCATCGAAGGGACCGGTCCGTCCACGACGTATTCGTTCTCAGCCTATGGACTGATCCAGCAGAGCGAGGCCTACGGAGCGAGCAGAAACTCCAGAGACCGGACCAATTCCTACGGCGGGGAAGGGGAAGTTAGCATCGGCAAGGATGCCTATACGTACAGCGGAGATCTGGTAGCCTTCGAATTCGATCAAGCTGGAGCTATCCGAGCTACCATCGATGGGAAAGCCGCTCACGTCGGACAGCGTCCCGATTATGCCCTTACCATCGTCGCTAATGATGGGTACGTCGAATACGAGGTCGAAATCGATGGCAATATTCGAGAGGTGACAAGTTCCGATGGGAGTCCAGATAGCGTCGACGGAAACACGTTCTCCGGTACTCTTCAAGGAGTTGGGCTCGACCGGTTCACCTACGATGGCGAGATCGAATCATTCACGCACTCCGGAAGAGGTGACTTCAGCGCTTACAGGAACTACCAGCAAATCAAATAACGGAGTGTGGCGGTCATCTTCTCAGCAGTTTTCGTTCGAGATAGTGACCTTATTGGGAACTGATGTGAAAGCAGAACTCAGGGACCCGCGTAGCTGCGATGATTCGCGCGTTCGCGGCCTTGGCGCGGTGACGACGAGGCCACGACCTCGGGCGCGACGATCGTGAGCTGGTGGTCCTGCTCGACGACGTCCGAGAGCATCCCGAGTCGGGCGTGAATGACGTGTGTTTCCGTCCCGACCATCGGGTAACGAACGCGTTCCGGGCGGCACGGGCCGCCGTAGAGACGTCCGACCGTCCACTGGCCGTCGTCGGAGTGGCGGTAGACGACCGCGCCGATCGCGCTGCCTTCCTGGAGCTCGTCGTTGCAGTCGGCGTTCGTACAGCGGACCAGGCCGTCGTGGCCGACCGCCATCCCG